>CAVBGK010000001.1:0-16023 GCA_963594995.1 Bacteroidaceae bacterium
TCATTTCAAGTGCAAAGGTACTAAAAATAGCTGAATTATCGCCAATTCGTTAACCTAGTTTATTGATATTGTGCAACTTGTATGAAAAGTATTCTCTGAGATTCTCGTAAAATAGAAATGCCGTATGGGGGTACGGGGATATAGGCAATATTGGCTTCCTAAAAATGTTAACCGAATTAACAATCTTATGCAATGTACGGTACACTATAGGATTAGGGCAGCTGAATAGTTACACAAAATTACAAAATCTTTGGGGAATAGCCAACCGGTTCTTCCCCCTTTTTTGTCTCACACGCATACGTGCGCGAGGGACAACTTTGAGTTTTCAAGTTTTATCGGACAGCAATAGTTTTTATCTGTCGGCGACGATGTGCTTGAATTGTTTCCAGCCTGCGGCCGACTTGTACAAGGCTTGCTTTCCTGTGGGTACATGGATGGTGCATGTGTTGGCCACACTGGCAGCTCTGGTCGTGAAGGCATTGCTGCTGCATACGGGAGGATAGGAGGCATCGACATAAATGTCGGTGAGGGGACAGAGGTCGAAGGCATAGTCGGAAATCTGTTCGGTCTTGCTGCCTAGCCAGACCACTTTCAGCTGGATGCAGCCTTGGAATGTGCCGGTGGGCAACGTCTTCAGGTTTGACGGCATCTTCACTTCCTTCACCTTGCTGTCCATGAATGTGCCTTGACCCATGGAAGTTAGGCCGTCTGGAAGGTAGAAGGTCTCGATGCTGCATTGCTGAAAGGCATGATTTCCGATGGAGGTAATCGTCGAGGGAAGGGTATAGCTCCCTTGCTTGCCCATGGGAAACCATACGATGGCGGTGGCGTCGCCGTTCAGCAGCACACCGTCCTGGCTTTGGTAGCTGGAATTGGCTTCCGATACGGTGATGTCCTGTAATGATGAGCATCCACTTGAAGGTTGCAGGCTCGTGACGAAAGCTGGTATCTCTATCTTGGTAAGAGCCGTGCATCCCGAAAAGGCATCCTTTTCGAGGGTCGTGGCATCAATGGGCAGGCGCACTTCGGTCAGATGGGTGCAGTTGGCAAAGAGACCTTGGCCGATGACGTGGTCTTGGGTATAGCGTGATGCGCCGTAAGGGCCTCCGCCTGCCACAATCTTGGCATCGGTCATGTCCAATTGGGAGAGCTTGCCGGGAGTGCTGCCCTCATCGGCATTGCGCCCCATCATCATCCTGAGGCATTTCAAGTCATCCCCGTCCAGCATACCTGCTAGTGTGATGGATGAATAATCGTACAGGTTGTTTCCCATCAAGGCGGAGAGTTCACCTGCCTCATGGGTCGTGATGGCATCGGTGGTCGTGAAGGTGATGCCCTCGCCGATGGTCTCGCCGACACGGCTTTTTGCGTAGGGCCATATCAGGTAGGTGGCGTTGCGTTGCAAGTCGCCTATGAGGAGCTTTTGCTCTCCGATGCCGCCTGAGTAACTGGAAAGGACAACCTTGGTCTGTACTTGCTCGGGCTTTTCGTTTCTCATGTCCGTGCTTTCCGATGCCAAGGCATAGTAACACCCTGTCTCGGCAACCGTCTCTCCACCGTCTTCTTGGATCTCATAGCTCACGATGACGCTCATCGGTCCATGGCTAAGGATATGGGGGTCGCCCAATGTCGGTTTCTCATTGGGCTGCGTGGTAAAGCTCATCGTATTGCCGGTGAGGGTTACTCTGCCATTGCTGCCCTGCAACATATAATAATAGGTGGTGCCAGCCGTGAGTTGGTCGATAGGGCAAGTGACGTTGTAGGTCGTGTTGCCACCTGTGGGGGAGACGGCGACCGTCGTTTGCGGCAAGTCCTGGCTGGTGCCGTAGCGGAAACAAAGTTGTGGTATGTCCGTGTCGCCTTCGAGGTGGACTGACCCGTTCAGGGTTGCCTCAGTCCGGGTGATGTCGGTGGCAGCCCCGGTCGAGAGACGTGGCTCCAGATAGGTAGGTTTTTCACTGCTACAGGAAGTGATGCCGATAGCTGTGGCCAGGTATAGGATGCAACGGATGTCCTGCTGTATTCGATGTGATGTATGTCGATGAACTTTTGGGATATTCATATTTTCAAATGTTTAGTTTTTGCAAGATGACTGTGTGGAGGTCATTTGCCGATTCTGATGCCGACTCCTATGGACGCTTGCCATTGCTTGCCGGCGATGGTTAGGGCGGATGCCGACACAGCGATACGGTTGAAGGCTGCGAGGACGCCAACTTCAGCGGTCACCCCCTTGTGGGTGAGACCTTCGTTGAGGAGGTAGCCGCCACCTTCGCTTTCGCTCTTCTGCCAAGCTGTGGCGACACGCCCATATCCTATGCCTTCGAAAAGGTTGAAGTTGCGGTAGATGGAGTGGATGGCTCCCACCGTGAGGATGTAGTTGCTGTGACGGGTTCCTCCGGAATAGTATGGCCTGGTATCCGTGCCGTCGATGCTGCCGTCCTTGAGGCAGTTTCCTTCCGTAGTTCCGATGCTCTTGCAGTCGCTGCTGGCATGGAGGTAGAATCCATGTTTGCGCATCGTGGCAAGGAAGAGACCGTATGACGGGCCGGCTTGGTGGAATGCCACCGTTGCCAGGACATGGGCGGACAGAGGCGTCTTGGGCTTGCTTGCGGCGATGGCGATGGTGTCCCTTACCGTCTTGACTTGTATGATGGTGTCGTGTACCTCGGCGAGGGCTGGTTGGGGGAGGGTTAGCTTCATCTCGTAGGTCATGCGACTTTCCAAAGACTTGCCGAGTGGGTAGTCGCGCAACACGCCCCATTCCGGGTGCTTCAGGGTAAGCGTCCGGGTACCTTTCGGGAGGTAGATCCATATCTCGCCCACCTCGTCCTTGCGCTTTACGATGCCGAGTGGGGTGGAGAAGGCAAAGTCGGCGGGAGCCTCCACCTTGATGAGGGCGCAAGCCTCGTCGTTGAGGTCGCGCACGTTGTCGATGAAGGCACTCACGTCGTTGGGCAGCAAGCGGAAACTTGCCACCGAAAACTCTTGCGCGGAGGTGGTTGAAGACATGAGAACGAGGGCAAAGAGGAATGCCGTCATCTTCTTGAAAATTTCCTGGTGCTCCATATATATATGATGGTATAATAGTATCTATTGCTTGGCCTTTTGCTTATTGCAGGTTGAAATCCTGGAGGCTGATGACCTCTCCGTTGCTCGCTATGCTTACCGTGGATTGCCAGGTCCTGACGTGAATGAGCGGCATGGAGGAATCCCGGAAGTCCCACAACAGAAAGAGATAGCCGTCATCATGGTACTGGTCGCTCTTGTACTCTTGTCGCAGGGAGACACCGTAGATGCCTGCCATGGTGGGATGGCGCATGATGCGAAAGTCGGAGAACTTGACATCTACCTTTTTGTTGGCTGCGAAAACCTTTCCGAGGCGGTTGAGATAGTCGTGCTTGGAATGGATGGCGTAGGTCACTCTGCTTTCTGTCTGGTATTTGTTGTCGTTGGCGATGGACTTGACCATGTTGCCCACGATGATGAGAGCCTTGTCGCTGAACACTTGCCTGAGGAAGTCGATGTCCTTGGTGGTGTAGGCCGTGCGGAAATGTTCGCAATAGTTGAGTATCATCTGTCGGTTTTTGGCGTCAGACTCGCTCAACTTGCCTTGCATGATTTTGGAAGCCTCTTTATAGAAGGGATTGGATTGCGCCATCTGCTTGAGACTCACTTGTCGGATAACTTCTCCCCTGCCGGATGTTGGGGTTGTTGGCCTATCGTGAGGTGATTGCCCTTGGTAGGTGTCCGTTGCCGTTGGTCCTGTGGGCTTGTCCCCTGTCACATCATCCTTGTCCTTTTGGAAATTAACTTGGGCGGAGGACATTTCCGAAACCTTGATGTCGGCCTGGTTGGTGAATGTCACCATGCCCTGTCGGTCGATGAAACCTTCCCGGAGCGTGCCTTGTTCCCGGAACCGAAGCTGTCCATTGCGGAAACGGGTGTCGAGCAGGCAGTTGCGCAGGGGGATGACAAACAGTTCCTTGCCATCGGCATCCTCCACCACGTATCGTTTCCCCTCCTTGCCTTGGTCTTGCTCCACAAGTTCCAGTCCTTCGTTCAGTCCATGCCTTGTTTCCGGACAGTTCCCTTGGCGGTCGGCAAAAGGCGGCAACCATAGGAGTATCAACCAGGCTCCGAGAAGGAGTGCCGTGAAGGCCAAGAGATATATAGTCTTCTTCATGTGCTTACATTTACGAATATGGGCGGTTTCACCGTTTCCCATAACTTATTTTTAGTTCCATCCCTGTGTCTCGCCGCCAATGTTTATTTTCACTTGGTCGGGGTTGTCGGAGATGATGAGGTTCACCAGATGCTCTGTCCCTGGCTTGAACTGGAACTTGCTCTCGAAGAGATAGCTCACTCCGTTCATCACCACCTCGACGAGCGGCATACGGTTTTCGATGCGTTGTGGCACGATGATGGCCGAGTAGATGTAGTCGTCTTCTTGATGGGCGACGATGGTTTGTCGTGTGCCTTTCACGAGGCGTGTCGCCACTCCTGCCTGCAGGTCGATGGTGGCAGAAGGCACCGTGCTGTGTACATACACGGTGGCTGTCGTTGGCATCTCGCCCTCGAAGTCCTCTCCCTTGATGAGCCGGATTAGCAACTTGCTCATGATGTGTTTGAAGGTGAGGTTGATGGGCGAGTTGGAAGCCGTGATGTCCTTGCTGGAGGCAAAGAGCAAATCGCTCGCCTCGTAGCCACCGAGGGATGATGCTGTCTTGGCGGTGCTTTGGTCGGTGCTTACGCTGAAGGGCTGGTCTTCGATGCTGTTCACCTCGGCTATATAAGGGTAGTAGGCATAGGCATTGTAAGTTCCTTCGTCCCAATAGAGGGTGCTGGATGCTGTCCAGCTGGTTCCGTCGAAGATCAGTGCCTCGTTGTTCACGAGGTTGCCGGCGATTTCCAGTGGTGCGTCGGATGACGCTACGTAGAGGCTTATCTTGTCGTTGTTCTCGAAGTGGGTCTCCGTGGCACGGCTCTGTTGCCCGGGATAGTTGACGGTGAATGTCATCGGGATGGAACGGGCGTCTTGCGGTTGGCCGGTGATTGCCGGCTCATCGCCGCAAGCCACCAGTGCCAGCAGTGACCATGCCAGACCTGCGGTTGCTATGGTATGTTTCTTCATCTTTTTCTCACTTTTGTTGTTTGCAAGGGACTTCCCTTATGGAAGACCGGTTTGTGCTGGTAGGTGGCGGCGGTTCGCCCGTCGCCGTTGGTTCCGAAGGCACGGCTCTCTACCACTCCTGCGTCACGTTTGTCGTTTGCCACGAATTCCTCGAAAGAGTAAGTTTCTCCGGCATATTGCTTGATGCGCTTGACGATGCTCTCACGGCTGATGGTATTGTAGTAGGGAATGTCGTTGTTCATGCAGGAGTTGGGTTCCGACCTGAAGACCCCTCTGTTGTGCATATATCCGCCTTCGTAAATGTCAACGATGTCGCTGTATCTGTCGTCATAGATGAGGTGGCTCCAATCCACGCCGTGCATCTTTCCCGAGAGCGACAGGTTGTCGTACCAACCTAGGCTCTTGGCAGAGTTAAGCTCATCAGTATGTCCGCAACAGGTGCAACCGCAAGCATCGATGAAGGCGTTGTGGTAGATATATTCGTCGCCCAGTTTCCCGAATCCATGGCCTCCTGCCTCGTGCTGTATCACGCCCCGGGTATCGAGCGGATACCCATAGGTGCTCAGCGGACAGAAAGCTATGGCGGATCCGTCTGCCCACATCTGGGTGATGCCGCCGTAGTCGGTCGAGTTGGGTACGACGATGATGAGCGTCTGGTTCAGGTTGTCCTTGTTGACCGTTGGTGCCCCCAGTGTGTAGTCGAATATCTCGTCGTAGTCAGCCTTCAGTCCTACGCCACCAGTAAAGGTGGTGGAGAAGCGGTTGTAACGAATGGTATTGACCGTGCCGATGCCGCTCTCCGTAGATAGGGGGATGGCGGCATAGACATTGAAGTAGGAACGGTAGGTCTTGTATGGCTCGATGCCGAAGAAATACTCCACTTCTTGCTGGATGGTCTTCAGATAGGATCCGTCGGCAATGTCCTGTGCGTTGTATCCGTCGCCGAGCAGCACGATGTTGATGCCTCCGTTGTTGCCTTTTGTCGCTTTCTGCAAGGTGACCCATTCGTCCTCACCATATACGTAGTTGTATTGCGATACACAGCATTCATGGGTATAATCCTCGTCCTTCAGGCGGAAAACGACCTTTCCGTTGCGGTCGGCGGAGCCTTGCGCCATCGCCTTGATGGTCAGTGTCACCTCTGTCTTCTTGCTCCCGCTGGAGGGAGAGACATCGCACCAGTCGGGCTTGCTTGCCACCTCCCATTCTCCTTCGGCGTTGACGGTCAGGGTCTGCTTGTGCTCGGTGTTCAGGGCGCAAGCCACCGATGGCCGGCATACCAGCTCATGGTGGGCGGCGATGCGCTTGAAGTCACACCATCCGCTGGCGGTCTGGTATTGCGTGACGGCTGACTCGGGTACTTCCAATGTGAAGTTGTCCTTGGCTACGCCGTTGAATGCGCCGCTCTCGATATAGGGTGGCATCGTGCCGTTGCAAATGATGGAATTGATGCCGTAACACTCGTTGAAAGCTCCTTGGCGGATGGTCTCCATCGACTCGGGGAAGACAAGCCCCTCAAGCATCTGGCAATTGGTGAATGCGCTCTCGCCAATGCTTTCCATGTCTTGTGGGAACTCCAGGGTGCCCGTCAGCCGCCAGTTGTTGGCGAAGGCATTGCTGCCGATGTGGATGAGGTTGGAAGGCAGGTTCAATTCGTTTGAGAAATCATTGTTGGCGAAAGCGTTGTTTGATATCACCTTTAGGTTCTTGGGCAAGCGCAACTCGCCCTTGAAATGGCAGTTGTTGAAAGCATCGTTGCCGATGTTGATGATGCCGTCATGCAAGGAGAGTGTTCCGTTGAAGCCGCAATTGTTGAAGGTTTCCGATGGTATGGCGGCGATGCCTTGTGGGATGGACAGGGAACCGGTGATTCCCGTGCAACCCTGGAAGACGCATAATCCCAACCGCTTGAGTTTGGAGGGCAGTTTCAGCTCGCCATAGAAACCGGAACATTCGGAAAAGCAATAGCCTCGTATCAATTCTAGGTTGTCGGGCAGGATGAGGTTGCCCGTGAGGTTCTTGCAACCTTGGAAGACTCCACCGTAATAATCCGTACCTTCGTCGGAAGTCTCTTTGTCTTCTCCGTTTCCACTGGTTCCCAGGTACTTGAGGGTAGAGGGGAGGGTCAAGGTTCCATTGAGTGCCGTGCAGTCCTTGAAGGCTCCTCTCTGAATCTCTGTCACGCCCTCTGGGATGTTGAGTGAGCCAGACAGATACTTGCAGCCATAGAAGGCATTGGCGCCGATGGATACTAGGTGGTCGGGTAATACGAGTCTTGTCAGGGTCTCGTTGCCTCCCATTTGACTGTTCCTGTAAAAGGCAGAGTTGGGAATCTGGTCGTCCAGGTTCTCGCCTGTCCCCGTCTCTACAGTACCATACCCCTTGATTCTGACCTCCTTGAGGTTCAGGGCCTGCAGGGAGGTCATGTAGTCTCTCATGAAATGGAAGTCACGGGAGTCAACGGTACCCGTAATCTTCAGGTTTTTGACCTTGGCATAATCCTTGTTGGCGGCGGCGATGGCATCTTTCAGTCCGCCGGCGGACGAGTTGATGACGATGTATTCCTTTGCCGTGGCGTTGTGGCTCACGAGGTCGTTCTCCCAAGGAGTGATGCTCTCGCTGACCAAGGTCAACTTGTAGGTGCCGGTCTCGGTCTGCTTATCTACCTTGATGCCGAAGTTCATCATCTTGCCGGATACGTATGTGAAGTCTTCCTTCTTGGTAAACTTATAGGCTATGCCACCGATGGTAATGCTGAAGAGGGTGGTGCCGGCAGGTATGGTCTGGGGGATGACGATGGTGCGCCATGCGTCGTTGGTCCGGGAAGGGATGGTGGCTGTGCTCTCCACGTAGCCAGCTACTTTTGCTTCTCCTGTGGAAAGGTTGATGCTGGCCTTGCGTGCCACATTGCTTGTCAAGACCACTTTCTCGGTGTTGGCCCACTCTTCGTCGGTGAAGCCGGATCCTTTCACCAGCGTGACCTTGGCATTGGACATTCGGTGTGACAAGGGCAATCGGATGACACTCGTGGTCGGCGCCACGTCGGCTACCTTCCCCCATAAGAAGTCGCTTGCCTCGTAGCCACCCATCTCTCCTTCCTCAGACTCCTTGCTTTGGTCTCTCTGTACCTCGAACGGGTAGTCTTCGATGCTCTCAGGGGAGGCTAGGGGATAGTAGCCATATACGTCGATATGGGTATGCTTGTCTTTCCAGTAAATGTCGTAGGCGGAGTTCCACTTATAGTTCGCCTCGTCGAATGTATGGCATACATTGTCGCCTCGGTTTCCGCGAGTCTTCAGTGTGCCGGGGTAGTCTCCCTCGTAATCCACGATATAGACACCCATCTGGTCGCCGTCGCAGAAACCGTTGTCGTTGACTCGTGTTACTGCCACCTGGTTGATGTCACCCGACAACAGGATGCGGTTGGCGTCATGCTGTCCGTTGACATCGGAAAGATGGTCGTTGCAGCCTGTCAAGGTAATAGTGGCTAGGACTGCTATATATAATAAGGTATATCTGATGTTGTAATACTTGTTCATGGGCTTGTTGCTTGGGTTGAAAGGATGCGTCATTCTGCCGTGCCTCCATGGTCGATGCCGTCATCCTCCCATTTTGTGATGCTTACGTTCATGCCATTGTTGGTTTTGCTCAGGGTGACGGTAAACAGGTGGCTCTTGCCCGCCTCAAAGGCGGTGAAGTTGTTGGCTTTGGGCAAGTTGTATGACCTGCCGTCTGCGGTGACGGTGATGAGATTGCCATCCTCTACCGTCTGCGGGATGACGAGTGCTTTGTATTTGCCGCTCACCTTCAGGGGTATGACAGCCGAGTTGCCGCCTGTAGGCGTGACGGTTCCAGTGGCTAGGTTGACCGTGGCGTGGGTCTTGAGTTGGTTGACTTTCACGCTGATGTTGCCGGATGACAGGGAGGACTCGGTGAATCCGTTGCCCGCCACCAAGGTGATGACCATCTGGCTCATGGCATGCTGGGCGTCGATGGGAACGGCGGAGGCTGTGGGCGTTATGTCGGCAGCCCTTCCGGTCAGCAGGTCGCTTGCCTTGTAGTCGGCCACCTGGCTCTGGTCTTCCTTGACGTTCCAAGGCATGGCCTCCACGTTCTGTATGCTTGCCGTATAGGGATAATAGATATAGAAGTCGGCATGAGTAGTCTCGTCTTTCCAATAAGTGGGAGTGGCGGAGGTCCACGTGCCGTTTTGGTAGGTGAATTGGCTGTTGTCGATATGGTTGCCGGTTGCCTGCAATGTCATCGCCGAACCATTTGCGTCGTGGTTGACGACGAACAAGCCGATGCGGTCTCCGTTCTCAAAGGCGTCATCCGTGGCCCGGCTGCCCATTACCGTGCAGACATGGATGGGCAGTCGCTCGGAAGGGGTGGGGGACGGACTGGGAATGTCATTTCCGGCTCCTTCTCCCGAACAAGCCCCTAGCGCAAGCAGGACGCATGCGGTCAGCGTAAGGTATTTTATCTTTGTCATTTACTTTTTGTGCTATTGTTCTGCAAAACTTCTGCAAAGATAGTAAGAATATTGTAAATTTGCAAGTTCACGTTAGTTCATTTGTTGCTTTTGCTTTGATTTTCGCATTCTTTCCTGTATTAGAATGTGGGGGAAGGAACTCTTGCAACTTTTTCCCCCATTGAACCATTATGGACTTGACGGTCTCGGAATTTCTCCTTACCTTTGCCAAAAAGAATACATTATTCAAAAGTGATAGAAACTAAAATAGAATTAATAACTAACATTTTTAAGCGTATGAAACGATTATTATCTCTGCTATCTTTGTGGTTGGTGAGCTTGGGTATCGTTTGGGCAGCCAAGGTAGATTTTAAGGTGACAGGTGTGCAGTCGGGCGATGTGGCTACGGTGTCTATTGGCTCGGATGCTTATTTGGCAACCATGGAAGTGACGGGCGACGGAAGTTATTCTTTCGACCAAGTGCCTGTGGGCAAAATGTTCTTGAAGATAGAGGCTTCGGGCTACAATCTGCCGAAGTCTTTGACCATCGTTGTGAATGAGGATGGAAGCATAGAGCCGATGGTGGCTCAGACCTTGGCGATTACCAAGATGGACGATGACCCTAATACCTGGACGCACTCTTGGCAAGAGGATGGCAGTCTTTCGGGCTATACCACGACCGCCAATATCAACAAGCGTCCAGAGTTGGAGTTTTTGGGCAAGAAGATTGTGCCTGCTGATGTGCCAAGCGTGGGGATGCTCTACCAAAACTATCGCATCATCCTTTCGGATGAGGGCAAGAAGTGGACGCAGGAGTATGCTTATCGTCTGTATGAGACCTTGAAGATGATACCTTATAATATAGGTGAGGGGTATTCCAAGTTCATTTTGACCGAGGACAAGATAGGTGATGATATCAAGATAGAGGCTTCGGGCGATTCTCGTATTGTGACCATCGGTGAGGATGCGTTCTATTATGCCAATCCTTTCTTGGTGAATCTTGATGGTGTACGTGGTCGCTTCTTCTCCAAACGATTGCATCATGCCCTCGTCAACTATGCTACCAATTTTGGTGAGGATGAAGGACAGGTGAACCAAATCTTGACACAGCGATTCGGCTGCACGATGGAAGTTCCAGATTATAAGGCGTTGACAGCAGGTATCACTGATGAGGACGAATACCATTTCCAAAAATTCATACCTTCTGAACGTGTTGCGATTATTAATATGTTTGAGGAGTTGCCTGATGGCTATCATCAGACTCCACATCTTAATTATTTGGTTCGTCGATTGAATGGGCATCTGCATCCTCTATATCCAGATGCAGCAGCTGTGTCTTGGTGTGTAGATAATGGATATATTGAGTTTATGGATAAAGCTTTTGGTGGTAATAATCAACAATTTGATACACAACGTCTGATTCTCCACGAGAAAACTCACTTCTTGTGGGCGTATTCGATGTCTGATGAGATTAAGAATGATTGGATTAAGATTGGTGGCTGGTTTAAAGACCCTAATGCAGATAGTGGTTGGTCAACAACAAAAGATGTAGAGTTTGTTTCTCAATATGCACATGGGATAAATCCGAATGAAGATATGGCTGAGTCGGTGGCTTATTATCTAAAAGATCCTGAGAAATTAACAGCTCGTGCCTTGGAAAAATATGAGTTTATTCGTGACCGTATCATGAATGGTACTCGTTATATCTCCAAGATTCCTGACCATCTCACCTTTGAGGTACTGAATCTGAATCCAGACTATGATTATCCTGGAAAGATTAAGCGATTGGATGTGAAAGTTGAAGGTGCACCTGAAGAAGATAAGAAAGTAACAGTCGAGATAGAGTTGAATCATATAGATGGCTTTCAAGATGGTGCAGCCAATGCTTTTACGAGAATAAGTTCTCCGAATTTCTTGGATACAGATGGAAATGTAAAAAGTCAATTTTATGATATGTGGTTGGGACCTGTTGATGGAAACGACCATTTACTTCGTGGTGAAGTAAAAATCAACAAGTATTCTAAAACTGGTTATTGGGTTGCTGGTGACATCAATGTGAGTGATTCGCAAGGTAACGAACGTTTTGCAGGTCGAAATGACTATGTGTGGAATCTGTATATCAACAATGCCTTGGAGGATGTTGAGTCGCCAAAGTATGAAAGTGGAAGCTTGAAATATGAACTGACAGACACTATAGTTGAGAACCGTAAGGCTCAGCGGTTGCGTGTTACATTCCATGCAACAGATAATGTAGAGTTGAAAAGTTGTTTGATTCGCTTGGGATGGGGTGAAACGGCGTATTGCTTATCTGATAGATATGGTGAATATGATAAAGTTACAGGAACTGCAAAAATAGAGTATATTATACCTGATTATTATCGGAGTACGAATTATTATGTTACCATGCTAAGCCTACGGGATAAGGCTGGTAACGAAACTTATAAGCAATTTTCAGAGTCTCCTTCTGATGAACCAATAAAGTATATACATATTACAACAACAGAACCAGATACAACAGCTCCTGAATTGGACTTGAATAGAATTACGGTGTATGCAGAACCTACTCATCCAGAGGCACCAGACGGTGAAACATTGGTTACGATTAGTTGTTATGTGAGAGATGACATTTCTGGTTACGATGGAGGAACATACGGAATACGTGATCCGCAAGGAAATATCGGTTCTTTTGCATTACCTGGTGGGGATGGATTTGTCTATTATGTGGGTGATCCTAAAGTTTGGGAAAGATATACAACAAAGATTGTTCTTCCACAAGGCTCTGCTCCTGGCATTTGGGGATTATCTCATATCGAGGTACATGATAAGGCTGTCAATGTAAAGACTTACAATTTTGTCGAGACTCTTATCTTCGAACCTGATGACAACCTTGGTGATTACATCCTTCTCTCTGATATTAAGGATGATGAGCTGACCTTGAAGATGACCAAGACGGAAGGCAATGGATATAGCTATGGCTATCGCATCATTAATGAAGATACAGGTGAGGAAATCAGTGGTGAGATGACGGCACGCACTACCACTCAGGCTCGCTTGACAAGGGCTTCCGATACTTCGGTTACTGATGCCGATTATGCTGCAATCATTGATTTGTCTAAGTTGTCGGATGGTAATTGTATCGCCATCGTGCAAGTAAAGGATGGTGATGACAAGGCTGTGGCTGTGAGAAATACTCGTTTTGTGAAGGGCAATGCCACGAGTATAGACAAGATTGATGCTGGTGAGTACGATAAACTTACCCCTATCTACGACTTGCAAGGTCGCAAGATTACGACTCCTGTTAAGGGTGTTTATATCCAGAATGGCAGAAAGTTTGTGGTGAAGTAAGATGTTTTTATGATAAAAAGTAGTGGGTGTATTGTTGGCCTTAATAATACATCCACTACTTTGCTTTTATTAAAGGTTGGTTAGTTTGATTAAATTTAGTTCTTATAATGGATAAGTTTTTTGAAAAGTTATCTCTATATGATATACTGAGTATGGTAATTCCAGGAGGAATGATTCTATTGTTCTTCCTTAGATGCTGTGGTTTTGATTGGAGAATTAATGACGTATATGTTGATAGCAAGCTAATTTGGGGATTTGGACTAGTAATTTCCTACATCATAGGGATGGGAAATCATGTGCTTTCAAAAGTATTTTGGAAAAAATATCGTAATAATCCTTTGCTGTTAAAACGAAGTCTAAAAAAATATAGAAGCTGTTATACGTCGAAAGTTAATGAATTGACTGAGGGGGTAAAATGTGATGACTGTGGCGTGGATGCGATAGAATCATATCTTAGATTTTCGGTTTCTATTACGGCGGTACTTTTGGTCTTGTTGGTGTTTGGCTGTTGCGTTGCAGATATAGCAATTCCACAATTATGTGCAAAAATAGTCTTATTTTTGGCGTTAGCTTCTTTGGTTATAGTTTTTGCTTTGTGGCTGCTCCCTCATATTTATCTTTCTTCCGACAATAGTTCTGAGGTTCAAGATAAGTATTATGAGGCATATACTTATGTGCTACAAAGAAGCAAAAATGGAGAAATTCCTGTAATTGAAGGACAGATAGCTTTTTTACAAAGTATGATACTTCCTATCGCCTTAATGTTAGTATTGTTGGCGACAAAAAGCAAAGCTTTCTTTTCAATAAGTGGTTGTTGTAAATGTTGTGCAGATGATTGTTCTTGTCCTTTTGTTTTTGGAGGAGTATTGGTGTGGCTATTGTTGTTTCCTTTGATTTATGAGCGTATGATGAAAGTTCATTTTATGGTTTGGGATTATTATGAATATACAAAACGAATAGAGATATCATGATACACCTTACAAGGTGTCAAGTTAACGGATAAACCAACCAAGTATGTCAGGTGTGTATATTCATAAAGGCAAAATGGTAAGGTCTTTATAAAAAAGGCTGCATTTTTTGTTTTGAGGATGCAGCCTTTTCATTTTCTTTATTTTGTTATTCCACTCTCTTCCAATCCAAGAGTCCTTTGCCTTCTTCATCAAGCTCTATGCCCAATTGTAAGGTACGTTGGCGATAAGTGCTTTGAGCGACTTCATGGCCTCGTCTATTTGCCCCATTCCTAATTGGGCATACTTTCATAGAGTGCCTGCTTTACCTCCTCGTTAGGAAATCCTAAGGTATAGCCAAACTCGTCACATACCTTGATGGTTAGGCAGCCCAATAGTTGCTAAGTTCTTGGGTATTCAATGCGTTGATGAGGCTGTATGGATTGTAGATGTCCATCATGTTGCGGCGGCTGAAATGGTAGCCATCATAGTAGTTTCTGTTGTTGAAGTCTGTCATGTCCCGTACTTTCCTATAAATTGCTTGGTTTCCAATGCAAAGATACAAGAATTATCCAAAAGTTAAGTTTTTACAGCGAAAAACTTAACTTTTGTAAACATTGTTGCAGATTGTTCTGTTCTTCTACAGTCCCCTTGCCTTCAGCAATCCTGATGCATCAGGCTGCTTCATGCCAGTGAAGTCGGTGAACATCTCCAGCTGGTCCTTGGTGTTGCCACGGCGCAGAATCTTGTCACGGAATGCCTGGCCTACGGCAGGGTCGAGTGCTCCATGCTGGGCAAAGTAATCGGCGATGTTGACGGCGAGCACCTCAGTCCAAAGGTAGCTGTAGTAGCCGGCGGCATATCCTCCGCCCCAAACATGATTGAAGTAGGAGGTGCTGTAGCGAGGCGGTATCTGGCGGTCGAGCAACCCGGTGTCGTGTAGGGACTCCTTCTCGAATGCTCCAGCCATGTATGGCGATGGAATTTCCTCAGGTGTCAACTCATGCCAAGCCAAGTCGAGACAGGTGGCGGCAAGGTTCTCGCCCAAGGCGTATGCCGTCTGGAAGTTGATGCTCTTCAGCATGCGGTCCTTCAGCTCGGCGGGCATGGGCTTGCCTGTCTCGGTATGACGGGCGAAATGATCGAATATCTCTGGGATGGAGGCAAACGACTCATTGAACTGAGATGGCATCTCCACGAAGTCGCGTGCCACGGCCGTTCCTGAGAGTGTGTTGTACTGGCAGTCGGAGAGGATGCCGTGGAGAGCATGGCCGAACTCATGGAAGAGTGTGCAGGCCTCGTCCCAGGTGATGAGCGAAGGCTGGCCTTCGGGAGCTTTGGCGTAGTTGCACACATTATATATAATAGGCAGCTGGCCTCGCTGCTTGCTCTGCTTGGCAAAACTGCTCATCCAGGCGCCGCCTCGCTTGGTGGGACGGCGGAAGTAGTCGCTATAGAAGAGGGCGATGGGCTTTCCGTTCTTGTCGCTCACCTCGAACACCTTCATGTCGGGGTGATAGGTGGGGATGTCCTTGCGCTGCTTGAAGTTCAGCCCATACACGCGATGGGCAGCGTAGAACACGCCGTTCACCTGCACACTGTCGATGTTGAAGTAGGGCTTTATCTCGTCGTCGGTGATGTTGAGCATCTCCTTCTTCATCTTGGCCGAATAGTAGAAGCGGTCGTAGGGCTGCAGCTTGAAGTCCTGTCCCTCGGATTTCCGGGCGTATTCCTCGATGCTCTTGGTCTCAGCCTCGGCCTTGGGGGCGTATTCCTTGATGAGTTGCTGCAGGAAGTCGTTCACGTTTTTCGAGTTCTTCGCCATCGTTTTTTCCAAAGAATAGTCGGCATAGTTGTCGTATCCCATCAGCTGCCCCTTCTCGGCGCGGAGCTTGGCTATCTCGGTTACGATGGGGAAGGTGTTGAAGTCGGGGTTGGTGCCGTCGGCGCGGTGGATGCTGGCCTCATACACCTTGCGGCGCAAGTCTCGGTTTTGGAGGTTGGTGAGGATGGCTTGCTGGGTAGTGTTCACGATGACGATGCAGTAGGATGCCTTGCCTCCGCGGTTCTCGGCGTCCTTTTGGCACTGGGCGATGTCGGCATCGCTCAGTCCGGCGAGTTCCTCCTTG
>CAVBGK010000002.1:0-15872 GCA_963594995.1 Bacteroidaceae bacterium
TTTTAGCCCTCCCTTGAATACGTGTATCCCTTTTTCTAGATGACTGAGTAGTTACCGCACGCCCGCCATTTAGTTAAAATATATTAATTACACCGAACGCAAGGGCACAAAACTGATACCGTTTGCGTAAAAATATCAACAAAAGAAAAGAAAATGAAAGAAAATAATGACAACATAACAGGAAATGGCACATTCGGAGAAACAAGACTGAGTTTCGAAATCAAACGTGCATTGCTCGACTCGACACCAGCCCCAGATTCCAACAAGGCTTTCCGGGATTTTTTGGAGCGCAACCATATCGGGCACAACAAGAATAGAAAGATTTGGCTAAGTATCACTAGCATCGCAGCGGCAGCTTGCGTTGCCCTATGCCTAACGCTAGTGCTCAGAAAAACAGATGACAACACCCTACAGCGACAACGCACCCGAGAACTGGCAAAGTTGGGAAGCATCATTTACCAAGCTCCCGAGGACAGACAGTTCATCACACTCGTCATGGGCGACAAGACCATCAACCTAGCCAAAGGCACAACAACATCCGGCATGGGAATCGCCATGACCCACGACAACATCATCCGCGTCTTCGACCAACAAAAGGACAACCATGAGGATGTCACCATCTCGGTGCCAGCAGGACAAACAGCCAAGGTTGTACTAGATGACAGCACAATAGTGAACATCAACGCAGGAAGTCGCATCACCTTCCCCCACCACTTCCATGAGACGGGCACCAGGGAGGTCAAGCTCTATGGAGAGGCATTCTTTGAAGTGAAACACAATGACAACCGTCCTTTCACCGTGGATGCCGAAAGACTGAAAACCAAAGTGCTCGGCACCAAGTTCAACGTGCGCTACTTCCCAGGAGAGAGTTGCCGCGTATCGCTAGCCGAGGGAAGCGTGGAAGTGGCTACCTCCGACCATTCAACAATCCTCAAGCCAGACGAAACAGCATGGCTGAGAGACGCTGCGCTAGAAGTAGGACCCACCGACACAGACCTGACAATGGGATGGACTCATGGGGAGTTCTATTTCGATGGCCAGACCTTTGGAGAAATCATGTCTGAGATAGGAAGATGGTACAACCTCAACGTGGTCTTCGCCAACAACAAGCATTTGCAAGAGCAACTGCACTTCAGTGCAGCCCGCACAGCCCCCGTGGAAGAGATAGTGCGCCAGTTGCAAATGATTGCCAGAACCTCCATCGAACTGAAAACGAAAGAACACACACTATTAGTGAGATAGTTCAGGAATTAGAAAATAATAAAACAACATAATTACAGAAAAGAGAGAATTATGAGTACTTACACCGAGTTTTGTAATGGAAACAAGAAAGTACTGGCAGCTACACTGCTCAGTTGTACCCTGTGCACTCAGGCATGGGCACAGGCGGGCAAGACGATTTCTGTGTCTTTCAACAACGAGAAAGCCACCACCGCCCTACACCAAGTGGAGAAGAAATCGGGCAAGAAGATACAGTACAACTACAGCGACGTCAACTTCAAGGTGTCGCTCATGGCAAAGAGCAAGACCGCAGAGCAAGTGGTCAACGCCATCATCAGCGGTCATCCCCTCAAGGCTATGACCAAGGGCGAGTACATTGTCATCATCAAGGCGAGCAATATGCCTCAAAACACAGATGCCGCAGACAAGGTGCAGGGTCTCGTGTTAGATGAACACGGCGAACCCATCATCGGTGCCATCGTAAAAGACCGTGCCAACAAACAGAACACCGTCACCGACGTGGAGGGACGCTTCTCTTTGAAAGCTGAGTCTGACCACCTCACGCTCGACTTCTCCTACATTGGCATGAAACCCACCACTTGGAGTGGAAAACGAGGCGAATATGTATGGATTGTCATGAAGGATGCCAGCCAGAACCTTCAAGATGTGGTCGTGACAGGCTACCAGCAACTCGACCGCCGAAACCTCACCTCTTCCATCACCTCCAAGGACATGGATGAGTTAAAGCGAGGCGGAGTAAGCGATGTCGCCAAATTGCTCGAGGGTCAAATACCCGACTTGGTGTCCACCACAGGAAGCGGCGAAATCAACGCCACCAGTAAGATACGCATCCGTGGAACAAGCACCCTGATAGGCAACCGTGAACCACTTTGGGTGGTTGATGGCATCATCCTCACGGATCCCGTGAGCCTCACATCCGATGTACTCAACGACCCTGATTACATCAACCGCATCGGCAACGCCATCTCGGGCATCAACCCACAGGACATTAAGCGTATCGACGTACTGAAGGATGCTGCCGCCACCGCCCTTTATGGTACTCGTGCCGCCAACGGTGTCATTGTCGTGACCACCAAGAGTGGACGCGAGGGAAAGCCTGTCATCTCGTACGATGCACAGTTGACCGTTCGCAAACGGCCTTACTATACCGACAGCAAAATCAACTTGATGAACTCGGCTGAGCGCATCGCCTTCTCACAAGACCTCACGCAGATGCACTACACCTTCCCGAGCAATATGCCAAAAATAGGTTACGAGTATGCACTCAGCCAGTATTATGCCGGGCAGATTACACATGACGAGTTCGTAAGCCAAGTACAGCAGATGGAGAACCAGAATACCGACTGGTTCAGTCTCCTCACACATAACTCCTTCTCGCAAGACCACAGCGTGAGCATCTCGGGAGGATCAGAGAAAGTGCGTTACTACTCCTCCATCGGATACACCGATCAGGATGACGTGACCAACGCCAACACCAACCGTCGCTATACGGCGATGGCCAAGGTGGATATGACATTGAGCAAGAAATTCCAGTTGCAGGTAAACCTCAACGGATACTTCAACAAGCGTACCTACCAGGCAAGCGATGTCAACCTCATCAACTATGCATATAACACCAGCCGCACCATCCCTGCCTACAATGCCGACGGAAGCTACTATTATTACAAGAAACACGGCACAACCACGGCCGGGCAAGACTGGTTCAACTACAACATACTGAGCGAGAATGACAACAGCGGAACTTCACAGGAAGTGAACGCCGTGACGGCAACGCTGAACCTCCGATACCAGCCCATCGAAGACCTCTTCTTCAACGCCGTTTTCTCTGCCAACACTCAGAACAGCGACATACAGACCTGGTATGGAGAGAACACATTCCACTCAGCAGACTTGAGGGGATGCGACTACGGAAGCACACCCACCGACAACAGCCTAATGCCATATGGTGGCGAATTCAACAAGCAGACAACCAAGAACATCGGTTGGACAGCCCGCCTGCAGGGAAACTACAACAAATATCTAGGTCAGTTCGCACAACACAACATCAACGTGGCATTGGGCTTCGAGGCAAGCTCGGCACACTATACGGGCGACTCCTACACCCAGCGCGGTTTCTACAAAGACCGCGGTCTGACCTTCGCCACCAACATCCCCGACACCTACACCAACTACTGGGAGTGGGCACGCACCAACGTGCCTACCCTCACCGACAGCAAGACGAACATGGTGTCAGCATACGCAACCTTGTCATACAGCTACAAGAGCCTGTTCACCATCAACGCAAACGGACGCTACGACGGCTCCAACCAGTTCGGCAGCCAGAGCAAGGACAAGCTCCTGCCCATATGGTCGGTGTCAGGCAACCTCAACCTGCTCACCCTCTGCGACATCAAAGCCAACTGGATGGACAACCTCCGGCTCAAAGCATCATATGGCGAGCAGGGCAATATGCTTGACAACCAAACACCCGAACTGATTATTAAGAAGGGGGGCATGAACTCATTCTACAATGAAATGACCTCCAGCGTAGCTTATTTCGCCAATCCCAACCTGAAATGGGAAAAAACCCACTCTGTAAACGTAGGACTGGAGTCGAGTTTCCTCAACAACCGATTGCAGTTCGAGGTAGAATACTACCACAAGAAGACCACCGATGCCTTCATGAGCAAGACCATCGCCGATATCAACGGCTACACCTCTTACGTGGTCAACTCGGGTAACATCATCAACAGCGGTTACAACTTCACACTGACCGCCACCCCAGTGAAGTTGAAGGACTTCTACTGGATATTCTCAGGCAACCTCTCCAAAGTATTCAACAAGGTAGAGACAGCCCCTGGTGCGGAGACCTACCAGCTCAACGACTTCCTGACAGGAAACGCCGTCGTGGCAGGGCAGCCTGTGGGTACATTCTACTCATACAAGTTCTTGGGAATCAGCCCTGTCGATGGCGGTCCCATCATCGAGGACTGGGAAGACCGCTACAACGAAATCAAGGAAGGAACCGAGTACGAGACCTATACCAAGGTGCTCGTACCATCGGGCAAGCGAGAGCCAGACCTCACAGGAAGTATCAACAACACCTTCACTTACAAGCAGTGGAGATTGGGCACTACCCTACTCTACAACTTTGGGGCGAAGACACGGCTTTTCCGCCTCTTTGACGGCTACAGCAGTGGTTCAGGCTTCAACTCAGAGCAGAACATCAGCCGCGATTTCTTGAGCCGTTGGCAGAAACCCGGAGACGAGTTGAAGACAAACATCCCTTCCGTCTTGGGCCCAGGCACTTCCGATTACTATAACTACAGTTCGCACTGGAGCTCCAGTACGCCATGGACAGGAGCCGTCATCGCCAGCAACTGGTGGGAGATGTACGACTACAGCACTGCGCGCGTAGTGAGCGCCAACTATGTGAAACTCTCCTCTGTGACGCTCACATACGAATTCGACCAAAAGGTATTGCAGCGTTGGGGATTAGGCCGTCTGGCCATCTCGCTGAGCGGCTACAATCTTCATACCTGGTGCAGTTCCGCCCTACGTGGACAAACACCCACCCAGGGAGGTTTCTCCGAGATCCAACTCTCGGACACCCCAAGTTATACCCTCGGAGTTTCCATCAATTTCTAAAGACAAGAAAAGAACATGAAAATGAAATTCAGACACTACATATTAGCCGTCTCGGCTGCGCTCACGGTGAGCAGCTGCGGCAGTTTCCTGGAGGAATACTCACAAGACCACGACTACGTGCGCTCATGGAATGACCTCAACGAACTGCTCATCGGCGACTGCTACATGCCCGTGAATGCCGGAAGCATGTTTAATGCCTATGCCAACGCAGGAATGTATATGCACTTGTTCTCCGACGAACTGGAAGAGCAAGCAGTACCACCATCCGGTTCCACCTCTTATATGGGTTACAAGAACCACTCCTACGAGTTCGGATACATGACTTGGCAGCCACGGGTCGGAGTCAACGAGACAGGTACGAGCTACTATACAGAAAACAATGGTTGGACACAGATATACAAGTACATCAACGTGGCAAACAACGTCTTGTCAACCTCAAGCAAGGTGCCACAGAACACAGACGAAGAAAAAGCAGGTGTCAACTATGTCAATGGGCAAGCACACTTCCTGCGCGCCTTCTACTACTTCTGGCTGAGCAACACCTACGGCCAACCCTACGCCCCCTCTTCAGCAAACATCGACCTTGCCGTACCACTGAAGACATCACAGGAAGTGGAAGACGTGAAGTTCTCCCGCAACACCGTGCAGGAATGTTACGACCAGATAGCAAGCGACCTGGAGGCTGCCGTCACAGAATTAAAGGCGGCGAGCAGTATCACCCGCAAGAGCATCTACAGAGCGGATGCCGTGGCGGCGGAACTTCTACTGAGCCGTGTGTATCTCTATATGCAGAACTGGCAGAAAGCGGCAGAGTACGCCAAAAAGGTCATCGACGAACACCCTTCGATCGACAACCTCAACACAGACAAGAACGCATTCGCCCTCACCACTAACCCAGAGACCCTCTTCTCCATGGGCGGTGATGACCTGCCCAACTGGATCAACTATGCCGCCCAGTCGTTACGTGTCAGTGGAAGGATATATAGCTCCTACTCGGACAACGACCTGCGCAAGACACGCTGGATCTATACCCTAGGCAATTTCCATGGCATCACCAAGCAACCAGCATCAAGCAACAGAGAACCAGCATTGGAGAAAAACGACCCATCCTATTATGCCTCCAACTATACAGAACGCAACCTCCAACGCGACATCTCTTCCCTCTTCTGGCTACGCTCAGGCGAGGCATACCTCAACCTGGCTGAAGCTGAGGCATATATGGGCAACGAGGACGAGGCAAGAACCGCCATCAACCAGATTCGCAAAAATCGCTATGCCTCAACGGCCAACGATTGGGAAATCACCTCAACGAGCAGCCAGCTCATCAGCGACATCCGCAACGAACGCAAACGTGAACTGCTGTGCGAGGGACACCGATGGTTCGACCTTCGCCGCTATCGTGTATGCCAGATTCAACCAGAGAAGATTTCCATTACACATACCTATACTCTGTATGTAGATGATGACTCGCACATTCCTACAGAAACACGCAGGTACATCTTGACAGAAGAAGATGCCTCGTGGACCGCACCAATACCACAGGAAGTCATCAACTTCAATACGGGAATGGAGAACAACGGCAACGTGGCACGCAGCTACACGGTCGTGGCCACACCAAACTAACATTAACAAAGGAGAATCAACATGAAAAGAAACATCCAAATACTATCCGTCATCCTGACAATGGCAGTTTCCATGCTCACCTCATGCAACCAAGAGGATGCACCTGAGTATGCCTTCACCGACCCCATAGACGGATTTATGCCTGCCGACAGCGCCACTGACGAAATATCGGTACTGAGAAGGGAGTTTTATAGCGAAACAGGGGCGTTCCTGCTATTCAACGACACCTTGACCCACAAATTCATCGGCAAGGACATCAACGGTGATGACCGCTACAAGACAGAACTGCTCGACATCAAGTATGAGGTAGGCCAGACCAGCACGGCAACCTACAAACCCACCTATTCGTACCTCGGCACTCCTGAGAAATGCAGCGACGCCGTGGCATACCTGAAGGCATTCATCCTGCCACACCTTTCGGAAAAGCTCATGCCTTTCTCTTGGTTTCTGGCAGGTAACATCTACGATACGACCACACTCGGCTACGCCACACGTCCCTACGCCCTGGCAGGCCAGAGGAGCATAGCCTTGGCATGCAGCCAACTGTCAAGTCTCAAGACAGACGCACAAAAACAGCAACTGGCCAACAGGCAACTTCTCGTCATCGTACAGAACCTCGCCAACAACAACGCCTCCACGTTCGGCGACTTCTGCACCATCTGTGCCAGCTATTACGGCACAGACCTGAAAGTACCGACAGGAGAAACTACCCAGACCTACCTACGCAGCCTGGGATTCCTGAACTCCACGCAAACCAGCACTTTCCCATCGCAGTCGGATGACATCAGTGCCTTCAGCACACTTGTCATCAACTATACAGACGAGAAGATAGAAAGCATATACGCCGCCTACCCCCTCATCATCAGCAAGGCAAAGATGTTTAGGGCAGACCTGGAGAGCCTAGGGTACATCTATTAAACAACACATCAAGACAAAGAAAGCTATGAATAAGATATATTATTATATAATAGCACTCGTATGGAGCTGTCTCTCATTCACCTCTTGCAGCAGCGACGACGAGGCCCCGAACGACCTAATTGCCCCCTCAGCCACAGGTATCTTTACCGATGCACGTGACGGAGAGAACTACAACTGGGTGAGATACGGAAACCTGGAATGGATGGCAGAGAACTTCCGATACAACAACAATGACAAGGAACAGACTTGCCGCCTATACAAAATCGACAACAAAGAAGCAGATGTCAAGAAATACGGCAGGCTCTACACCCATACTGGTGCCATCAACGCCTGCCCAGAAGGTTGGCGATTGCCTACCGACGAGGATTGGAAGAACCTGGAGATGCAGCTAGGCATGTCTTCTGCCGATGTCGACAAGATGGACTACCGTGGTAACATCGCCAAACGAATGTTGACCGAATATGACAGCCAACCGGCACTCAACCTGACGCTGGCTGGATATTACACACCCAACATGACCATGGGAATGACCGGATATCGTTTTATCGGCTCAAAGGCATACTATTGGACTGCCAGCACCGACACCGACAAGGGTGAGAGCTTCTTCATCTTCCGAGAACTGGTTGCCAACAATACCGCAGTACGCCGTCAAAGCACCACGGACAGTTTCTTCATGAGCGTTAGGTACGTAAGAGACGCACAGTAAGGGAGGGAAACACTATGAAACATCGTAAATGGATTGTAATAGTGATGATGCTCATCCTGGCTTTCTACAATTGCGTTGAAAGCCAGGCGGAAACAGCAACCAGCATTCCTATCGACACCCATATAGCAGACTCACTCAAGGCTGCGACCATCAACAAGGAGGCGGAAGACCCCAACTTCGTCCATGCCTACATCCTGGCCGTAACCCCAGGAAAAGTATTCTATTCCACCTATGGGCACATGGCCATCAGAATGGTCTGCCCCAGCAAGAATCTAGACTACTGTTTCACCTTCGAGATGGACATGACAGAGAGTTCCAAGACGGATATCCTGACCCGAACCGCCAAGGCAGGATTCTTCATGAAGCCCACCCCAATTTTCCTCGACTCCTACAGGAAAGAAGGCAGGGGTATCACCGCTTACGAATTGAACATCACCCCCAAGGAGAAGCAGGAACTATGGAGATTCCTCGACAAAAGTGTAGCCAACGGCTCCAACTGGACATTCGACTACATCACCGTCAACTGTCTCACGATGGCACTCTATGCCGTCAACACCGCCATCCTTCCCGAAAAGGTGGAGTTCACTCACCTCCCCGATGCCACTCGGTACAGTTTCAGCGAATGGCAAGATGAGGTTTCGAGAAACTCGCCATGGGTCAAGCTGCTCATGCACACCGTACTACTGAGCGCAGACGGCGAAAAGATGAGTCCAGAAGACAAGTTGACACCAGGTATGCTCAAGGATATCGCTCCCCAAGCCTACATCACAGATAGCCTTGGTGGCAACAAGCGATGTCTCTTCAAAGGCAAGCCGACCCTTCTGTTGCCCGAAGTTTATCACGACAAGCCCTGTTGGTTCCGACCTTGGATGGCATTGACTCTCCTGGTTCTTGTTACAACCAGTGGCTTCGCTTGGGCAAGAAAGAAGAGACTCATCAAACAAAAGAACAGAAAGAAAGAGAGATAAATATCAACATTGTTTAATTAAAAAGTTATGATTATGAAAAGAGAATTACTATCTACGAAAGCGTTCAAGCACCTGCTTGCACTGGCAATCGTACTCTTGTTTTCCACTTCATCTGCACTTGCGGGAGAAGGTTATTACGATTTCTTTGCCACATTGAAGGCTTATCCTTCAGGCGCAGGAAAAGTGTACGCAGACGCTACAGAAAGCAACATCAGCAAAAAGCAGAGCGGCGAGGCTTTTTCCGAAAACATGGGCATACCTTCAGACGAAGTAGAAGTGAAATTCATGTGCCAATATTTGAACGAGTCATTCTTCAAGGCTTACGCCATACCAGTCGATGGTTGGATATTGGCAGGCTTCAGCGGTTGCAAGAAAGACCAGGATGACAACCATATCTTCAACGACAGCATCGTGAGCAGGGACAACCCCGCCTCCCTCAACTTGATTGCCCACATAAGCAATGAAGACCAAGGTACTGCCGAGGAGAGTTTCCCGCTCGTAGCCGATACAACTCTGTATGCCCTCTTCACCCACGTGGCAAACAAGGTATGCGAGGGACAAGACAGTCTCGGAACGGTGTCAATCTCAAAGGTATGCAACGATATCGGCGACCAAGTAAAACTGACCGCTACGGTGAAAGACCCGACCCACACCAAGTTCGACTACTGGATCAAGAAGGAAACAGGCGAGCATCTGACGGACAACCCACTGAACTTGACCGTCAGTGAATGTGCCCACTATGAGGCTCACTTCACAAGCGACTTGGCGGATGTCATCAACTTCCCCGAAGAAGGTGGACTGGCCATATACTACAGTGACCACTCTGTTTCAATCCCTACCAATGTCCAAATCTTGACATTCAATTATTCTGAGTATGCCGAGACCCCATATATCAAGAAAGACACCGATAGCGACAAGTATTATATGACAGCAGACACAGCTAGCTACTCTGCATACGCAAAAGAACCATACATCCTGCTGGGCAAGGGCGAGGCAACCTTGTACCACACTGGAGAGGAAACGAGCGAATACTCAACCAGCTACTTCAAAATGACAGGTGACGAAGCCGTAAGCGTCTCTACACTCGCTGCAACAAGCCACTACTACACCGTCAACCTGGACAAGCAACAGTTCGACCTGTTGGCAGATGACGCTACCATCCCTGCCAAAACGGCATACTGGGCATTGCCTACCGAGCGATTGGAGGCATTGGAAATCACAAGCGCCCCATCAGTCATCTACTGGAACAACCCTTCTGCCACAACTGGCATCAACAAGGTCAGCAAGGAAAATACCATCAAGGCATCTCGCAAGGGCATCTACAATCTCCAGGGGCAGAAAGTAACCCAGATGAGCGCCAAGGGTCTCTATATCATCAACGGCAAAAAAGTCATCAACCTTGCCAAGTAAACATAAATTACTAAGATTCTTCCAAAAAGAACAATTGTTTAAGACTATGCGCAAAGCATTTATTATATATTCTCTCTGCTTGGGTAGCCTCTCTGGGGGTGCCCAAGTCAGGGAGTTTGTGGTCAAAGGCAACGTCAACCTACCCGACGGATACTCCGTGGGCATATGTTGCTATACAGATACAGTCTTCTCCGTGGAAATGGCAAAAGGCACCATCAAGGGTGGCAAGTTCCTACTCAAGGGGAAAATGGAACAGCCACAACCAGGCACCCTCATGACCAACAACCTCGAGTTAGTAGAAAAGAACAACTGGCCTACAGACTCCATCCACTGGACTTACACAGACATCTTTCTCTCTCCGAACGAAGTCAAGGTAGATAAGAATCTGAACATCACCGGCGGACAGATACAGAAGGATTTCAACGAATACCAAGCCATGCCCGAGTCTGAGGACAAAGACTGGAAATTTATCGACCAGCATCCACAATCGGTCATCTCCGTCTATCTCGCCAACAAGCTACTGGAGAGAGGCTACAACCTCACCACCGAGCAGGTGAATCACCTAGAGAAAGCCATCACCAACATACCCGAGGACACCAAGCGCATGGAAGAGTTCAAACAGCGCATCGCATACGCCAAGAAAACCACAAAGGGAGGCGACCTCGTGGATCTGGAACTGAACGACGTCAACGGCAAGCCCTGCCATCTGACTGATGTCGTACCCAAACATAACAAATACGTCTTGGTTGATTTCTGGGCATCCTGGTGTGGCATCTGCATCGCTGCCATGCCCGAGATCAAGAAACTCTCCGAGGAGTACAAGGACAAGTTCGAGGTCATCGCCGTCTCCATCGACACCAAAGAGGAAGCATGGCGCAAGGCCATGGAGAAACATCCCGAACCATGGGCACAATACATCACGACCAAGAACGGATACCAAGACCTCTTCAGCAAGTATCAGGTGGGGGCAGGCGTTCCGTACTATATCATACTCACACCAGACGGAAAGGTACTCAACTCGCCTTCCAATCCCGAGGCGGTGAGAGAAATCCTGGAGAATTACCAATAACATTTTTCCTACTTCTCCACCCAAAAAGAAAAGAACTTCAAAAATATACAACAAGTAAAAATCAGACAATGAAAAAGACATTATTCGCCCTCATGGGCGCAGGACTCATCACCCTCTCAGCCTCTGCTGCCGACGGTTACAGAATCACAGGAACAGCAGAGGGCGTAGAGCCAGGTGATACCGTGTTCCTTTGCGAGATGCAGGGGTTCTTCAGTATGGTGCCAACGGATACCACCGTCATCAGCAAGGACGGCAAGTTTGAGTTCACTGGAGAATTTGATGGTGCGACCATTCGTTATATACTTCCTATCCACGAGGGAAAGCCGACAGCCATGGCAGACTTCATGTTAGAGAATGCCAACATCGAGCTGAACGTCTCTATGGACCCCAAGAAACATGCCACTACCAAGGGCGGGCCAGCCTTCGACATGTACAACGAATATCTGAAAGGCGGCAAAAAGTACGACGAAGCCATCAACAAGCCTTGGAGCATCGTCATGGACAGCACCGCCACCCAGGAGGCAAAGGATGTCGCCCGGAAAGAAGCCGACTCCCTACAAGTATTCAAAGACAACTACACCAAGCTGTTCATCATCCAACATATCCCTTCTGCCATCAGCGACTACCTCTATGTGGCATCGGGAGTAAAATTTACCGAACCAGAGAGTGCCGCCATCGAGAAACTGATGGACAATGGGCACCATTATTACTACTATCAGCAAGTATTGGACGAAAAAGCTGCTCTCGCAGCCACTGCCATCGGACAGAAATACACCGACTTCGCCATGCCTACCCCACAAGGGAAGAACGTCAAGGTATCCGACTATGTGAGCAAGAACCAATACACACTCATCGACTTCTGGGCTTCCTGGTGTGGTCCTTGCCGTGCCGAGATGCCTACCGTGGTGAAAGCCTACAACACATACCACAAGAAAGGCTTCGAGGTCGTGGGAGTTTCCTTCGACAGCAACAAGGCGGCATGGGTAAAAGCCATCAAGAGCCTGAAGTTGCCTTGGCCACACATAAGCGACCTCAAAGGATGGGGATGCGCCGCAGCTCCCATCTACAACATCAAGGGCATCCCAGCCAACGTGCTCGTCGATAAGGAAGGTACCATCATCGCCAAGGACTTGCGCGGCGAAGACCTACTCAACAAGTTGGCTGAACTATTGAAATAAAACAAACCAAACAAAAAGACAACTTTCATAGCCTTATTGCTACAGCAGAACAAAGCAGCAATAAGGCTATATAATTATATTCCTTCGACATTTCACGCAAGAGTCGGAAAGCCTTGACCATATGCTTATGCACCATGTTCTCGCTCATGTTCAACTGAGCCGCCGTCTCCTTATAGGAAAGATGCTGGAAATAGATGGAACGAAGCACCATCTGCTCATACGCCGGCAGACCATCGATTGCACAGCGTAGCTTGGTGATGCGCTTCTCAAACTCCTCCACCTCGCCGTCCGTGGTCAACGGCTGGGTAGCCTTGACCAAATTCGCATAGTTGTCACACACTTTATCATGGCGCAACTTATCGAGGCAACGGTTGCGCACCGCCATATAAAGAAAGGAAGAGGAAGGGACTATATGCTCGGTTGGGTCCTGCCAAGACTCCCAAAGGCCCTGGAAGACATCGCCCACCACGTCTTTCGCCTCGTCTTCATCATCCAAGAAAGTCTGGGCATAACGATACAACAAGACATAGAACTTCTTGTACAAGAGTTCCATATCCTCCAAGTTACGTTCCGTGCTATGCTTGTCTATGTGCATCCCTCTTCTTACCGTTATATGTTCTTTACACCTGCATTTTTCATTTCTCCCAATGCAGGAACAAAAGACACTATTCGGATGCAAAAGTAATGCTTTTATCGTAATTATCCAAGATTTTAAGGCAGAAAGTTTTGCTTTCACAATGAAATTGAGTAACTTTGCACTCGAATACGTTAACTCATGTTCGTTGTGCTAAATTATCAAACAAAACAATAACAATATGATTAAAGCAATGATTTTGACCGCAGCTGCCCTCACCATGGGCTGTACCATGGTCAATGCACAAACTATGATTCAAAAAAATGACATCAAGGTGGAGAACCACCTGATGACCCCCGAGGCACTTTGGGCCATGGGGCGTATCGGTGGAACAGAGGCTTCACCCAACGGCAAGCAGATTGTCTATCAAGTAGGCTACTACAGCGTGAAGGAAAACAAAAGTCACCAAATGCTCTTTGTGATGGATGCCAATGGCAAGAACCAGAAAGCACTCACCACCGATTCCAAGAGCGAGAGCGATGCTGCTTGGATTGAGGGCGGACAGAAGATTGCCTTCATCCGTGAGGGACAGGTATGGAGCATGAACCCTGATGGCACAGGTCGCAAGCAACTTACCCATGACAAGGATGGCGTGGAGGGATTCAAGTTCTCTCCCGACGGCAAGAAAGTGATACTTATCAAGGAACTTCCTTACAACGGTACCATCCAAAAGAACCCTGCCGACCTACCTCTGGCTACAGGCCGATTGGTGACAGACCTGAACTACCGCCACTGGGACCACTATGTGGAGAGCATCCTTCACCCTTTCGTGGCTGATGTCGCAGATGACGGCACCGTGGGCGAGGGCGAGGACATACTGAAGGGCGAGCCTTTCGAATGCCCAATGGCACCATTTGGAGGCATCGAGCAGTTGGCATGGAGTCCCGACTCCAAAACTATCGCCTACACTTGTCGCAAAAAGGAAGGTGTACAGTATGCCATCTCCACCGACTCCGACATCTTCCTGTATGATACCGACACGCACGAGGCTAAAAACATCTGCAAGGAGGCTGGCTATGTGGAGCCAAAGATTGATGCCACCAAGAGCATGAAGAATCAGGCAGTCAACAATCCCGAAAACCTGAAAAACAACCCTGGCTACGACACCAATCCTCAGTTTTCAGCCGATGGCAAATACATCGCTTGGCAGAGCATGGCACGCGATGGCTATGAGAGCGACCGCAACCGTCTCTGCGTCTATGAGATAGCCACAGGCAAGAAGATTTATGTGACCGAGAAGTTCGACTCAAACGTAGAAGGCTTCGTATGGAACAAAGACTCCAAGAGTTTCACCTTCATCGGTGTATGGCACGGAACCTTGAACCTCTACCAGACCAACCTCAAAGGCGATGTGAAGCAAATTACCAACGAGTGGGCGGACTATGGTAGCGTTTCCCTCGCCAACAACGGCAACAAGATTCTTGCTACCAAGGCAAGCATGAGCCACCCTACCGACATCTATGTGGTAACACCTGGCAAGGATGCCAAGAGCACGAAGGTGGAGCAACTTTCCCATGAGAACGACCATATCCTCAGCCAGTTGAACCTCGGCAAGTGCGAGCAACGCTGGGTGAAGACCTCCGACGGAAAGCAGATGTTGGTATGGATTATGTTGCCATCAAACTTCGATGCCAACAAGAAGTACCCTACCCTTCTCTTCTGCGAGGGCGGTCCACAAAGTCCCGTGAGCCAGTTCTGGAGCTATCGCTGGAACATCCAAATTATGGCTGCCAACGGCTATGTCATCGTTTTGCCCAACCGCCGTGGCCTTCCTGGTTTTGGAAGCGAGTGGAACGAGGAAATCTCCGGCGACTGGACCGGCCAGTGCATGAACGACTATCTCTCAGCCATCGATGACGCAGCCTCCAATCTTCCATACGTTGACAAGGATCGACTGGGTTGTGTAGGTGCCAGCTTCGGTGGTTTCTCCGTGTATTACCTTGCCGGTCATCACAACAAGCGCTTCAAGGCATTCCTCTCTCATGATGGAGCCTTCAATCTGGAAAGCATGTACACCGACACAGAGGAAGCTTGGTTCTCTAACTGGGAATATGATGACGCTTACTGGAACAAAGACCAGACAGCCAACGCCAAGAAGACCTACGAGAATAGTCCCCACAAGTTCGTTGACCAATGGGACACCCCTATCCTCTGCATCCACGGTGAGAAAGACTACCGCATCAATGCCAACCAGGGCATGGGTGCCTTCAATGCCGCCCGTATGCGTGGAATCCCAGCAGAACTTCTCATCTTCCCAGACGAAAACCATTGGGTATTGAAGCCACAGAACGGAATTCTCTGGCAGCGCACTTTCTTCGGCTGGCTTGACAAGTGGTTGAAGAAATAAAGATTAATCGACGATAGAATAACCGCCCATTAGATGAATCTTTCTAGTGGGCGTTTTTTTGTGTAACTACTCAGTCTTCTTTTTACCTGAAATGCAAACCTTTAGATATTCGTCAGTTCACCACCAACTTATCGTTAAGAAATTATAAAG
>CAVBGK010000003.1:0-11341 GCA_963594995.1 Bacteroidaceae bacterium
CACGAGGGAAAAATTCCTGCATCACGAGGTAATTTTAAAAGTGGGGTAAGGGAGTCTGTTTTTCACAAGGACATAAAAAAGCGAGATTGTAAATATTTTTCAATCCACCTTCCATATCACATTTTGATGTTCCCTTTACCAGAAATAGGCTTTTACTTTCCAAGTTCTTCTGCCTTTAACTGTTTATCCCAATCCAAAAGGCGCTTATACTCTTTTTTGGTAATACGCATAAAACTTCCATGTTGTGGAGCTGTCACCCCCTTGATATCTACAGGGTCTGAAAAATTACGAAGATATTTATCTGCCTTGCAAATACGATAATGCTTGGGGCGATCACTATACTGGATGTAAGCGACACGCCAAGTGTCATCACCCATCAACTGGAATGCACTGCTTCCCTCGCATTTCTTTTTACCTTCAAAGCTAACATAGTCATCCTCAACAGGTTCTCCCCAACCAGAAGTGAGTTTCTTACTTGTAGCCGTATAGATGCCAGGCTTACCGCCTTCCTTCTTTATAAGCATATGATAAAGCCCATCGCTTTTGAGATAATTGATGTCTGCATCAATAGTAGCATACCCCCAATCAAACAGCAATTTAGGAGTCGTCAGACGACGGAAGCTCTTATCGGCATGACTATAATACATCCGGTCGTATTTCTCCTCTGCCCGATTAAGCATAGAGTAATAAATCATATAACCGCCTTTATCGCCATTTTCCCAAACGTAATCAGGATCCCAAAAGATTTGAGGTGCCCAAACGCGATTGATTGTTTCCCAATTTTTATAAGGTGATGCAGCTTTATCACCATCACAGAAATTGGCCATTCCATTACGGAAGTCAAAAGTAATACTCTTCCAATGGATAAGGTCATCGCTTCTCAGCAAATCAATACCATAGTTATCCCACTTATGGCTTTTCGCCACACACATGTCAGTTGTGACCATCAAGTAGCTTTTTCCATCATGAGAACGAGTAATATAAGCATCTCTCGTTCCACTCTCAATACGAGCATGCTCCTTGGGATTAAAGATAGCCTTGCCACCATTGATATCCTGATAGTTATAGCCATCACGAGACACCGCAAAAGCAGTGTATTCTCCCTGGTCACTCATGTGACAATAAAGATACCCATAATTACCTTTTTGCAAATTTTGGGCATACAATTGCACTGGCAGCACTACTGATGCTGATGCCAGAAGAATCGCTGATAATTGTTTCTTCATGTTGATTGTTAGTTTAATTTTACCTTATTTTTAAGTGTCTCTCCACACTTGTGCGCAAAGATACATTTTTTCACTGAGAAAGCAAAACTTTTGCTCAGAAACAGCAAAAAAAACTAGAAAAAAAACTTAAAAGAGTCCATCCACCGAATGGTATTCACAAAAAAACAATACCTTTGCAAAGAAATAACAAAAAAATAACAAGGAGTAGAATTATGTTTAGTGGAATCGTAGAAGAAATGGCCACCATCGTGGCAATCAAGCAAGACAAGGGAAATATAGACTTTACCCTCACGTGCTCTTTTGTAAATGAATTGGGCATCGACCAAAGCGTAGCCCACAACGGCGTTTGCCTCACAGTTGTTGAAATCAAAGACAACACCTATACGGTGACGGCGATGAAGGAAACTTTGGAGCGCAGCAACTTGGGACTGCTCAAGGTAGGTGACAAGGTGAACGTAGAGCGTTCGATGCTGATGAATGGCAGACTCGACGGACATATCGTACAGGGACATGTGGATGAAACTGCCAAATGCACTGCCATGAAGGATGCCGATGGCTCCACCTATTTCACCTTTGAGTACGAGCTCAACAAAGAGATGGCCCGCAAGGGATATTTCACGGTAGGCAAAGGGAGCGTAACTGTAAACGGAGTGTCTCTTACGGTTTGCGAGCCTACAGACAACACCTTTACGGTAGCCATTATTCCTTACACACGTGAGAACACCAACTTTTGCAACATTGAAGTAGGGACGGTTGTCAACATCGAGTTCGACATACTCGGCAAGTATATCGCTCGTTTGAAGAGTTTTGAGTAACAATTGCACAAAAATTCGGTTTTGCGCACAACATGCATAAAATTGTGCAATTTTATGGCGAATTATTTGTTCAGCACGCAAAAAAATGGTACTTTTGCGGTTGTGTTCTTTTGCAAACACTAACAACTTAAGAAAATTATAACAATAACCATTGATTGATATGAGTTTAAAAATCGTAGTACTTGCCAAGCAAGTACCTGACACAAGAAATGTGGGTAAGGATGCGATGACTGCCGAAGGCACCGTGAATCGTGCCGCCCTTCCTGCCATCTTCAATCCTGAAGATTTGAACGCATTGGAGCAGGCTCTTCGATTGAAGGAGCAGATTCCAGGTTCTACCGTTGGCATTTTGACGATGGGACCTCCACGTGCAGGTGAAGTGATTCGCCAAGGTCTTTATCGTGGGGCAGATACTGGGTGGCTACTTACCGACCGCCTCTTCGCTGGTGCCGACACTTTGGCTACCTCTTATGCTCTCGCCACCGCCATCAAGAAGATTGGCAACGTGGACATCGTAATCGGCGGTCGTCAAGCCATCGACGGCGATACCGCCCAGGTAGGTCCTCAGGTAGCGCAGAAGTTAGGATTGAACCAGGTAACCTATGCCGAGGAAATCCTCAAGGTAGAAGATGGCAAGGCTACTATCCGCCGCCTCATCGACGGTGGCGTAGAGACGGTGGAGGCACCGTTACCCCTCGTTGTCACCGTAAATGGCAGTGCTGCTCCTTGCCGTCCTTGCAATGCCAAGCTTGTGATGAAGTACAAGTATGCCTCTTGCCCGATGGAACGCAAAGGCGACGAGCCTTGGAGCGCACTCTATGATTCAAGACCTTATCTTACATTGAACCAATGGAGTGTGGCTGATGTGGATGGCGACCCACAGCAGTGCGGTCTCAGCGGTTCACCCACCAAGGTGAAGGCTGTCAAGAATATCGTGTTCCAGGCAAAGGAGAGCAAGGCCCTCACCGGCAGCGACGAGGACATCGACGGTCTGGTAAAGGAATTGTTGGACGAAAGTATTATCGGTTAATAGTAAGTAGTGAATTTTATGAACAACGTATTTGTATATTGTGAGGTAGAAGGCACTACTGTTGCCGAAGTATCTCAGGAATTGCTCACCAAGGGACGCAAGCTCGCCAACCAGCAGGGCGTGGAGCTGCATGCCATCGTTGCCGGAACGGGCATCAAGGGCCTGGTGGAAGACCAGATTCTCCCCTATGGTGTGGATAAGTTATTTGTTTTCGACGCTGAGGGCTTGTTCCCTTACACCTCAGCTCCCCATACCGACATTCTTGTAAACCTCTTCAAGGAGGAAAACCCACAGATTGCCTTGATGGGTGCCACCGTCATCGGCCGTGACCTCGGTCCTCGCGTTTCCTCTTCTCTGACTAGCGGCTTGACTGCTGACTGTACAGAGCTTGAGATTGGCGGCTACGATGACAAAAAGACGAGCAAACACTATGATGGTCTGCTCTACCAGATTCGTCCGGCCTTCGGTGGTAACATCGTAGCGACCATCGTCAATCCGGAACATCGTCCACAGATGGCTACTGTACGTTCCGGTGTGATGCAGAAGCACATTTACGAGGGTGAGTGCAAGAAAGAAGTGGTTTATCCCGAGGTTAGCAAATATGTGCCTGCCGAAGACTTCGTGGTAAAGGTGCTCGACCACCATGTGGAGGCTGCCAAGCACAACTTGAAGGGCAGTCCGATAGTTGTAGCCGGTGGTTATGGCGTGGGGAGCAAGGAGGGGTTCGACCAGCTCTTCGAGTTGGCCCACTTGCTCCATGGCGAGGTAGGTGCATCCCGTGCTGCCGTAGATGCCGGATGGGTTGATCACGACCGCCAAATAGGTCAGACAGGAGTCACTGTTCACCCAAAGGTGTATATCGCCTGTGGTATCTCTGGTCAGATTCAGCACATCGCAGGTATGCAGGATTCTGGCATCATCATCTCCATAAACAGTGACAAAGACGCACCAATCAACAAGATTGCCGACTATGTAATCAGCGGTACCGTCGAGGAAGTCGTTCCTAAGTTGATTAAGTACTACAAGCAGAATTCTAAGTAATCTGCTGCCATAGTACGATTACACATTATTTATATATAAAGAAAAGCAAAATGGCTAATTATTATAGTGATCACCCCGAGATTGAATTTCATCTCAATCACCCATTAATGAAGCGTGTTGTCGATTTGAAGGAGCGCAACTACGCTGAGAAAGACCAGTTTGAAGATGCACCCGTCAACTTCGAAGATGCCATCGAGAACTATAAGCGACTGCTCGAAATCACAGGTGACGTGGCTGCCAACATCATTGAGCCTAACTCTGAGGCCGTGGATCAGGAAGGTCCACACTTGGAGAACGGGCGCATGATTTATGCCAGCAAGACCTACGAGAACCTAGACGCCACTCGCAAGGCTGGTCTTTGGGGTATTTCCATGCCTCGCCGTTACGGAGGCTTGAACTTGCCTAACGCCGTGTTCTCCATGGCTTCGGAGATTATCTCCGCCGCCGATGCTGGTTTCCAGAACATCTGGTCGCTCCAGAGCTGTATCGATACCCTCTATGAGTTCGGTTCAGAAGAGCAGCGCCAGAAATACATCCCCCGCATCTGCCAGGGCGAAGGCATGAGTATGGACTTGACAGAGCCTGACGCTGGTTCCGACTTGCAGCACGTGATGCTGAAGGCGACACAGGATGCCGACGGCACATGGCGTCTGAACGGTGTGAAGCGATTCATCACCAATGGCGACTCCGACATCCACTTGGTTCTCGCCCGCTCAGAGGAAGGCACCAAGGACGGCCGCGGTCTCTCCATGTTCATCTACGACAAGCGTGACGGTGGCGTAGACGTTCGCCACATCGAGCACAAGCTCGGTATTCACGGTTCACCTACCTGCGAGTTGGTTTACAAGAATGCCAAGGCTGAGCTTTGCGGTAGCACTCGCTTGGGTCTTATCAAGTATGTGATGGCTTTGATGAACGGTGCCCGTCTGGGCATTGCCGCACAGAGCGTGGGCGTGGAGCAGGAAGCCTACAACGAGGGATTGGCTTACGCCAAGGAGCGTGCCCAGTTTGGTGAGAAGATCATCAACTTCCCTGCCGTTTATGACATGCTCTCTCGCATGAAGGCGAAGCTCGACGCTGGTCGCTCGCTCCTCTACTGCACAGCCCGCTACGTAGATATCTACAAGGCTTTGGAGGATATCGCCCGCGACACCAAGCTCTCTCCCGAGGAGCGTCAGGAGTTGAAGAAGTACACTCGCCTTGCCGATGCCTTCACTCCATTGGCCAAGGGTATGAACTCCGAGTACGCCAACCAGAATGCCTACGATGCCATCAGCATCCACGGTGGTTCCGGTTTCATCATGGAGTACAAGAGCCAGCGTCTGTTCCGTGACGCCCGCATCTTCTCCATCTACGAGGGTACCACCCAGTTGCAAGTAGTGGCAGCCATCCGCTACATCACCAACGGCACTTACTTAGGAATCATCAAGGAGATGCTGGAGACCGAGGTTTCCGACGACTTGAAGCCTTTGAAGGAGCGTGTGGCAAAGCTCGTGGAACTCTACGAGGCAGCCATCGCCAAGGTGAAGGAAGCTGGCGACCAGGCCGTTCACGACTTCTTGGCTCGCCGCCTCTACAACATGACCGGCGACATCGTAATGTCTCTCCTCATCCTCGACGATGCCACCAAGGCTCCCGAGATGTTCCAGAAGAGCGCCAATGTATATGTCCGCATGGCAGAGGAAGAGGTTCTCGGCCATTCCGCCTACATCCAGAACTTCCAGGCAGAAGACCTGGAGAGCTTCAAGGCGTAAGAAGACACTTACATAACAAAAAAGTGAGGGTGTGCCATAAATCTATGACGCACCCTCATATTTATAGTATACACTTGCAGTCGCTTTCTACACTATACCTAAAAATGGACTTGGAATAAGATATATGTATGTATCCCAAGGGAATATATGAAACGCAACGACAAATTATGGCATTATCCAATATAGAAAGACATTACAACAAGCACCCCGAAGACTTGCGTCTGCTGCGCCGTCACGGCATCGTGGAGTTCGAAACGACTATGCACCATCTGCACCGCTTTCTCCGTCCGGGCTTCCAGCTGTTTGACATCGGCGCAGGCACAGGGCGATACAGCTCTGCCCTCATGGCAGAAGGGTACAACGTGAAGGCAGTGGAGCTGGTGAGACGCAACATCGACGTATTCCTGAAGCGCGAGCCCACCGCCGACGTGGTGCAGGGCGATGCGCGAAGCATGCCCTTCCTACCCTCCGCCTCGGCAGACATCACCCTCCTGCTCGGCCCACTCTACCACCTCTTCGGAGACGAAGAGAAGCTCAAAGCCCTGAACGAGGCCAAGCGAGTGACCAAGCCCGGCGGTCTTATCTTCGTGGCTTACCTTATGAACGAGTACAGCATCCTCTCCTACTGTTTCGACGAAAACCGCATCGGCAGATTGATGGAGTGTGGTGCCGTGGACAAAAATTTCCACATACAGGCAAACCCTGACGAACTATACGACTATGTGCGCCTGGAGGACATCGACCGCCTCGACCGTGAGGCTGGCCTTGAACGTGTCACTATCTTCTCGCCCGATGGTCCGGCAGACTATATGCGGACGCGCCTCAACCAGATGAGCGAAGAGACGTTCGCCCGCTTCCTTGACTATCAGAAAATCGTGTCCGAGCGTCCCGACCTGATGGGAGCGGGCAGCCACGTGGTGGACGTGGTGACACATCATGACTAAACACAAACAGTCCTGATGCGTATAGGGGCAAATGGATTACTTAACAAACTCTATTTTGCTCTCATCCCTAGGCTTTGCCTCGGGTGTCTCGTCAGGATAACCGACGGCAAGGATGTAGCAAATCTCATAACCATCCGGCAGATTGAGTTGGGCAAGATAAGGCTTGCAAGCCTCACTGTTCTGGAGGAAGCGGACAGGACCCCCCAGGCAACAAGTGCCCAACCCCAACGACTGTGCGGCAAGCATCATGTTCTCGCCCATCAAGCCAGCATCGACCTGTCCTCTACCCTTCGGGGTGGCCACGACGATGATGTTAGGGGCATTGCGATACATATTCTTGAAGTTGGTGTCACGCTTCACCTGTTCGGGGTTCTCCTTCTTGAATATCTCCGTGGTACCCTTAATAAAATCTTGGTTCTCCACAACTCTCACAGCCCATGGTTGCTGGTTCATGCCGTTGGGTGCGTTGACTCCGCACTTGGCGATGACGGCAAGTTTCTCGTGCTCCACCTGTTTGTCGAGATACTTGCGTATGGAACGGCGCGACATAATCGTTTGGATTACCTCATTGTTCATTTGACAGCAAGACTTGGCTTGATTATTCTTCTGGCAGCAACTCTGCGCATGGCTCAGTGACGGCAGCAGCATCAAGCCACACACCATCAATGTCTTCATGTTCATCATATTCACTTCTCCTTAATTTATAAACTAAAAAATCATTACTTGTCGCAAAGCATATCGTAACTCCTTCACACTTCGACCATGCAAAGATACACAAACAGAAAGAAAAACGCAAATAATCTTTGTAAAACTTGTGCATTTGGACAAAATCTGTTACTTTTGCAACCATACCAACTCAAGACAAAGAAGAAAGACATCATGAATACAACTATATTGTCAAAAGACAAAGACCCGATGGGGACTGCTATCCTAGATTACCAGACATCAGGAAAGGCAGGGAAGCTACGTGTGTTCTCCTCGATGTTCGAGGAAGACGAAATGCCTGTAAAACACCTATTCCGCACCTACGAGGACATGCCTACGTTGGAACGTATGGCTTTGGACATGGCCCAAGGCCAAGTACTCGACGTGGGCGCAGGCGCAGGATGCCATGCACTTGCCCTACAAGACTGCATCACTACCAAAAAGATTCTGGGAGACAACCAAATCTCCAATGTCGTATCGTCAGTCAAAGCAATCGACATTTCACCCTTGAGCTGTGAGGCAATGAAGCAAAGAGGCATAAAGGATGTTGAAAACATCAACCTCTTCGACGAGCATTTGGCAGGTGGTTTCGACACCATCCTGCTTCTGATGAACGGCACAGGCATCGCAGGCAAAATATCCAATCTCCCAACCCTGTTCAATCGGTTGAAATCCTTGCTCAACCCTAGAGGACAGATTCTCATAGATTCTTCTGACCTCAAGTATGTTTACGAAAACGAGGATGGAAGTTTCGACCTCAACCTCAATGGCACATACTACGGAGAAGTGGATTATCAAATGACGTACAACGGAATCATTTCCACAAACGCCTTGCGCAAGAACCAGAAAACTACCGTCGTAAGAGGAGAGACATTCAACTGGCTTTACATTGACTTTCCTCTGCTAAAGTCCTACGCCGAAAGGTGTGGTTTGCATTGCGAATTAGTGGCAGAAGGCAGTCATTACGATTACCTAGCCATTATTCGACAGTCGAGATGGTGACATCAGAGAAATCGTTCATATAGTCGAGTATCCGCAAGGTATGAAACCCTCTCTTCGCCTTCACCTCGATATTTGCTTCCAGAAATTCGGCCTTGGAGGTGCGACGATCCTTCAACTCGTACGTATGCACTTCCATGCCATCTTGCTTTATCTTCTTAATCAGTTCCCTCACGCCATCCCGGGAAGAAGCGGAAAAAGACAAGGTGATAGTTGTATTGCCGAGCTGAGGCAACAGATAGTTGAGCACCTCCAAACCGAGCAACACCATGAGCGTCGTAATCATAGCAGCGACAAACATACCCGTGCCGCAAGCCAATCCTATGGCCGCCGTCACCCATAGGCCAGCCGCCGTAGTCAATCCCCGCACCACATTCTTTTGGAAGATGATGGTACCCGCTCCGAGAAATCCTATGCCCGAGACGACCTGGGCAGCCACGCGCGAAGAATCCTTCAAATCAATCCCAAAACCATATTGCGAAACGACACAGAACAGGGCACTTCCCAAGGCCACCAGAAAATGAGTGCGAAAGCCCGCCTCCTTGGCACGGTACTCCCGCTCGATGCCTATCGCCCCACCCAAGATGAGAGCTAGGGAAAGACGAATGATGAGATCCATATAATTTGTTTCCATATCACCAGGATTTAAGAAGTTAGGGAGCAAAAGCAATCACTTTATCTCCGCAATATGCTGCAAAAATACAATTTTTCTAGAAAAGAAAGCAAGAATATTCAAAACTTTTCACTAACTTTGCAGAAAATACTACTTTCTTTCCCGAAAGTACCCCCTATATATCATATTTAATACATGAATTGAATCTATGGCAACAGTTGACGACAAGAAGATCATCTTCTCAATGGTGGGTGTATCGAAAATCATCCCACAAAATCAAAAACAAATTCTGAAGAACATCTACCTCTCGTTCTTCTATGGAGCAAAAATCGGCATCATCGGTCTCAACGGTGCCGGTAAATCCACACTGATGAAAATCATCGCAGGATTGGAACAACCGACACAGGGCGAAGTGGTATGGAGTCCTGGTTATTCTGTGGGATACTTGCCCCAGGACCCACCGCTCAACGAATCCAAAACCGTCAAGGAAAACGTGATGGAGGGTGTGCAGAATGTATATGATGCCCTTGCCGAATACGAAGAAATCAACCAAAAGTTCGGCTTGGAAGAATATTACGGAGACCCTGACAAGATGGACAAGCTGATGCAAAGGCAAGCCGAGGTGCAGGACATCATCGACTCCACCGATGCCTGGAACATCGACTCCAAGTTGGATCGTGCGATGGATGCCTTGCATTGTCCTCCCGGCGACTGGTCTGTCACCAATCTTTCGGGTGGCGAGCGCCGCCGCGTGGCCCTTTGTCGATTGCTCCTCCAGAAACCCGACGTACTTTTGCTCGACGAGCCTACCAACCACCTGGATGCCGAGAGCATCGACTGGCTGGAGCAACACCTGCAGCAGTATGAGGGAACGGTTATCGCCGTGACCCACGACCGTTATTTCCTCGATGATGTGAGCGAGTGGATTTTGGAGCTTGACCGTGGCGAGGGCATCCCATGGAAGGGCAACTACTCTTCCTGGCTCGACCAGAAGACCAAGCGCATGATACAGGAGGAAAAGACTGCATCCAAGCGCCGCAAGACGCTCGAGAGGGAGCTGGAATGGGTGCGCATGGCGCCCAAGGCACGCCAGGCTAAGGGCAAGGCGCGTCTTAACAGCTACGAGCAGATGCTTAACCAGGAGCAGAAGGAGCGCGAGGAGAAGCTGGAGATATTCATCCCTAACGGCCCGCGCCTGGGCAACAAGGTGATAGAGGCGCAGCACGTGCAGAAGGCGTTCGGCGAGAAGGTGCTCTTCAGCGACCTCAACTTTATGCTTCCGCCTAACGGTATCGTGGGCGTTATCGGCCCCAACGGTGCCGGCAAGACTACCCTCTTCCGCCTCATCATGGGGCTGGAGCAGGCCGACGGCGGAACCTTCGAGGTGGGCGAGACTGTGAAACTCGCCTACGTTGACCAGCAGCACAAGGACATCGACCCAAGCAAAACCGTCTACGAGGTAATCTCGCAGGGCAACGAGACTCTGCGCTTGGGCGGCAGGGATGTGAACGCCCGTGCCTACATCTCTCGCTTCAACTTCTCGGGCACCGACCAGAGCAAGCTCTGCAGCGTACTCTCGGGCGGTGAGCGCAACCGCCTGCAACTAGCCCTTGCGCTGAAGCAGGAGGGCAACGTGCTGCTGCTCGATGAGCCTACCAACGATATCGACGTTAACACGCTCCGTGCCCTGGAGGAAGGTCTGGAGGCATTCGCAGGCTGTGCGGTGGTTATCAGCCACGACCGCTGGTTCCTCGACCGCATCTGTACCCACATCCTTGCCTTCGAGGGCAATGGTGAGGTGTTCTTCTTCGAGGGTAGCTATTCGGAATACGAGGTTAACAAGGCTCGCCGTCTGGGCGATACCGAAATCAAGAAGGGCCGCTACCGCAAGCTGATGGAAGAGTAAGACTTTTAAAGGTAAAAGGAGGGGGTAAGCTCAACGATGAGTTTGCCCCTTTTCTTTTTGCGTTAGGACGGGGACAGGGCGGAATTTCGGACTGTCACTGTCACCCCCCAAGTTTTTTTGAGGGAATAGAGAGCATTCCTGCTTGGCTTTCGTTTTCCTTCCGAAAAGTTTGGCTGTTTCCAACAAAAAACGTACCTTTGTACCCGAAACAAAACGATAAGCTATGGTATACGTAAACGAAACAATAGTTATCCTTAAATCCGCACCACTTTAATTAATATTTTTTATAACATCCTGAGCAATAATAT
>CAVBGK010000004.1:0-10977 GCA_963594995.1 Bacteroidaceae bacterium
GTGGAGGGTTCGCTGCGCCGACTGCGTACCGACCACATCGACCTCTACTATCAGCACCGCATCGACAAGGAGGTGGAGCCGGAAGTGGTGGCGGACACCATGTCCTGCCTCATCAAGGAAGGCAAGATTCTGCATTGGGGAATATCCGAGACCACAGAAGAGTACCTACGCCGTGCCCATAAAGTGTGCCCCGTCACCGCCATACAGAACCGTTATTCGATGATGGCACGCTGGCACGAGAGTCTTTTCCCCGTATGCGAGGAACTGGGCGTGGGCTTCGTGGCGTTCTCGCCCTTAGCAAACGGACTGCTCACGGAGTGCTACAATGCGGAGTCGAAGTTTGATGCCGAGTACGACTATCGTGCTGTGATGCCGCAGTATCGGAAGGAGAGTTTCGCACAGAACAAGTATCTCTTCGAGATGCTCGACCTACTTGCCGAAACGCACCATGCCACACCGGCGCAAGTGTCGCTCGCTTGGATGATGAGCAAGAAACCGTGGATAGTGCCCATTCCTGGCACTCGCCGCCTCTGCCGCATGAAGGAGAACATCGGGGCAGCCGACATCTTGCTTTCCGCTGAAGAAGTGAAAAAGATAGACAAGGCTCTCGGCACGATGATGATGAGCGACGTGTTCGGCGGTTCAAGGATTGTCAAGGGATAAAACGTGTGCATTTCTAAACTTTTGCCCCTGCGGCACGTCTATATGGCAGAGTATCAATAAAAGGAGACAGGATATGGAACAGCAGAAGGACATCATTATAACAGACCGTCTTGATGACATCGGCACGAATCCGTATAGGGAGTATTTGGGGCACGCCCTTTGCCTTGGCGGTTCCTGCCGTATTGTGTTCAATGGGGCGGAACTCGAGATGAAGCAGGGAGACCTGATGATTGTGCGCAAGGGAAAACTGGTGGAGAAGATTACGCCCGAGAAAGATTTCCGTGTCGTCATAGTGTACGTGTCGTCCAAACTGATAGAGCTGAGCACTCCGCAAAGCAACTATGGCATGAAGGGGCAACTCGCCCTGTTCCTCAATCCCATTATGAACCTCACCGCCACACAATTTGAGCAATGCAAGCGCAACTTCGATGATTTGCAAATCCGTATGTTGCAGACCGAACACAAGTTTTATAACGACTTGATGATTAACAAGGTGCAGTCGATGATTATCGACTTCTTCGATTTCCACGCCACGCTGTATGAGGAAACGGACGTGTCCACGCAGTACGCCACACTGATGAACCGTTTCCTCTCGCTGCTCGAAAGCGGCGAGTACCGCAGCCATCGAGAGGTGACATGGTATGCCGACAAACTCTGTGTCACCTCCAAGTATCTCTCGGAGGTGTCGAAGGCGGTAAGCGGCTATGCTGCCAACTTCTGGATCAACCGCTACACCGCGCTCGACATCTCCCGGTTGTTGCGCGACAAGACTTTGTCATTCGTCCAAATATCCGACATGTTCCACTTCTCGTCGCCAGCCTATTTCAGCCGTTATGTATTACACAATCTTGGTGTGAACCCGACGGAATACAGGAATTAGAATGAGGAAAATTCCATCGACAGTGCAGAAGCGTTAGTCAAAAACTTCGCAATGTACAATGAAAAAATGTGAAGTTTGGGGGATGGGATTCTTAAATAATCTTATATTTCAGAGACGATAGGGAAAGGTAAGATGGAAAAATACTAATTTTGCACCCTTGAATGAATGTAGCTTTTGCACCCTTGAAAGGATAATGGTCTTCTTTGTAGAATAAAACATAGGTATGAAACGTTCGCTCAACATATTGATGGCTCTCTTGCTCTCGCTCATGGTGGTTTACATGAGTGTGGGCACCACCGTCATGCACTGTCTGCGTTATGACAAGGTGATGGTGGGGACGGTGGCAGACTGTTGTGTGAAACGTTGCACAGACCATGAATGTTGTCAGGGCAAACACGCGGCACAGGTGAGGAAGCATTGTATGGATATAAAACAGGTGAAGCTGTCGCCCTCCCAAATCTTCCAGAAAGCTGACTTTGATGCAGTGCCTGTCTTTGCGGGTATCCCGCAAGGGGCTTGGTCGCTTCTGCCTCGCCCTTTCGTATGCAGTGTTCAGAAGGCAAGATATTGGAACATGAGTGTTCCTCATTCGCCCCCGAGGGAGTATCTCTCCCTCCTCAATACGCTTATTATTTGATTTTTTCTCCTATTTGCATATAGGTTGCAAGAGTTTTTTCGTACTTTTGCAGCCAAGAATTGTCGTATGGTTAAGTGATTTAGGGATTACAAATCCCCTAAACCGGAATGAAGAGCGGCGAATGTTCGTATTGCTCTCGATAAATATAAATAGGAACAGAGAATCATCATGTATTCAAAATATATATTGCTCAGTGCCCTGCTCATAACGGGCTCTGAGTCTTACGCAAACCAAAGAGCGGCGGGGAAAGAAACTTTGTCGCAAGATAAGACTTCTACAAACTCAACCTCGCAGGACTCCATCTTCAAGGACGAGACCCTGCAGGAGGTAAATGTAGTAGCCCGCAAGGCGGGCACTTCCCGACTGGCCGGTGCAGTGAACGGAATCGCCGTAAACAAGGATGAACTCTTCAAGGCGGCTTGTTGCAACTTGGGCGAGAGCTTCACGACCAACCCCTCGGTGGATGTGGCTTACAACGATGCCACCACGGGGGCACGGCAAATCAAGCTGCTCGGTCTGTCGGGCACCTACGTGCAGATGCTCACCGAAAACTTGCCCAACTTCCGTGGTGCTGCCATCCCTTATGCTCTCGGCTATGTGCCGGGACCTTGGATGAAAGGCATCCAAGTGTCGAAGGGCAGTGCCTCGGTGAAGAACGGATATGAGTCTATCACCGGACAAATCAACGTAGACTATCTCCAGCCGGAGGATGAACAGAAGGTAGAGGCCAACCTCTTCGGCGACACCAAGAGCCGCATTGAGGTGAACGCCGATGCCAATGTGCATCTCTCCAGCAAGTGGGCAACGGAAATCCTACTGCACCATGAGAACATTCTCAAGAACCACGACGACAATGGCGACGGTTTCTACGACATGCCTGGCAGGGAACAGTACAACATCCAGAACCGATGGGTGTACAAGGGCAACAACTACATCTTCCATGGCGGACTGGGGGTTCTGAAGGAAATTCGTACGAGTGGACAGGATGCAGAACACGTTCGTGCTCATCAGGATACTTCTTCTGATGCCCTTGGACTTTATCGCATCAAGCTTCACACTCATCGCTATGAAGGCTATATGAAGCACGCTTTTATCCTCAATCATGAGCATGGCACCAATATCGCCTTCATGGGTTCTGCCTCGATGCACCAGCTCGACGCCCAGTATGGCACAAAGTTCTACGACCTCAACGAGAAGAACCTCTACGGCTCGCTCATGTTTGAGACCAATTTTTCTGCCCAACACAACCTCTCCGCAGGTTTGAGTATCAACCACGATTACTTGGGCCAAAGTACCTATGTAAACGAGAAGGAGACTACCCCCGGCGCTTACGCCCAGTACACCTATACCTTGGGTACAAAACTCACGGCGATGGCTGGCGTGCGCCTCGACCATAGTTCGCTCTACGGCACATTCTTCACCCCTCGTTTCCACGTGAAGTATTCGCCTATAGATGCCGTCAGCATCCGCCTCTCGGCGGGCAAGGGCTATCGCACGGTGTTCGGTTTGGCGGAGTACAACTATCTCTTGGCGAGTGGCAGGGAATTTCAGATTACGGACGACGGAATCGGGCAGGAGAAGGCGTGGAACTATGGCGTAAGCACCGCCTTCTATATCCCCTTGGGGGGCAAAACGCTGAAGCTCAACGCAGAGTATTACTATACCGACTTCAAGAACCAGGCGGTGGTGGACTACGACTATGATGCCCGCGTCATCTTGCTCGACAACTTGCGGGGCAAATCTTATTCGCACACCTTCCAGATAGACGCCTCCTATCCCTTGCTGAAGGGATTGGAGCTGACGGCGGCTTATCGCCTGAACAATGTGAAGTGTACCTACGGCATCGACCATGTGCTGAAGGAGAAACCCCTTACCGGCAAGTACAAGGCTCTTCTCACGGCATCTTACAAGACACCCCTAGCCCTTTGGCAATTCGATGCCACCCTGCAACTCAACGGCGGGGGCAGGAATCCCGATCCTTATCTGTTGGCCGACGGAAGCCAGTCATGGTCTCCCCGTTTTCATAGTTTCGAGCAGGTGAGTGCACAGATTACTAGGTGGTTCCGCCACTGGAGCATCTATGTGGGGGGCGAGAACCTTACGGGCTTCAAGCAGAAGACACCCATCTACGGTACTGGCAATCCTTGGGGAAGCGACTTCGAGCCTACCTTGGTGTGGGGACCTGTGGAGGGGAGAATGTTCTACGCTGGGGTGAGGTTGGAGATTTGAGAATGAAGGTAAAAAAGTAAAAAGGAAAAAAAAAGGAAGTGAAGAATGAAGATAACAGATAAAATACAACAGGTATGCAGCCTACTTGTTTGCTTGCTGATCCTCTCTTCGCTCGCCATCATGAAACAGGGCGAGTGGATGGGGTATGAGCTGAAAGCCAAGACTGAGGAGGCGGTGAAGAGTGTGGACAATGATACGTTGCGCACACTCCCCGATGGCTCTGTGGTCATCAATACCACAAACCTCGGCTCAGACATCTCGGGCTATGCTGGCAAGGTGCCACTCGAAATCACCCTCAAGGACGGGAAGGTAACGGCGGTAAAGGCACTCGTCAATGCCGAGACCCCAGATTTTTTCGACCAGGCTTCTGCCTTGCTCGCCAGCTGGAACGGCAAGACTGTCGACGAGGCAATGGAGATGAAGGTAGATGCCGTGTCGGGTGCCACCTTCTCCTCGAAGGCCATCATCGGCAATATGGAGCGGGGCTTACAGTATGCCAAAAGGCAACTGACATTGACAGGCGAAGGCGATGGGGCTGGGAAGGATTCGGAAGGCGGATTCCTTGCATCCTTCAAGTCGTTCGACTGTTCCGTCAAGAACTTCGCGGGGCTGATTGTCGTCTTGATGGCGGCCATCCTTCCGCTCTTTGTCAAGAACAGGAAGTATCACCTCTGCCAGTTGGTGCTCAATGTAGTTGTGCTCGGCTTCTGGTGCGGGGCGTTCCTCTCCTATACATCGCTGATAGGATATATGGCGCATGGCATCAACGTGCTTGCCGTCATTATCCCCGCCATCATGCTCGTTACGGCTTTCGTCTATCCGCTCTTCGGCAAGAAAACCTACTATTGCACCCACGTCTGTCCCTTCGGATCCCTGCAACAGGTGGCTGGAAAGTGCATAAAGTATAAGGTGAAGCTGGATAGAAAGACCCAACAGCGGCTCGACCTCTTCCGCCAGATGCTCTGGGCATTGCTGATGCTCTGCGTCTGGGCGGGCGTATGGAGCGACTGGGCGGACTATGAGCCGTTTTCGGCCTTCATCTTCCAGTCGGCATCTTGGGTGGTCGTCGCCTTGGCAGCGGTATTCGTGCTCCTATCGCTCGTCGTGACAAGACCCTATTGCCGCTTCGTCTGCCCGATGGGCACTTTCCTCAAACTGAGCCAGACAGGCAAGTAAGTTTTCTAATCGTAACGTTTATATCGCAACAAATAAAAAAATGACAGAATTTATGAAACCAGCAACATTATTAAATATCGTATTGGCGATAGCCCTCGTCTTGGTCTGTGCAAGATGGGCGATGGGCAGTGCCACCAAGTCGGTAAAGAGCGAAGAAGATACCACAGACATCGTGTATCAGAACATCATGACCCGCACATCGGTGCGTGCCTACCTCGACAAACCCGTGGAGGACGAGAAAATAGAAAAACTCCTGCGTGCCGGCATGGCGGCGCCCTCTGCCGTGAATGTACAGCCGTGGCACTTCGTGGTGGTGAAAGACAAGGCCACCCTGGAGAAGATAGCCGAGGTAACTCCCAATGCCCGCATGGCAAAGGATGCTCCGTTGGCCATCGTGGTGTGTGGCGACATGACCAACGAGAAGCCCGACCTGGTGCGCGAGTTCTGGAGCCAGGATGCCTCTGCTGCCACCGAAAACATCCTCCTTCAGGCACACGGCATGGGACTGGGTGCAGTATGGACGGGCACTTATCCCGACACGAAGAGATGTGAAGCCATCTCTGCCCTACTCCATCTGCCCGACCATCTCATCCCGTTCTCTACCATCGTGATAGGTTATCCGAAGGGCGAGACCACCCCCAAGGACAAGTGGAAACCCGAGAATATATCCTACGAGGTGTTTGGAGGAAAGAAGGAGAGTGCTTCAACAACGGAACCTGCGGAGAAAACGGCAAGCACAAAGGATTTCGAGAAGTTTGACGTGACCACCGATTTCCACGGCAATCCCTTTACTTACTTCAAGGGCAAGGGACTCCTGCTTGCCGTTGGCGACAAGACAGACCACAACGAGATGACCATCGGTTGGGGTGCAATGGGTAACATTTGGGAGAAAGACATGTCACTCATGACCGTATATGTGGCCCCTGCCCGCTACACTTTCAAGTATATGGAAAAAGCGAAGTACTTCACCGTGATGGAGTTTGACGAATCCCACAAGGACATTCTTCAGTATATGGGACCCAACAGCGGTCGTGACGGCGACAAGGCGAAGGCTCTTGGCTTGCATACCCGATACACGGAGCATGGCACACCTTATTTCGAAGAGGCGAAGACAGTCTTCGAGTGCGAGATGATTTACCACGCTCCATTTGATCCTAAGGGATTCGGCGAGATGCCAAAGAAACAGTATTCCGATTTCCCTGCTGGCATCCACTCGATGTATATGGGCAAGATTGTGAAGGCAATGAGAAAATAGTAAAAATACAGAATTATAATAGAATTATGAAGAAGATAGTTTTAATGTTTACAATGATGATGTTGGCGATGGTGACCTTCGCCAAGGACATCAAGACCGTAGTGTTCACCACCACTCCACAGATGCACTGTGAGAACTGTGAGAATAAGATCAAGAAGAACCTCCGTTTCGAGAAGGGTATCAAGAGCATTGAGACCTCCGTGCCCAACCAGACGGTCACCGTGAAGTATGATGCCGACAAGACCACTCCCGAGAAACTTCAGCAAGGCTTCGGGAAGTTCGGCTACACGGCCCGCATCCTAAAGGATGGCGAGAAGGTGGAGAAGAACACCGCCGAGAAATGCAACCTGATGTAAATGCGGAATCCAAGTCGTTGCAAGCAGTTTTACTTATTTTTGGATTTGCTTCAGATATTCAGAAGGTATCATTCCAAACTCCGACTTGAAGCATTGCCGGAAATAAGGCAGGCTGTTCATGCCGACCATATATCCTACCTCGCTAATGTTATATTTCCCCTCCAGCAACAACCGTTCGGCATGTTGCATTTTGATTTTGCGGATATATTCATTGGTAGAAAGCCCTGTCAGAGTTTTCACTTTTCTATAAAGTGTACTTGTACTCATGGCAAGACTTTCTGCCAAGAAGTTGACATCAATAGTACCGCAAATATTATCTTCGATTATCTTATTTATCTTGTCAAAGAACGTTTGGTCTATTTTGTTGAGCGATTCCCTTAATCGTTTTTTCTTTTCTAGGATATCAATCTCCTTAGATTCGTTGATCGACTTTAGGGCTTGCTTCCTTTTTGCCAGCAGATTCCTCACCCTGCTGCTAAGCAGAGTGCGTGAGAACGGTTTGGTGATATAAGAGTCTGCCCCCGCATCATAACCTTCTATTTTAGCCTCTATACTTTCCTTTGCCGTTAGCAGAATGATAGGGATATGGCTTGTGCGTATGTCGTTTTTCAATCGGACACACATAGTTTTGCCATCCATGTTGGGCATCATGACATCCGAGATGACAATGTCTGGAATCTTCTCAAAGGCCAAGGTCAATCCTTCTTTTCCGTCAATAGCCGTAAGAATCTCAAAGTCTTGCTCAAACGAGTTGGCGATATACTCCCTGATGTCTTTGTTGTCTTCTACGATGAGCATACTTGGCTTCTTGCCAATATAGATTTCCTCCTGTTCGTTGTCCGATTCTACTATTTCGGCAACGTGCTTGTGTGTAAGGCAACTGTTATTTGCGCCATGCAAGGCCTGCGAATATTGCTTGTCTCTATCCAGTGACAAGATAAAGCGTGTACCTACTTCAGGTTGACTCTCGACCTGTATGTCTCCTTCATGGAGCATGACAAGATTCTTGACCAGTGCAAGTCCGATACCGGTACCCGAAGCTTGATGAATGCTATTCTCTTGGTAATATCTGTCGAAGACATGAGGTAAGGCATCTGGAGAAATGCCATGTCCTGTATCACTGACACTGATGTTGACGAGATTCTTACCGTCTTTTTGAGATGTGCTGACACCTATCTCTATGTATCCCTTATCGGTATATTTGATGGCATTTGACACCAAATTATCTACAATTATCCTGATGATTTCCCGGTCAAAATAGAGACCAATATTTGTGCAAGGTGCAACAAACCGAATGCTTACATTTGGCTTTTGTACCAATTCTTCATATCGCAAGCAGATTTCTTGTACCGTTTCGACAATATTGCCTTGGCAGACGGTAAGTTGCCGATGGGCAGTTTCTGTTTTTCTGAATTCCAGAATTTGAGTGATTAGGTCGTTCAGTCGGATGGCATTTTGATAGATCATGGCAAGCTTGTGCTTGATGTTTTGCCCAATGCTGGTGGAGTGGGACAGGTCTTCGAGTGGACTTATGATGAGTGTGAGCGGTGTTCTCAACTCATGTGTGATGTTTGTGAAAAAGCGCAAGCGTTCTTCGTTAAACTTGAGTTCTTTCTCGTGTTCTTGTTGCTCTGCCTTTAATTGGTATTTTAGGTTTAAGTGGCGTTTGTAACTCTGCAAGATAAAATATGCAAAGATGAGCGTAAGCAGTATGTACAGTGCCTTGGCCCATCCTGAAAGCCAGAAAGGAGGTGTGATGACAATGCTTAGTACCGCAGAGTTGTGGGATGTGCCTATGTTATTGTAAGTTGTGATGATGCACTTGTACTTGCCTGGTGGGAGATTTCGGAGCGTAATGTTCCCGTCACAAGGTTCCCACCTGTCTTGCAGACCTTCCACTTTGTATTTATATAAGGTGTATAGGTTGTCTGCGTAGTTGAGTGCGCAGAAATTAAGGGTGACTGTATTTTCGTTGTGCTTTAATGTGATATCTTTTTGGTTGATGACATCAATGATGCTGTCTTTCTTTCCTATCCCATTGGGTAGATGAATGGACGTGATGCATATCTGCGATGACTTCTTGGGCTGAATGAGTGCTTGCGGATTGAAATAGCACAATCCTTCGTTGGAGCCAAAGTATATGTTACCTTGCTTGTCCTTGGTAGCACTGCCTGCAAAAAAATTGCCTTGGGGAACATTTTGCCGATAGTCGAAATTGTCAAACTTGGAGATGCCTTTGCGGAGGCAAGATATTCCCGTGTTGGTACTGAACCAGAGGTTTTGATGGTTGTCTTCGGCAATGGCGCAGACATGTGTATTCGACAGCCCTTGCTCTTCGGAGAAGAGCTTGGTATGTTTCAGGTTGTTGATGTCGAAGCATACGATTCCATCGTGGGAGGCTGCCCATATGCGGTGCTGTGAGTCTTCAAAGATCTGGGATACAGCGTTGGAAGGCATCTCTGGTGTAGTGGCAGTACTGAATGTGGCGATTCGCTTTTCCATACGAGGGGTAAAGACCTCGATGCCGTGGTCTAGATAGCCTAGCCATACTCTATCCTTGCTGTCTCGGGTAATACTCCTGATGAATTGGCTCCCTTTCTTGAAGACTGACTTGACGGTATAAGTACCTGTGTCGATGATATATATACCCAAGTTTGTTCCGACCCACATGTCGTGTCGCAACTTGTCTTCATAAAAGCATCTCACGTCTGCCCAATATTCTTTCAGCAACCTTTGGAAACTTCCGTCTTTCTTTCGGATGATGACACCTTGCCAAAAGCTTCCAAACCATAGGACGCCTTTGGAGTCGCACAAGATGGTGCGTATATTCTTGCCTGTTTCTACAGGATAGATGTTTTTGCGTAACAAGTCTTTTGAAAAGAGATTGGTTCCCTCGCCATCGGTGCCAATCCATAGTTCTCCCGTTTGGTCGAAAGTAATACCTGTAACAGAGCGACTGGTAAGTGCGTCGTTTATACTGAGAGGGCCATAGGACAGTTTTTGAAAAGGGGGACGCTGTCGGGTAAGGAAATTGATGCCACTTCCATATACACCAGCCCAGATGTTATGATACGAGTCTTCCCATAGGCAACGTATGCAGTTGCCTGTTAGGGCATCTTGTCTTTCTCCTTTTGTGATAACTTGTATTGAGGGCCGTTTCTCCTCTTGCCAGGATTTCTGTGCGTCGATGATGACGATGCCTTTTAATTCTGTTGCCACCCAGACTCGCCCATCCTTGAATTCCTTGATGTCATAAATGCGCTGGTGGTCTATTTCTCGTTCTGCCACAGGAGTAAACTCGTGGGTTGCAGGATTAAATATGTCTAGTCCTTTGCCTGTTCCTATCCAGATTGTGCCATGATGGTCTTGCAAGATGGCATACACTTCATTGCCACTCAAGGATTTGGGGTTGGAGGCATTGTGCCTATAGTTATGTGCCACATGGTGGTGAGTGTCGATGACAGACAAGCCCTTGTCTACATGTCCGGCCAGGACCATACCTCTGCCAAGGTCTTTTACGCACCAAAATTGGTCTTCTGGCAAGCCCTTTACGTTTTTCTTGTCATAAGGTATGAAGTTTTTGTTCTTCTTGTCAAACTTTTGTATTCCTTTCCAATAAGTACTGACCCATATGCTTTTATCTTCAGATGCCGATATGCTGGTGATTTCGTTGGTAGAGATACTGTGGGGATTCTTGATGTCGTGCCTGAAACATTTTAGTTCATGACTTTCCATATACCAAGTATTTGGTGTTGCCCATCTTTGCCAACCCTACAAGATG
>CAVBGK010000005.1:0-39516 GCA_963594995.1 Bacteroidaceae bacterium
ACAATCTTATGCAATGTACGGTATGCTATAGGATTAGGGCAGCTGAATAGTTACGATTGTGAAGCCGTACCGGCTTCACAACGAGCCGCACTGGGAATGAACATTTTAGCAAGTTTTCAACAAAAAAGTTTGGTTGATTCCTTGATTTTATGCATAAATGTACAATAAACACAAACTTTGCACATATTTATTACTTTGCAACCACTATTTTTCCGTACTTTTGCAGCATCATGGCGAATACGACACACAAGCCTGGCCGCTGGACTTACGATGCCGTCACCTACTACTGGCTCGAGCACTCTGCGAGAACATCGACCTTGCCATCCACAGTCAAGATTATTGCTTCATTCTAAAAAGAAAACCAAAGTTTCATCCGCAAACCGTCATCCCCGATGTTGATGCGGATATTGCCGGGCTGCGCCTCCGGTCCGAGTTGCTCAATAGGCTTGTAAGACTGGATGCCTGGTATCTCGAAGAGGAAGGAAAGGTCTCCTTCCGGGAAAGGTTGCATCGTATGTTTCTCGCCATCCAAGGCCTTCGGCTCCTCGGGCGTGAAGACACGATAGTAAAGCCCGTCGGTCTCGGAAAAGACCTTGAAGGGAGCCGTCTCCGACTGCATCTCTACCCAATAGAGGTTGCCATGGTAACCTTTGAACTCGGGATAGTTCCAACTCTCGCCCGTCACGGTATTGTTGTAGGCTTTCTGCCAGATGCCCCACTGCGGACCGCGGAGCCTGTTGCGCCACACTCGGTAAGGCCCCTTTCCCATCCATCTCATCCCCTTGCATTCCTGCTCGGGATAAGAGAAGGAGAAGCCCAGGTTGAGCACGTTCTTATCGAAGAACTCCCCATCAAACTTCTTACCGTTGCAGTTGTTCAAGAGAACTGCGTCCATCCCCAACAAACCGTCTGGGCGCATTCGCCAAACGATGGAGTCCACCGCTCCCGTGTAGTGCATCACGAGAAGGGCATCCTTTCCTTCCTGCCGTGCCGAGATGCCTTGCAACTTCATCTTCATGCCCACGGGCAACGGACCGCCATTGAAGGGTATCTCTTTCACTTTATTATATATATGAGTCAGCATACCCGTATTCTTATCAAAAACCGCCTTGACTCCCGTTGCAGACAGCAAGGTAGTTCCGTCTATGTGTGCTTGAGCGGAAGGAGAAAGGGCAGCCGCTTCCACACAAGGCTGATGAGCCTGAAAATATTCATCGGCATACTTGATGGGATAAGACCACACGTTGATAGTGTCCTGATGGACATCCAGCGCCATGAGTTGCAACACATCGCCTCGGGAGAAATCCTCCTTCTTCCCCAGGCGCGCATATCCACTCTCCCCAGGCACTGCCTGCGGCATCACCACCTCGCCTTCCGATAGTAATACGGAATCAGCAAGGATACGATAGTACATCCGGCATTCATCCAGACGACTGAACAGGAATCCGTTGCTTACCACAAACCTACCATCCCATGTAGGACGGATGCGGAAGGGAGCTATCTGTATGGGCGACCACACGTCACGGATGGTAAACCAACTGCCTTCCTTTTCCCGATGAGGTCCCACCAGACCATCAGGGGCATTGGTGCCATCGCAGTCTATCTCACCCTTGCGGTCGGTACGCATCACCCCTTCGTCTATCATCGCCCAGATGAAACCTCCGGCAAAGAGTGGGTTCCTGTTCCAATGCGCCCAATATTCATCGAGCGAGGCACCGCCCCCCTTGTCATACTGACTGTGCAGGAACTCGGTGGGCATAAACACCTCATAGCCATTGTGCAAACGATGCACGCCCGTTTGATAGGCTGGATAATGATGGGCATCCACTCCGTCGAACATCGCCCAAGGGTGTACCACATGGCGTTGCTGAATATCGTATTGGCGAAAGAGTGGATCCAAATCGTAGTTAAAGCCTCCCTCGTTGCCATTTCCCCAAGCGAAGATGCAAGGATGATTGGCATCATCTGCCAACATTTCTTTCAATATCTTGGTACCGATTTCTGTATCGTAATGGTTCTGCCATCCCGGCAACTCGCCGAAATAGAGGATGCCCAAGGAATCGCAGATGTCCAGGAAATGCTTGTCGGGGGGATAATGAGAGCGAATGGCATTGGCATTCATACCCTTCACAAGCTTGGCATCCTCCAAGTCCAGCCGCCTGGAAACGGTGCGTCCCGTCTCGGGATAGAAACAATGACGGTTGATGCCCTTAATCTGGATCTTATTGCCATTCAAATAGAATCCGTCCCTGCGCCGAAACTCGATGGTACGGAAGCCGATGCGCTCTTGTGCCTCATGTACCACTTGTCCCGAAGGGGAAACGAGCTGCATTCGCAGATGGTAGAGATGAGGATGCTCCGTGTCCCAAGGTTTGATGCCCGCCCAGCCCAGGGTAAGTTTTTGCTGCGACTGGGCTGAGAGGGGCAACGACTGAGTACACTTCTGCCCGTTCCCCTCCAGAAAGGCATTCAGAGTATAACCTTTGGGAGCCTCCGACAGTTCCAAAGCCAGCTGCATCGAACCATCAGCCTTTGCGTCTATCGCCACCTTTTCGATATGCGTCTTGGGGTAGGCCTGTAAATAAACGGGGCGGTAGATACCCCCGAAAAGCCACCAGTCGGCATGACGCTCCGCCATGTTCACCGACTTGTTGCCTGACTGTTTCTTGACAAACACCTCCAAGAGGTTACTTTTCCCAATCAGTAAAAAGGAAGTGACATCATAGGTGAAAGATGTAAATCCACCCTGATGAGCAGGTCCTACCTGCCGACCATTCACTCGGACGCACGCATCCGTCATCACCCCATCGAAAGTCAGCTTCACGACCTTGCCCTTCCATGACGAAGGCACATTGAATTTATGTCGGTAACAGCCCGTCTCGTCGCTCGCTTTTCCACCTTTCTTCTTATAATATCTGCCGTAGGTATATTCACCAAACCCCTGCTGCTCCCAACAGGAGGGAACAGCTATCTTTCGCCATTTTCCGCTGTTCATACCCTTGGAGCAGAAGAAGTCCCACTTCACTGTTTGGTCGGCATCACGCCCAGAGAGAAAAAGTGTTTGAGTCTGCTGGTCCATTGCCCCCGAGGGAAAAGCAACGAGCACCAGCAGAACGAGTATAAACAAAGTCTGTTTCATTAGCTAAGTTGTTTGTCGTGAAAGAATCGGATATCCTAATCGTCTATCCCTTCACGGGGAAGAGATAGAACTTGCGATTCAGATTGTAGTCGATCATCCACTGGTCGATGAGGACATGAGGGTCGAGAGCCTTGATGACCAAGGTATGGTTACCTGCCTTCAAAGCTTCCAACTTCAACTCCCTCACGGCCTGTCCCCTGAGAACATTGATTTTCCAACGCTCCGAGCGGAAAGGTTCCTTCAGGCTAAACACAGTAGGTTCGGCACCGTCCACGCTCACAGAGAAACGGAGGTCGCCCTTGTCATTGGACTGGGTAGGAATCACAGCCACACGGAGCACGGCATCGCCCTCCTTTTCTGTAGAAAATTGGTAAGATAAAGTAGCGTCCTTGGGCAGTGACACGGCGTTCATGCTATGACCGAGCATTTGCACACTCTCCACGCCGGCAGATGCATCCTGGTAATCGCAGGCGTTACGGGCGACGGTGCCGTCGGCATCCAGTTCACAAGACTGCGAGGCGGACGGTTTAGCCAACCATTCCTTCACCTGTGCATCGGTCAGCAAGGTGGGCAGATGGGGAGCGGCGAACACAGGCAAGTCGCGGGGACGCATATTCATCGACCGTGCCCACTTGCCTCCTGCCATCTCATTATTATAGTAGGCCGTCAAATCCCTTATCTCCTGGTAAGCACGCTGGCTCTGTGCCACGGCGTGATAGATTTTGGCATTGTTTACAAACATATCTCCCTGCGTACTTCCATTGGCGTAGCTGCGGGCCTTCTGTGCCCAAAGTATCTTGCGGGCATGGGCATCGGAGGCCATCACAGGATATTGGATGGCTGCGAAATAAGCGTCCTTCAATTCGGGACGCACCTCTCCGGCTATCGTCTTCACCCGAGCGGCAATGCGAGCATAACGGTCCAAGTATCTGTCCAACTCATTGCCAAAGGCGGAAGGGGAGAACTCCGAGTTTCGCACAGGCGACAAGCCGCGGTCGTAGAGTTTCTTGTCCAGTTCCACCTGGTTCCAACCCATAAACTCCGGCCGGCGCTCGCCGCATAACTTGTAGAACTCCTGCATCACGGGGAACAGTTCCTTGCCAGCCATCTCGCCAAACTGTCGGCAGAGCCAAGCCCGGTAGTGGTCATTAAGGGTTTGGGCACCCACACTGTGGATGTTCCAAGCCATATCGAGGAAGAGTTCCAAGTCATATCCTGCCACCTTGGGGTCGTGTACGTTTACCAGCCACATCTTGCGCACATTGTGGTCGTAGGCCGCCTTCATCTCGTTGTATATCAGTCCAGGCTGGGTGGTGGTGAGCCACAGGTAGTCGTGTGGTCTGCCCCAATAGCTCAAGTGATAATAGATGCCACCGCCGCCACTTCGTTTCTGCTCCTCGGCATCCGACAGACGGGTCATATAGCCATAGTTGTCGTCACACCACATCAGGGTGACGTAATCGGGCACCTTCAGTCCCTTGTTGTAAATGTCAAGCACCTCTTTGTAGGGAATGAACACCTGCGTCTGCTTGCTGGGGTCGCCGAGATATTTGCGGATGAGGTCTTGCTGGTCGTTGATGACCTGCTGCAAGCCGTCAAACTTTTCCTGCATCGTCTTCACGCCCTCCATGCTTCCGTCGTGGATGCCACGCATACCGATGGTGAGCAGGTTTCCGCCCTTGGATCCTTTCACCTCCTTCAGTCGCCCGGTCCAGTAATCCTGCACCTGTTCCTTGTTGGAGATATAATTGAACCTTCCGCGCTTCTGCTCATCCCATTCATCGACATTGTTGCGGAGCAAGGGTTCACAGTGGGAAGAACCGATGGCGATTCCGCAACTGTCAGCCACCGCCTTGGCACCCTGTATCGTGAAGAACGCCTTCGTGCCCGTGTGCATACCTGGCCAAATGGCATTGGCACGCATACGCATCAGGAGCTGGAACACTTTCTTGTAGGTGCGGGGGCCTATCATGCCAAATTCCGCCTTCTCAAAGTTGCCATAGCTCCAAGGACGCAGACTCCAGTCCTCGTCATTGATAAAAATGCCACGATACTCCACCGAAGCTCCCTGCAAGGTGGCGAATCCATCGTCGATGACGAGACGCTGCTTCTTTTCCGGCACCACGTCTCCCCACCAGACCCATGGACTCACCCCCGCCTTGCGCGACAGCTCCAACAGACCGTAGGCTGCACCCCGACCATTGGAGCCGACGATTACAATCTGATTACCTTTTATTGATATATGAAAACCGTCGATTTTCTTCTGGAGTTCCATGACAGGAATACCTTGCTTGGCCAAACGTTTCTTCGCCGAGGAAGAGAGTTTGTCCAGCTCGACAACCTTGACGGTTGCTTCAGCCTCCTTCCCTACAAGAAGAGCGGCCTTGCCCGTCACTGCCTTCATGTCATCGACAAACATCTGTGCCGCCACCTTCACCACAGGGTCCACGTTCCTCGGCATAGTATAGCTGACAGGTTGACTGCCATCATACCACACCATGTCCTTGCCCACCACATCTGCTACGGATGCCAGTCCCAGAAACAAAGCCAGCATAGGTTTCTTCACAAAATTGCAATACATCATTATTTTCTAGTTATTAAAAGTTATTACAGGGGTTGCGCAAAATCACGTCAAGGAGAACATAAGCACAACTATCTATTGTCATGTGCAAAGATAGCCATTCCTACTTCAAATACTTTGCCAATGGGCTTTTCATCTTCTTCAAGCCCTTGGCCACACACTTGGCATTGTGCTGCGCCCCTTTGAGGGAAGTGTGGGTATGGTCTTTCTTATAGTAGGCCTTCACCTTCTCCTTCCCTATCTTGTCGTAAGAGTCGGCAGCGATGTTGTGAAGGTCGAGGAAATCGACACCTGTCTCATCCACCACCTCACGATACCACTTGCCATAACTGTCGTTGCGACGCTCCATCTTGCCGTTAGGCCACTCGTTGCGAGGAGTCAAGGAGACGAGGATAGGGGTTGCGCCTTTCTCACGAACGTCTTGGATAAACTTCTTCAAATACCAACCGAAGGAATAAACCACCTCGTACTGACCATTATCCAACTTATATACATGACAAGTGTCCTTGGCACTGGCTATGGAGCCGCGTGCCTTCTTGTCCACCATCGAACAGATGTCGTTATGTCCGAACTCGATGAGCACATAGTCGCCCTGCTGAATACTGTTATATACCTTGTCCCATCTGCCCTCGTTGAGGTAAGAACGAGAGCTGCGCCCTGCCTTGGCAGCATTGACACAGGTTATCTTCTTGGGATTGAAGATGGTGTAAGCCTGGGATCCCCAGCCCCACATACCATCCTGTTCCTTGTCTTCATTCTTCACCGTACTGTCACCTGTGAAGAAGACCACAGGTTTGTCCGGCTCACGCTCGAAGTTTTCCACCGGCAATGCCACATTCACCATCATCGCCTGCAAAGGAGCCAAACTGGGATCCTTGCTTGCCGCCAAACCTTCTGCGGCAGAACGTGCGTTCATCATCGCTCCGAAGCGTGAGGTGTGGATATGGTCGGTGAAGAAATGGTATTTTTCTTTCCAATGCCCATAACTGTCGAGTTTGTCGGCAGAGATGGAATTCAAATCCACGTATGGTACGTGCTCCTGCTCCGCCACTTGTTTCGCCCAAAGTCCGAATGTCTTATCTACTCTGACAATCTTATCATTCTCATCGTAAGCGTCACGTGGAGTCAGCGACATCAGGATGGGATGAGCACCGAGTGCCTTGCAGTCGTTGATGTACTTGCGCATATACTCACCGTAGGTATAGACCGTCTCCTTCACCCCCGTTTCCTTGATGGTGACATTGAGCGAATCCTTGCCTATGCCTGGGATACTGGCACGGGCACGTCCACTGTCGTAAGGTCCGTTGTCATTATGTCCGATGGAGATGATGACCCAGTCACCCGCCTTGATTCCCTTGCGGATGTCCGGCCAAAGACGGTTATAAAAGGTACGGCTGCTCATGCCGCCGAGAGCCTGGTTCTCTACAGTAATCTTGTTCTCGTCAAAAAACTCGTGCTCGTAATAGCCCCAGCCCCACTGACCGTTGTTGCCATTGCCGAGCGTACCGTTACGCATGGTAGAGTTACCGACCAAGAAGAGCACCGGGTTGTTGCCCTTGCGACTCGTTCCTGGTGTGATACGGGCAGTCATCGCCTTGTTCAAGCTGTCGGCAGTATTGTCTATGACATGGTTCACATCCTCCATAGGCTTTGCCACCTGTGCGAAACTGGCTGTCGTGGCAGCCATCAAAGTCATTGCGATTAATATTCTTTTCATCGTTACCTTATTATATTATAAATGTTTTTATATTCACTTTACTTTCTCCGCACAATCAGGGAGGTAATATCCTAGGTGAGGCGGTTGGTTGTATCCCACATTCTGCCAAGCGACACCCATCCGATAGACATGGTCGTGCATCAAAGTGGGTACCCGGTAATCTGTCGGTACATTTGTGGTGAAGATATTCAGGTGGGCGGCATCTCTCTCATCCCAGAATATCAGTTCCTCTCGCCAATCTCCCAGAATGTCGGCCTGCAAGTTAGGGGTAGCCTTCGACCAGTTGCAACTCACGGAGCGCCCCATCTCGAAAATTTGCTTGCCATTGCTGAGAGGCAAATCCTTAGCCTCTCTCCCATTCCATTTTTGCAAACGGGGAGGAAAATGCGGTGGTCGTCCGTTGGCAAGAAGTTCCTCCTGCAAGTCACCGTCCCAGAAGATTCGGAAATTCATGGCGGGCCAGTTGTCTCCGATGGAGTCTCCCTTGATGTCACGAACCACCTTGGAGTCGAGACACCAGAATTCGCTGCCACGGTGCTTTGCATCTATGTCAGCAGCCATTCCTCTGCCCGTATCATCCTTTCCTGTATGGCGATACAAGACCTCGCCGGTGCAGGCATCCCTCAAGTCGGAGCCATAAGGATATTCCTCGTGTACCATATAATATTCCAAACCGGGGTGGTCTGGGTCGAGGTCGCCAAGATGCTGTGCGTCTCCGTGTCCCAACCCTGTGGAATAAAGCAAAGTCCCGTCATGGTTGATGGCTGCCGACCCGTATGTGATTTCATCGCGGCCATCTCCATCCACGTCCGCCACGGCGATGCTGTGCGCTCCTTGTCCGAAAGCAGTGGCAGAAAGGTTATGAGCTTCTTGTATCGTCTTGCCTTGTGCATCCGTCAATACCCAGTCGTGGGGACTCACGGAAGCATGCAACCATTTCGTGGAAAGGTTTTTGCCGTCAAAATCCACCGCCCAGAGGTAAGACCGGGTATAGTATCCTCGGCACATCACGGCACTGGGATGCTTGTCTGCCCCATCGAGATAAGCCACGCAAGCCAAGTAACGTTCACCACGGTTGCCATAGTTGGCCTTGTCGCCCCAAACGGACGAATAGGCAGGATAACCATCTGTCAGCGTTTCTCCTTCTGCCACCTGCGTGCCTACCCCAAAAGCTCGGTTAGGATTGTACCAGACGGTATGGACTGCCTGACCAGTGAGTCCATCGAACACAGTCAGCAACTCGGGGCCCGTCATGATGCGTCCCACCTCATTGCGGTAATCTGCCTGATTGTCCACCTGTCTGATGGCTGCATCCGTAGCAGCCTCGCTGACATAACATCCCTTGGCATCCACCGAACCAGCGGAAGTCTTGCAAATCATCTCTGCCTTACCGTCTCCATCGAAGTCATAGACCAAGAACTGGGTATAATGGGCACCTGCCCGGATATTCTTGCCCAGGTCGATGCGCCAGAGTTTCTTGCCGTCCAATTTATAACAATCCAAAATCACATCGCCGCTATAGCCGTTATGGGAATTGTCATGCGAGTTGGTCGGATCCCATTTCAAGATGATTTCGTATTCACCGTCACCATCCACATCTCCCACACTGCAATCGTTGGGAGTATAGGTATAGGGGCGACCATCGGGAGCGACACCTCCCTTGGGCAAGTCGAGCGGAATGGACTTATAAAGGTCTGTCCAGGACTTCACAGTGTTCGACACGTCACGGATTGTCTTCGTATCCGCCTTCGGCTCTTCCTGGTAGCCGATGACTCGGTAGGTGTTTTTGGCCGTTCCTTTTTCATCGACGAAATGAGTAGCCTTGACATGACTGGCGATGACCTTGCCATCCCGTTCCACGTCAAAGCAGACGGTCTTGGCATCCGTGCCGAGCATACGCCAACTCACGAAGATTCCCTTTCCTGCGGCAGGAAGAGCCACCACTCCCCTGTCCAACTTTTCCATCTGGCAAGTCGGGGTCGGCAGCGGATGACTTTGCGATATTGACACTTGGGGTGTCAAAAGTCCGATGACGAGCATACAAAAGCTTATCAAACTGTTTTGTTGCATAGTTATTGGTTTTTATTAAATGCAAAGGTAAGGATTATTCCTCAAAAACAAACTGCAATAATATCAAAAAATACTTTATTTTTTGACCGAAACGAAGGAAAAAGGGGCAGACCTCAAAAACTGAGACCTGCCCCCTTCTATATATGGTCAAACACTACCCGATTAATAACCCGGATTCTGCATGGCCTCCTTCTCCTCGTTACTCAAAGAAGATCCACTGGCATTGGTGATGCCGTCGAGGAATGACTGTGGAATAGGACGATAGTAATGCTTGGCTGGGTCGAAACTTCCCTGACCACTGGTAGATGCATCGCTGAATGCCTTCCAACGAGCCTCCAAGGTCTTGGTACGGGCCAAGTCTTCCCAACGCTGTCCCTCACCAATCAACTCACGGGTACGCTCATCCAAAAGGAAGCACATGAACTTGTCATAGTCAGAAGCACAACCCAAAGCCTCGTAGATTGGTTTTTCAACCTCGGAATTCAGCACATCGTCGATGCTATTCAAGTGCATATTGCTCTCCGTAGAGGCAGTTGTCTCGGCGATGTTGTTTGACTCGTAGTAGGTGTTCTCCTCGGTGTAAATGGCACCTTCGGAAGAGTAGCCACCGCCCTTGCCTGTACAAGCGGAGTTCTTCTTGTAAGCCTGTCCACCATCGCGACTGATGGAACGGTCCTCGCCAGCCTTGTAACCGGCACGGTCACGCACCATGTTCAGGTAGGTAATGGCGTTGGCATAGTCTTTCTTGCGGATGTAGGCCTCGGCAACCATCAGCACGTCATCGGCAGAACGGGCGATGATGGCATCACGTGTACCAAACTGAGAGGCGATAGACTCGCGGGCACCGTCACGGAACTTACTCAAGGCTACGCTTCTGTTGTGGATAGTACCTGAGATGTAGTAGTTGCCAGAACGCTTGCTTGCATCAGACTGGGTGTTGAAGCTAAAGCTCTGCCCTGCGTAGTAGCGAACAAAAGTATGCTGCGGCACCAGCTTGCCATCCTTCAATACATAATCCTCTGACTTGTTTTCCGTACCATCCGCATTCAAGGCAGGTGTAAAGCGGGTGTCGCCAGGATTATTGACGATATACTTGATACCAATCTCACCCCCCTTGAAGCGTCTGCTTCCCTGGCTTGTAGCGGTAGGGATTTCGATACCATCAGGATAATACTCCGGATGAGCCTTGTACATTTCGTCCGTTATCTCATAGACATCGTCCTTCTTGGCTGTTGTAATCCAATAAGGTGCGCCGGAGGTGTAGTTTGCACCATACTTCGTGATGAATGACTTCCAGAAACGAGAGTCGTTCACACGGTCGAACACCTGCATGGAATATTCAGTGGCACTGACGTAAGAGAACTCACGACCACCTGATATATCACGCTTGCAACCTGCCAGGTTTTGGTAGATGGAAGGATAATACAAGTGGAACTGGTTGCCGAAACGTCCACGGGTGCTGGCACCGTCGTTGGAGAACTGGGCTGCGAGCACTACTTCACTCACCTTCTCATTGGCGCCATTAGGCTCCGTGTAATCCCAAAGTTCCTGGAAATTACTGCACAATGGGTGCGCCGCAATGACCTCCTTGCCATACTTGATGATAGCCTCCAAGTCGGCGTCCTTGTAATTGCTGTTCCAAGAATCGTGCAATTCCGATGCACGATACAAGTGTGCCTTAGCCAAGAAATGGGCAGCCGCCGACTTCGTCAAGCGTCCCAACTGACTGTCCTCTGGGCTTTCTGGCAACAACTCGTAAGCCTTCTCGAAATCGGAGATAATCTGGGCAAAACACTCCTCCTCGCTGTTGCGGGTATAGGTGTAGTTGATTTTGCTGTTACTTGGCTCCAACTTCAAGGGTACGCCGCCATACTGCTTCACCAATTCAAAGTAAGCGAAAGCACGCAGGAAGTATCCCTCACCCAAGCGATTGTTGTAAGTCTTCACATTCTCGCCATAGTAAAGAGGTATGTTCTGGATTATCATGTTGGCAGGCTCCACTAGTCCGTACATATTGTCCCACAAAGGTTGGTTGGCTGCGGTCTCGCTCGAGTTGAGGTCTGAGCTATAGGCATTGTAAGAGGTGATGTTGTTGGCGCCACTGGTAAACTCATCGATACCCATGCCGTACAAATAGATACCCCAGATGTAGTTGTACTTGAACTTCAACTTCTGGTAAGCTCCTGTCACCAGGTCATCGATACCGTCCTTGGTCTGGAAATAAGCGGTTCCCTTTTCGGTGATCAATTTCTCATCGAGGAACGAGTCGCTACAAGATGTAGTGGTTCCCAAAGTCGCACCGGCAATCAGTGCTGCATATAATAATTTATTTGTCTTCATGATCTGTCGTTTTTAGAATCCAATGTTAAGTCCTATTACCCAACTCTTGATGGTTGTACCCGAGCCATAAGACGTCGTGTTGTTGTCATAGCTCAAGAGGTCGGTGTCAAGCCACTTGCACTTCTTGTAGATAGAGAATGGGTTCATGGCCTGTACGTAAATCTTCAGGTTGCTCAGTCCCAAAGGCTTGATCATGTTCTGTGGGAAGGTATAGCCCAAGGAGATGTTACGCATCTTGATGTAAGAACCATCCTGGTAGTTCATGGAGCTGGAGTAGGTATCCGCATTCTGCCCCTGGGAACCTGGAGAATAGTACTCGGCGTCCTCATTGACATCCTTGATCCAATAGTTGACATCACGCATCGCATACATACCGCCGAGAGTCTCAGCTCCTTTGGCTACCGTAAACTTCCAACGGGCATACATGAAGAAAGACAAATCAAAGTTCTTGTAACTGAAGGTGTTCTGCCAGCCGCCTGACCAACGGGGACGCACCTTGCCTACGATGGCACGGTCGTTGGCATCGATTTTGCCGTCAGGGTTGACATCCTTGACACGTATCTGGCCAGGCTTGCGGCCATACTTGGCTGCTTCCTCTGCCTCGGAGGTCTTCCAGATGCCGTCATACACATAGTCATAGTAAACGCCGATTTCCTCTCCTACGAAGAGACGGTCGTTCACATTCTCCTTCACGCCATTGTTCAACTTATCGACACGGTTACGGTCGATAGTCCATGTCAGGCTGGTGTTCCAAGTGAAGTCACGGGTCTTGATCGGGATGGCATTCAACTGCAAGTCAACACCCCATCCCGAAGTCTCACCCACATTGGCGTATGTACTGGTATAACCTGTCAAGGAAGGAATGGTGGTGGCAAGAATCAAGTCTGTAGTCTTGTTGTGATAGTAGTCGATGCTACCGCTGATGCGGTTGTCGATGAAGCCGAAGTCCAAGCCGATGTTCCACTGCTTGGTCTTCTCCCAGCCCAAGTCGGTATTTGCCATCTTGTTAGGAGTCTTGGCGGAAGCATCTGAAGGCAAATAGCCCACGACAGGGTCTGCACCTCCCCAGGCATAATAGTTGCTCTGTACGGCTCCTTGGGTAGCGTATGCCGACACGGCATAGTTACCAGACATACCATATCCGAGGCGCAACTTCAAGTTGCTCACCCAGTCGAGCTTCTTCATGAACTTCTCCTGGTCGATACGCCATCCCAAGGCCACGGATGGGAAGGAAGCCCACTTGTGGCCGGCAGCCAACTGCGAGGCGCCATCGGAACGCACACTGGCCGTGAGCATATATTTATCTGCGTAAGTATAGTTGACACGAGCCATATAAGAAGCCAGGGACGTCTCCGACAAGCCTGTGGAATATGCCTGAGGATTGCCCAAGGAGCTTGTGTTCCACCAGAGTTCCTCGGCACTGGCCACATAAGCCTTGATGTTGCCATCCTCATAATGATACTTGGAGGCACTCTGCAAGAGGGTCACACCGATGCGATGGTCCTTGGCGATGGTCTTGTTGTAGTAAATCAAGTTGTCGAGCGTCCATGACACCTTGTTTGAAGGATTATACTGAGCGATATTGTTGCCATCGCCATTGATACCGCTGGCGGCATTGGCTATGCCCAGACGATAGTACTGAAGCTCCGGACCGAACTGGATGCGATACTGCAAGCCCTCCAGTGGCTTATAGATCTTACCGAAGTCTATCTGGGCATACGCATTGCCGTTGATGCGGAAATTGGTACGTTTGTTGGTATTGTATTTCAACTCATCGATAGGGTTGATGACATTCACGTTGTATGCCCATGGGTTGCGGATATAGTTTCCATCTGAATCGTAAGGCACTGTCCAAGGTATCATAGACCTCAAAGCATTGTAGTAATCGCCGGATCCCGTCACAGACTTCGAGAAGCTGTAACCATAGTCCTGCGCACCGTACGATGCGTTCATGCCGAACCCCAAGGTCAGCGGTGCAAGAGGCTTTGCCTCGAAAGAAGTGTTCAAAGTGAAACGTTTGTACGACTGTCCTGGCTGGGTACCCTTCTGTTCCAAATAGCCGAAGGAACCATAGCCGTTGAATTTCTCCGTACCACCGGATGCACTGATGGTATGCTCATGTGTAATGCCAGTCTGCTTGCCATGGCTAGCCCAGTCGTACGAGCCGACCAGCTCCGGATGATACACACCATCCACCCAAGCTTGGTTGATATTCGCCCAACTGTCTGCCTGACCACCGAAGAGTTTCACATCGCTGGCATAATCAGCAGCAAAGTCTGCAGTATTGTCTCCATAGGTGCCCTGGTTGTAGGCAGCCAATCGGGCATAGTCTATCCACTGCTGTGCATTCATCATCTTGGTCACGTCATGGAGTGTCGAGATGGTCACCGTTCCCGCATAGTTAAGCGACACCTTGCCTGCCTTACCCTTCTTGGTGGTCACGAGTACGACACCATTGGCTCCACGGGCACCATAGATGGCGGTGGCAGAAGCATCCTTCAGCACCTCGATGCTCTCGATATCCTGTGGGTTGATGTTCTCGATGCCACCATTCTGGATAATCATGCCATCCACAACATAAAGAGGAGAACTGCTGGCACCAATGGAGCGCTGGCCACGAATCGTGATGCTACCTACGGTACCCGGACGCTGAGAATTGGTAATATCCACACCGGCGGTCTTACCTTGCATACCCTCGAGGGCATCTTTCACTGGCATGGCTGTCAAGTCCTTGGAGTCCAAGTGGGCCAAGGCACCCGTGACATCACTCTTGCGCTGCACGCCATAACCGACAACCACGACCTCGTCCAAGGCCTTGTTGTCCTCCTGCAACTTTACGGTTACAGAATTACGCCCCCCTAAATTAACCTTCTGGGTCACATAACCAATATAGGAGATTTCGAGGGTTGCGTTCTTGGAAATTCCTTTCAGTTCAAAGTTACCGTCCAAATCACTGACGGTACCAAGTGATTTGTTGCCAACTACGACGACACTTGCCCCGATAACGGGTTCGCCACTGCCGTCCACGATCGTTCCTTTGACAGTACTAGTTTGCTGTACAATGTTTGTTGCTGCCTTGGCTTGATTTACTCCCAGAGGAGAAAAAGTTAAGGTTGAACAAACTAAGGTCACAGGTAACACTGCACCTTTTACAAATAGTTTGTTGCTCATCTTGTTAGTTTTTGGTTTATATGATTGTTATTAGGTAACCTCCATATTCATTCGTCCGTTTGGCCAAATGGTGATTGGAAATCACGTCAGACAATTTGCTTTTACTTTTTTGGTGCAAATATAGGCATAATTTGGTGCACGTCACCTTTCATTTTGCTCATTAACCTACATTTTTTGACAATTAGCCAAATATATTACAAAGGTCAAGGGGATGTGTCTCCTAATCCGTGACACATCCCCTTGTTCTAATCGTCCTGTCTCGTCGCCAAAAATTGATGGTTGATGGGACAAAGGTTTGACGTGTAGTCCATTTTGTCAACAACCAGTTCTTCAACGATGAAATTCACCTCCAGCATCTTCTGGGAGGCGTTGTAAAGTCCCTTGACAGTCACCAAGGCATAACCTTGGTGCTGCGTCTCGTCCTTTTCATAAGCGAACTCTATTTTGTTGGTCACCAGATCTTTCTTCGTGACAAACGCCAGGTAGCCACCCGTAAACCCGACACTGTCGATGGGGCAATTGAAACCGACGGCATCACTTGGCATCTTGACCGACAAATATTCCCCTCCATAGACACAGTACAAGATTGGGTCCATCGGGAAAGAAGAAATCTTGAAGTTCGCCTCGTCATCAATCGTGAACTTGATGGTGGAAGAACTGTTGTCAGGCATTCCCAAGGACCCGACATAATCCCCTTTCATACTTTCAAAAGTCTTTTGAATGTACTTTTCTTGACCTTCCTGATAGCTCGTGCTGTCTTCCGAACAAGAAGAAATCCCTATCGCCATGAGTATGGCGATAAGGACTTGACTTAATTTATGGATATATTTCATATACGAATTATGGTACCATGACCTTTACAGAATCACCTTTCACACGGATGACATATATACCTGCCGGTACTCCCATAGCCTTGATGTCTTTTTTCATCGTTGCCTTGGTTGTCGATAGACTGCCCACCTTCACGCCTGATGTTGTATATACCGTACCGTCAAAACGGTCACTGGCTGAAAGATAGGAGATACCAGAGGAAACCACCACTTTCAATGTACCTGTAGCCTGATACAAGGAAGATGTGTCCCACTCAAGACCGGCTGGCAACTCGGGCAGAGTCAACGATGTCGGAGTGCCAGAGAAACTTTTGGCTTTCCACAAGACAAAGCTGTCACCTTCCTTGAATACCAACGACGACAAAGCTTCTACCACAATGTCTCCACTGATATTCAATCCCAAATTAGAAACCAAGTATGATAGGCTCGTGTCTGTCCCGTTGGCATTACGCAAGAAGAACTTAACCTTGGAGCCTGCATAGCAATAGATGCCATTGGTAGCCTTCAGCGCACCATAAGAATATGACGAGTAATAATAGCCCGGGCGCAAGGTGCCGCCATTGTTTACATGGATGCTATACAAGGTTGCCCTACCAGCCAAGGTTCCTGATCCTGACACATACAAAGGATAGTTACCCAAGCAGGCTGTCGCCACACTTGGTATATTGAGATTCAAGACTCCGCCATTGACTGTGGATTGACCTCCCAGTTTCGACTGGGCAGCCTTCAATGTCCATAGGCCATCCCCCGTCTTGATGAACTTACCTCCGTTGATAACACCTGAATAGGTGACATCTTTACCCAATGCACCGATTGTCCATGTACCGGTGCCATCCAACTGACCAGTTCCCGCCAAGTTACCAAACTCAAAGTTGTTCCCTTGGTTGGTGACAGGACAGGATACGGTCACAGAAGCATTCTTCATTCCATTGCTGTTGCCTATCCTCAGTAATGGATCATAACTACCAGACTTGCTGCTGTAGATAGTCATATTTCCAGCAAACTGTGACCAATTTCCATTGAGATCACACCTAATACTCGTCACATAGAGTCCAAGTGTTCCACTACCCGTCAAGGTTCCGGTATATGAACAACGTGAATCCAGGTACCAAGAGGCCTTGTAGCCTTCGGGGACATCCACGTTGGCAGACTGTGTAGAATATGAAAATAAATTATCAGCATCCCTCAAGGTCGCATTGTGCAACTCCACTGTCTTAGGATAGCCATGCTTATCGTTGCTTTCCTGGCTTATCACCTCTCCGGCATCAACTACCAATTTGCCATAGTTGGCTGTAGGTGGCAAGACCAAAGTTCCACTACCCGATTTGGTCAATACATTGTTGGTGCCTGTGATTTTGCTTATCAAAGTCAAAGTGTTACCGGTATTCACAGTAATATCACCACCTTTCTCACCTATCGTGACAGGATGTGAAGCAGACATAGAGGTTGTTGTGCGAAGTGTTCCGCCATTCAAGTTGATGGGGTTTGAATAATATCCCAACGCACCATTGTTGTTACCATTTTCCACACCCAAATTGCTGACAGACAAGATTCCCTCATTCACATTCACAGACCCTTTGAAGGAGTTGACGTTGCTGATAGTGGTAACCGCAGTTCCTTTCTTGGTGATGCTGCTAGTGCCGGCAATCGCCTTGTCGCCAGATACATTATATACCAATGTGCTGTTGTCAAACGTTACAGAAGCTGGGGAGACATCCTCTGCCAAAACGACCTGGCCGCTATTGGCATTGTCGTCGAAGATTACATTGTCGCCAGTAATGAATACATCTGCCTCTCCGTCAGACTGTTTCTTAAAGTTACTCTTCTCTGCAAAATTCCACTGGTTATCGACATTGCCTGTCCAAACGACGGATGTAGGTTCACGCAATTCCGCTATCTGAAGGGAAAGCACACCATCGGCATAAGACAGAGACGCCTTATGACCATTCAAGTCTGTCAAGACAATGTCGCTTACATTTCCTTCGACACTTCCGACCTCGGCTATCTTGTAAGTGCCTGCCTCTATGGTAGAAGGCAAGACAAACTTGAATCGGGGGGCAAGATACTCGGGGCCGTTCTCCCAATCCTTGGTCTCCAGCTTCAACTTTTCGACTTTCAGCAAATCCGCCTTGTCTGTTGACTGGACTTCAAACTCAACGATAGCGCCAAAGCCCAGTTCCAAAGTGCTGGCGGTCAACGTGCCAACGTTGTCTTTGCCTCCAGGACGAATCACGGAGCCATAGTCGGCCTTGATGCCTCCCTTGAAGTTACCGCCATTGGAATTCAGCTCGGCAAAGCGATTCAGCCATACAGGACTGCTCTCCATCGTGCCGTCAAACTGCAAGGTTCCCGCCCAGACATCCGTCTTGCCTGTATAGGTCTGCGTCACGTTAGGGAGAACCAAGGTTCCGTCACCTTGCTTCACCACCTGAGTGCTTCCCGTGAAGGCATTGCCTGTCAAGGTATGTGTATAATATGTATAGGTGATTCCCGTTTCCTTGGTTGTACACTCGCTCGCCGCACTACCCTGAACCCATGAAGGTGCATTGTCAGTGAAGATGGCTGGAGATGCCCCGCTGGCCACGCTGACTGTGGCATCCGAAGTTGCATCCAAGAGGGCATGCTTGCCATTGAGGTCAGTGCCAATGGTTGACGACACCTCAGTACGCCCTGTTGTTGTCAATGGTGGAGGAGCTATCGTGATACCTTCCAACTCTCCCAAGAAGTATGAGGCATGAGGCGGCTGGTTGTAGCCACAAGGCTGCCATACCATCGCATTGCGATACTGGTGGTCGTACCACAGAGAGTAGTTGCGCCACTTGGTGGGAGTGGTGGTTGTATAGATACGCAGGTTGTTGTCTGCCGTACGCTCGATGACTTCCTCTCGCCAGTCGCCGAAAACATCCCCCTGGAAACAAGGTGTTGCCTTGCTACCATTGTTGGAATAAACATCCGGGAAGGTTGCCAAGTCTCCAACACCAGGCTTGGAAACGGTGGTGCCGTTAAAACATTCCTCCTGCAAGTCACCGTCCCAGTAGATGCGGAAGTTCATGCCGAGACCTGTGGTATTGAGGCTCACATGGTCGTTGGTCACTGTAGAAATCGGCGTGTCATGAGCGCCATTGCCGATAGCACCCGGAACGGTATTATAGAAGTTTCCTGCCAACGCACGCCCAGCATCGCTTGAACCTGTCAGTCGATAGTATATCTTGCTGGTGGTTGCATCACGGTAGTTGTTAGCAGGTTGGGATTCATTACAAGCGAATACTTCCTGCCCATGGATGTAAGGGTTGAAGTCGCCCACATGCTGGGCATCACCATGCCCGAGACCTGTCGTGGAAAGTCCCTTTCCGTTGTCATCGATGACCATGCTTCCCCATACGATTTCATCACGGCCATCCCAATCCACGTCGGCGATGGTATAGTTATGGTAGCCCTGGCCATACCAAGGAGACCCCGCCTGGTTGTTCGTCCATTTCCAACGTACCTTGAGCGTATGCGTGTTGGGATCCACATCGTATGCGATAAACTTATGACGGGTATAGATGCCCCTGCCAATGAAGATGCTGGGATGCTTGCCGTCCAGATAAGGTGCACCGAAGAAATGCTTGTTGCTGCGGTGTCCATAGCCATCACCCCAAGCCTTGCTGAGGTCTGTCTCGCCGCTTTCCAAACGTTGCAATGGATAGTCTATGCACTGGTAAGGCTTGCCAGTAGCTCCCTCGCAATACCAGAGGAATTCCTTGCCATAATACGTAAACCACTCTATGCTGCTACCTGACTTGGGCGAACGATAGTTCGTCCAAGCAGTACCGTTCTTTCCGTTTGCGCCGATGGTATAGGTCGTTCCGTCAGCCATGTGTACGGTAGAGCCTTCCTCCAGTCGCATCACGACCTCAGCCTTGCCGTCCATATCCCAGTCGTAGCCCACGATGTTCTGTTCGTTGTTCTGGAAGTCGCCCATATTAGGACCGCAGTTCACCCACCAGAGCACCGTTCCGTCCTGTTTCAGACAGGCAAGCATGGAATATTCCTTGGTCTCAACTCCGTTGATGGTAGGACCGTTCTTGGGATATAGCTGGGCACTTTCCTGCGAGTTGTCGAATTTCATGAGGATTTCCAGTTCACCGTCACCATCCACATCTGCGCAACAAGCATCGTTAGGGATATAAGTGGACTTGAGCTCCGAGGGATATTGTATCTTGACTTCCTTATAGTTTTGCGCAAACACGGAAGCCACCTTGGAAGCCGCCTGCTCCACTCCACCTACCACGGCCTTGACGGTGTAGGTGCTGCTGGCAGAGCCTGAGACATCGGTATAGTTGGAAACTGAGAGAGGCTCGGAGTTGACCTTCGTGCCATCTCGATAAAGATTGTACTTCACATCATAATACTCATCGGCCTGGATACGCCAAGAGCAATAAACACCGCTTGTGGTTTTGACTGCCACCAAGCCACGGTCCAACTGGTCGGTAAACCGCTGGGCATGGACTCCCATGGAGAGCATCAAAGCCAAAGCTGAGGTTGTAAGTAGTTTTTTGTTCATCGTTATACTTTAGGTTTTACTTATATATCAAATTATTGGGGGCAAAATTACAAATAAATGCAGAAGTTGAACCTCAAATATTTGATTTTCGCCTATATTTTTTGAGAACACTTTCGATTATTGTCCACATACTCTTGACATTCACAATTTAGGAAAAACTGAAAATACCTTCACCATTACAATTAACGACCTGTCTTTCACCCTTTTGTAGTGAAGGTAGTTTCGATTGAAGACCACTCTTCCCCACTTTCCCATGTCTCATTAAATCCCGTACCAGCCCCCTTACGATTGCTCACAATTCCATGCTTGTGAGGAAGAAACAAGAGGTCAAAGGCCGTATGCCATCATGTGACAGTCCACCTCTCATGCACGGCACAGAAACCCAAAAAGGGTGCATTTCTGCACCCTTTAATTAAATAACATCAAAAACCAAAAACTATTTTACGATGAACTTCTTGCCATTCTGAATATAGATACCCTTGGACAAATTATTTTTGTTGACACGCATACCACTGAGGTTATAGACAGGGGCATCAGCACCGACTGTATCGGCAGCATTGATGTGAGCGATACCATCGGCAGACCCCTTAGGACTGAACACCTGCAAACGGGCGATACAGTCAGAAATACGATAGAGTTCAATTTGTTCTGTACCCTTCAAGACAGCCTTCACTGGCGCATTGTTACAGGCCAGGAACTCTGCCTCACTGGCAACAATAGGATGAAGTGCATCATAACCATAATTGCCATAGCCGCTTTTCATTATGAAGTCAGAGTCTGTCAATCCGTTTATCTTCAAATAAAGAGAAGTGATCCAGTTACCAGTACCGTCATCACCCTTTTGACCATTGAGAACAAGGCCGACACCTTGGTAAACAAAGACATTGACAGAAGGCACCGCAGTAAACACTACTGGACTGGAAAGAATTGAATCTGTCCACTCGGTAGATTTCTTAGTATATTGAGGAATCGTACTATATGGAATCTTTGTATTGGCTTCGGCAGATGCGTCGTATGTCGCCACATCGTACCAATAGAGACGACCATAAGTGGCATAGTTGCCCCCTACGTTTCCATCAGCCTTGAAACCAGCGTTGGCAAGGTCTGTCTCTGTCCAGTGTGCAAAGTTATAATCTGCAGTCTGAACATACTCAATGTTATTTTCAATCGTAGAAGTTACAGAAGAATAACCGAACGCCTTGGTTGTCAAGGTAAGCGTACCCTTGCCAGGAAGCTCGATGGTCTCGCCAGAAGCCAAGCCAGACTTCTCGAAATTCTGAGAAGCATCCTCACCGACAAACTTGGCATCAATAATGAGAGTTGGAGCCAACTCTATCGTACTGTTGTCTGCCGTTAAGGTATAAGTCTTTCCATAACCTTCCTGTACGGCTGAAATCGTACCAACAGCTGCAGTCACAGAAACCTTTTCATTGCTAACATCAACAGAGACATGCTCAGACTCCGCAGTTCCTGCTACCGTCCAAACCTCAAGTGTACCAGCATCACACGCATCCTCAACCAAGCCCTCATTGGAAGCATCATAGCTAGGGTTGTTAGACCAAGTGATAGTACCACTGTTCTCATCTACAGGATTTGGGTCGGCTTCACCAAATGTCTTCACAGTCTCAGTACCATTCCACTTGATGTGCAAATCCTCACCTTGTCTAAAGCCGATAAGATATACACGCTGCTGGTTGTTGATGTTTGAGAGACTAACACTAGGGGCGTTGGCGAAGTCGCCATCTACCTCTGCCGTAATGGAAATATTGTCGAAATACTGAGTTGGAGTATAACGTGCACCCAGGAAGTAAAGACCCGTGGCAATCATACTGACATCCTCAGGAACATCATAGCTTCCTGTAACAGGGTCATCACCGGCAGCAATAATGCTGTAATCCACTCTTCTGGAATCTACATCGACCGTCAGATCGACATGATACCAAATACCCGAACTCAGAGACACTGTATTATCTTCACTACCATTGATAGCGAACACCTGGGCACCAGAAGCAGAAGCTGTGTTGGTGCTCATCTGAGTCAAGTCAAACAACCAATTGCCACCATTTGAGTTGAAGTTTCCATTAGGTTTTTTGACACAAGTAGTCTCATCAGACATCAGGGTAAACTCTGTTGTGACATGGTTATTACCCCAAGCTTGAGCATAGAACTCAAAAGAAACAGTGTAAGTGGATACATTGGCTGCATTGATCAAATCCGCTCCCCAAAGAGTATGAGCCGACCGATCATTGCCAGAGGGAGTGAAAACCAGCATCTTGCTCTCGCCATCAGACCCGATGCTCAAGCCCGCTGCTGCACTTGGAGATTCCCACCCTGCGGAAGCAGCATCAACAGCCGTCTCAAAGTCCTGCGAATAAATGACTTTGGTCGCAGCATTGGCTCCTGTGACAAAAGCCACCAGTGCCAATAACAAAAGATAAAACTTTTTCATAATAACGGTTTTAAATTAATAATTTAGATTTTTATTTTTGGTCTTTCCGAGCCTTGGGCAAGCCACCCTCGCCCAAGGCCAAAAGCACGATTACCAACCAGGGTTCTGAGTATATCCACACTTCATGACATCTGCATGAGGAATCGGGAACAAGTTCCACTTGCTCTCCCATCGATGAGTGGCATAAGGTTCCTTCAGATATGTCAACTTTCCATCGTTGTCACTGGTGATGGTCATCTTGTAGATGTTTGCCATATACTTGTCCGCCTTTTTCCAACGGCGCAAGTCAAAGAAACGGTGTCCCTCGAATGCCAGCTCCACAAAACGCTCGTTCTCGTATTTGCCCAAGAATTCCTCATAAGAAAGTCCAGTACTGATATCTGGCTGCTTGGCACGCTTGCGGATACGGTTGATGGCTTCGGCTGGTGTCATTGGCAGTCCATTGCCAGCATCGGGCGACTCATAGCCAGAGTTATCTCCCTTTCCATTCAGATAGTTGTAGTTGAGCGCAGCCTCGGCATAGTCGAGATAGAACTCGCCCAAGCGGAAAATCACCCAGATGTGATAGGCAGAGTTGGAACCCGTACTCTTGATGATGGTACCTGAGTTGCAATACTTCTTGAGATAATAACCAGTAGGAGTTCCGTAAGTCACGGAAGACGAGTTGGCACCACCGACATAGGTCTCCAGGATACCGCCCGAGTTTGGCCACTGCTCTCCATTCACCGCTACAATCTGAGCCAATCGCGCATCACGGTTCGCATAAGGGTTCTGGTCATCATAACCACTTTCCTCCTCATTGATAGCCTTTCCATTGGTCATCTCGAAAGCATCAACCAAGTTCTGCGTCGGGCAGTTTCCGCCACTCGCATTCTCCATTCCTATAGGGAAGTTGTACTTTTCGAAAGCATTGCTAGCTGCCAAACGCTTGCCAAAGATGTATTCCTTCTGTGCATCGGAATCGCTCCAACTGTCACTTCCGAACAACTTGCCGTAATTGCCAGCCAATGACTTTTGGGAAATGCTAGCCTCCGTCAACAGTTCCTGACATCTCAAGGCAGCCTCGTACCACAGTTGCTTGTCATTATTCTCGTTAAACAACGGACTGGCATGGTAAAGAGCGGCACGGGCACGCAAAGCCATGACGGTCAGTTTGTTGGCACGTCCATTTTCAGCTGGTGTAGGATAGCCCACCGAACCATAATCCTTGAAGATGCTGTCCTTGATGGCCACGCACTCCGAATCTATAAACTTGAAGATGGAATCGGATGACACCTGCGGCAGAGCATTCGCCTCGTCTGCACCCATATGCTTAATCTTCAAAGGCACGTTCTTGTACTGACGAACCAACAAGAAATAGAAGTAAGCCCTCGCCCAACGTGCCTCGTAGAAATAGTTCTTGTACTGGGCCATTTCCTCCTGGTAGTGAGTGTCAAGCTTATAATGCGGGAACTCCAGATTGGCGAATTGGTCGAGCAGAAGGTTGCAATAGCTGATGCCATCCCAGCACTTGCTCCAAATGTTGGAGTTGAGGTTCGTATTGGTTGCGCTCCAGCCGCCATTGTAGAAATCCTCCACATGATTGCCCGGATGAGAATATACGGACTCATCGGTAGCCGAACTCATCATAGCCCCCGACAGGTTGCAATATCCCGTAGCCGAAGAATAGCCGAAGTCAGCGTCAAGGTCGTTGTATATCTGGGTCATGAAACCACCCACTCTACCAAACATTTCCTTGACATAATCCTCGTCATAGACATTGTACTCCTTGTAGTTCATCTTGTCAGAGCATGAACTCAATGCCGCAACACCTAAGGCGGTTGCCAAAATTATATTTTTAAGTCTCATATCTTTATCGATTTAATTTACCTATTAGAATGTGACAGAAGCACCCACTACTATGCTACGTGTCAAAGGACTTGTAGCACCGTAAGACTCCGCATCCACCGTTGAGAGGTGATCCAAAGTGAAGAGGTCTGTACCACGGACATACAACTTGGCACCATTCATGAAACCAGTCTTGGAGAGCAAGCTCTTAGGAAAGTTGTAGTAAACCTCCAGATTGCGCAACTTGAAGAAAGAGCGGTCACGAAGCCAGAATGTGCTGGTCTGGTAATTGTTCGCATTAGAGCTGGAGCTCAGGCGTGGGAACTCTGCGTTCGGATTGTCCTTGGTCCAGCGGTTGTCATAGACATACTGCGACAAGGTGCGATTGCTGATCAGTCCCCAATAATAGCCAGAGGTGTTCAGCACGGCAGAATAGCGACCCACTCCCTGGAACATGGCGTCAAAGCCGATGCCTTTCCATTCGGCCCCCAAATGAGCGGTGTAATAAATCTCAGGGCAAGTCGTGCTATGACCAATCTTGACCTTGTCATTGGCATCTATCAGACCGTCGCCGTTCACATCCACATACTTGATATCACCAGGATAGACCGTACAGAAAGTCTGCTTGGGAACATAGTTGGGGTCGTCTGTTGACAAACTCATATTGTCTATGTCACCCTGGGTCAAGAAACCGTCGGCAATCAAGCCATAGGTTGAGCTGAGAGGATCATCTGTCGTCACCAGATTCTGGTAGGCACGAGGTTCCTCAGCCTGTTGCTTAATCTTGTTCTTGTTCAAACTGAAAGTTCCGCCGACATTCAAGGTTACGCCACCGAACTGATGCGTGTAATCCACCGCAGCCTCAGCTCCCCATGACACGACATGACCTTGGTTGACATACGGGGCGGAGAAACCAATGACAGAGCCATAGGAACCCGAACCAGAGCACCAAATGTCAAAACGTTTCTGGAAATAAGTATCCAACTGGATGTTCAAGCCTCCGAAAAGAGTTGCGTCCAAACCCAGATTATACTTGTCGGCCTTCTCGTGGGTAGGATTCTCCGTCGCCATCTGCCCAAGTAAGGTGGTACCGAAAGCGGAGTCATAGCCCGAATTGAAAGGATAAGTCACACCATTGGTGGAATAAGACTGGGTATAGTATGTCCAGACATTGTCGCCTGGCAAATAGTCGAGGTTGATGCGGCCGTAAGAGGTGCGCAACTTCAAGAAATCGACAACCTTTGAGTTGGCCAACCAACTCTCGTTGCTCAACACCCATGCTGCACTGAGAGTAGGCGCAAACGCCCACTTGTGACCTGGGGCCAAGCGGCTGGAGCCTGTTGCAACGAGGGCTATCTCACCGATATAACGGTTCTTGTAGGCATAGTGGTGCAACCAAGATGCCGTCTGGCGATAGACAGATGTATTCAGACCCGTCTGGTTCTCATACTCGTAAGTCCAACGCAAACTGGAATAGTAGTAGTCGAGAGGCGTGATATAACGTTCGAAGTTCAAGCCTGCGTCAAAATGTAATCGACGCTGATACGCATTGGTGTTGGCATCAGAGCTTTGTGTGCCTTTCTCACCGCCCTGCGAATAGGCTCCCGGAGTCGGAACACCATCAGTCCATTTGCTTGGTGCGTAATATCCATATAGGAAGGTCTTGCTATGGTTCTCGTAAATGGTAGAATACGTATCATAGCCCAAACGGACAGTTGCACTCAATCCCTTCCAGAAAGAACTCAAGTCTTGATTCAAGGTGATGTCGGAATAGAGCGCACGCTCATGTATCTTGTAGTACGCCGCACCAGCGGTATTGGCCACTGGGTTGTTAGTACCTGCCCATGTAGTGCTGCCACCCCAGTCACCATTCTGGAACTTGACGGGGAAAGCAGCTGCCGGCAAAGAATAAACAAGTCCCCAGAGATTGGTTGCTTCTCCTGGCTGCGACATTTCGCCCAACACGCCAAATGCATTGACTTTCAAAAGTGTAGTCGGTGTCAGGTCAATATCCAAGTTGACGCGCAGATTGCCACGCACATACTTATCCTGCGTGTTGTTGCCGTTGTCATCGATGTTGTTCAAGACGAAGCCCTTGTCCGACAACAAGTTGATGCCGGTATAATAACGAAACTTCTCGCCACCTCCAGTCACCTCCGCACCGACCTTGTTGGTAATGCCATGATGGCGGAAAGTGGAGTTCAGCCAGTTGACGTTAGGGTAAAGATCAGGATACTGGCCACTGCCGAACGCCTTGATTTCATCTGCCGAATATTTCGCTGCGGCATTTTCGTTTGCCAAGGCTTCGTTCATAGCAGAGGCGTAGGTCTGGGCATCAATGAACTTCGGGCGATTAATCTGGTAATTGAACAGATGGTCGTAAGACACCTTGATTTCACGTGAATTATAGACGCCTCTCTTAGTGGTGATCTCAATGACTCCATTGGCGCCTTTCGACCCATAAAGGGCAACGGCTGCCGCATCCTTCAAGATGGAGACGTGGTCAACCTCGGAGGCATCCACCAGTGCCAAGTCACGCTCGATTCCATCAACAAGCACCAAAGGAGTGCTGGAACTCAGGCTTTGGAGACCACGGATATAGAATGTAGGGTTGGCACTGAAATAGGTGCCAGAGTTCTGCAAAGACACCAATCCGTTGCCCCCCTGTCCGATGATGGAGTTGCCGATGTTCTTGGCGGAACGCTTGTTGACATCCTTGTTTCCTATGACTGTGATGGCAGCAGTAGATTGAGAGCGTATAAAATCCTTGTTGGCTCCGACCTCCATCTTCTGGCCGGCGAAACGATTTGCCAAGGCCAAGCTGTCTGTTTGCGCCGTCACTGGCAGGACACAGCCCACCAACAACGAGAGCGCATATATATTTTTCTTATTCATAATTGAATCTTTATTAAACATTTAACGAATGATAGTAATCTCTTCACCATTACCATCCTGGGTTCTGAACCAAGCCGTAACCCTTGTTGATTTCTGTCTGTGGGAATGGCCACAAGAACCACTTGGTAATCTCATTGGAGTTAGGATCCTGTCCCCACCAAACACGTTTCATGTTTCTGATTTCAAATCTCCAGTAGTCGAATCTGCTTGGTTCCTTTACACCAGCGTTCTTGTCGTTTCCAATCCAAGAGCGATATACCGGAACCCACGCACCCGTTGCATCTTGCTGCAAACGGAATGTCACGATGCCATGCAAAGGCTTGACCATCCAGTCGCCTCTCTTATAGCGTACCATATCGTAGTAACGGGCATTGCTCAATCCCAACTCACAAGCACGCTCTCTCAAGATTTCCTCCATCATGGTGTCCTTGCTGGTCAAGACTGCCGGAACAGCAACCGACAGTTTGTTCAAGCCGACGCGGCTACGGACAACATTCACCTCTTCTTCCGCCTTGGCTAGATTGCCCGTCTGGGCCAAGCACTCTGCATACATCAGATACATCTCGTTCATGCCTAGATATACCCACTGGGTGTATTGGCGCAAATAGTCATCCTCCATGAAATACTTATTGTTGTCGTATCCTGAGGCATAGCGTGACACCAAAGCCTCATTGATGACCACCTTGTCCGCCTTGTCGTCATAGGCAGCCACATTGTTGGCTGCATCCTGTCCGCCAACCCAAAGCTCGTAGATGTCACCGTTCGACTTACCTGTGGTCCAGTCGAGAGACTTCTGCATTCCGTTGACGATGCACTCCTCGTAGAGACGTGGGTCGCGGGACGGAGTCTTCGTACCAAAACGACCTGTTGTCACCTTGAAGAACAACTGTCCGTTGGCACCAGACACCTTGCCTGCCAAGCTGTCCTTTTCCCAGTTGAAGTTGTAACCTGTGCTCCACGGGAACATGTCAATATACTCCTGAGTAGGAAGACAATTGGAACGTGCCGGATTATAATGCCAGTAGTGCCATGTATAAGCCGCCGCCTTATAAGCATCGGTGGTCAACACACGGGTGGAGTGAACAATCTCATGGCTACCCTGCGCAGCATATCCCTTGCGGTAAGCCTGTCGGTAGTGGTCATGCGTCTTGGACAATCCCAACGACTGGCAGGTGGTCAGTTGATACCAGCCTTTCGAACTGCAAGCATTGAAGAAATCCTCACAAGCCCTCAAGGCTTTCTGCCAACGCTCGGGGTCGTAGTTGCCGTACCACACCAAAGGTTTCTGTTCCTCTGACGCACCATCATAATAAGGTTTGTCCGCATTAAACAAAGGAGAGGCAGCGTAAGTCAAAATCTTGGCCTTCAGAGCCATGGCACCCGCCTCCGTCCAGCGGCCGATGTTATTCGTGGAATCCGTCTCGGTAGTGTTGCCGTCATAAGCCCAGCGCAATGCCTTGGAATTGATGGCGTCATCAAGCAGTCCTGTCATAAAGATAACGGTGGAATCCACTGAGGCACGTGGAATCCGGTATGTACCTTCCGTACCAGAATAGGAATGCTTTACCAATGGAAGTCCCCCAAATACGGAGAAAAGGTCAAAATAACGAGCCGCAATCAAGCACTTGGCCTGAGCCTTGTACGAGGCCTTCTTGTCCTCGCTCAAGTCTGGGACGTTATCCACATTTTCCAACAACAGATAACTGGCGCGGACAGCCTTCCATACGTTGTCATTTGTATAGGAGATGGGAGTGTCCTTACCCGAATCCAATGTTCCACCATAGAAATTGGTATAAATGGACGATGCATTCCAGTGCATCAGCCAGCAGTCGGTAATCTGGTCGAGCTTACCCGTCCATGGACTGGCACTCGTGCCGCAATTGATGTTGTATGGCAGTCCATAGTACTGCAACGCATAGATACTGTTCAAGAACTGCTCTGTATAAATGGCACTATTGAACACAGTGTCTTTCGTAACACTTCCACCCGGTGCTTTTTCGAGGAAACTGTTACCGAAGGCAACTTTATCTGTGCAGGCTGTAAAGGATATCGACAATAGCACCGCCCCTACAAACCCGATGATTAACTTATTTAGAAATTTCATATAATCTACTTTTTAGAATCCTAACTTAAGACTAGCTGTATATGTTCTCTGAAGAGGATAGGACGGTGCGTTGGAGGCACGTGTCTCCGGATCGCCCCACTTGTATGGAGTGAACGTGAGGAGGTTGTAACCGCTCAACGAAAGCTGAAGTTGGTTCAATCCTAGTTTCTTCATGAACGGGAACTTAAAGTCATAAGCCACCATCAAGGTCTTCAGACGAAGATACTTGGCATCCTTCTCGTAAAGGGTGGACGTAGCATAGTTCTGGTTGGCGTTGTTCCATGTAGGACGTGGGTAAAGCGCATCCTGCGAAGGATTCTCCTTGGTCCAGGTGTAGTTCACATGATACTGGAGCAAACCGCCCTGCTTAGCATTTGAGGCACTGTAGAATGGCTGGCGGAACACATCACTCAACATACGGGTCACATTCCAGGCCGCTGTCATCTGAGCGTTGAACGACAGACCTTTCCATTGGAAACCGAGGTTCAGACCTGCAAGGTACTCTGGGTCATCGGTATAGCCATAGCTATAGCTGAAGTCCTTGGAATCAACAGTTCCGTCACCGTTCAAATCAGCATAGATACAGTCGCCTGGCTGCAAACCATCCTTGGCATTCGCGAACTGGGTATCCAGGTCCACGCCGAACTCTTTCTTGTAGTCTGCCTCAGCACCCTCATAATAGTACTTCCAGAACTTGAGTTGTGAGCGCGAGCCGATACGGTGCCCCTTCTGGTACTGGTATTCATACTCCTGTGGGGTCTCCTTCTTCTCTAGGATTTCGTTCTGGTTATAAGACAAATTGGCCTTGACCCAGTAACGGAAGTTCTTGCCAATCTTGTCATTCCAGTTCAAACTAACCTCATATCCCCAGGAGTTCACCTCTCCCAAGTTAGCTGCAGGAAGGGTAAAGCCGAGCAAGGTAGGAGCAGTCTGATCTACCACCAAGATGTTTTTGCGGTGCTCCTTGAAATAGTCGAATGTACCACGCAGGCGGTCGCCCAGGAAGTTGATGTCGAAACCATAATCCTGCTTGAAAGCCGTTTCCCAGGTCACATCTTTGTTGTGCTTGCTTGCCTCAATGGCGCCCAACTTGGTCGTTCCGTTCTCCACACCGAAGTTATAACCATAGGCATCCAGCGTTCCACTGATACCCGTACGGTTGAACAGGGAGTTTTGGTTGACGCTATAGGGGTCAGGGGTATAGAGGAAACGATAACCAGAGGAACTAGAGAACTTGTCGTTACCAACAAGACCCCAGGAAGCACGGAGTTTCAAGAATGAAACCACCTTCTTCAAAGGCTTGAAGAAAGGCTCGTCGCTGACTACCCATCCCACGGAACCTGCGGGGAAGAAACCAAAACGCTTGTCCTCTGAAAAGTTCTCGGATCCATTGTAACCGACATTGAACTCAGCCATATAGCGGTTGTTCCAGTCGTAGGTTACACGTCCTACCAATCCCACATATCCCTCAGGGATGTCTGAATACTCACTTGGATAATACTTCTTACTCTGGTTGTAGAGCAGCAAGCCGCCCACAGAGTGCAGACCGAAGGTACGGTTATAGTTGAAAGCGGTCTCAAAGTACCAGTTTCTACCCTTGCCGCGCTTCTCAGAGTAAGATGGTGTCGTCGTGTCGTTGTTCTTTCTGAACGCAAAGATGTCCTCGCCGTTGTCATCCTTACCCTGCCATACAGGTGTATAGGTCGCTACCGAGGCACTACCTCTTTTATATATGGTGTAATTACTGTTGTAAGATCCCTTGATGCGCCATGACAGTCCCTTGGTGACGAAATCAAGTTTCTGGGTCAACTGCAAGTCCATACTCAACTTGTTGTTGTTGGTGTTCATGAAACCTGAGTTGTAATAGCCCATGCCCGTACCGCCGACAAAAGGCAATGAGTTGCCGTCGCCATTGTCGGAAGGCAACACAGAACCTGCAATCAACTGACCATCGACTATACCAGGGCTGGAGAATGGAGTAGCGTAATATATCTGCTTGATCAATCCCGAGGAGCCTTGGCCTGTATAAGGTTTCTTCGCCTCATCGACCACACCTGAGAGTCCGACCGCCAAAGTGGTAGTCTTGGTCAAGTCGATGTCAAGATTGGCACGGTAGTTGAAACGGTTATAGCTGTAGTCGTTGGTATAAGCCTGGTCAAACTGGTTGAACAAACCGCCCTGCGTAAACATTCCGGCACTGATGAAGTAGCGAACCGACTTCGTACCACCTGAAATGCTGACATTATGCTGTGTCTGCAAAGTCACATCCTTCATGATGTAGTCCACCCAGTTCGTGTTAGGGAAACGATATGGGTCAGACCCATCCTTGAACTTCTGTATGACATTGTCAGAGAACAAATGACCGGAATTGTCATTTTCACACATCATATTATAGAAATTGGCGTAATCCAGGGAAGAAGCCTGCTCCACCATCTTGGTCGGTGTCAAGGCAGAGAAAGAAGTAGATACCGAAATCTTGGCCTTTCCTTCCTGACCGCGCTTGGTGGTAATCAGAACAACACCGTTAGCGCCACGCACACCAAACACGGCCGTGGCGGAAGCATCCTTCAGCACAGTGATGCTTTCAATCTCGTTCGGGTCGATGTCGTACATATCACGCTCTACACCATCCACCTGAATCAATGGGTTGGCATTTCCAAACGTACCCTTACCACGCACGAAGACACTTGTATTGTTCTCACCCGGCTCACCAGAGTACTGCACTGTGGTCACACCGGAAAGCTGACCAGCCAAGACATCATTGACGGAAGCCACTGGCGTTCTCAGCAAGTCCTCGCTCTTGATGGATGACAAGGCACCCGTCACCGTCACCTTCTTCTGCACGCCGTAAGCCACAACCTCGACTGTGTTCAGGGCAACGGCGCCCGAAGTTTTCAGCTGCACCCTCATTCCCTCTTTGGCAGGAACGATGGCATCGTCATAGCCGATGTAGGTAATCTTCAACTTCGCACCAGGCTTCACACTAACCGCAAAGTTACCGTCCATATCGGTAATGGTACCCTGCGTAGCACTTCCACCAACAATCAATACTGTAGCACCAATCACAGGCTCGCCAGTCTCATCGACCACCGTTCCCTTGAGGCTCTTGGCCTGTTGCACATTCAGCACTTCAGCATAAGCTTGCCCCCCCATATTAGGCGCAAGCACCAAAGCTGAGCATACCAATGCAAATGGCAATACAGACTTTTTAAGTAATTCGTTTTGTTTGCTCATATTTCAAAAAGGTTTATTATCTTACCTTACCCTAGTAACCTAGCATTGAAATATATAAATATTCAAATATAGATAATGCTATTAGGTTTATATTTCTGCAAAAAATAGGTTTATATTATATATTTTTGTGCAAAATTATAAAAAGACACTTAGTTTACACTAAAAAAAATGATAATAAGCCCTCTATTTTTGTCCCCCCCCAAAAAAATTGTTCAAGCCTCCCCTATAATATATAATAAGGTGTAAGAAATGAAAACAATAGCACCATAGTTCTGTCAACAGAACTATGGCACCCAATCTTTTCTAACCTAAATAAACCTAAAATATAAACCTAAACCTAACGTTACCTCTGTCAACAATCTTTCTGATTTTCGATTGCAAAGGTAGGCATTTTTTCGATATAGCATACGAGAAATAAGTACAATAACTTGTCTTTTTGTACATTTTGTGGCAGTCCGTACAATATCCCTTGCTTTTCATACAAGTTTAACCATCTCTGGCATCGAAAGTTACACAAATCAAACCGTCATTTTATATTCCTTGTAATCTTCATCTCAATGATGTTCTTGAAGTACTTATCTGCTTCCTTCCAACGGCGCACATCCCAGAAACGATGCCCCTCGAAAGCGAGTTCCACCATACGCTCATTCTTGTACTTTGCTCAAAACTCGTCGTTGCTGAGTGTTGCTGGGAATTCAGGCATACCCACTCGTTGGCGAACCACGTTGACAGCCTCATCTGCAGACATTGGGAACTCTGTGCTTGAAGCGGTGGCACTACCCAGATACTTGAAGACTACCTCGGCATAATTGAGATAGAATTCTGCCAAACGATAAGTAATCCAAAAAACTAAGGAAAATCCTTCAAAAATTCATTCTTTTATCCAAAGAAATACAAAATTAAATACTTTTATATAATATAATAAGGTATTACTGATTTTTTTTGCTATATTTGCAAATCGAAAGAATACAGCAACCAAAATCAACACATTATACAAAAACAAGCATGCAAACTAGCAAATATCTTTTGGCAACTGAAAGGGATAGCGAATGGGGACTCACCATCAGCACCGTAGGACGTGAGGAAATTGCGCCCTATGAGGATTACCCAACCAAAGGGCACGCCGACGGTTACTACTTCGACATCCAGAAAGGTCGGACTCTCGACGAATACCAGCTTCTCTACCAACCCGAGGGGGAGGGGGTATTCCGTTCTGCCCACGTCCCCGAGACGCCCATCAAGGCCGGTGACATCTTCCTGCTCTTTCCAAAAGAATGGCACACCTACCATCCGTCAAGTGCCAAGGGCTGGAAGAGCTACTGGATTGGATTCAAGGGCAAGAACATCGACGACCGTGTGAAGGCCGGTTTTCTATCACCAGAGAAACCCATCTATCACGTCGGCTTCAGCAATGAAATCATCGGACTATATGAAGAAGCTTACCATACTGCCGTAGAGGAAGCCGCCTATGCCCAACAAACTATGGCCGGCATCGTGAACCATCTCATCGGCAAGATGTACTCACTGGAACGTAACATTATCTTAAGCAAGGACACCAAGCACGTGGACTTGGTCAACAAGGCCCGCCTTCGCATCCGGGAGTCTTTGGAAGGGACGCTCACCATCCAGGAGATTGCCCAAGAGCTGGGCATCAGTTACTCTTCCTTCCGAAAGTTCTTCAAGGAGCATACCGGCTTCGCCCCCGCCCTCTACCAACAGACGCTCAAGTTGCAAAGGGCCAAGGAACTGCTCTCCACTACCGACGACAGCATCAAGGAAATCGCCTACCGCCTCAACTTTGAGTCGCCCGACTATTTCTCCGCCAAGTTTAAGAACCAGACGGGCATGAAGCCTTCCGACTTTAGAAACATGACCAGATAAAGATTGACCATATAGATATTTTAGCCCATCTAGGTCTCATATTATATAGAAAGGTGTACCCACGAAACCCGGTACACCTTTTTTGTTTTTTTCCAAATTTCACGGCCTTTATATCATTTTCTCTTGGTACTCAACACAAATTTGGATTAATTTTGCACTTGAATCAAACAACGACAAACTTAAATACTAGAAATTCTAAAAATGGAAGAAAAGAAATACTTCTTCGCAGTGGACTTGGGTGCCACTAGCGGAAGAACCATCATCGGAAGTTTATCAGACGACAAGTTCGACTTGGAAGAATTGACCCGATTCGACAACAACCTCATCGAAACTGGCGACCACTTCTATTGGGACATCTATGCCCTTTACTTTGAAATCATCAAGGGCTTGAAACTGGTGGCGCAACGCAACATACATATCCAAAGCATCGGCATCGACACCTGGGGATGCGACTTTGTCTATGTGGGTAAGGACAACGCTATCCTTCGCAACCCGATGGCTTACCGTGACCCTCATACATTCGGCATGATGGAGAAATACTTTGACGAGAAGGTAAGCAAGGAGAAAGTGTATGAGAAGACGGGCATCCAGTTCATGAACTTCAATTCCCTCTTCCAGATCTACGCCATGCGCAAAGCTGGCAACGTAGCCCTGGAGAATGCCGAGAAGATTCTCTTTATCCCAGACGCATTGAGCTATATGCTAACTGGCAGAGCTGTCTGTGAATATACCGTAGCATCCACCTCACAGATTCTCAACCCCAACACCAAGGACTTGGATGAGGAACTGCTGGAAAGCCTCGGTTTGCAACGAACGCAATTCGGCGAGATGACAACACCCGCCACCATCATCGGCACCTTGACAGAAGAGGTGCAGAAGATGACAGGCCTAGAGGCCATTCCTGTCATCGCCGTTGCCGGTCACGACACAGCCAGTGCCGTCGCTGCCGTACCAGCCAAAGACGAGAAGTTCGCCTACCTGAGTTCCGGCACATGGAGTTTGATGGGCATCGAGACCCAAAATGCCGTCATCAACGACCGCAGCTATGCCCTCAACTTCACCAACGAGGGAGGTATCGAGGGGACAACCCGATTCCTCAAGAACATCTGTGGCATGTGGATCTACGAGCGTTGCCGCAAAGAATGGAAGGACGAGGCTGCCGCCAACAATACCGATCAGGCATGTTTGGCTCACTCCGCCCTGATTGCAGAGGCGATGAAGCAACCCGCTTTCCAAAGCATCATCAACCCAGACGATGCCGTTTTCGCCAACCCTTCCTCCATGGTGGAAGCCATCAAAGAGTATTGCAAGGAGACCAACCAGCATGTGCCTCAGTCATACGGTGAGTTCTGCCGTTGCATCTTCGAGAGCCTGGCACTTCGCTACCGACAGATTTTCACATGGCTCAAAGAGTTTGCCGACTTCGACATCAACGTTCTCCACATCATCGGCGGCGGTTCCCTCAACCAATACCTCAACCAGTTTACTGCCAACAGTTGTGGCGTAACCATTTTGGCGGGTCCACAGGAGGGCACTGCCATCGGAAACATCATGCTGCAAGCCAAGGCTTCTGGATTGGTCAAGGACATTTGGGAAATGCGTCAAATCATCGCCAACTCCATAGAACTCAAGAGATTTGAGCCACAAGACCAAGAGGTTTGGGATAAGGCTTACGAGAAATTCCTTAAAAAGGTGAAAAAGTAAAAAGGCAAAAAACTATGTTTGAATAGTTTTTTATACCCCTTGGAACATCAACAATAATCAGAAATAACAATAAAAACTTAAAAACATGAAAGCAGATTTGATTACAAAGAACTATGAGATTGCTAAAGAGCGCTATGCTGCTCTTGGTGTTGACACAGACAAGGCCATCGAGACATTGGAGAAGACTCCTATCTCCCTGCATTGCTGGCAAGCTGACGATGTAGTCGGTTTCGAGCGTGGCGAGGCTGCTTCTGGTGGTATCCAGAGCACAGGTAACTACCCTGGCAAGGCTCGCAACATCGACGAGCTCCGCCAGGACATCGAGAAGGTAAACTCTCTCTTGGCTGGTACATTCCGCCTCAATCTCCACGAAATATATGGTGAGTTCGGTGGCAAGCAGATTGACCGCAACGAGGTAACCATTGACCAGTTCACAGGTTGGATGCAGTGGGCTAAGGAGCAGAACATGAAGCTCGACTTCAACTCCACCTCATTCTCTCACCCTAAGAGCGGGAGTCTCTCACTCTCCAACCCCGACCCAGCCATCCGTGAGTTCTGGATTGAGCACACCAAGCGTTGCCGTCGCATCGCCGATGCCATGGGTAAGTTCCAGAACGACCCTTGTATCATGAACATCTGGGTACACGATGGTTCCAAGGACTTGACAGTAGAAAAGGGTCGCTATCGCGAACTCTTGAAGAACTCCCTCGATGAGATTTTGGCAGAGGAGTTGCCTAACATGAAGTCTTGCCTTGAGGCTAAGCTCTTCGGTATCGGCTTGGAGGCTTACACCGTAGGTTCTCACGACTTCTACGCAGGCTATTGCGCCAAGAACAACGTGATGTACACCCTCGACACAGGTCACTACGAGCCAACAGAGAACGTATCTGATGCGGTTTCTGCCCTCTTGCTCTTCGTACCAGAGTTGATGCTCCACGTATCTCGCCCAATGCACTGGGATTCTGACCACGTAACACTCTTCGATGACAATACACGCAACCTCTTCTCTGAGTTGGTACGTGCCAATGCCCTCGACCGTGCTCACATCGGTCTCGACTACTTCGATGGTTCCATCAACCGTATCGGTGCTTACATCATCGGTGTACGTGCAGCTCAGAAGTCATTGTTGCAGGCATTCTTGGAACCTCTCGACACCTTGCGCAAATACGAGGACGAGGGCAAGCTCTTCCAGCGTCTCGCACTCTTGGAGGAAGAGAAGACCTTGCCATTCGGTGCTGTATATGACTACTACAACTTGAAGAACAACATCCCTGTTGGTGAGGAGTATATCGCAGACATCGAGAAGTACGAGGCTGAGGTGCTCTCTAAGAGAGTTTAAGTGAAGACTCTTCCCTTTTAATATTATAATATGGAAATATTAATCGGACTATTAATCATAGCAGTTGGAGCATTTTGCCAATCCAGCTGCTATGTTCCAATCAATAAGATAAAGGATTGGAGTTGGGAGTCTTACTGGGTTGTACAGGGTGTGTTCGCATGGCTTATACTACCATTCTTGGGTGCACTCCTCGCTGTACCAGCAGGTCATTCCTTCTTCGAACTATTTGACGGATATGGCTTTAATATAGCCATGACCATGCTCTTCGGTGTGCTCTGGGGCGTAGGCGGCTTGACCTTCGGTCTCTCCATGCGCTATCTCGGTGTGGCATTGGGTCAGAGCATCGCCCTCGGAACTTGCGCTGGTTTGGGAACCATCATGGGGCCAGTGTTGCTCAACATCTTCTTCCCAGAGATGGATGCCCTCTCATCGCTGACCTTTAGCGTGATTCTCGGTGTAGTAGTAACCCTCATTGGTATCGCCATCATCGGTGTGGCTGGTAGCATGAAGGCTTCTTCGCTATCAGAGGAAGAGAAGAAGGCGGCAGTCAAGGACTTCAACTTCCCTAAGGGTCTCGCCATCGCCTTGTTGGCTGGTTTTATGAGCGGCTGTTTCAATGTGGGTCTCGCCTTCGGAGCTGACATCAACTTCGGTTCGTTGACTCCCGACATGTATAAGACTCTTCCTGCCACCTTCCTCGTAACCCTCGGTGGATTCGTCACCAACGCCATCTACTGTTTTTATCAGAACAGCAAGAACCACACTTGGGGCGACTACCAGAAGAAGGAAGTTTGGGGCAACAACCTCTTGTTCTGTGCTTTGGCAGGAACCTTGTGGTACAGCCAGTTCTTCGGTTTGTCACTAGGCAAAGGTTTCCTCACCGAATCCCCTACCCTCATGACCTTGTCCTTCTGTATTCTGATGGCTCTCAACGTGGTGTTCTCCAATGTCTGGGGCATCATCTTGAAAGAATGGAAGGGCTGTTCGCAGAAGACCATCGCCGTATTGGTTGTCGGCATCATCGTCTTGATTATCTCAAGCTTCTTGCCACAACTCATTTAATGTATAATTAATAATGTACAATTAATAATTGAAATAACGTGAAAAGATTTGCATTTAAGATGTATCTCAAGAAGGGATGCGAGAAAGAATATGCCAAACGCCATGCAGCGATTTGGCCTGAGTTGAAACAGATGATCAAGAATCAGGGCGTGAGCGACTACAGCATTTTCTGGGACAAGGACACCAATCTGCTCTTTGCCGTGCAGAAGTGCGATAGCGACACCAACAGCCAAGATACCTCCAACGTGGACCCTATCACCCAGAAGTGGTGGGACATGATGGCGGACATCATGGAGGTGAATCCAGACAATTCGCCTGTCAGCATCCCATTGGAAGAACTCTTCCACATGGATTAAAAATAAACCAATTGAAAGATATTAGCCCTCGAACATTTCTCTATGCTCGGGGGCTTTTTTAAAAGAGTAAACATAACACCGCTTTGTGCCCCTAAGGAGATACAAATGCTTATCATGATGCTAATGTTTATCCCCCCCTCATTTTTATTTTGTTGTTTTATATATTTCACTGCGATGATTATTGCAACGATAGTGGAAAATGCCAAATAATAAATATCTAAAGTTTCCCACCCCTAAATAATGGGATAAAAATAACAGTTTCTCGAAAAAA
>CAVBGK010000006.1:0-9559 GCA_963594995.1 Bacteroidaceae bacterium
CTTTATAATTTCTTAACGATAAGTTGGTGGTGAACTGACGAATATCTAAAGGTTTGCATTTCAGGTAAAAAGAAGACTGAGTAGTTACGAAACAAGATAGCAAGCATGGGCTTGGTGCTCATGAGTATCTCCCTCACTTCATGCAACGACTGGTTTGATGTCATTCCTCGTTCGTCTGTATATGAAGACGACCTCTATGCCAAGGAACAAGGTTTCCAAAGCACCTTGACTGGTCTCTACATCTCCATGGGAGAAAGCAATATGTATGGCAAGGAGATGACCTTCGGCTTGAACGATGTGGTCAGCGGTCTCTATTACTTGCCAAAAATCAACGACAACGCCTATAAGTTTGCCGCACAATACAACTACGAGTATTCTTCCACCAAATCGACCATCACGGGCATTTGGAACGCTGCATACAACGTGATTGCCAACGACAACGTACTGTTGAAGGAAATCGGTATCAAACAGGATGTGGATGCAGAGAACACAGCCAACTACCAGTTGAGCGACAAGTTTGCATCAGCACAGACTCGTGACATCATCGCAGGTGAGGCTTTGGCAGTAAGAGCCATAATACACCTCGACTTGCTCCGTCTCTACGGTGTCAATCCACAGGTGGATGCCAATAAACCTTCCATCCCATACGTCACAGCCTTGCAGAAGGAATACACACCTCAGTCAACGACATCAGAAGCCATCCAGAAGGTTATCACCGACTTGTTGCAAGCCGAGTCTCTTCTGAAGACCACCGACCCTATCGTGGAAGGCAACCCTGGTATCAGCGATGACTATTACAAGAAGAGCAGTCGTGCCACTCACCTTAACTACTATGCGGTTTGTGGTCTCTTGGCACGTGCCTACCAATATGCTGGCGACGATGAGAACGCTGGCAAGTGGGCAAAGGTAGTCATCGACTCCAAGGCATTCTCATGGAACACGACCGCCCAACTTTCCAAGGGCGACTATGTAGGCACCAGCGAGTTGATGTTCAACCTCTATGTAGCCGACATGAAGGATCGCATGACTCCTTACTTCAAGTATTCAAGCTCAGACAACAACGAGGGACAACTCTTGCAGATGAGCAGTCAGCGATACAACGACCTCTTCACATCGGGCGACAAGCGTTGCAAAGGTTTCATGTCATACCAAGGCAATTACCTCTGCCAGAAGTATGTAGTGACCGAGGGCGATGTGGTCGATTCCTTGACCGTACAGCACAGAATTCCAATGGTTCGTCTCTCTGAGATGTACTACATCCTCACCGAGTCTTACTTGGCACAGGGCAATGTGGAGGAAGCAGCCAAGACACTGAACGTGGAACTGAAGGCATACGGACTGAAGAATGTAGATTTGAGCACTTCCGAGGCTATCCGCAAATGTCTTGACTTGGAGTATCAAAGAGAGTTTGTTGCCGAGGGACAATGGTTCTACTACATCAAGCGTCGCAATGCAGCCAACTTGATAGAGACCCAGTTTGTCGTAGATTTCGTATTCCCATTGCCGGACAACGAATACACCTACGCCAACCGTCAGAAAAATAAATAACAAGAATCGTCAAAAGAACAAATACATAACGGAGAAAAGAAAATGAAAAGAAAATTCTATTTATCATTGACATTCATCGTAGCTCTATTGACGATGACCTCATGCGAGAAGGACATGCCACTGCCATACGATGGCACTACTGGCATCACCTTCCAACCTGTCAGCATGTTTACGGATGCTTTGGGCAACGATGCCAAATATCCAAGTGCCTCGGACACTTGCTTCACCAAGGAGTTCTTCTTCACCTACGATGAGGAAGAGGATAGTCACCGCGTGCTCCAGATACCTGTTGCTGCCTTGGGCTATACAGTAGAGTTCGACCGTCCTGTAAGTGTGGAGATAGACCCTACCACTACCCTTGACGCAGACAAATACGAGGTAGCAGAGAACCAGTGCAACATTACCGCCAACAATACTCGTGGCGTATTGAGCGTATTGGTGAAACGTCCTAACATCGAAGAGGAAGACACCAAGCAACTCATCATCCGCTTGGTTCCCAACGACTACTTCTCCTACGTGTTAGGCTCAGGCAACACCTTCGTCTGCAAGTTGTCCAACACCAATCACAAACCTCAGTACTGGGACGCTGCCGCCATCAATGGAGTCAACTTGCCACAGACCTTCGGCATCTATTCCAACAACAAGTTTGACTTCATCCACGAAACCCTCAACAACTATGAGGAAGAGGATGAGGAAACAGGAGACATCAAGTATCCTTATCAAAAGTATGCCACACTCGAAGGTTTCAAGGCTTTGGTCGGCAACTTCGACCTTTGCAGCAAAATCCAGGATGTGCTCCAGGCTGCCTACAAGGAATACAAGGAAGAAGGTGGTGAGCCTATCCTCGACGAGAACACAGGCAAGGAAATCGTCTTCGAATATTAAAAAGCAGTATCGAGTATAAAAGAATCTTCAAAGTAGAATCATTAAATGAAGAAAACAATGAAAATCAAACATATCATATATACGCTGTTGATGGCAATGACCACAGTCGGCTTGACCTCTTGCTACGATGACAAGGGCAACTACGACTACGTGGATATTGACGACATCAAGGTGGAGTTCCCAGGCAACATGGGTACGGACAACGACATCCGATATGCCGAACGCCAAGGCAACACCCTCACCATCACTCCTAACGTGGAATGTATGGACAAGTCACACCTCACCTATCTTTGGGAACGCTATACCACTGGCGTGGAGACTGAGATTCTGAAAAAGGAAAAGGATGTGACTCTTCCTCTTCTCGCTGGCGATGATAGCAACTTGCAATGGAAAGTGGGTACCTACAAGCTTCGCTTTACGGTGAAAGATACCGTGACCCAGCAAACTTACCAAAAGTTGGTGAACGTCACAGTCAAGTCGGTTACTCCTATCGGCGTACAGGTATTGACCACCACTGATGGCGAGAGTGACATCTCCACCATCGAGGACAATGACTTCATCGAAGGTTTGGAACAACCAACCATCACCTACAACTACTTCTCTCAGCAGAACGATGGTGCCAAACTGGATGGCGAGGGTCGCAACATCAACTATTTCCACAGCAACGACGGAAGTGCCCTGATAGCCCTCACCGACCACGATGGTTGCAGCATCGACATGACAACCTTCCAGCCAAACATCGCCTACGATGACCTCTTCAGCGAAGAGCCTGAGAACATCAAGCGAATGGTCAACACGGCAGGAACGTATCTAGTCTATGCAGACAACAATATCTACAGCCTTGAAGCCTACGACGGTTTGGTATTGGATGACGAACCTACATTCGAACCTATCTTTGGCTCAGAAGAAGAGATGGAGTATGCACCAGAAGCAAGTTATGTATCATCAGAAAGTGGAACGATGGCAGGTTCACTCATCTATGGCAACATCGCCTACTGCCCACAGAAAGAAAAGTTCTTGTTGTTCGACTGGTACAACGAGCCAATGCCAGGTATTCCTTTCCCTATGCAGGACATGAGCGAAGACCCATACGCTGTGTTCAATCCTTCCAACATGAGTGGAAGTGACTTGGTAGGCATGGACTACGGTACTTATACCAATTATCTCTTCTCACAGAACCAGTGGGCTTTGTTCAGCACTGATACAGACAAGGGTAAGAACCTCACCCTCTATCGTTTCAATGACGAGGGATATAATGATGACAAGGCGACCTACGACTTGAAGCAGGTCATTGCCACGGATAAGTCCAATACTGAGTTATCTAACGTCAACTGTTTCCAAATGAGTACCTTGTTGGATGGCATTGGCTTCTTCTCTACCCCAGAGGGCGTGTATTCATTCAATGTCAACGAGGCAAGCAATGGTTTGACCGAACTCTTCACCCCATCCAACGGCAATGAGAGAGTGACCATGATTCGTTTGTTGAAATACCAGATGAATGACGAATCCACCCGAAATGTCAATCCGACCTTCTTCTCACGCCTCTCCAAGTCTCTCTACATCGCCACTTGGGATGGCATCCAAGGTCGCATCTATCGCATCGGCTTGACCGAGGAAGGACAGTTGGATTCCGCAGTAGAGATGAACCAGTGGGATGGCTTCGGTGAAATCAAGGACATGTGTTTCCGTTTGCAGTAAACCGTCAGATTCCGCTAACTTATAATTAAGGAGAAAAGACAATGAAGACTATAAATATCAAGACTTTCGTGACAAGCATGTTGCTCACCTTGGCTGTGACCTCATGCGTGGATGACAAGGACTATGAGCCGAAGCTTCCACAAGACCCTTCCATAACAGACCCAAAGGACTACGCCCTGCCGATAGACGAGAACAAGACGTTCGTACACCCAGGGTGCATGGCTGCACAAGCAGACTTCGACCGTGCCAAACGTCACATAGATGCAGGTGATGAACCTTGGAGCACGGCTTTCACAGCACTCAAGAACGCCAAGTTCTTCAAACAGAACATCTTGCGAATGAATCTCTACAAGGACTATCTCGTAAGAAGCAGCGCAGACAAGCGTCAATACTTAGAAGAGTTGGATGAGTATTACAAAGGAGCAGGTAACTACGACCAAGAATACCAAGACTGTTCATCGGCTTATTCCAAGGCAGTGTATTGGAAGTTGACAGGCGATACCCAAGCCGCAGATTTTGCCGTGAAGGTATTGAACACGTGGGCACAGAACTGCAAGGGTGTTACGGGCGACAACAACAAGATGCTTGCCATCATGGAAGCTGGTTACGACTTTGCAAGTGTGGCAGAGTTGATGCGTGACTACGAGGGATGGAAAACCGAAGACCAAGCCACCTTCAAGGAATGGCTCATCAAGGTTTTCGCTGAGAAAAGCATCGAATACTTGGACTATCACCAGAACTGGCCTGACGGAAGTACCCATTACTGGTCTAACTGGGACTTGGGCAACATGCTCTCGCTCATGGCTATCGGTGTGTATTGTGACCGTCCTGACTTCTACAACAAGGCTATCAACTACATCACGTATGGTAGTGGAAATGGTAACTGGCGCAGATTCATCAACTATATCCACCCTGCCATTGATGGTGAAGATGACATCGACCTCGGACAGACTCAGGAGGCAGGACGTGACCAAGGCCATGACCTTCTCTCCATCCGATTGGGAGCAGCCATTTGCCGCATCGCTTGGAACCAAGGGGATGACCTCTATGGATATGATGACAACCGTTTCTTGAAGGGAGCTGAGTTTGTCGCCAAATACAATTATGGCCCTAAGATAGAGGAACAACAGGGCATCACCCTCACCTACCCTTTCAAGGCGATGATTGTTGCACCAGGCACCTATCATGAGGACAACAGCACCACAGACCGTGGTCAGTATTGTTCTGGATTCGTCTCTATCTTCGAGCATTACAAGAAGTACAAGAACTTGGACACACGCTATGTTCGTTGGGCGGCAAAGACACCAGGACAGAGCGACATCCATGCCGATACCACCAAGGAGGTGAATATCGAGCCAGAGACTTACAATCACAACCAAGGCGCTGGTTCCAGTTTCGGTACGCTCCTCTTCACCGAGGATGAAAGTGCCTTGCAGAAATAAATTAAATGAATAACTCTCTATGAATATAAACAATAAATTATTCTCTCTCTCAATCCTGTTCTGTTGCGGCTGCCTTGGTGCAGTCGCACAGAACTTTTCTTCCACTACATTTCGTGGAAGCAGTTCTTCGGATGCAGGAAAGAACATGGAGGTTTGGAGTGCCAATGCACTCGCCGACATTTCCCAAGAAGGAAATCTCGTGATTCCAGTCAAGGCAGACGGAAGTTTCGAATATTCATTTCCATTGTCCAAGTCTGGTTATTTCACGATAGGTTACAATACCGTCTATGTCCAGCCAGGCGACATGGTAAACATCAAGATAGACAATGAAGACCCAACGAAGTCGGTCATCTCAGGCACACATCCTGCCATCAACCAATATCTCAGTGGCAATTCCTACACCCACAGCGGTTCGTATGTTGCCATGATGAACAGAGAGAAGTTGGAGGATGCAGTCTATACAGACCATTTCATCGACTCCGTGGCACAGGCTCGCTTACAACAGTTGCAAGCCATCAAGGATGCAGACTCCACCTTTATATATGCAGAGAAAGCTCGCATTGATGCCGATGTCATCAACAGTTACCTCAGCATACCTTTCTATGCAGGCTTTGAGGATGACAGCATCAAGTACAATGCCTTCATGGGAGCTAGAACAGGCAAGATTGCCGCCTTGCTCAAGAACATTTGCCATGACGAGTACTTGGACATCGAGAACGTGAGATACGTTTTGCAGAGTTGCATCCAGTCACCCCTTTTCCGTCAAGCCATTGTTTGGACTCCACGCTTGGCAGACTATGTTACTTCACTCTATTGCTCCAATCTCCTGGATAACAAGACGGATGAAGCAAGTCTCAACCAAGTGAAGAGCATGATTGACTCCATCAAGGTTGCAGAATTTGCGGAAGCTGTAAAAGGCAAGCTCAACAAGGTATTGCAGTTGGCAAAGGGCAAGGATGCCATCGACATGCAACTCACCACCTTGGATGGCAAACAAGTAAAACTGAGCGACTATCGTGGAAAGGCGATTTGCATTGACTTCTGGGCAACATGGTGTGGACCTTGCATGAGAGAATCTCCTTTGTTCCACCAGTTGGCTGAACAATACAAGCCAAACAAGGACATCGTTTTCTTGGCTATCTCCATTGACACCGACATCAACCAATGGAAAAAGAGAATGGCTGGCAAGACACATACTATTCTTGAATTGAACTGCAATGACAGCAAGGCGATGGCGAAATGGAATATCAACTCCATCCCTCGCTTCATCATCCTCGACAAGGACTTCAAGATTGTGAATGCCAACGCTCCTGCCCCTTCAGACGAAGGATTGTTGAAAAAAGAGATTGAAAAAACATTATCATCAAATCATGAGAAGAAATAGATTTCATTTCAAAAGACTTCTTGGAAACTTGCTACTCTCTGCCATGATGCCAATGGCAAGCCAAGCCCAAAAGATTCCTGCAGATGTCGTTTGCGACAATGACATCATGGACAAGATTGAGGGTGTTATTCCACCGATGTTGAAAGCCCAACCTGGGAAATATGGGGTAAGCAATCTCTTGCAACATATTTCAAGGGATGTCTCCAAAGACATTACCAAGAAGATTGTGGCACAGCAAAAGAAACTTCAAGTGAGCACGCAACCACAAACAGGTGATGCGCTCTACGAGAAGTGCCGCCCAGCAACTCTCATCTTTGGCAATTATTACGATTGCGGAGAATGTGACAACATGCACGTTGGAGTGGGCACTACTGCCATCGCCCTTACCGAGGACGGCATCTGCATGACCAATTATCATGTGATGGAAGACATCATCCGCAAAGATACCGCCGCCTTGAATGGTGACAGTCTCTTCTATGTTGGGACAATCGACGGAAAAGCTTATCCTATCACCGCCGTCTTGGGTTATTCTCGAATCGACGATACCGCCATCTTCCAAGTAGATACCCACGGTGACAAACTCGTTTGTTTTCCTTTAGGCGATGCTGCGAAGGTGGGAAGTCACGTCAACATCATCTCCCATCCTAAGCATGTGCTCTACTACTATACCGATGGTAAGGTGAACAAGAACTCCAAGTTCAAGGAAGAGAACATGCCAGAGATGTATCGAATGCAAGTAACTGCCGAGTTTGCGGTTGGTTCCAGTGGCGGACCTGTCTTCAACGACTATGGTCAACTCGTTGGCATGGTGGCAAGCACGACCAACTTCTACTTCGAGGATGACAAGAGAGACAACTTACAGATGGTAGTGAAGACCACCATCCCTATTTACAGAATCAAACATTTACTAAAAATAAAATGAGAAAGTTTCAGAAAAAAGTCATGGTTCTCCTCATCACGCTGATAATAGCCATGAACGGATTTGCCCAGAAAATCATCTGGATGGATTACAAGAAGGTAACCATGCAGCAAGTACTCGACCAGGCAAAGCAAGAAAACAAGTATGTGTTTGTTGATATTTGGACTCCTTGGTGTGGTGTCTGCAAAGCCATCGACAAGTACATTTTCACGAGAAAAGACGTGGCAGAGTTCTTCAACAAGAACACCGTCAACATCACCTTCGATGCCGAGTATGGCGAGTGGCAGAATGTGGCTCGCAAGTTTGGTGCCACCGCTTTCCCTACCATTCTGATTCTCAACCAACAAGGTGAGATTGTTTGGGGCATCGACAACTTGGGTGTTCCTACCCCACAGCAACAAACTTCCGAGAAATCGGCTGTTGCCGATCGCATGTTGGAACAAACAAGAATCGGAATGCAGTTGGAGAACATGACCGACGAGCAGTTTACCGATAGTGCCACCTTCGCTTTCATGAAGGAGTACAGCGTGGTCTTCAACTCCAAGGCATTCGACCGTTTGATAGCCAATAAGGAAGTGATGCAACAGAAGTACGGTCGTTCTTTCATCCGCCTTTGCAAGGAGGCTTTAGGCAGTGCTGCCGCCAACATGCTCACTTATGGCAAGGGAGGAACCCACATTCTGAACGCCGACAAGTTGGCTCAATATGAGAATGCCGTCAAGCGTCTCAACCTCCTTGAGACTCCATCCCTACTCATAGACCCAAAGATTAGCATCTATGCTGGGCAAGGCAAATGGAAGGAACTTCTCGACTTGATAGAGAACAATGAGTCTGCCATGACTCCATACATGTACGCCGATGCCATCAGTTCCTTTGCCGAAGGCTGCCAAGACAAAACCTTAATCAATCGTGCCGCTCCAATCTTCAAGAAAGCAATGACAATCAAGACTAACGACAGAGAAAAAGCCGCATTAACAGAGGCTTATAATAGTTTTATCAGTAATAACAAATAGAAGACATATTCCGAAATGAGAACGGTCAAAAGCCAGCTGGCTTTTGACCGTTCTTTTTCTTATTAGCGATTTTCTTTTCTTAATCTTGTGCTTCTAATACCTAGTAAGTATTATCACGAATTTTTCCGAAAAGATTTGAAACCATATTACTTCTTAATCTTTCAAAAAACTCAGTTGCTCCTCAGTCAAGCCTGTGGCTTGCATGATTTGAGCTACGGACAAAGAGCGAATAGCCCCATTTTGAGGCATTTTTAAGGCTGTAGTTGCAATCTAAAGTTGTTTGACCAACAAATGAGCACAAACTATTCACCTGTGTTAGTTAACGCCAAGGGCAGAATATAACTGACCAAGGCTATTGTTTAATTTAAATCGAGCCCACTTTTTCAAGTGTACTCATACATAGATAACAAAGATGGTAAATATTTCCATTCCAAGCAAAAAAATAGAAAAATGCTTGGAATGGAATTTTTAATTTTTCCTCTATAGCTAAAGACATTGGGTATTATCTATACCCGTTGGCGGAATTAATTTTTAAAGAATTTTATGTTTAAAAAGTTGTACATATCGCTGATTTTTAGTAATTTAGTAGCGTCCAAACTATTAAATATAAACCAGCGTATGTACAACTTATATACAAAATTCGTAAAAATTCTTGAGATATGCAAGGATT
>CAVBGK010000007.1:0-29459 GCA_963594995.1 Bacteroidaceae bacterium
AAATAAAAATGGCAAAGATATATAAGCAGATTACCGACCTCATCGGTAAGACCCCATTGGTAGAGCTGGGCAAGTTCTCAGCCTCCAAGGGACTTGAGAACCCTGTTGTCGCTAAGGTGGAGTTCTTCAACCCTGGCGGTAGCGTAAAGGATCGTATAGCATTCGCTATGATAGAGGATGCTGAGAAGAAGGGCATCTTGAAACCAGGTGCCACCATCATCGAACCTACCAGTGGAAACACAGGTGTAGGACTGGCTTTAGTATCGGCTGTGAAGGGCTATCACTTGATTTTGACGATGCCTGAGACCATGAGCATCGAGCGCCGCAACCTGGTAAAGGCTTACGGCGCACAGGTGAAGCTGACAAGCGGAAAGGACGGAATGCCCGGTGCCATCAAGGCTGCCGAGGAACTCCGCGAGTCCATCCCCGGTTCTGTCATCCTGGAACAATTTGAGAACCCAGCCAACCCTGCCAAGCACTACGCAACGACGGGTCCCGAGATTTGGTCTGACACCGACGGAGAAATTGACATCTTCGTAGCTGGTGTCGGTACAGGCGGCACTATTTCCGGCATCGGAAAGTATCTGAAGGAGCAGAACCCTCACGTGAAGATTATCGCCGTGGAACCTGCCACTTCGCCTGTGCTGAACGGCGGTCAGAGCGGGCCTCACAAGATTCAAGGCATCGGAGCGGGATTCATACCCAAGACCTACAACGGCACCTACATCGACGAGGTGTTCGACGTGCAGAATGACGACGCCATCAAGGCGGGCCGTGAGTTGGCGCAGACGGAAGGTCTGCTCGTGGGTATCTCTTCGGGGGCAGCCGCATTCGCTGCTACCGAGATTGCCAAGCGTCCAGAGAACAAAGGTAAGAAGATTGTGGTATTGTTGCCCGATACAGGAGAGAGGTATCTAAGTACTGTACTCTATGCTTTTGAGGAGTATCCACTCTAAGAAAGCCTATGTACTAAAAAAGGGGAGCATATCAACGACTGGTATGCTCCCTTGCTCGTTTTTTTGCTTTATTTTCGTAGGATTTCTTCATTTTTGCTAATGATTTCAAGGTCTTTTACAAGAAAAAGTGTACCTTTGCAAAATATCAACCAACAACATCGCAAATGAAGAAATTATTTCTATCGGCAGCGCTCTTCGCCGCCACACTCGCATCCCATGCCCAGCAGAATCCGCTCTGGATGCGCTACCCCGCCATCTCACCAGATGGGCAGACCATAGTTTTCTCATACAAGGGAGACCTCTACCGTGTTTCCGCCCAAGGCGGAGAGGCGCGTCAGTTGACCACCAATGCCGCCTACGACTCCTACCCAGTATGGAGCCCCGACGGCAAGAAGATTGCCTTCGCCTCCAACCGGGAGGGAAGCTTCGACGTGTATGTCATTGATGCCAACGGAGGAACTCCTACCCGACTCACCACCAACAGTGACAAGGAGATTCCCGTCGCCTTCAAGGACAACGGGCATGTGCTCTTCTCTGCCAATATCATGCCTACGGCACAGAGCAACCTCTTCGCCAGCCGCGAATTCTCGCAGGTCTATGAAGTCAGCACACAAGGCGGTCGCCCCAAGCTCTTCTCCGTCCTGCCGATGGAGGATATCAGCATCAATGGCAAGGGGCAGGTGCTCTACCACGACAGCAAAGGTTACGAGGACAAGTGGCGCAAGCACCACACCTCACCCATCACCCGTGACATCTGGATGCTCGATGGAGGCAAATACACCAAGCTCACGACCTTCAAGGGCGAAGACCGCACTCCCGTCTGGGCTGCCGACGGACAGTCTTTCTACTATCTGAGTGAGCAGGACGGTTCGTTCAACATCTATCACCGTAGCCTCGGCACGGGCAAGGACACACAGGTGACCCACGAGAAGAAGAACCCGATTCGCTTCCTCACCTCGTCAACCGACGGTCTGCTCTGCTATGGCTACGACGGAGAAATCTACACCGTCAAGGAGGGTACACAGCCACAGAAGGTGAACATCTCCATCACAACCGACAACGCCGAGCCTAGTCTCGTGCGCCAAGTTCGTTCTTGGGGTGCGTCGGAGATAGACCTCTCTCCAAACGGCAAGGAAGTGGCTTTCGTGATGCACGGAGACGTGTATGTGACATCGGTCGATTACAAGACCACCAAACGCATCACCGACACGCCCCAGCAAGAGCGCAACGTCAGTTTCTCTCCCGATGGCAGAAGCCTGGTTTACGCCTCCGAGCGCAACGGCGTATGGCAGATTTTCCAGGCCAAGATTAAGAACGACAAGGAGAAAAACTTTACTTACTGCACCGACATAGAGGAGGAACAGCTCACCAAGACCAATATTACCTCTCAATATCCAGCCTTCAGTCCCGACGGCAAGGAAGTGGCCTTCTATGAAGACCGCGCCACCCTTCGCATCATCAACCTCAAGTCGAAGGAGGTGCGCACGGTGCTCGACGGCAAGTACAATTATTCCTATAGCGATGGCGACATCTGGTTTGAGTGGAGTCCTGACAGCAAGTGGCTCTTGGCAAGCTTCATCGGTACGGGCGGATGGAACAATACCGACATCGCCCTGGTCAAGGCCGACGGCAAGGAGGTACACAACCTCACCAACAGTGGTTACAGCGACGGCAGCGCAAGATGGGTGCTCGGCGGCAAGGCGATGCTCTTCCAGAGCGACCGGGCTGGATACCGAAGCCATGGCAGTTGGGGAGCCGAGGACGACGCCTACCTCATGTTCTTCGACCTGGAGGCTTACGAGAAGTTCCGTATGTCGAAGGAGGAGCTGGAGCTAGCCGAGTCAAACAAGGACGTGAAGGAGAAGAAGGAAGAGGAAAAGGAAGACAAGAAGAAGGAAGACAAGAAGAAGAAAGCCGAGGAAAAAGGCAAGGTGGAAGTGGAGAAAGTCAAGGCTCTCGAACTGGACATTGACAACTGCCGCGACCGCATCGTGCGCCTCACCGTCAACTCTTCCCACATGGGCGACGCCATCCTCGACACCAAGGGCGAAAAGATATATTACCAGGCTTCGTTCGAGGGCGGTTACGACCTTTGGTGCCACGACTTGAAAGAGAACACCACTACACTGATGATGAAGAACATCGGAAGGGGTGGCTTTGTCGCCGACAAGGACGTGAAGAACCTCTTCCTCTGCGACGGCAGCAGCATCAAGAAGGTGGACCTGGGCAGCAAGACTACCAAGAACATAGACTTCGAGGCCAACTTCAACTACAAGCCTGCCGAGGAGCGACAGTATCTCTTCGACCATATCTGGCGGCAGGTGTCGGACAAGTTCTACGACCCCAAGATGCAAGGCGTCGATTGGGAAGGCTACCGCAAGGTATATGAGAAATACCTGCCTTACATCAACAACAACTTCGACTTTGCCGAGATGCTGAGCGAGATGCTGGGCGAGCTGAACGCCAGCCACACGGGTTGCCGCTATTATCCTTCCGGCGCGTCCCTCTCCACAGCCGCCCTTGGCGTGTTCATCGACCCAAGCTACGAGGGTGACGGCCTGAAAATACAGGAGGTCATCAAGCGCGGTCCTTTCGCCGTGAGAAAGAACGAGGTGACCGCCGGCTGCATCATCGAGAAGATAGACGGCGAGGACATCAAGGCCGGCGAGGACTACAACTGCTTGCTCGACGGCAAGGTGGGCAAGAACGTACGCCTCTCCATCAAGAGTGCCAAGGGCAAACGTTTCGACGTGACCGTCAAGGCTATCTCACAGGGTGCCCAGCAAGAACTTCTGTACAAGCGTTGGGTGGAACGCAACCGCGCCATCGTCGATAGCGTCTCTGGTGGAAGAATCGCATACGTACATGTCAAGGCGATGAACAGCGAGAGCTTCCGCACGGTATATAGCGAACTGCTGTCCGACAAGAACCGCAACCGCGATGCCGTCATCGTGGATGAGCGTCACAACGGCGGAGGATGGTTGCACGATGATCTCTGCACCTTGCTCAGCGGCAAACAGTATCAGGAGTTCGTGCCTCACGGCAAGGTGGTCGGCAAGGACCCATTCAACAAGTGGACCAAGCCTTCTTGCGTGCTCATCTGCGAGGATGACTACAGCAACGGGCATGGATTCCCCTGGGTATATAAGGAACTGGGCATAGGCAAGCTCATCGGTGCTCCTGTGGCAGGTACGATGACCGCCGTATGGTGGGAGACATTGATGGACCGTTCCTTGGTATTCGGCATCCCGCAGGTAGGTTGCCGTGATATGCGCGGCACTTTCGGCGAGAACACCCAACTCAACCCCGACATTGAGGTGTACAACTCTCCCGAAGACTACATCAACGGCCACGACACCCAGCTCATCCGTGCAGTGGAAGAAATGATGAAGGAAACGAAGAAGTAAAAACAAAAAAGGTGGATATGTCTGAGCCAAGACGCTCTTTCATATCCACTTTTTTCGTTTCAATATTTCAATAAATCCGCTGAAACTAGCCCATACTTTACACGGCGAAAAGGAATGTGCGCATGAGCCAGTAGCAAACCATACCTGCGAGATAACCGACAAAAGCTATCCAGGAGATATGCTTCATGTACCAACCAAAGGTGATTCGCTCCAAGCCCATGACGACGACACCGGCGGCACTGCCGATAATCAGCATGGATCCACCGACACCCGCACAGTAGGCGAGCAACTGCCAGAAGATGCCATCCACAGCCATGTCACCCGTAGGAGCCACAGGATACATACCCATGCAACCCGCCACCAAAGGCACGTTGTCCACGATGCTGGAAAGCACGCCGATGATGCCCGTCACGAGATAGTGGTTGCCGTCGAACACATCGTTCAAGCCCCTGCCCAGGGCGGTCAGCACGCCGACCTCAGCCAGACAAGCCACGGCCATCAGGATACCGAGGAAGAAGAGGATCGTGCTCATATCCACACGGGAGAGCAACTTGGTCACTCGCTTCTGTGTACCCTCCGCATCCATGCCCCGATGCAGGCCACGGTAGAAGACCTCCGTCGCCGTCCAAAGCACGCCCAGCACCAAGAGGATGCCCACGAAGGGAGGCAGGTGGGTGATGCTCTTGAAGACAGGCACGAATATCAAGCCACCCACACCGAGCCAGAACACAGCCTTGCGCTGGCCCTCCGTGAAGTCGCTGACCGAGGCGTTCTGGGCAGCGGAAACCTCCGGCATCACAAGCTCGCCCTTGAGCATGGTTTGAAGGATGACGGCAGGAATGACCATCGACACGACGGACGGAACGAGGATTTCGGCGATGACGCCGGCAGCTGTAATCAAGCCCTTGTTCCAGAGCATGATGGTGGTGACGTCGCCGATGGGAGAGAAGGCACCGCCCGAGTTGGCGGCAATGATTACCAGCGAGGCATAGACCATGCGGTCCTGATGGTCGGTGACAAGCTTGCGGAGAATCATGATCATCACTATACTCGTGGTCAAGTTGTCGAGAATGGCCGAAAGGAAGAAGGTAAGGAAGGCTATACGCCAAAGAAGCGCACGTTTCGACTTGGTCTTCATCACCTTGCGCACCCAGTTGAAACCTCCGTTCTGGTCAACGATTTCCACGATGGTCATCGCTCCCATGAGGAAGAAGAGGGTCGTGGCGGTGTCGCCCAAGTGCTCCTGGATGATCTCGGTCACTTTCTCCAATGCGCCGGCGGCACCGCCCACATAGTCAGGATGCATTAGCTGGAGATACTGCATAGGGTCAATCATGTAGAGCGTCCAGCACCCCACAAGCATCAACAAGGCGATGGCGGCCTTGTTTACCTTTGTCAAGCTTTCGGTGGCTATGAGCGCATAGCCGAGCACGAAAACGACAATAATCGAAATTGTTAGTGTTGTCATTATTTATCATTTAATTGTTAACTGCTGCAAAGGTACAAAAGAAATGCCATAACCATCCCCACCCAGTGTGACATTTTTGATAAAAAAGCCAAGTATTATACAAATATTCTTGCTTTTTGGCACATAAATCCTATATTTTTGCTAATTTTGCGCCTTGAATCAACAAACATCAAAAACAAAAGAACAAGAAAACATGGAATATATGTCACAAGAAGGCTACGACGAACTCGTGGCCGAACTGCAACACATGGTAAACGTAGAGCTTCCCGCCGTGCGTGATGCCATCGCAGAGGCTCGCGACAAGGGCGACCTCAGCGAAAACTTCGAGTACCATGCCGCCAAACGTGAGCAAGGCAAACTGCTGGGCAGGATTAGGTTCAAGCAAAAGGTGCTGGAGAACGCGCGCATCATCGACAAGTCGCGCCTGAAGAGCGACACGGTAGGCCTGCTGAGCCAGGTGGAGATTACCAATCTCGCCAATAACTTCCACATGACCTACACCATCGTGAGTCCCCACGAGTCGAACATCCACGAAGGCAAGATTTCCATCAAGTCGCCTATCGCACAGGCATTGCTCAACAAGAAAGCGGGCGACACCGTGGAGGTCCGCGTGCCTGCAGGAAAACTCTGCCTCCGTATCGACAGCGTTAAGCTCTAGTCGCACATGACCAAGTTACAAGACCATATCGGAGAATGGCGCAAGTCGTTGAAACGTAGGCATGGCGTGCTCATCGTCCTTCTAGTCCTTGTAGTCCTCTTCAAGACAAAACCGGGCTGGGGCTGGTTTTACACCCGGCACATCTACCCGGTCTTCGGCAGTCTCCTCTCCCCTGTCTCGGGTTGGCTGCCTTTTGCCGTGGGCGACATTTTCATCGCTTGCTGCATCGCTTGGTGCATCGCCTACCCTATTTATAAAAGGAAAAAGGCTGCGTTCGGACGAGTGGCAGAATATCTCTTGTGGATTTACGTCTGGTTCTATCTCGCATGGGGCTTGAACTACTCCCAGCCCAACATTTTCCATCGAATCGGAATGAAGCCAGCCGAGGTGTCGGAGACGAGATACAAGACTTTCGCCTATCGCTACGCTGACAGCCTCAACTATTACTGTAATGAGAGAAGAGAGAAGAGGGAAGAATCCTTCTGTAGCAATGACTTGAAGGACAAGGTAAAGGATGCCGTTCTACTGGGATACAGGCACATCGGGGCCAAAGAAGGCATCAACGTACCCTTCAATACCAACCCACACGCCAAGACGATGGCTTTTTCCTGGCTGAGTTCGATGGCTGGGGTGACAGGCAGCATGGGGCCCTTCTTCTGCGAGTTTACGATCAACGGCGACATACGCCCCCACGATTATCCAGCCACATACGCCCATGAGTACGCCCACTTCCTCGGCATCGCCAATGAGGGCGAGGCGAACTTCTACAGTTTCCTCGTCTGCACTGCATCTTCCGACCCAGACGTGAAGTTCAGTGGCTATTACCATATCTTCTTCCACATACTTGCCAATGTCTATCAGATTCTGGGCGAAAAGGAGGGAGAAGCCTATCTGAAGCACATCCGTCCCGAAATCATCCAGTTGGCAAAAAGCGACCGCAAATATTGGGACGGCAAGCGATGCAAAGTCCTCGATGACGCCCAAGACCTCGTCTTCGACCTCTACCTGAGGGGAAATCAGGTAGAGGAAGGCAGGAAGAGCTATTCGGGAGTCGTCTCCCTGATCCTCTCCTGGGAGGAATGGAAGAACGCAAACACGATAATATATAAAAGGTAAGCAACGTCAAATGAAGAAAAAAGTATTGTCTTTGGCATTAGTCTGCGGATGTGGAATACCAAGCATATCCGCTGCCGTTGCCTCACAACCTGCTTGGGAAGAGACCGTCCGAAAAGGTCTTTCCCTGGAGACTGGTGACTCTGCGTCAACAGTCCTACCGAAGTCTGAGAAGCGCAACTTCACAGACTCCAAGATCTACCAGATGACCTTCGTGGGAGCGCCGCTGATAGCGACGGGCTTGCTCATGAAAGGAGAAGACACCCATTTCCGCCGGCTCCGCAACGACTATGCCAAGGAGTTTCACCGACCTTTCGATAACTATACCCAATATGTGCCGGGAGCCGTGATGGTCGGCATGAAGGCATTCGGTGTGAAAGGCAGGAGCGACTGGGGCAGGATGATTACATCGGACGCATTCTCCATGGTCATCATGGCTTCTGTCGTACAGGCGATGAAACACACCACCAACGTCATGCGCCCTGACGGAAGCGACAACCATTCCTTCCCCTCTGGACATACTGCTACCGCTTTCATGACCGCCACCATGCTCACCAAGGAGTATGGACATGTCAGTCCGTGGATAGGCGTGGGCGCTTACACCTTTGCCTCGGGCACAGGTCTGATGCGCATTGCCAACAACAAGCATTGGCTCAGCGATGTGCTGACCGGCGCAGGCATAGGCATCATTTCCACCGAACTAGGCTATTGGATCGCCGACCTCATCTTCAAGGAGAAAGGCATCCGTCACCTTGACACCCATGACTCCTTCTCCAGGTACGACAAGCCTTCGTTCCTAAGTCTGTATCTCGGGGCCAACATCCCCTTGAGTTACTACGACATCTCCGAGCACCAAGAGTTCAGAACCTCGTCGGGCTGCTCGGCAGGTCTGGAAGGTGCCTACTTCTTCAATCCCCACATCGGTGTGGGAGGAAGGTTCACCGCATCCAACACCCACGTCATCACTACGGGCAATCCGCTAGTAGATGGCGAGGGAAAAGCCAGCGGCCTGGTAGCCGAGGACAACACGCTCGACGCAGTTTCTGTCATGGCGGGGCCTTACGTCTCCTACCCCCTCACGTCACGATGGAACATCGGCAGCAAACTGCTGGCCGGTTATGTGGGGTATCAGGAACTGGAACTTTCCGACGGCATGGTTGTCCCTGGGAATGGGGGAGTCTGCTTCGGAAGTGGCATTTCCTTCTCCTACAAGGCAAGGAACCACTATGGCATCCGGTTCTTCCTCGACTACAACCTACAACCTTCCCATAGCGAGAAGAGCGGTGAATGGATGAGCACCCTCGCCATCGGCACCTCCTTCGGATTCAACTTTTAAGCTCTGATATAATCGCCAAGACATAATTCCATCTTTTTTTGTTATTTTATATCTTTCGATAGTTCTATTCTCAAATTTTATTTGTATTTTTGCAACTATGAATTCACTAGATACAAACAACATCCAATGGAGCGAGAATGTCATCATCGCCGATGCCGACTATATCGACCATGTGGCATTCGACCTCATTGTCAACTTCGAGCGCATGATCAACCGCCGCATTCCATCTGCCGACATGGCACAGTGGGCAGTCTGCGTCGCCCTCGACGGTGGACTCCGGGAGGGTGAGCACACGACTCAGGTTGTGCTCATTCATGACAAAAACTCCCTGGCGATGAGAAATTTCCGCCCCTCCCATTACGAGAAAGACTTGAACGCACAGGCCTTCAAGGACGAGAAATTGGGCGAGTTCGTCATTTCCTCTTATCCCACCGAGGCAAATCTCATCGACAAGGACGATTTCCTCATCGACATAGCCCGCACCGTATGCAACGCCAAGGAAGTGAAGCGAGTGATGATTATCCCCAACTCGGAGAACGGCGAGGCCTACGACCGCCTGCGCGACATGCTCCGCAAGTTGGACGACGATGACAAGCGCATCACTCTCTTCGCCATGCAGCCGCTGCCCGGCGGCAACTTCCGGCAGGAAATCCTGGGCTACTCCCTGATGAGCGCCTTGGGCATCTCGGCGGAGGAGATTAAGTGAACATTGCAAATTATAAATTATACATTAGATATGAGTAGAGTACTTATGATTGGCGCAGGTGGCGTGGCTACCGTAGCAGCCTTCAAGATTGTGCAAAACCAAGATGTTTTCACGGAGTTCATGATTGCCAGCCGCCGCAAGGAGAAATGTGACAAGCTGGTGCAGTCTATCCATGCCAAGGGTTACAAGATGGACATACAGACCGCAGAGGTCGATGCCGACGATGTAGAACAGCTGAAGGCTCTCTTCAATAGCTACAAGCCCGAGCTGGTCATCAACCTGGCATTGCCTTACCAAGACCTCACCATCATGGATGCCTGTCTGGCTTGCGGCTGCAACTATATGGACACAGCCAACTACGAGCCAAAGGACGAGGCACATTTCGAGTACTCCTGGCAGTGGGCGTACAAGGACAAGTTTGAGAAGGCGGGGCTTTGCGCCATCCTTGGCTGTGGCTTCGACCCGGGCGTGTCGGGCATCTTCACCGCCTATGCGGCCAAGCACCACTTCGACGAAATCGAGGTGCTCGACATCGTGGACTGCAACGCCGGCAACCACCACAAGGCTTTCGCCACCAACTTCAACCCTGAGATCAACATCCGTGAGATTACGCAGAAAGGTCTTTGGTACAAGGACGGCGAATGGATCGAGACCGACCCACTGTCTATCCACAAGCCTCTCACCTACCCTAACATCGGTCCACGCGAGAGCTATCTGATGCACCACGAGGAACTGGAGAGCCTGGTGAAGAACTACCCTACCATCAAGGAGGCACGCTTCTGGATGACCTTCGGCCAGCAATACCTCACCTATCTCGACTGCATCCAAAACCTCGGCATGAGCCGCATCGACGAGATAGAATACGAGGCTCCTCTTGCCGACGGATCTGGCAAGACCGCAAAAGTGAAGATTGTTCCTCTGCAGTTCTTGAAGGCTGTTCTGCCTAACCCACAAGACCTCGGCGAGAACTACGACGGCGAGACCTCCATCGGTTGCCGCATCCGTGGCAAGAAAGACGGCAAGGAGCATACCTATTATGTATATAACAACTGCAAGCACCAGGAGGCATACAATGAGACGGGCATGCAGGGTGTCAGCTATACTACCGGCGTGCCGGCCATGATTGGTGCGATGATGTTCCTCAAGGGCATCTGGAAGAAACCGGGTGTCTGGAACGTCGAGGAGTTTGATCCAGACCCATTCATGGAGCAGCTCAACAAGCAGGGCCTGCCTTGGCACGAGGTGTTCGACGGAGACTTGGAAATTGATTAAAGGCAAAAGGGTAAAAAACTAAAAGGTTATAAAATAGAATTATGGCAAAAGAAATACAAGAGGGAACCCTCAACCCCAACGAAGGCAAGCTGAAAGCCCTTCAGGCTGCCATGGCGAAGATAGAGAAGGACTTCGGCAAAGGCTCCATCATGAAACTGGGTGACGAACATATCGAGAACATTGAAGTGATTCCTACAGGTAGCATCGCACTCGACAACGCTCTTGGTGTCGGCGGGTATCCAAAGGGACGCATCATCGAAATCTACGGCCCGGAGTCTTCAGGCAAGACCACCTTGGCCATCCATGCCATCGCAGAGGCCCAGAAGGCGGGCGGTATCGCTGCCTTCATCGATGCCGAGCACGCTTTCGACCGTTTCTACGCTGCCAAACTGGGCGTAGATGTAGATAACCTGTGGATCTCGCAACCCGACAACGGCGAGCAGGCTCTCCAGATAGCCGACCAGTTGATCAGTTCGTCGGCCATCGACATCCTGGTGGTTGACTCCGTTGCTGCCTTGACCCCCAAGAAGGAAATCGAGGGTGACATGGGCGACAACGTGGTAGGTCTGCAGGCCCGACTGATGAGTCAGGCGCTCCGCAAGTTGACCTCCACCATCAGCAAGACCAACACCACTTGCATCTTCATCAACCAGTTGCGTGAGAAGATTGGCGTGATGTTCGGCAACCCCGAGACAACCACGGGCGGCAACGCCCTGAAGTTCTATGCTTCTGTACGCCTGGACATCCGCAAATCCTCCCCCATCAAGGACGGAGACAACATCCTGGGCAACTTGGTGAAGGTGAAGGTTGTCAAGAACAAGGTGGCACCTCCTTTCCGCAAGGCTGAGTTTGAGATTACCTTTGGAGAAGGCATCAGCAAGATCGGTGAGATCATCGACTTGGGTGTGGAGCACAACATCATCCAGAAGAGCGGCAGTTGGTTCAGCTACAACGGTTCCAAACTGGGCCAAGGCCGTGATGCCGCCAAGTCACTTCTGAAGGACAATCCCGAGTTGGCGGAAGAGATCGAGGCTAAGGTTCGCGAGGCTATCGCAGCCAAGAGCGAAGCATAAGATTCCCCTATAAAACCCGAAAGAGGGTGTGCCCGTCACAAAGGCACACCCTCTTTCGGGTTTTTATATCCTATCGCAAAGATTACTTCACAATACCTTTTTCCAAATACTCCACAAGGTTCATGCGCACCTTGCTGCCGGCATCTTCCGCAGCCACCTTCGCCATGTCGCTCTCAACCATCAGCTTCACCAACTCCTCGAAACTTGTCTTGCTAGGATTCCAGTTGAGCTTGGCCTTCGCCTTGGTGGGGTCACCCCAGAGGTTCACCACGTCGGTAGGACGATAGAAGTCAGGAGAAACCTCCACAAGCGTCTTGCCTATCAAGTTCTCAGGACCTTCCACGCAGATACCCTTCTCGTTTTCATCCTTGCCTTCCCACTTCAGTTCGATGCCCACATGATGGAATGCCAACTGTGCGAACTCACGCACGGAATGCTGCACACCCGTGGCAATGACGAAATCCTCGGCCTTCTCTGCCTGCAGGATGAGCCACATACACTCCACATAGTCCTTGGCATAGCCCCAGTCGCGCAGAGAATCCAGGTTGCCGAGATATAGCTTGTCTTGCTTGCCCTGCTTGATGCGCGCGGCGGCAAGGGTTATCTTGCGGGTAACGAAAGTCTCGCCACGGCGCTCGCTCTCATGGTTGAAGAGGATGCCAGAGCAGCAGAACATATCGTATGCCTCACGGTATTCCTTCACAATCCAGAAACCATACTGCTTGGCCACAGCGTACGGCGAATAAGGGTGGAACGGCGTGTTCTCGTTCTGGGGAACCTCCTCCACCTTCCCATACAACTCGGAAGTAGAAGCCTGGTACATACGGCAGGTCTTCTCCAGACCGCACTGGCGGATGGCCTCCAAGATGCGGAGCACACCCGTGGCATCCACATCGGCAGTGAACTCAGGAGAGTCGAAACTTACCTGCACATGGCTCTGCGCAGCCAGGTTGTACACCTCGGTAGGTTTCACCTTGTTCATCACCTGGATAAGGCTCATGGAGTCTCCCAAGTCAGCATAGTGGAGATGAAAGCTAGGCTTGCCCTCCAAGTGGGCGATACGCTCACGATAGTCGGTGGAAGAACGACGGATTGTACCGTGTACGTCATATCCCTTCTCAAGCAAAAGCTCGGCCAAGTAAGATCCATCCTGACCGGTAATACCGGTAATTAACGCTACTTTTCTATTTTCCATTACTTATATTGTTTTGATATTGTTTTCATCTTTTTCATCACATTACCTCAAGCTCTGCCTGTACTTCAGGGGAGACATATGGAAGTGCTCCCTCACATACTTGCCGAAGAAAGAAGTATTGGAAAATCCCAGGACACCCGAGATTTCCTTGATCGACTTATTGGTGGAACGAAGATAATAGGTGATGTCCGCCAATGTATATTCCGTTATCCACTCTATCGCCGTCTTGTTGCTGTGCCGCTTGCACACGATGGAGAGATATTTGGGGGTGATGCACAGCTGTTGGGCGAAATACTCCACGGGGCGATGCTTCTGCTCGCTCTGCTGCAAATGTTCGAGGAACCTTTCGAAGAGGTTGCACGTAGAAGACACCGGCTTGCTTTTGTCTGCCATCTCCTCGGTAAAGGCATTGCAGAGAGCCAGCAAGGCACTCTTGAGCAATGTCTCCACAATCTCCCGGCGATAAGGATTCCATGTGGAATGCTCCATCTGCTTCGGGTCGAGGCAAAGGCGCACCAAGTCGGTAAACTTCTCATAGAAAGCCATCTCACCTTCTGTCATCTTGATGACCGACACCTTGTTGACATACATGGCGCGGTTCCAGACATTCACATGAGAGTGTAGGATGTTTTGCATACCATGGTTGGTGACGCACATCGCCACGCAGGCAAAGTCCTCCGATACCTCGAGCACATCGAGCATCGTGTTGGGAGGGCAGACAAAGATGTCGTTCTTGCTCACCTCCGTCACCTTGCCATTGATATCTACCTTGAGATGTCCACATTGGCAAGATGCGATCATGTTCATCTGCAACCGCACGGGGTCGGGGTTGGCCAGCACCTTGATGTTGTCGATGATCAAGATGTCCTCATCCAGATAACTGGCCCTTATTTCTGCGCTCTGCGAGAACTCGCCTTCCTCAATGCGCTGCTTTATATCCATCTTTTCCTTTGCCATGATATGCCTTTTACATTCATCATCTTTCACTTAAAACGCCTCTCGATACTTGTTCTCGTCCTTGTCTTCGAGCATGGACAGATAGCTTTGGTATCGGCTTGCCGCTATATAGTGTTCCTCCACCGCCTTGACGACCGCACATCCCGGCTCATGGGTATGCGTGCAGTTGGAGAAACGGCAACCTTCCGAGAAATGGAAGATTTCCTTGAAGTAACTCGTCAGTTCCTCCTTCTCGATGTCGAATGTGCCGAATCCCTTGATGCCCGGGGTGTCGATGAGACAGCCACCGCCCGGCAAGTCTATCATCTCGCTGAAGGTCGTGGTGTGCATGCCCGTGTTGTGGGCATCACTGATTTCGGCGGTACGCTGGGAAGCATCGGGTATCAGTTGGTTGATCAGCGTTGACTTCCCTACTCCACTGTTGCCGCTGAGCAAGGAAATCTTGTCGGTGACAAGGGGGCGCAGTTCTTCGACGCCTTCCCCCGTGGCAGCGGAAATCTCCACGCACTGATAGCCGATGGTCTCGTAGAGCGTGCGCATCATCTGTTCATAGTGTAGCTCGTCCTCCGACAGGAGGTCTCGCTTGTTGAACACCAGCACCACAGGTATCCGATAAGCCTCGGCACCAGCCAGGAATCGGTCGATGAAGGTTGTGGAAGTCTGCGGATAGTTGACTGTTACCACAAGCAAAGCCTGGTCAACATTGGCTGCCAAGATGTGGCTTTGCTTGCTCAAGTTGGGTGATTTGCGAACAATATAGTTCCGACGGTCCTCTATTGAAGAGATAAAGGCGGTTCCTTCCTGGTTGGTAATGAGCTGGACGCGATCGCCCACCGCCACCGGATTAGTACTGCGGATGCCCTTCAACCGGAAATTACCCTTGATTTTACTTTCGATAAGCTGGCCATCGTCGGTCTTGACGGTGTACCAGCTTCCTGTATTCTTGATGACAAGTCCTTTCATCATGCACTCTGCAGGTATGACCTTAGACTGTCAAGATTTCCTTTTCCTTGTCTGCCATCAACGCCTCAAGCTGCTTGATGTACTTGTCGTGCAACTTCTGCAAGTCGTTCTCTGCGTCTTTCTCCAAGTCCTCCGAGAGACCATCCTTGATGGCTTTCTTCAACTTGTCCTTGATTTCGCCACGCACATTGCGCACCTCGACCTTTGCCTTCTCGGCTATCTTGTTGCACTGCTTGACGAGTTCCTTGCGTCGCTCACCCGTAGGCTGTGGAATGCCGAGGCGCACAATCTCGCCGTTGTTCTCGGGAGTGATGCCCACGCCACTGTCCATGATGGCCTTCTCGATATCCTTGATGGCCTTCTTGTCCCAAGGACGGATGGCGATGGTACGGGCGTCGGGTGTCGTGATGTTGGCCACCTGGTTCAATGGCACCATGCTGCCGTAGCTATTGACTCTTACACCGTCGAGGATGGCCACGTTGGCACGTCCCGCACGAACATGAGAGAGTTCCTCTGCGAGATACATCGCAGCCATCTCCATGCGCTCTTCAGCTTTGCTTAATGTTTCTTTTACGTCTATCATGTTTTTGATTTTTTATGTTCGAAATGTTTTCTCGCCACAAAAATAGGCATTATTTGCGGATTAGCCAAATAATCTGCTGTTTATTTTAATAAATCCAGCCGTTTTAGTTCCTCCTCCACATAATTGGTGAGATCCACAAACTGCTGCACGGTCAGTTGCTCCGGCCGCTGGGTCATGATGTCGGTGGTGTAGAAGCCCTCCCTCGGGGTTATGCCCGGGAACATCTGCTTCAAGCTCACCCTCAGCATCTTGCGACGCTGGTTGAACACGGTCTTCACCAGTCTCTTAAACAGTTTTTCGTCACATCCGAGTTCTGTCACCTCGTTGCGTGTCATGCGGATCACGGCGCTCTTCACCTTGGGTGGCGGATTGAACACGCCTTCATCCACCGTGAAGAGATACTCCACGTCATACCAAGCCTGTATGAGCACGCTGAGGATGCCATACGCCTTGTTGCCTGGCTCGGAGGCGATGCGGAGAGCCACCTCCCGCTGGATCATGCCCGTGCAGCAAGGTATCAGCTCCTTGTAGTCGAGCATCTTGAAGAATATCTGCGAAGAGATGTCGTAAGGATAGTTGCCCGTCAGCACAAACTGCTTGCCGTCGAAGATTTGGTTGAGGTCCATGCGCAGGAAGTCCTCTCCGATGATGTTGTCCCTCAGTTTCGGGAAGTTCTCATGCAGGAAAGCCACCGACTCGGAGTCGATCTCCACCGCCTTGACCGGGCGCGGCTTCTCCACTAGATACTGGGTCATCACGCCCATGCCCGGCCCGATTTCCAAAACAGGGATGTCAGGACAGGCATCCACCGTGTCGGCAATGCGCTTGGCTATGTTGAGGTCGGTCAAGAAATGCTGACCGAGGTTTTTCTTGGGTTTTACTAATTTCATGTTACATCGACAATGTGAAAAAACTTGATTGTGCAAAAATAACACTTTTTTTCGGGATTCACGCAGTTGTGCGCCTGAAATTATCAACTTTTCACAACTCACCCCTGCATTTACGCCAAAATCGGGACTCCGCCATGAAGCAAAGCCCCGATTTTCTATCTTAAATCTCTCTCTGAAAATGTTTCTCTAGAAATGTGGTGGAGATGGCGTTAAGCCAACTTGTTCTCCACGTTTACTGCCTGTGCAATCATGATTGCTACTACGGCAAATGTCATTAATGCTACCATAATCTTTTTACCTTTTTAATTGTTTCTTGTTATCCTTGTTTTGACGCTGCAAAGGTAGGCATTTTTTGTGTGTGCGTAAACAGAACGGCAAGGAAAGTTCTTTTTGGCCCGTATTTTTTGACTTACATCAACCACCGGGTGTTTATTTATGCTAAAAATAATCGTTTGTTATCCTCTTTACAATAAAAAATAGTACCTTTGTGCTCAGTTATGGATATGAAAAGAATTATAAACAATATACTGAAGATAGGCTGGTCGCTCCTGCTGGGTGGTGCCATTCTGTACTGGATGTACCGTGACTTCAACTTCCATGAGGTGGAAGATGTATTGTTGCACAAGATGTCCTGGACTTGGATGCTCCTCTCCTTCCCCTTCGGAATACTGGCACAGATGTTCCGGGGTTGGCGTTGGAAACAGACCTTGGAGCCGCTCGACGAGCGTCCCCGTACCGGTGTGAGCATCAACTCTATTTTCCTTTCATACGCCTTGAGCCTTGTCGTGCCACGCATAGGAGAGTTTACCCGCTGTGGTGTCCTCAAGCGATGGGACGGCATCTCTTTCCCCAAAGCCCTTGGCACGGTCGTGTCGGAGCGTATCATCGACTCTCTGCTGGTGCTCGTCATCGCCAGCATCGTATTCCTCCTGCAGATACCGGTCTTCCTCAACTTCTTCGACAAGACGGGCACGAGCCTGGAGGGCATCCTGCGACAGTTTACAGCCACAGGCTATCTCGTGACAGCCATCTGCGGCATCGCCGTGATCATCCTTTTGCACATCCTGCTCAAGAAGTTGGCCATATATAACAAGGTGAAAGCTACTCTCCACGGGCTGTGGCAAGGGGTCATCTCGCTGAGAGGCGTCAAGAACGTCCCCCTGTTCATCGCCTTCACCCTAGGCATCTGGCTGAGCTACTTCCTGCACTACTTCCTCACATTCCAGTGCTTCGATTCGACCAGCCACCTCAGCGTCATGTGCGGCCTGGTCACCTTCATCATCGGCAGCATTGCCGTGGTCGTGCCAACCCCCAACGGCGCCGGCCCGTGGCATTTCGCCGTCAAGACGATGCTGATTCTCTATGGCATCCCGTCTTCCGACGCTCTCTTCTTCGTACTCATCGTCCACTCTATACAGACCCTCCTGGTCATCGCCCTAGGCATCTATGCCTGGCTCTCCCTCGCATTCACGAAGAAAGTGAAGAGTGAAAGAACGACAGCAAAGCAGGGCGCAAGCCCAACTACATGATATGAATCATAAATTATCAATTGTAACTTATTAATCATAACGGTTATGGCAGAAATCAAGAATCTTAACCCAGTGGAGATTTGGCGCAACTTCGACAAGTTGACCCAAGTTCCACGTCCGTCAGGACATCTAGAGAAAGTACAGGCGTTCCTCCTCGAATTCGCCAAGGAGGCAGGTGTAGAAGCGTTCCAGGATCCGGCTGGCAACATCGTGATGCGCAAGCCTGCCACCCCTGGCATGGAAAACCGCAAGGGCGTCATCCTGCAGGCTCACATGGACATGGTGCCACAGAAGTCTCCAGAAAGCAACCACAATTTCGAGACCGACCCCATCGAGACCATCATCGACGGCGACTGGGTACGTGCCAACCACACCACCCTGGGCAGTGACGACGGTCTTGGCGTTGCCACCATCATGGCAGTGATGGAAGACAAGACCTTGCAGCACGGTCCGGTGGAAGGTCTCATCACCCGTGACGAGGAGACCGGCATGTATGGTGCCAATGAATTGCCTGAGGGCGAACTTCACGGAGAAATCTTGCTCAACCTCGACACCGAGGTTTGGGGCGAGTTCGTCATCGGTAGCGCGGGCGGCATCGACATCACCGCCACCCTCGACTACAAGGAGGTGGAGACCGACAAGGAAGACGCTGCCGTCAAGGTGACCTTGAAGGGCTTGAAGGGCGGTCACTCCGGCATCGAGATCAACGAGGGCCGGGCCAATGCCAACAAGTGCATGGTTCGTTTCGTACGTGAGGCCATCTCCGAACTGGATGCCCGCCTGGCTTCCTGGCAAGGCGGCAACATGCGCAACGCCATCCCATTCCAGGCCGAGGTCGTCCTGACCTTGCCTAAAGAGAATGTCGAGGCGTTGAAAGACTTGGTTGCCGACTGGAAGGATGAAATTTGCGAGGAGTTTGCCGGCATCGAGGATACGGAGAAGATTGAGTTCCTGGCAGAAGATGTAGAGACTCCCAAGGCAGAGGTTCCACAAGAGATCCAAGACAACCTCGTGGATGCCATCTACGCTTGCCACGACGGTGTGTTGCGCATGGCCCCGTCTATGCCTGGCATCGTAGAGACCTCTTCCAACCTCGCCATCATCGAGATTGGCGGCGGCAAGGCTGCCATCCAGATTTTGGCACGCTCCAGCAGCGACTCCTACAAAGACTACATCGCCACCATGCTGGAGAGTTGCTTCTCCATGGCTGGCATGAAGGTGGAGCGCAGCGGTGAGTATGGTGGTTGGAACCCTAACCCCAAGAGCGACATCCTGGAGCATGTCATCAAGATATACAAGGAACAAAACGGCGTAGAGGGCAAGGTCCAGGCCGTACACGCAGGCTTGGAATGTTCCATCATCTTGGGCAAGTATCCTAACCTCGACGTGGTTTCGTTCGGCCCGACATTGCTAAGCCCCCACACTGCCAACGAGCGTTGCCAGATCAGTTGCGTAGCTCCTTTCTGGAACCTCATGAAGCAACTCCTTGTGGAGATTCCCGAAAAGTAATTCCAGGGCAATGATAAGTGATGCACGTCTTTACCTCTAGGATGAAGACGTGCATCCTTTTTATTTTGTATCATTTGTTTTTCTACAGCTTATGAGAAAAAAATTACTCCAAGTGGCACTTGCCATCATCGCCGCAGCCACGCCGGCATCGCCTACCCTGGCACAAATACCGGAAGGCTACTACAGTTCGCTCAAAGGGAAAAAAGGAGCGGAGCTGAAGAATGCGGTATATAACATCGTCAAGAGCGCCAAGGTACTGAACTATGGAAGTGGCAACGGAAACACCTGGTGGGGATTCTGGCAGACCGACCGCGACAGCCGTGGCTATTTCATCGACCGCTACTCGGCGGAAAGCAGTTGGGTGAAGTCAACCTCCCAAGGGGCGGTAGGCTCCGGCATGAACATCGAGCACTCCTTCCCCAAGAGTTGGTGGGGAGGAAACAAAAACCAGGCCTACAAAGACCTCTACAACCTGATGCCCTGCGAAAGCAAGATCAACTCCTCCAAGAGCAACTACCCGATGGGCACCGTTGTCAGCGGTGACAAAGGCAACGGATGGACGAAGGTGGGCAATGGTTCCGACGGAAGCAAGTACTGGGAGCCCGCCGACCCTTGGAAAGGCGACTTCGCCCGGGGATACATGTATATGGCAACTACCTACCAGAACTTCTCATGGTCGGGCAGTTCTGCCCTGCAGATTCTCCAGCAAGGCACCTACCCCACCCTCCAGAAATGGGCATACACCTTATTTATTAAATGGGCGAAGGCCGACAAGCCCGACGCCCTGGAAATCCAGCGCAACGAGGATGTGTATAAGATACAGGGCAACCGAAACCCTTACGTCGATTTCCCCAACCTGATGGAATATGTGTGGGGCGACAGCACGGATGTCGCATTCAACCCCGAGACCACCGTCAAATCCACCGACTACAAGAACGATGGCGACGGCACCGTCACCCCGACTCCCGATGAACCTGAGGAGACAACTGTACTCAGCACCAATTTCACGACCGGCAAGGGCGGATGCACGGAGACCATCGCCAAGAACGAGAGTTCCTACAGCAATGTATGGGTACAAACCTCAAAGTATGGATGGAAAGGTACGGCATACAACAACAAGAACTATGCTGCCGACGCCACCCTCGCCCTACCGGAAATCGACCTGACCGAATACTCAGGCGCAACCCTCACCCTCAACCAAGCCATCAACTTCGCCAAGGGGAAGGCTCTCGACTACCTGTCGGTGGAGGCAACCGTCACTGACCCGGAAAGCGGTGAAGAAGTGACCAGCAAGCTGACGGACTTTTCCGTACCGTCGAAAGACAGTTGGACCTTTGCAAAATACAACCTTGACCTCAGCCAGTATTGCGGCGGAAAAGTTATCCTCAAATTCCATTACACCAGCGGCTCCACCATCTGCTGCACCTGGGAAATCAAGGACTTGACCGTCACTGCCACCAAAACCACCACAGGCATCAACGCCCCCGTCAGCGTCACGGACGGCAACGGCTCCATCGACTGGAACCAGCCATACGATACCTATACCGTAGATGGCAGGAAGACCACCCTGACGAATGGCTTCCGTGGCATCGTGGTCATCAAACAAGGAAACGTGACCCGCAAAATCGTAAGATACTAAGCCCGGTACAAGCGGCTTCGGCTCTTTTTTAGTTAAAAACACCTAAAGAACAAGAAATATAACCGCAGCCGCTTGTAAGTTTGGAAAAATTACAATATCTTTGCAACAGAATTAAAAATCAAGAATTTATTAACTTAATACAAATGCATTATGAAGGATCTTAAAGGTACAAAGACAGAGAAGAACTTGATGGAGGCGTTCGCCGGCGAGTCACAGGCACGCAACAAATATACTTACTTCGCCAGCAAGGCCAAGAAGGACGGATATGTACAGCTTGCCAACATCTTCGAGGAGACCGCTGCCAACGAGAAGGAGCATGCCAAGATGTGGTTCAAGTACTTGGAGGGCGGCGCCATCCAGAGCACAGAGAAGAACTTGGAGGAAGCCGCTTGCGGTGAGCATGATGAGTGGACTGAGATGTACCCTCGCATGGCCAAGGAGGCACGTGAGGAAGGTTTCGAGGATATCGCCGCCAAGTTTGAGATGGTGGCTGAGATTGAGAAGCACCACGAGGAACGTTACCGCAAGCTCTTGAAGAACGTGCAGGAAAAGATTGTCTTCTCCCGTGACGGCGATTGCATCTGGCAGTGCGCCAACTGCGGCCACATCTGCGTAGGCAAGCAGGCTCCTGAGGTCTGCCCTGTTTGCAACCACCCACAGAGCTACTTCCAGATTGAGGCACAGAACTATTAAGGTATCTCACCTGAAAGGTTTCGTTCCACGTCGTGGGATGTATGTTCCGTAATTTGGAACATATATTCCGCAATTCAGAACATACATTCCACGACGTGGAACAGAACTTACCGGGCGTAGCCAGAACATTTCAACCGCTACTTATTCAATTTTTCCAGCAGTATCTCTATCAGTCTGGGGATTCCATATTGATTCATATCGCCTTCTTTTATCCAAATGTAATCATTGGGTAAAAGAGGGCGATTTTCTGTTTCCAGCAAATAGAAGTCGGCGAGCAGGATGCGATGGGTAAGGACATGCCTCACATCCTTGGCTTTCAACATCAAAGGAACGTCGAACTGGGGCAGGTCTTGCTTATCGGACACGTTGTAGGGTTCCCACAGTCCTTGCCAGATGTCACCCTCGCCCCGGCGACGGATGGCCGTCTCTCCCTTACACCTTATATATATATAGGCAAGGCGGCGAGTCTGCACTTTCACCGTTTTCTGCTTGACGGGAAGTTCGCCCACACGCCCGCTCCTCAAGGCCTCGCAGGTCTCTGCCAGAGGACAGACCAGGCACTTGGGCGACTGGGGCGTGCATTGTACAGCCCCGAAGTCCATCATACCCTGGTTGTAGGCGGAGACATCCGACTTGGGCAAGAGCGACTGCGCCAGGGCGGCAAACTCCCTCTTGCCTTGCGTGGAGTTGATTGGGGTGTCGATGCCGAAATATCTTGAAAGCACCCGATACACGTTTCCGTCCACCACAGCCGCCGGAATGCCGAAGGCAAAGGAGCCGATGGCCGCCGCCGTATAGTCTCCCACCCCCCTCAAGGCCCTGATGCCATCGAGGTTATCGGGGAAATGCCCCAAGTCCACGATTTGCCGGGCTGCCGCATGGAGGTTTCGGGCACGGGAGTAATATCCCAGGCCTTGCCAGAGTCTCAGCACCTCGTCCTCGCTTGCAGCCGCCAAATCCTCGACCTTGGGAAAAGCCAGCATGAACCGTTCCCAATACTCCCATCCCTGGGCGATGCGGGTCTGCTGCAAGATGATTTCGCTGAGCCAGATGGCATAGGGGTCCCTGGTCTCGCGCCAAGGCAGGCTCCTGCCATTCTCACGAAACCAAGAGAGAATCGTATGCGAAAAAGAAAGACTCATATTTTTATCCTTGTTCCGGGTACTGTTGGTAGATGGTCAGACCGAACTCGTTTGCCAAGGCGTATGCGTGCTCCAGGATGTCGGCGAGGATATGCTCGTAGCCCACCCAAGCCTTCTCCTTGACAAAGAAGTAAAACTCCATGGGGAGTCCGCACTGCGTAGCCTCCAACTGCCGCACCATCAAGGTCATGGCCGGGTTCACCTCCGGCCGTTTGCGGAGGTATCGCTCCATGTATTTGCGATACAACTGCAGGTTGGTGGGAGCCAAGGCTGCGGGGTTCACCAGGTCTTGTGTCTCCTTGTCGGCCTCCAAAGCCTTCTGCAAGGACGGCTTCAGCTTGAAGGAGTCCTCCGACGCAAAGTGGTTGGCGATGAGCCTTTCCTTCAACTCAGCGTCCACCAAACGGATACTGCGGAAGTCGAAATACACCTTGCGCTGCACCCTTCTTCCCCCACTCTTCTGCATCCCGATCCAGTTTTGGAAAGAACCGTTCACAAGCGTGGCAGGAGATATGGTGACTATCGTGTTGTCGAAGTTGCGCACCTTCACGGTGGTGAGCGACATCTCCTCCACGATACCGTTGGCATCCACCGACTTCACGGTAATCCAATCGCCCTTGTGGAGCATGTCGTTGCTCGTCAGGCGGATACCTGCCGCCAGTCCGAGGATGGTGTCCTTGAACACCAGCATCATGACTGCCGAGGTGGCTCCCAGTCCGGCAAACAGTGTCATCGGGTCCTTGCCCAGGATGATGGCGACAATCACGACTCCTGCCACGAAGAGCATCAGCACCCTCAGCACACCGCAGAAGGTATGGAAATACTGTTGGGCGGAGGAACGTCGCTCGCCTGAAGTCTCCAAACCCTTGAAAGAACCGATGAAGACCAGGACGGTGCGCACGGAGTTGACCACGATATAGATGCCCGTGGCCCGTTCCAGCACTTCCTTGAATATCGGGTATTCCAGATAGACCAGCGGCATCAACTTCCAGATGACCACGGCGGGCACGATATGGCAGGCGGAGGTGAGCACCTTCCTGTTAAACAGGATGTCGTCCCAGGTCACCTCCGTCTTCTCCGTAATCTTCAAGATGACCGGCACCAAAATTTTACGGCAGAGGAAGTCGCTCACCACCGCCAGCAAGACCGCCGTAATCGTCAACAAGACATGACGCAACATCGGCACCGTATCGCCCGTCACGCCCATCCATGCGATGATTTCATTCACGAATACTCTAATCTGTTCCATGGGATTTCATTTTTCCATATTTCCTAGGGTTTGCACATCAGCTCGCACACCTTGTCGGCAAAGTTGCGGGCATTGTTGCCGTGCATGATGCCATTGTTGATAATCGAGAAGCACAGGTCGTGCCCATTGGCAGCCTTGCAATAGCCTGCGAGCGAGATGATGCCCGTCAAGGTGCCCGTCTTCGCCTTCACGTTGCCATAGGCATGACCTGCCTTCATGCGCTTCTTCAACGTGCCATCGACACCGGCTATCGGCAACGATGGCTTCAGGTGCGTCAGGATGTTGTCGTTCATGAATGCATAGCGGAGCAACTTCACCTCCAGCTCCGCACTCAGATAATTGTAGAGCGAGAGTCCCGACCCGTCGGCCAACTTATACCGCTGTGGGGCGAGACCGAGTTTCTTGACCAACTGCCGTTCCACGCTCCTCGCGCTCTTGGCGCTCGCCGACTTGTTGCCCGTGGAGGCGGCTATCTGGTAATACATGCACTCGGCATAGAGGTTGTCGCTCTCCTTCATCATCCTGTGGAGTATCTGGTCCATCGTATGGAAACGGGTACAGACAGAGAAGGCACCCTGCGGACAAGTCTTCACCGACACGCCATCGCCCAGATAGACGATGCCCGCGTCCTTCAACTTCGCCAGGAACTTCTCCATGAAGTTGTCCTTCCTGCCATACACCAACGGCGACAGCACCGGGTTGTCATCATCCCAGCACCAGCCCTCGCCGAGCAGGTCGGCGTCCTTCATCGAACGGTCGGCATAGATGTTGCCCCGGATGCTGTCCACCCCCATGTCCTTCAGACTGGTCACGAAGGCGGTCATGTCGTCCGTGTTGAACCGTGGGTCCATGCCGCCGATGCAGTAGATGTCGCCCTTGAGCACCCGGTTGTCCACCGCCCCGGTGAACTTCAGCTGGGTCTTGAACTGGTACGAACCGCCCAGCCTGTCGAGAGCCGTGACCGCCGTCATCAGTTTCATGGTGCTCGCCGGCCGCATCAGTTGCCGTTCCCGGTATCGGTAGATGCACGAGTCGGCGGACAAGTCCCATACCATGATGCCCACCTGCGAGGTCTCGAACATCTTGCTCTCCAGGAGCTTGTCGATGCCCCTCTGCATCGCCTGCGGCCAAGGCAGCGCCAACGTGTCGGCTGCCACGGAATCGACCATCAGCGAGTCGGCGACATCGTCACCCTCCTTGTTATCTACGATTTCCTCCTCTTGTTCGTTGCCTGCTTTTTCCGTTACCACTTGAGCCTGCAGCGGAAGGGTCATCACCGTCACCGCCAGCCAGCTCATCACATATCTCAATATTCTACTCATGTTCTTGTTGTCTCTTTTTGATTTCATTCCTGAACCCCTCCTCGTTGTCGGGCTGGATGCTCACAAGGTGACTGGCCCCATACTCGATGACCAGCGCATGATCGAGCCCCAGGCACACTTTCACCGGGTCGGCTCCCACGATGTCGCACACCGGGATGGTCTTCTTGGCAGAGAACCTCCCCTCGTCGATGACGATGAAGTCCATCTCCTCGTCACGGTCTGTCGGCTTCACCCGCCTGAACGTATAGGTGGTGTGGAGGATGCGCTCCATCATGCCCACGATGACGATGGCGAGCAGGATGCCGACGGCCGCCACCTTCACCCAGAAGAAATAGGCCGCCAGGAGAGTGAACACGGCGATGCCACACTTCGCCGGCACCGTGAAACGCTTGTGAAAAGTTCTGTCTGTCATACCTTGCTAGTTCTACATTACAGGAAAGCCCGAAGGCTCCGATTATCTAAAAATCACTGCAAAATTACAAAAAATCCGTCTCTTTTTACGCATTTTAAAGAAATATTGTTACTTTTGCATTCAATTAAGAATTATTCTTGAAGAAATGGCCGTATTCCCGCCTCACGAACGACTGGAATACGACCCGAGAAACTAGTTAAATAAACTCGATGGTTTATAAGTATGATTTTCTGATTATCGGTGCAGGAGTCGCCGGTATGAGCTACGCTCTGAAAGTTGCCAGAGCGCACAAAGGTAAAGTGTGCATGATCTGCAAGACCTCCCTCGACGAGGCAAACACGTCATTTGCACAAGGTGGTGTGGCATCGGTTACCAACCTGGAGGTGGATAACTTCGACAAGCACATACAAGACACGATGATCGCCGGTGACTACATCAGCGACTACAAGGCGGTCAAGCAGGTGGTCACCAAGGCGCCGGAGCAAATCAGGGAACTGGTGGAATGGGGTGTCAACTTCGACAAGCAACAGGACGGCAAGTTCGACCTGCACCGCGAGGGCGGCCACAGCGAGTTCCGCATCCTCCACCACGCCGACGACACGGGCGCAGAGATCCAGCGTGGTCTCATGGAGGCCGTGCGCAGCAACCCCGACATCGACATCAAGGAAAATCACTTCGCCGTGGAGATTATCACCCAGCACCACCTCGGTGCCCGCGTCACCCGGCGCACACCTTACATCAACTGCTACGGCGCATACATCCTCAACCCCGACACCCAGAAGGTGGATACCTACCTGAGCAAGGTGACGGTGATGTGTACGGGCGGCTGCGGCGCCGTATATCAGACCACCACCAACCCCATCATCGCCACGGGCGACGGCGAGGCGATGGTGTATCGTGCCAAGGGCACGGTGGCAGACATGGAGTTCGTGCAGTTCCACCCCACCGCCCTCTTCCATCCGGGCGAGACACACCCTGCCTTCCTCATCACCGAGGCAATGCGCGGCTACGGCGGCATCCTCCGCTTGCCCAACGGCGAGAGCTTCATGGAGAAATACGACGAGCGTCTGAGCCTGGCCCCTCGTGACATCGTGGCCCGGGCCATCGACAAGGAGATGAAGATCCACGGTCTCGACCATGTTTGTCTCGACGTGACCCACAAGAACCCAGAGGAGACGAAGCACCACTTCCCCAACATCTACGCGAAGTGCCTCAGCATAGGCATCGACATCACCAAGGACTATATCCCGGTGCGTCCTGCCGCCCATTATATGTGCGGTGGCATCAAGGTTGACCTGAACGGCCAGTCGAGCATCAACCGCCTCTATGCCCTCGGCGAATGTTCCTGCACGGGCCTGCACGGCGGCAACCGCCTGGCGAGCAACTCGCTCATCGAGGCGGTGGTATATGCCGAGACGGCGGCGAAGCACAGCCTGGAGCACGTGGATGAATATGACTTCAACGACAAGGTGCCCGTATGGAACGACGAGGGTACGCTGACCAACGAGGAGAAGGTGCTGATTACCCAGAGCGTGAAGGAGGTGGGCGAGTGCATGAGCAACTACGTGGGCATCGTGCGCAGCGACCTACGCCTGAAGCGTGCCTGGGACCGCCTCGACCTGCTCTACGAGGAGACGGAGAACCTCTTCAAGCGTGTGAAGGTGAGCAAGGACCTCTGCGAGCTCCGCAACATGATCAACGTGGGATATCTCATCACCCGCATGGCAATCGAGCGCAAGGAGAGCCGCGGCCTGCACTACACCATCGACTATCCCGTCCATGCTTACGACAAGAAGAAATAAGAGAAATGAGGAGCCTGTAACTTGGCTCCTTTTTTTTATGGAAAAAAGCGAGGATTACGCCAATCACTTGGGGTAATCCTCTTTGTTTCGCACTATTTGAACTCTTTAGTAAAAGATGATGATTAGTCCTTTTTTCGCAAAAAACTAATCTAATATAAATATAAGTAAATGATATTAATTAATGTAGTGTTTATAAATAGCCTTTCTATTTCACGCTCGGTGTAAATCTCAACTTATAGCTGTATGTGCCACTTGTAGGGAGGTAGTCGCTTGGCGTGCTCTCTCCGCACGAACCGTTGCCCACACCGCTGATGGCTGCGTCGAAGTGGGCGTAGATGTTGCCCGAACGGGTGAGGTCGTAGTAGTGGCCTGCCGTGCGCCATGTCTTGTACGTCCATGTCTCGGGATAGTGCGACATGGAGAAAGACACATCTCCTGACGTCTCTATCTTGAGGGCACACTTGGAAGAGGTGAGCGTCATGTCACGCAGGTTGAGATGGTCGCCGTTGGTCTGCGGATGGGTATATTCCTCGAAGAGGTCATCTACCGTTGAGGTGTAGCGGCCAAGGTAAGACCCGCTCTTACGGTCGGGATAGTTGGCCCACGGACCGCGTGCGTAATATTCCACGTCCTCGAAGCCGGCTCCGAACTGCATCGCCAATCCCACACGATAAGTTTGCTGGTTGGAGTTGTTGAAAGCCAGAGTCATGTCCACCACGCCATCTGCGTAGATGACATAAAGAATCGTATAGTTACGGTCAGACGTTCCTTTCACATTGATGGTTACTGTGCCATTCTCCCGCTTCGTCAAAGCATCTGTAACTGAATAGCTGTTACTTGACCCGATATTGTAGGGGCAGCCGTTGCGTGAGTTGTCTATGCTGAAGAACTGGCTGAACGCCGGTGTCGAAGTCAAGATATCCTGGTCGTTGTACTTCCAACTGGTCAACTTTCCGTCACTACCGAAAGCCAAGGAGAATGTAGTACCGTCAGCAGTGGTTCCGTTCACGGTGTTTCCACTGACGCTGACAGAACCGCCATTCGCCGTACGAGTGGAGAACGTTGTGCGTTCCTGCAAGGTAAACTGCTCGTCGGCTACCTCATAGCCTTTCGATGCCCAAAGGGTATTGCTCTTGAGGGTGAGATAAACGTTGAGCAGCATCTCCTTGCCGCTCTCGGCGGTAGTGGTGTAAGGCACGCTGACCGTGCCGGTGCTTCCGGCAGCGATAGAAGGCATATCCACTGCACCTTCCTCGGCGAGGCAACCATCCACGAGCACGCGATAGACGAGTTTGTAGGCATCGAGGTTGGTGAAGAGGTTCTTGTTCTTCACGGTGAGCGTCTTGCCGGAGAAGCCGGTGAAGTCAACATTCTGATATACCTTCTTCACCTCGGTGAGCTTGGCGGTCCACTTGCGGTCGGGTGTCACGATACCGTTGTCCTCGAAGGCACCCATGTAAGAAACCTCGTTGTCACCACTGACCACATTCTGGTAGTCGAAGCCCGATGTCCAGTAGTTGAAGCCGTTCTCGCTGACGAGCGTGTTGGCATCGGCAGAACCGTTGATGACGTTCTTTGCCAAGGA
>CAVBGK010000008.1:0-25155 GCA_963594995.1 Bacteroidaceae bacterium
GTGTCGTTGATGCCGTCGCCTATCATCATCACCCGCTTGCCCTCCTGCTGGAGCTGGCGCACCAGGGCTTGCTTGTCGTCGGGCTTCACCCGGCTCTGCCAGTGCCGGATACCTGCCTTCTCCGCCCAATAGCGGGCCGCCTCCTCACGGTCGCCGCTCATCATATACACATCGATGCCTGCCTCTTGCAGTTGGCTCATCGCCTCCACGGCATGAGGCTTTAGAGTTTCCCGGGATTCCAAATCATCCAGTCCATCCCCCTTGGTAAAGTCGATATTCTGATTGGGGATGGTGAGCGTGCCCGTCTTATCGATAACGAGGGCGGTGACCTTGCGGAGGTTTTCGAGGGCACTAGCGTCCTTGATGAGAATTTGCTTCTCGGCCGCCTTGCCGATGCCCACCATCAGAGCGGTGGGCGTGGCCAATCCCATGGCACACGGACAGGCGATGACCAGCACCGCCACAGCACTTAGGATGGCCTGAGGCAGATAGGCATTGCCACCGATTATCCACCAAGCCAAGAAGGTAACCAAGGCGATTCCTGCCACCACTGGCACGAAAACCAAAGCCGCCTTATCGACGATGCGCTGTACAGGAGCCTTGCTTCCCTGCGCCTCCTGCACCATCCGGATGATATGGGCCAGGGCAGTGTTCTCGCCTATCTGTTTGGCTCTCAAACGAAGCTTTCCTTGACTCGGAATCGTGCCTGCCAATACCTCGTCGCCCACTCGCTTGGAGGCTGGGGTAGGCTCACCCGTAATCATCGCCTCATCTACATAGGCGGCATCGGGGGTCATGAAGCTCTCGGCTCTTGTCACCACACCATCCACGGGAATCTTCTCTCCCGCTCTCACCTCAATGATGTCACCGTAGGCAATGGTGGAGATAGGTACCTCCTCCAACTTATAAACGTCAGATTCTTCGAGTTTCTCATGGGTCACGAGTCGGGCAGTCTTGGGCTGCATCCCCATCAACTGGCGGATGCTGCTTGCCGTGCCGTCCTTCGCCTTCTCTTCCAGACATCTGCCCGTAAGGACAAAGGTGATGATCATCACCGAGGCATCGAAGTAAGTATGCCACCCGATACCCCTTGCGCCCCATACCATTTCTCCAAAGAAGGTGTTGAAGGCACTGAAAAGGAAAGCGATAAGGGTGCTCAGGGCTACGAGCGAATCCATGTTGGCCGTACGATGCCTAAGCTGTTTCCATGCGGAGATGTAGAACATCCTGCCGCAATACACCATGTTTGCCAATGCCAAGAGCAGACAAATCTGGTTGGCGAAATCATTGGCATGATGCCCCTCCTCCATCGAGGATGCCGTCTCCATGCCGAGCGAAAGCCAGCCCATGGAGAACGCCATCACGAGGAGGGCGAAGAGCCAAGACAGGAGGGTCTTTCGTTTCAAAAGAGTAAATTCACGGCGGTTGATTTCCTCGGCACTGCGGTCTGCCTCGATGACGAGGTCATAGCCGGCGTTGGAAATCTCTCGCTTCATGTCTTCGAGGGTAATCTTCTCGGGGTCGTAATCTACGAGGGCAGTGCGTCCTGCCAAGGAGACCGTGGCGGAGTGGATGCCCTCTAGGGAGTTGAGCTTGCGCTCTACGTTAGCAGAGCATACGGAGCATGCCATGCCTATCACTGGTATTGTTTTCTTCATTTTTCCTATTCTTTATTAATAAACTTAAGAAGTTGCGAGAGGAGTTAAGGAAACAGTTTTTTCACTTGAATTCTTCACTCTTCGTTCTTCACTCTTCACTTACCCAAATAGGCAAAAATCAAATAATCAGCGTATTAAGGAGGGAGAGATACTCCCTCGGAGGCGAATGCGGAACGTTCTGGTTCCAATACCTTGCCTTCTTGACATTGCAGACGGCAGGACGAGGAAGCAGCGACCAGGCACCGGGCCGGATGCCCGCAAACATTGGCACCGCATCGAAATCCATGTGCTGGATAGAGAACGTGGGCGATAGCTTTACCTGTTTCACGTCCATACAGTGCTTCTTCACCTGTACCCCCTTCACATACCCTTGGCAACACTCATGGTCCATACAACGTTTCACGCAACAGTCGGGCATCTCCCCCACCATCACCTTGTCATAGCGCAGACAGTGTATGACGGTGATGCCCACGCTCAGGTAAACCACCATAAGCGAGAGCAAGAGAGCCGTCAATATGTTGAGCGAACGTTTCATACCTGTTATCTTTCCGAGAGTGCAAAATTAAGCATTTCACTTAGAATAAGAACAGAACCGCCCAACAAATTAATGAGTTTTAACGGCATTTTACAGCAGAAGTGCTGTTGCTAATATTCCAGCAACCACTTCCACAAAGGAATAACCTCAATACGACAACCTTCCTTCTCCACGGTATCTTCCTCGTCCTTCGTCACAACAATCATACGCTTGATACTTTGGACGGAAGCCAGTTTTATCAGCCCCTCCGTCTCTCTCTTGAAGGTATCAGGGTCTGCCATCGAATAGGATACCTGTATAGCCAGTTCCTCCTCGGGTATCACAAAATCGACCTCTGCGTTCTTGCTGTTCCAGAAATAACAACCATCGCCATAAGTTCGCCTAAGCGTTACGGCAACCATATTTTCCAACAGCGATGTGTCTGCATCCACAAGAAAAAGGTGAAGCAAACCATTGTCCGTGAAATAATACTTGCGGTTGGATTCCTTGTCCTGCAACTTCCCGAACAGATTCTCGTACGGCAAGATGAGCCAAGTGTCCGACATATACCCCATGTAATCTATCGTGGCATCCGTACTTAGTTTTTTGCCCGTACTGCTCACTATGCTGGCTATACGGCTATACGACAACGGTTGCTTCACGCTCTCCGCCATCTTGCGAATCATCACACGCAAGGCATAGTCGTTGCGTATCTTATACCTCGCCACCAAGTCGCCAAAAAAGATTTTGCTGAAGAGGTTGCTCATCCACGAACGTGGCTCCTTCATGCCCACGGTTTCGGGCAAGCCACCATGCAGGAAATATGTATTCGCCAATCTTACAATATCCTTGCCATGCACATAGAGGGCATTCTTGGCCTTGGCATCAATGCCGCTTGCCTTCAGATATTCTGTCAGGGAGTATGGATATACCTCGTGAATCATATATCTGCCTCCAAGCGTTGTCGCAATCTCACTGCTCAGCATCTTGGCATTGCTACCCGTGATGTACACTTGGTATTTTTGGTCTGCCAACCTACGGGCAAACTTTTCCCACCTATCCACCAACTGAATCTCATCCAGAAAGAAGATAGGGCGACCGTCATACATCTCTTCGTAACAAGTCTTTATCAAGTCGAGGTCGCTCACCTCCAAGGAGTCGATACGGTCGTCCTCAAAGTTGAAATACAAGATTTCCTCTCGCTTATGTCCCTGTGACATCAGCTGTGCTATCCGCTGGAACATAAGATACGACTTTCCTGCATGTCTCAATCCTACAAACACATAATTCTGCCCATCCATGAGTTCCACATCACGATGAACCAGCTCTACTTGAGTAACATAAGACTGATACTCTGTTATCAGCAATTTGATTAAGTCCTTGGTCATATTTCCTATAATTTTGCTGCAAAGATAATCATTTTATCGTTTATAGACGACAAAACACTCTATTTTTTATCGTTTATATACGACAAAAAAGTTTCCGACGTTGCCACTGACAGTCCAAAATTCCGATCCCAGACTATTTCTAGCAACAGACAAGAATGCCGTCGGGGAGTTCCAGGAAGAGATCAAGAGCAAAGGCTTTTCATAGCAAAAGAGTGATCTGACAGAAGCCCGACGCAAAACGAGGCTTCTGCCAGTACAGAAAAGCATCTTAACCTGCCACGGTGAAGATGCGGATCTCGGGGTCTGCCTGGAAGTAGGGAGACAAGCCCTTTGCCACGTCATTCTGGAACATCTCCGACTCCAGATAAGCCGCAGCATGCTCCTGGCTGTCGAAGCCATGCAATACCTGCACATCCTCGTCGCACACCAGCAAGGTCTTGGTCAGGGCACCTTCAATGGTGTTGAGGAATGGTTCGCGATAGTCGAAATACACCTTTGCCGCACTCGGGCGGTCGCACTCTTTGATCTTCATCGTAATCTGAAGATAAGCATTTACTTTTTCCATTTTTTCTTTTAATTATAGGGTTATTTTTAGCGAGCCTTCTCCTCCATGGAAAACTCCGCAGGAAAAGGTCTCGGATCATGTCAATTGCAAAATTAGCACTTCCGGGGGAAACTATGGTTGCATATTAATGCAAAAGAATGGTAAATTTGCGCATCATCTTTTGTCGTTTCAAAAAGAATGTGTAATTTTACCATCGCAAAATACATAAATTACCATTTTCGGCAACTGTAAAACGGTAAGCAATGGAAAAGAATCATCATACAAAGAGAGAGGAGGTCGACTCCTACTCGATGCAGGAGAACGCACATTCGGGACTGGAGCTGGAATTGCACTTCATGCCCAAGTTCTTTCATGAGAACGGGTGCGGCACGATGGCGCCACACATCCATGAGTTCTATCAGATTATCTGGTTTCGCCGTGGGCAGGGCACGCACCGCATCGTACTCGAAGCCAAACGACAGTTGCAGCATACATCACTCAACATTAAGGAGATAGGCTACACCCTGGGCTTTGAAGACCCCTCTTACTTCGTGAAGTTCTTCAAGCGAGAAGCGGGGATGATGCCGAGCGAGTTCAGGACAAGACACTCGAATTAAAGAAAAAGGATAACAACTATGAGTAAGCAACAAGTAAACGACATGACAGTAGGCTCGCCCTTGCGAGACATCATCACCTTTGCCATCCCCCTGATACTGGGATACATCCTGCAACAGATGTACCTCATCATCGACGCCGCCATCGTGGGGCGGTGGATAGGAGTGGGAGCCTTGGCGGCAGTGGGGGCATCCAGCTCCATCACCTTCCTCATCATGGGCTTCTGCAACGGCTCTTGCGCAGGTTTCGCCATCCCCGTGGCGCAGGCTTTCGGTGCCAAAGACTACGTGAAGATGCGCACCTATGTAAGCAACAGCATCCGCATCGCCGTGGTTTTCGCCGTGGTCATCACCTTCCTCTCCTGCATCTTCTGCGGCAAGATTCTGCATCTCGTCAACACCCCAGCCGAGGTATTCGACGATGCCTACATCTTCCTCATGCTCCAGTTTGCGGCGATACCTTTTACCATTGCCTATAATCTGCTCTCGGGACAAATCCGTGCCCTCGGCAACTCGAAGCAACCTTTTTATTTTCTCATCACCGCCTCCATCGTCAACATCGTCCTCGACGGCATTCTGATTCTCGGCATGGGGCTTGGTGTAGAGGGGGCGGGCATCGCCACCTGGCTGTCTCAGGGCTTCTCCGTGGGTCTTTGCATCTGGTACATCAAGCGGAAGATGCAGATACTCATCCCCCAGGGCGAGGAGCGCAGGTTCGACAACAAGAAGACGGGCATCCTGCTGAACAACGGTGTGCCGATGGGCCTGCAGTTCTCCATCACCGCCATCGGCCTCATCATGCTGCAGAGTGCCAACAATGCCCTGGGCACTGCCTATGTGGCGGCATTCACCGCCTCCATGCGCATCAAGTACCTCTTTGCCTGTGTGTTTGAGAACATCGGCGTGGCGATGGCTACCTATTGCGGTCAGAACCTCGGTGCCAGGAAGTTGGAACGGGTGGCGCAGGGCGTGAGGGCAGCCATCAAGATGATGCTGGTCTACTTTGTGATTACCTTCCTCCTCATCTACCCCTTCGCCGACCAAATGATGATGCTCTTCGTAGACAAGGGCGAGACGGAGGTAGTAACCCATGCCGCTCAGTTTATGCGCATTGCCAACTACTTCTACCCCGTACTCGGCCTGCTCACCATCCTTAGGTACAGCATCCAAGGCTTGGGCTATAGTATGCTATCGATGATGAGCGGGGTGATGGAGATGATAGCACGGTGCGGCGTAAGCCTGTGGCTGGTGCCTGCCCTGGCTTGGACGGGTGTCTGCTTCGGCGACCCCGTGGCATGGATTATGGCAGACCTGTTTCTCATCCCCGCCTTCTGGTGGCTGTACAGACACCTAAAACACCACCTGCTGGAGAGCGGGGAATCATAAACGATGATGCCACCTACGAGCGAGAGGTGGGCAGTCTTCAGACATTTCTGAAAGCATTTCCTGGGTATCATGGTTATGTCATCACCCGTGACTATCAAACAGAGATAGAAGTGGACGGACAGACCATAGAAGTGGTGCCGATATGGAAATGGTTGCTGAGGTAAGTTTACCCACTTCTTTACGCCTCAAATAACCCATCCAGCGTAACTTCACTATTTACGATGCTCGAATGTATGCCATTAGCCACACCGTATGTCGTGACGAATGTGTTGACCAAAGCCTTGTTGGTATGAGTTTTCTCTCGGAACAAGCCCATCCTATCTCGCAACTTCATCTCGTAATCAGCCGATATTCTATATGGCTCTTGGCTGAACTTCATCTCACAAAGATTGATGATTCTGTCGGCACGTTCCAAGACGAGGTCTATCTGAGAACCCTTGGTCTCCTTTCCTTTGTCCGCCTTGTCAAACCAAGCGAAAGCCTCTGTTGCCACTCCGCCAATATTCAACGCCATACGGATTTGGCGGATGTGCATCAGGCAAACCAACTCAAAGGTCAAGCCTTGCCATGCCTCCACGCTATGCGATAGATAATGGTCGCCCCACCACTGTTCGTCGTATGAATCCATATTGGGTTCGATGTATTTCAGATAAAACAAGGTATAGAAGTCTGTCAACTTGTAGATGCGGTCTTGCATCTTCTTGCCAAAATACCTAAACTTCATGATGAAATCACATCTTTCAAGATTGGTCAATATCTTGGTCAACCTACTTCCATCTATCCCTGTGCTCTTCGCTATCTCAGAATAAACCATCCCACTTCGATGGGAAGCCAAGAGACGAACCACCTCGATGTAACTTTCCGCATGGGTGAACAATGCGCCATACAGTTCATCAAATTCCTCCCTAAGTGCTCCACCCTTATTGAAACAAAGAGCATCTACATTTTGAACAAGGCTTAATTCGGGTCTTATCAAACTCAGATAGAAAGGTACTCCACCGAAGAACATATAGCATTGGGCTATTTGGAAACGATCCCAAGAGCAACCGACGGATTTCAGATACAACTCAGTCTCATACAGAGTAAAAGGTCGCAAGTATATCTGGCAAGTGATGCGAGCATGGAGTCCACCTTGGTTTTCCACAAGTTTGTCTATCATCCAAGATGTAGCAGAGCCACTTGCCACGAAAACGATGTCACGTCGGCGAGCCGCCCAACCATTCCAAAAGTTCTCGAAAGCAGAGGTAAAGTCTGAGCGCAAGGAGTCAATCCAAGGCATCTCATCCACAAACACCAACTTCTTTCTGTCCGTTGGCAAGGAAGCAAGATACTCCTCCAATACATCAAAGGCATCAAACCAGTCTTTTAGAGGTCGAACCGTGCGTTCTCCCATAGCCTGCTTGAGAGCTTTGGCAAAATTGCGCAGTTGCATACGTGTTGATAAGTTATGTCCTCCAACGTATGTAAAATCAAACTTTCCCTTAAAGAACTCATCTATCAGAAAAGTCTTTCCGATACGCCTTCTACCATACACGATGACAAGCTCCGAGCGATTGGAATCCATACATCGCTGTAGTTCTGTCTTCTCTTTGTCTCTTCCTATCATTTGAATCTTTCCCATACCTTATAATATATTGGTTTGATAGGTGCAAAGATAGTATTTATTTTTAGATTTTGGCACGAAAACCAACTTTTTCTCAAGAATAAAGTGAGAAAAAGTTGGTTTTCGTGCATGTTTTATAAAGAACACCAATATTTATGCAAACCAAACAAGGTATGCTTTTACTTGAAAGCACCAGCATCCGAGTCATAGTTGTTGATGTTCTTCCGGATGTTCTTTTTCTTGCCCGAGAAGAAGTTGTAGCTGACACCCAGCACCACCATGCGGCGATTGTCCTTGATGACGTGCGACTCGGATTGACTCAGAACCGGGTTGGCAAACGCCTCGCTCTCATACTTGGCTGGAGCAAATACCCACAAGCCATAGAGCGAGAAACGCCATGCCCCCTTCTGATAGAAGGCAGAGAACTCGCTCTTCGTCTCATCAGACTTACGATTGTCCAAGACCGCCATCTTCGAAGGAATATTGCCCTGATAAGAAGCACCCCAGTTGCCCTTGCGAAAGTCGATGCCATACTTGAAAGGACTCCACCAATAGCAATGGCGACCATAGGAGTTGCTCACTACCTCCCGCTCAAAGCTACCGCCTACGTTCAGCCTCAGCACCTCATTCCTGAACGGTTTCAACTGGAGATAATAGCCTGTGCCATAACGCCAATAGAAACTTCCGTTCTCATAGGTCATCACGATGCTGCGCTTGTCGTTCACCGTCGTCCAATAATAATAAGGCGTAATGACCTTGTCGTTGTAGATGCCATACAATGCCACTTGCAGATAGAGCAGAGCATCGTTGTAGGTGTATCGGAAGATGGGACCCACTTCGGATGTCGCCTTTACGTTCGGGTTGCCCTGCTTCATCAGTCCGGGGATAATGATCGTCATGTTCTCGCTCAAGGTTGAGATGGCAGGGTAATTGATGCCGCTTGACGTAAGCAACTGCAATGACCCGTTCTTCAACTTATAGGAGAAATACAGCAACGGGAGAATGTAGTTGCTGTTATAGGTGAGGTCTTGATACCTCTGGGTTCTCCAAGTACTCTTCACACCTATACGATATGTAAACTTGCCGATGCGGTTCTGGTACTGGACATAGGCGGTATTGATGTTGATGCAAGACGAATACTGGGAAGGTTCATAACCCGAGAGGACATTGCGCACGTTGTAGTCGCTCCACTTGTTCCAAGTGTGCAGGCCTGCCGTCAGTTCTCCCCTCTCCCATTCCTTGGCATAATCGACTTCTCCTATCAAGGAATAGATATTGCTCCTGGAGTGCATGTCGTCATCGGTCAGTGTACTGTCCTTACTGGCCGTCCATTGCCGGTTGAGCATCTGTTGCTTGGTATAGAAGTAAGAGCCGAGCACATCCACATCGAGGGTCTGCTTGTGCGCAAACTGCTTGCTGAGATAGAGGTCCAAGGCAGGCTTCACATAGTCCACTATATCCTTAGTATTTCCGACACCGTCTTGCCAGTCCTCGTTTCCCTGCGTAGAAATTTCATTGTTGCCCCGGTTGAACTTGTGCGACAAAACGGGCGAGAAGGTAACCTGGAAGGTCACATCATCCGGCTTGCTGTAGGCATACTTCAGGTTGAACGTGTTGTCTGTATAACCAAAGCGCTTGTGCAGACGATAGTCGTAGACCGCCTGCCGGTCGTCGAGCGTGAAGGTGTACCGGTTGTTCTCTATCCAGTCCTTGTAGTTACGCACATTGATGGCATAGTCGAAGGAGTACTGGTGGTTCCCCTTGTTGTACTTGAAATATACATTGTCATTACTGAACCCCGTAGTCAAGGCACTTGACACATCGAAGCCTGCGGCATAACCCGTGTCGAGCGGTCGCGTAATGATGTTCATCAGGATGCCCACGTCGCCATATCTTGCAGGTGGGTCTTCGTAGTATTCCACCTTCTTGATCTTGTTGGCGGCAATCGCCTTCAAGTCGTTCTCGCTCGTCATCGGCACGTTGTTGATAAGTATCTTGATGGTCTTGCCCACCATACTGGCAGTCTTGCCCGTCATGGGGTCGGTGTAAATGCCGGGGAGAGCAGCCAAGAGGTCTTGCGAATGGCGGGCGTTCTTGATTTGCTCGTCAGAAAAGGCATAGGTGGCATGGTCGCCGTGGTCTGTGCGCAGACTGCCCTTCACCACCACCTTCTTGAGCTGATAACTGTCGGTCTGCATCCTCACATTGCCGATGCAGCCGATGTTCACGAGCCGGCAGATGTTCTTGTAGCCCACAAAGGAAACCTTCATGATGGCTTGCCTTTGGTCGCAAGGTATCACGAAATCGCCGTTGGCATTGCTCACGCCTCCACAGAGGAAGGTGGAGTCCTGGGGATGGAGCAACTGGATGTTGGCGAACTCCACGGGCAAGCCGTGGTTGTCTGTCAATCTGCCTATCAGTTTGCGCTCGCTCTTGCAGGTACACTCCACGGTAATGAGGCTGTCGCCCACCATCATCTTCATCGGATAATAGCTGATTACCTTGCGGATGGCATCGGGAACGTTGGTGGTATTCACGTTTTGCGTAACCGTGAAGTCCTCCAGTTCGTTATAGATAAAGCTGATTTTATAGCGTGCCGAAGCCTTGCTGAGGTCGATGAGGACATCCGACATGCTGCGGTCGTGATAGTTGCGAACGATTTGCTGGGCGGCCATCGGCAGGACGAGAGCGCACAGCAAGAGTATGATTACAGAAAGTCTTTTCATAAGAGTCCTAAGTATTATTTGACAACAATAGTCTGTCCTTCCATTTCGATGTTCACATTCTCGAATTGGTTCAGTTCCCTTACGATGCTCTCCATGCTCGAACGACTATCCCACTCGTAATAGAGGCGGAGGCTCTTGGCCCCGGCATTGTCAAACCTCAACTGCATGTCATAATAAGAAGCCATTTCTGTCAGCATCCTGTCGAAAGGCACGTTCTCGAAAGCCTTGTGGACGGCAGGCTTCTCCGCCTTCGCCTGGATTTGCAAAGAATCCTTTTCCGCATTTTGCTTCAGCGAATCCTTTGCCATGGTCTCCCTGTTGTCATGAGTTATCAACATCGGCTCTTGACTCTTCTTGGTGAATATGTGGATAGCGGCAAAGGCGATGCCCGAAACCAACACGAAGCCGGCAATGGCTGCGGCTATCTTGCGCCAAGAGAAAACTTGCCGATTTTCCATCGGGTGCTTCTCGCTAAACAGGTTCCATTCTTTGTCTATATCCACGGGGGGAGTGTCTTGCCCTACAAGCGCCGAGTCCACCTCTTGCATCGTCTGGTAGAACTTGCGGCACTCCTCGTCCTGCAACAACTCACGAATCTCCTCATCAGAATACTTGTCCTGATGGTCTATCACATCCAATATCTTTTCTAACTTGTCCATAATCGTCTTTCAGCTAAGGGTTAAATCTTTCTTTTAGTTGCTTGATGCCTTGCGCCAAGTGCTTATACACTGCCACCTCGCTGATGCCCAGTTCTGTGGCAATCTCCCGATACTTCAACTTCTGGTGAAACCGGAGGTCGAGAACCTTGCGGGTCTGTGGAGTAAGCGCTGCATCCATGTAAGCCAATATCGCCTCCCGCCTGTCCTCCTCCCTTGTCATCTCGTCCATTGCAGAAGCCGTCGCTTCCGCAGGAGCAATCGTAGGCGAGGCATCGGCTTGCAAGAGACGGTACATGCGGTCTCTCATCTTCTGCCGGCTCAACAGGTTGAGGCATTTGTTGCGCACGCAAACCAGCAAGTAGCTCTCCGTGCAAGCCTTCGCCTTGCCGTCGAGCACATCGGCGAAGACATCGCTTACCACATCCTTGCCCGCCGCATCGTCCTTCAGGAGCACCCTGGCCAACCGGTACATCCTCGGATAATGCCTGCGGAAGAGCTGTTCTGTCGTTTCTTTGTCCATTTGCCTGTCTTATTCTAATTTTCCACCATTTATAATTTGCCGCTATGCGAAACGAGACATTCGAATCGCCCTGCTTTGCCTATAAAACAATCGACCTTCCGTTTTCCTAACCCTCAGCAGAAAGAAAAATGCAGGAAATCTGATGCAAAGGTACGAAATATATGGAGAACAACCATAATATGGGTAAGAATATCAGTAATTTGGTTATACGAGGTTTCGGGAAATCGTGATAACTTTGCAGCAGATTTAATTCAACAATATCTGTAGCATGATGAAGAAACTTTTTATAACACTTGTAATAATTATGGCAACAATCAATCAGTCCATTGCGGCCAACACACTGACCCAACGCCAGTTGCACTTGGCCACACTGGCAAGTCTCGAAGCCCAGGGCGACATGCATCGCCTGGCACCAGCCATCCATGAGGCACTCGATGGCGGAGTAACTGTCAATGAAATCAAGGAGGCTTTCTCCCAACTCTATGCCTACACCGGTTTTCCCCGTTCGCTCAATGCTTTGGGTACCTTGGCGAAGGTGCTCGATGCCCGAAAGGCGGAAGGCAAGAAGGACGACGAGGGCAAGGCATGGAAACGACCGAAGGCTTGGGATGATGCCCAACTGGCATTGAAGCAAGGCACGGAGACACAGACTAAGTTGAGCGGCAAGCCCTTCAACTATGACTTCTGTCCGCAGGACGACTATTACTTGAAGTCGCACCTCTTCGGCGACATCTTCGCCAACGACCAACTCTCGGCAAGCGACCGCGAGATAGTGACCGTTGCCGCCTTGGCTTCCCTCAAAGGCGTGGCTCCCCAGTTGGCCTCCCACCAGGCAGGTGCCGTGCGCATGGGCAACACTGAGGAACAGATAGACGAACTGTTGAAATTCCTCAGCAACAAGGGACTCTCCCAGTGCGACCATGCCTCCGACGCCAACGCAGGAGCATGGCCCAAAGGCAATCCCAACACTGCATACGCCAAGTACTTCATCGGCAACAGCCATCTGGCATCCATCGCCCCCAAGAACCTGAAGAAAGACGAGAAGACCGCCCTCCCGATGGCAAACGTCACCTTCGAGCCGGGATGCCGCAACAACTGGCACATCCACCATGGCGCCCGCCAGATACTCATCTGCGTATCGGGCAAGGGATGGTATCAGGAATGGGGCAAGCCTGCCATTGCCCTCAATCCCGGCGATGTCATCGACATCCCGGAAGGAGTGAAACACTGGCATGGTGCCCAGAAGGACAGCTGGTTCCAGCACATCGCCACTCATGTGGCAGTGGAGAACTCGAAGCCAGGCTCTGAGCCTAACGAATGGCTGGAGCCAGTTTCGGACGAGGAGTACGAGAAGTTGTAATCGCTCAATCACACATTTTCCACACATAAGACAAAACTTGGGTCACCTGTTTATGCATCACTTAACTCAAAGTGTCACTTCTATTGCCTTATTACGTACTTTTTGTAATAAAAGTAAAACTTTTAAACAAAAAAGTGTTATATTCCAAAACTTTTTTATACCTTTGCGCCCGATATGAATTCTAGTGAAATCCTTTAATGTTAACAGAATGACTAAAAAGTACCCATTAATGATTGCCGGGGTAGCTTCTCTGCTTGCATTCACACCGTGCGGTGTAGCACAGGTGTTGGCACAAAAAGCAACAAGCACCCCCCCTATTTCCGTTAAGCCAGGCAAGGTAACACCTGCAGAGCTGAAGGCTCGGCTGGCAGAATCGAAGGCCAAGCATCCGCTGTTGCACCAGCGCATCATGCCTTCTTTTGCAAAGCGCGACAGCATCGTGCGCCTCAACCACAGCATCGCGCCCAGCGTAAAGATGCAGCAGACACCAGGCCTTATCCTGAAGTCGAACAATGAGGTGGCGAAAACCCTCTGGGGCAACGTACTCTACGACAGTACCTGGGGCGACTATCCCGAGTATGGTATGTACCAGTTTAACACCTCTGCGCCCATCACTGTCTCCAAGCAGTTCGGCGACGACTTCTTCCGTGCCACCGGTGCCGGAGCATGGCTCGAAGATGCCCTGTACTATGTGATGTACCAGAGCTTCTGGGGGGTAGACATGGTGTACCTCTATAAATATAACACCGACACCTGGACACAGGAAGTGGAGAAACGCCTCGAAGACTTCACGATGGTAGCCAATGAGACAGCCGTGGCTGCCGACGGAACCGTATACGGCGACTTCCTCGATGCCGACGGTAACTACAACGAACTGGGTATTGCCGACTATGAGAACGGTACACGTACCACGATAGGCCGACTGAAGCGTGCCTATGTGGCAATGGGTATCACCAGCGACAACGTGCTCTACGGTATCGGTACCGACGGCAACCTCTACAAGATAGACACCCAGACCGCCGAAGAGACCCTTATCGGTTCTACCGGCGTACAGGTGGCCAAGAAAGACGGCAGCTTCTTCTACCAGAGCGGTGAGATAGACCAGGCTACCAACACATTCTACTGGGACTGCGTAGACGTTCACCAGAAGTCTACCCTCTATACCGTCAATCTCGAAACCGCACAACTTACAGAGATAGGCGAGTTTGCCAACAACAACATCATCGGCTTGCTGAGCATCCCCAAGGCAAAAGCTGCCGACGGCGCACCAGCTGCACCTGCCGAGCTCAGCTTCGACTTCAAGGAGGGCAGTCTTACGGGTAATGTATGCTTTACGGCACCAAGCAAGACCTTTGCCGGAAGCAAACTGGAGCTAGGCACCGAACTAACCTATTCCATCCTTGTAGACAAGCAGGAGGTGGCTACGGGCAAGACCACTCCAGGTGCATCGGTAGCCCAAGAAATAACCCTCAAATCGGGCTATAGCAACATTACCGTTACCGTATCCAACAGCGAGGGCAAGAGTCCGAAGGTAGCAAGCAGATACTATGCCGGCTACGACACACCTAAATCGATAAGTGCAGTAAAGACCGCTGTTGATGCCGCTACAGGACAGGTAACCGTGACATGGGAAGCACCCGTGGCTGGCGAGAACGACGGCTACGTAGGCGGACTGACCTACGACATCGTGCGCTATCCCGACGGAAAGACCGTAAAGACCGGAGCAACGGAAACAACATTCACCGAAACCCTGGAGAAAGGCGAGACCCAGACCTACGGTTATGGCGTAACAGCCAACAACCACGGCGTGAAGAGCGGAGAGACCGTAAGTAACTTTGTAGCCTACGGCGACCCTATCACCCCTCCATTTATCAACGGTTTCGAGGACGACTCGGAGATGGCATACTTCACCGTCATCGACAACAACAACGACGGCAACAAGTGGGAACGTGTAGAGCCCAGCATGTCGAACGACTATGATGGATACGCATTCCTTACACGCAGCGACCAGGTAGCTTTCGACGACTGGATGATTACCCCAGCCCTCAACCTGAAGGCCAACCACCAGTACCGCATCTCGTTCCGCCTCTCCGGACTCTACAAGTATTACGAGGAGAAGTTTGAGGTAAAATACGGAGCTACCCCTACCGTAGACGGAATGACCGAGACTCTGATGGAGCCAACCACCTTCAAGCAGAGCGACTTCGATACCCGCACCTTCACCCTCACCCCTACCGAAGACCAGGTAGTATACTTAGGTTTCCACGGTCTTTCACAGAAGGGAGAGGCTATGGGTATCAAGATAGACGACGTGAGCGTGAGCGCCGGTGTTAACCTCGAGGCTCCTGCTGTGGTAAGCGGCCTCAAGGTAGAGGCTGGCGAGAACGGCGCACTCGAGGCCAAGATTAGCTTCAAGGCTCCTTCTACCCAGCTCAACGGAGGTAGCCTAAGCAGCATCACCAAGTTCCAGTTGCGCCGCACGGGCAAGGTAGTAGCCGAGATTCCTGCAGCCGCACCGGGTACCGAGGTTACCTATACCGACAAGACTGCCACCAACGGCATCAACATCTATAGTGTGACAGCCTGCAACGACAAGGGTGCCGGATTCTATTGCGACCCTGTGCCTGTGTATGTAGGAGAGGATGCACCTAACGCTCCTGTCAAGGGCAGCACTGAAGACAACCTGTCGGCGGTTCGTCTTAACTGGAGCGCACCAGAAACGGGTACACACAACGGATACGTTAATCCCAAGAACCTCACGTACACCATAGCCACAAAGGGCGGTTCCGACTACTATCCTACCTACGACGCTGTGGGTACAGCGGAAGGCGTAAACTACTACGACTATAAGGTGAACACCCTGGAGGGAAGCGAGCAGACCGTAAAGACCTTCTATGTGAACGCAGCCAACAAGTATGGCGAAAGCTCATACATCGCCCTGCCTTCGTTCGTGATAGGCAAGCCTTACGACATTCCGTTCTCTGCCAGTGTGAAGAACAATATGTTCTATGGCATCCTCTGGACGGCATGGGGCACAGGTTCGTCAGACTTCGACCTCTCTACCGAGTCGTGCGACAACGATGGCGGTAGCTTCCACGTAATGCCGTACAGCACCGAGGACATCGCTTATCTCGGTTCGGGCAAGATAAACCTTGGCGGTGCAACGGCTCCCATGCTGATGTTCCACCACAAGGCAGCCGAAGGCAGCACTGCCAAGATAACCGTAGAGGTGGAGACACCCGACGGAAAGAGCGAGGTGGCAGGCGTGATAGACTACGCCACCCTGAAGGGCGGCGACTGGAGCGCATCGGCCGTAGGCCTCAGCAAGTGGGCCAACGAGAAGTTCATCACCTTCGACTTTGCTGTACAGGGTTCTACTTACGAAGACATCTACATTGACCGCCTCTTTGTGCGTGACACCTACGACGACGACCTCAACGCAGAAATCGAGGCTCCCGAAAGCATGACCAAGGGCGAAAGTGCCACGGTGAACGTCAGGGTGAACAACTTCGGCAAAAACGATGCCAAGAAGTTCAACGTCAGCCTCTACGCCAACGACCAGCTCGTGGAGACGAAGAAAGTGACAGAGGTGCTGAAGGCATACGACTTTACAGACATCGCCTTCGACTACCAGAGCAACGTGCTCACACAAGACGAGTCGGTAGACCTGAAGGCCGTGGTAGACTATTCTTACGAACTCAACGAGGACGACAATACGGTATCAACCAACGTGAAGTTTACCGTCAGCAACAAGCCGAAGCCAGACCACGTGGACGCTCAGGCAACCGAGGAAGGTGTGAAACTGACATGGACTCCCGTAACCTCTACCTCTGAGACGACAACCGACAGCTTCGAGAACTACACCTCATGGAGTCAGAACACCTTCGGCGGCTTCACTGGTTCTGCCAACAACTCCGGTACTACCGGCGGTGTACTCGACAGCTACAAGTTCCCGAACCAGGGTTCCAACTACGCCTTCATGCTCTTCGACCCGCTCAACGATTGGCTCGACGAGGACATGCTGGCACAGCTTCCCGACTTTACTGCCCACTCTGGCAGCAAGTACCTTGCATCACTCTATCGTGTCAGCGACGAGGGAACAGCTGTTAATCAGGACAACTGGCTCATCAGTCCCGAACTCTCGGGCGACAAGCAGCAGGTAAGCTTCTGGGTGAAGAACGTCAACGACGGCGACACCAGCTACCCAGAGACCTTCGATGTGCTCTATTCTACCTCTGATCCGTATTCATACGCCTTTACCAAGATTGGCGAGACCTACACCGTGGCTGACGGCAAGTGGAAGCAGATTACCGTAGAATTGCCAGCCGGCACCAAGTACTTCGCCATCAACCAGAACACTTCGGGCGACAACTCCTTCGTGTTCATGGTAGACGACGTAACCTACAGTTATGGTATCGGCGAGGTGAAGGGCTACAACATCTACCGCGACGGCAAGCTGGTGGGCACCGTTGATGCTACCGCCACAAGCTTTGTAGATGCAGATATCAAGCCGACCGACTCCAATACCTACCAGTATGGTGTTACGGCTTACTTCTCAGACGCCGAATCGGAGGCAACGCTCGCAACGCCTATCATTCCGACTGGTATCGAGAACATCGTGGCTGACGGCAAGACCTTCGACGTTTATACACTGGAGGGTATCTGCATTGCCAAGAACGTGAAGAACCTCAACTTGCTGAAGCAGGGCGTATACCTCGTAAACGGCAAGAAAGTGGTGAAAGAGTAACACTATGTTCAGAACAAAAAAGAACAAGGAAAAGACATGAATATTCTGAAGAATAGAATAAGAATGACTTGCGCATGGGTGTGTTTGGCGGCTTTGCTGCCAAACACACTTTTTGCCAAACAGCGCAGTCAGCAGCAAATGCTCAACGCTGCCGTACAAGCCCTTTCCGCCTCGTCGCAGAAGGCTGGGAAGGTAATGGCGTACGGCACGAATGTAAAACAACTGGTGGCTGCCGACGGCTACACCATCTATGGCAACAACGGCGGTTTTGCCGTCATAGCCAACGATGATGTGGTGCCAGCCCTCTTGGGCTACTCGCATACGGCATACGATGCCGATGTGACTAACCCCAACTTCAAGTCGTGGCTCGACGCTGTAAACCAGATGGTGCAGCTCAGGGCCAAGGAGGGAACACCCGTGGTACGTGCCACCAAGCCCGACACGGGGAAGTATGCCGAGGCTGTAGATGCCCTTTGTACCACCACGTGGGGACAAGACGAGCCATATAATAATATGTGTCCTATCGCCACCGACGGTACCGGCCGCTGCCTTACGGGATGTGCCGCCACGTCTACCGCACAGGTGCTCTACTACCACAAAGGCCCCAAGCACGGTATGGGGCAGCGTACCATCTACTATCCACAGAACGACTATACGGGTGTGGCCATCAGCGTAGACTACGAGAAAGACGTGTACAACTGGAACGGCATGATAGACGTCTACAGCAAGGGAAGCTACACTTCTGAGGAAGGCGATGCCGTGGCTCTGCTGATGAGAGACTGCGGCGTGGCTGCCGACATGGAGTACGGCTCGGACGCACAGGGCGGAAGCGGCGCTTTGCACAAAGACCTGGCACAGGGACTGCAGCGCTACTTCGGACTGACAGACGTGCAGTACATACAGCGTGCCGACTATACGGAATCGGAGTGGATGGACATCATCTATAACCAGATAAACAAGAAGCAGCCTATCGTGTACGGCGGTTTCACCAAGAGCCGCGAAGGCCACTCCTTCGTGCTCGACGGATACGATGCAGAGGGTATGGTACACATCAACTGGGGATGGGAAGGAAGCCAGAACGGCTATTTCGACATCGCCCTGCTCAACCCTACGGGCTATGAGTTTACCGAACTACAGGAGGCTATCATCAACATCCTGCCCGAGTCGGCTGTGGAAACCAAGAGCGACACCGTAACCGTAGAACAGCCTGGTACCCTGCGCTCGCTCGTCGATGCCGTGTCGTTCTACAACTACGATGTGCTGAAGGTAAACGGCAACATCAACGCTGTAGACATACGTACCCTGCGCGAGATGTCGGGTGTGGATGAAAACGGCAACCGTACGCACGGCCATCTGCGTGTAGCCGACCTGAGCGGTGCCAACATCGTGGCAGGCGACGACTACTATGCTCTGGACAAGGGAAGCCGACTGGTAATAAAGGCAGACAACACCTTGCCCGACAAACTGTTTAGCAACACCAACCTGGAGGAGATAGACTTCCCATCGGCCGGCATCCACAGCTTTGGCACAGGTGTATGGGCGTACAGTAACAAGTTGGCTACCGTGAAGTTGACAGCCGCAGCCGACGCAACCTTTGCCGTAGAGGGCAACCTCGTGTACAGCAGTGACAAGACACAGCTCCTGGCCGTAGTGCCGCTTACACGTAACAATGTAGAGGTACCGCATGGCGTGACAAGCGTCGCCGACTATGCCTTCGCCGGCTGCAGCATGGTGCGCAAGGTGGCATTGGGTGCAGACGTCAAGAGCATCGGCAAGGAGGCATTCGGCTACTGCTGGTCGATGGAGGAACTGAAGGTACATTCCAAGGACGTGCCTCAGCTCACAGGTGCCAATGTATTCTCGGGTGCCAATACCGAGACGTGCAACCTGACGGTACGTGCCGGCAGCAAGACACGCTTCAGTTCGCTGGCACAATGGAAGGACTTCAAGAACATCGTGGAGTTCGGTACTACCGTGAAGGTGCGTAACCTCTCGCGTGTGTATGGCGACGAGAACCCCAAGCTCGCCTTCACTATCAGCGGTGACAAGGTGGAAGGAACACCCGAACTGACCTGCGAGGCTACCCCACTCTCGGGCGTAGGAAGGTACAAGATTACGATAAGCCGTGGTACCATTGCCTCGGAAGATGTAGACTTTGAGGACGGATACCTCGTTGTCAAGCCAGCCCCCCTTGAGGTAATAGCAGAGGATGCCGTGCGCGAGACAGGCAAGGCCAACCCCGTGTTTACCCTTCGTTACGAGGGCTTCAAGAATGGCGAGGACGCAGATGTGCTCAATGAGAAGCCTGTGGCTACCTGTGTGGCAGACGAGACCTCGGCAGAGGGCATCTACGATATTGTGGTGAGCGGTGGAGACGCAGACAACTACGACTTGAGCTATACCAACGGAAAACTGACCGTTACCGAGCCAACAGGCATCGAGACTGTAACGGACGGTAAGACCACTGGCCCTGTAGATGTCTATACGCTGAGCGGACAGATGGTTCGCCGCCAGACGAGCGACCTCTCCGGTCTTCCTGCCGGCATTTATGTAGTAAAAGGCAAGAAGGTAGTGATAGCCGACTAACACAGAAACAAAAACGTCGGCATCAACGTGCCGACAAAAGAAGGAATTAGCCCGGTATGAGATTTCTCGTACCGGGCTAAATTTTTATTCAGTGAACACTAAGCACTTACGGTTGTATTTATTTCTTTCTATTGCTGTCGTTTTGCCAGCTCCATTACAACCAGCTATGATATATAAATGCTTCACCATACTGACCGCAAAGATACGATATAATTTTCTAACCCACAAATATTATATGCAGAAATGTTTTGGATGGAGAGAACTTTTTCCAAATACTTGGCAATTAACGTTAAATCCCAAAGGAAAAACCAAGAAATATAGGAGAAGTCTTGCATTTGTCTCATGGAAATTGTATCTTTGCCCTGCAGAAAGTTCCGTTCCGTACTACGGAACGCACATTCCATTATTCGGAACCGCCGTTCCGTAGTACGGAATAAACGTTCCGAACAACGGAACGGAGATTTCTACCTAATAGCAAGAACAAATTCATATAGAACTAAAAACAACTTGACCTATGGCTATATACAAATTGCAAGAGATGCCTGATGTGCATCATACAGGCAAGAAGAGAGTTTATCCCAAGTTGGTGACCAATCGCCAACTGGGCACGCAGGAGTTTGTCGAAAAGATGCATGGACACAACCCTGCCTTCTCAGAAAACACAGTATCGGCAGTATTGATGGATGTAGCCGACTATCTGGGCGAGATGCTCACCATGGGCTACTCTGTGAAGCTGGACGGAATCGGCACTTTCTCCCTCTCCCTCGACTTCGATGACGACAAACCAAGAGAGATGCAGAGCGATGATGACAAGATGACCTATCGCAAGGTGGCGGTGAAGGACGTAAACTACAAGGCTTCTCCCGAACTCGTCAAATATCTGAAAAAAGAGACCAACCTAGACCGGGACATGGGAGGCGTAAGCCGGCTCTACAAGAAAAAATATACCCTCAAGGAGCGCATCGAGCGAGGAAAGCACTGGCTCGACAAGCATACGTTCTTCACCCTGCAAGAGTATGCCAACATGAATAATCTGAGCCGCACCACTGCCTCGCTGGAACTGAAGAAGTTGACTCATGGCGACGATGCCCCCTTCAACTATACGGGAAGCGGAAGCCATAAGATTTGGGTGAAAAAGAACTGCAAAAATTTGCGTATTCAATAAAAACTTCGTAATTTAGCGGCGTAAAACGTAAAGCATGTGAGATTATGACTGAAATCGTAAACAAATATCCTGTAGGAATACAGACTTTCGAGAACATCAGGGAAGGTAATTATCTCTACATAGACAAAACCAAGTATATCGTTGATTTTCGAATCAAAGGTATGAAATATATCTTTCTGAGTCGCCCAAGGCGATTCGGAAAATCCCTCTTCGCCTCTACTCTCCAGGCTTACTTCGAGGGCAGGAAGGAGCTTTTCGAGGGACTTGCCATCGCCGACTATGAGAAGGAATGGGTGAAGCATCCCGTCCTGCACTTTGACATGAGCGGTGCCAAGCACTTCGATGCCGAAGCACTGAACGACTATCTTGACTTTATCCTCTTGCCATACGAAGATCTGTACGGAAAGAGAGAAAATGAGAAATCTCCCAATCTACGTCTCAATGGCATCGTAAAGCGTGCCTATGAGCAGACTGGCGAGAAGGTGGCAGTCATCATCGATGAATATGACGCTCCTCTGCTCGACGTGGTGCACGAGAAGGAGAATCTGAAGACGCTCCGCCTCATCATGCAGAACTTCTACAGTCCTCTCAAGAAGTTAGACCCCTACCTGGAGTTTACGTTTATCACGGGCATCACCAAGTTTTCGCAGCTCAGCATCTTCAGCGAGCTGAACAACCTCGACAACATCAGCATGTTCGACCAATACTCAGCCATCTGCGGTATCAGCAAGACGGAACTTACCACCGTGATGAAACCCGACGTGGAGGGGTTGGGAAAAGCACTCGGCTTGTCGTACGAGGAATGCCTGGAGGAACTGCGCCAATATTATGACGGCTATCACTTCAGCAAAAATTCCGAAGATGTGTTCAATCCTTTCAGCCTGGTAAGGGCATTGAATGGACAAGCAATAGAATCTTATTGGTTTGGCTCGGGTACACCGAGTTACCTCATCAAGAGTCTGCAGAAATACCACGTCAACGTGATGGACATCGAGAAGAAGGGAGCCAATGTGGATGACTTCGATGTCTCCCCGGAGATGATGACCTCCGCCCTGCCTTTGCTCTACCAGAGCGGCTATCTCACCATCAAGAAATACAAGCCGCTCACCAAGAGCTACCAGTTGGGCTATCCCAACAGAGAGGTAAAGATTGGTATGCTGAGGAGTTTGTCTCCCAACTATCTTTCCCCAGTTTCCATCGACAACAACGGACTGGTGGCAGAGTTTGTGGAATTGCTTTACGACGAGGACATCGAGGGAGCGATGGTTCGTCTGAAAGCCTACCTCTCCAGCATCTCCAACCGCTTGAGCAACAAGAACGAGCGTGACTTCCATACCGTATTCTATCTGATATTCAATCTGATGGGAGCCTTCATCAAGGCAGAGGAAGAGAGTGCCATAGGCAGGGCTGACGCCGTACTCCAGTTGCCCAATGCCACTTACGTTTTCGAACTGAAATACGACGGTTCTGCCGAGGATGCCATCAAGCAGATAGACGACAAGGGATACCTGATTCCTTACTCCGCCGACGGCAAACGACTGGTGAAGGTGGGTGTCAACTACGACAGCCAACAGCGCACGATAGGCGATTGGATTATCAAGGAAGGGTAAAGAAAGGATAAGGAGTGCCGATAAGGAATCCAAAAGTGAGTGTTATCAACTTTTGAAGTCCTCATCGGCATTTTTCTTTCTCCCTCCTTGCCTATCAATCATGTTGGCTATTCCAAGGTTAGCACCACATATTCTGATTGTGTGCCGATGCGGAACTTGCCGCCCCAGATACCCATGCCCGAACTGACGTAATACTGTGTCTTGCCTTTTGTGAGTGGTCCAAAGGCATCCTCGTAGAGGGCATCCGTCACCCACGAGGCGGGCCACACTTGGCCGTGGTGGGTATGGCCGCTGAACTGGAAGTCGATGCCGCTCTTCTCGGCTTCCTCCAAGTGGTAGGGCTGGTGGTCGAGCAGGATGCTGAACGTCTGGTCGGTCAATGCTCCCTGCTGCCTTGCTTGTGCCGTGAGCCAGGCGAGCGACTTGCGATGGGGATTGGTACGGTCGTCTCTGCCTATGACGCAGAGGTCGCCTACCCTTGCCACACTGTCGCGAAGCAGCGTAATGCCTGCTTGGCGGTAAAACTCCTGCGCCTTTGGTTCACTGCTGTAGTACTCATGGTTGCCCAAGCAGGCGTAGATGGGAGCCTTGATTCGATGGAACTCCTCCGCCACATTTTCCTCTATCAGGGGGCGCACGCTGATGTCTACGATGTCGCCGCCGATAAGCACTAGGCCAGGATGCTCGGCATTGATGAGGTCTATCCATCTGGCAAACTCCTTGCGGCGGTTGTGATAGCCCAGGTGGAGGTCGCTCAACAGTACTATTCTAGTGGTCTCCTTGCCGAACCCTTCCGTCGCTTCCTTCCCTGTGGCGATGCCCTTGTCGGTCTTGATGCGCAATGTTACCCGCTGCTTGTCATTGTAGTGCCAGTAGCCATAGCCGAAGAGGAGAACCATTGCGGCGAGGATGCCCAATGCCACCGTTCCGTTGCTGCGTAGCCATGTGCCGGGAATGAGGTGTGTCCACCTGCTAATGTCGAGCAAGAGAAAAAGCATCACCAAGTAGAGCAATACGAAGATGGCGGAGTTACCCATCTCATAAGCCACGCTCGCCACGCCCAGTGGCATCTTCTCCAAGGCTCCCGAGAAGCCGAGAAACATGGAGAGGAAGAGAGCGATGCCCACGCCCACGGCTGTCCATCGCCACACGTTTGCCCACGGCAGTATCTGCCAGATGTGCCACAGGGTGTAAGCCAATCCGGCAATCGGCAGCACGAAGAAGCTCATCATCCACATTGTTTTCATCTTGTCATTCTGTTTTACTTGATTTAAAAAGTCGGTTGCAAAGTTACGCTTTTTCCATCGGAAAACCATGAACGGATTTACAGATTTTCTTCCCGTCACTACAGATTCATTGTTGATAAGTCTGTAACTAAACCATAAAGAATTATAAAAGAGGAGGCGAGACGTTGGAGTTGCTGGGGGAAAAGTGTACCTTTGCACCCACTTATGCAGAGGATTTTCCGCGACAAGAGGTTCAGATGCTCCTGGCTGCTGCTGTTGGTTTACCTGCCCATGCTGCTCGCCGTTACGTTTCACCAGCATGGTGAAGCGTGGACAACTGATGCCGAAACTTATTGTGCGGACTGTGTACATCATGTTCGCCACAATGGTCATCTCCTCGCCCTCCAACACTCTCTGCACGACTGTGTCATCTGCCAATGGCAGACTACGCCTTGCCTCGCCGCCACACCCTTGCTGTGGACAGCCATCGTCGTGCTTTTCCATGTCATTCGCCGCATCGGCTGCACTCCTTGCCTATACCGTACGAATGACGTAAAGTCTGCAAGAGCGCCACCTTGTTTTTAAAGGTAAAAAAATAAAAAGGTAAAAAAGTAAAAACAAGGTAAAAAATGAAAACAGTATTGAAATCAATATTGCTGATGAGCCTGTGCTCGTCGGCAACAGCCCATGCCATGGCTATAAACGAGGCAGAGAACGACTCCATCAAGCACCAGCCCTTGACGGAGACCGACGTGAAACTGAACGAGGTGGTGGTGACGGGTCTTACGGGCAGCCAGAAACTGAAGCAGTCGCCTGCTCCCATCTCCATCATCTCCCCACGCCAACTGG
>CAVBGK010000009.1:0-116297 GCA_963594995.1 Bacteroidaceae bacterium
ATGGTGGACGTAGTTCAGTTGGTTAGAGCGTCAGATTGTGGTTCTGAATGTCGTGGGTTCGAGTCCCACCTTCCACCCATCACAGGGATACGAGATAGGCAATAATATGGTGGACGTAGTTCAGTTGGTTAGAGCGTCAGATTGTGGTTCTGAATGTCGTGGGTTCGAGTCCCACCTTCCACCCGAGCATCAAGCCCTGTAAATCATTTGATTTACAGGGCTTGTCTTTATTCCCCTATCTAAGAGATAAACGGTAGTATAATCACAAGCGTTTTTTCTTTACAGATTATTTGTTAAAGCACATTAATCGTTTTCATGTTAAAGCCTATTACATACCTCAGCTATCACAATGAAAGAAGAATCGCTAAAAGACTGACATTAAGGCATTTTCCTTGTTTTTCAAGTCATGTTGACCTATGTCAAGAAATACACATGACACGCATATTTCATCCTTTAAAATATGGTAAATTCGCTAAAAAGCATTAACTTTGCACTCGTAAAAAGATTGAAACAACAATTACTAATTTAAAAGAAGGATAATAAGATTATGGCAACTATTTTTACTTTGGCTTTCGCCGCAGTTATGTTTTCAGGTATGGTATTTTGCATGGGCATGTTCCTCAAGCATGTCATTGGTTCCATTCCCGAAGTAGCAGACATCAACCATCGTATGTGCCTTAGCAAGTAAAAAAGATTTATATATAGAGAGAATAGCGAAGAAGGGCAGGTTCCAAATATGGAACTTGCCCTTCTTTTTAATCACATCGCCAAGGTTTGTGCTGTAAAAAGCTACTTCATGTCACCTAGCACTTTAGTTCCTTCCAACAGCTTTTGAATATCGTCCATGGCAATTTTTCCTTCTACCTGCACCAACAGACAATCATCATAGTTTGCCTTATAAGCCACAACCTCAGAGAGTACCTCTGCGTCAGCCTTCACCAATACCCTGAATCCGTCGTAGGCATTGTCCTTCATCACGAGTGGCTGATACTCTTCCTCATCAAAGTTATCCAATTCCTTTAAGAACTTTTTCTTAAATTTGGTCTTGCACGCATCCAAATTAAGAATACGCACACTCGTCACTTTGTCGATAGCCTTGGCTACATCTGTGTCATACTTAGCCACAGCAGCCTTGGCCAAGAGCATCATGGCAGGAGAGACATAGGTGTACTCTGCCTTGTCCTTAGCCTTATACTCATTTATCAGGTCTTTAGCCGACCTAGCGGAGACAACTTGCACTGCAAGCAGGGCAAACATCAAAAGTAATGTAACCTTCTTCATATCCCTTGACCTTTTATCTTATCACCTTTACCTCACCATCCTTCGACAACTTGACTATGCTTGACGGATTGTGCGGCTTATGCTCCTGGCGACGAGACCAACATACATAATCCACCATCTCCAACAACTTAGGGTCGATGTCACGGTAATTCTGTGCGGCAGGCTCACCACTGACGTTGGCGCTCGTACTGACCACAGGCTTCTGGAAGCGATAGCATAGTTCCTTGCTGAATGTTTCAAAGGTGACACGCATCGCCAGACTTCCATCCTCAGCCACCAAGTTTTCAGCGACGTTAGTGGCATCATCCAAAATCACGGTGGTAGGCTTCACAGGCATGGCGGCATCAATGAAATCCCACGCCACCTGAGGCACATTGCGGAAATAACGCGCCATACGGTCAGCACTATCCACGAGACAGATGAGAGCCTTGCTGTCTTCACGCTGCTTGATCTTATACACCTTGGCCACAGCCTCAGCATTGGTAGCATCACAACCTATTCCCCACACGGTATCCGTAGGATAGAGTATCACCCCACCCTTGCGCATACACTCCACTGCATTCTTGATATCTTCTTGTTGAGTCATTTCTTATTCCTCCAAATATAATCCTTGATATATGTCGTCTAAATACTCTTATATTGTTCTATGTCACGCATTCCATTGAGAAAGTCGCGTGCCTCCATACGTTTCTTGCCACTTATCTGGATGGTCTCGAGCTGCAGCCATTCATCGGAACAAGCTATCAGCAAGCTCTTGCCCTCCACACGCAAGTTACCTGCGTCTTCGGAAGAAGCTACCACCTTGCCAGTCTTTACAGACCTGAAGACCTTCAATACCTGTGCTTTTCCTCCCTCCTTCCGTATCTCTGTCCAAGCACCGGGGTAAGGCGAGAGTCCACGGATGAAGTCATATACTTTCTTGGCAGGTTGATGGAAGTCTATGCGGCAAGTCTCCTTGAAAATCTTGGGCGCATGACGAAGAACTGTGTCTGAGCTTATCATCTCTGCCTGGGGCATAGACCCGACCTTACCATCCGTCTCCAAGAGCCGATCGATAGTCTCTGTAGCTATCTCGGCTCCCAAGTGCATCAGCCCGTCATATACATATTCCACATCCGCATCATCGGGGATGGCAAAAGGTTTCCGCATGATGATGCGCCCCGTGTCGATGTCATGGTCGAGGAAGAAAGTGGTGACACCTGTCTCTGTCTCCCCATTGATGACCGCCCAGTTGATAGGTGCGGCTCCACGGTATTGGGGAAGCAAAGCGGCATGTACGTTGAACGTGCCGAAACGAGGCATGTCCCACACGACCTCAGGCAACATACGGAAAGCCACCACCACTTGTAAGTCGGCGTTGTAACTGCGCAACTGCTCTACAAACTCCGGGGCTTTCATCTTGACAGGCTGCAACACAGGCAAGCCTACAGCCAAGGCGTATTGTTTCACCTGAGAAGGTTGCAGGGTGTCCTGGTGGCGCCCCACGGGCTTGTCTGGTTGCGTTACGACCGCCACCACATTGTATCCGCCTTCCACAAGGCCCTTGAGGGATTCCACTGCAAACTCTGGGGTTCCCATGAATATGATTCTCAAATCTTCTTTTTTCATTTCCTTCTTTCCTCTCTTTATTTTCAAGAAGAACATGCCGTCCTCTTGTATTATAGAATTAATCACTCCGCAGAAATATCCGCAACGATTTTTCGATACATGGAATATATCTTGGTTCGGCTGATGTATCCTACCAGCACACCGTTCACATCCACGACCGGCAACTGAGCCGCATCGGTCTCCTCAAACTTTCTCATCACCTCGCTCATCGGTTCACGGTCGCTGAGCACGGCACTTGGCTGCAACATCAATTGTCTGACCGTGAAACGGGTATATAGTTCCGTACGGAAGATGATATGCCTGATACGAGTGATGTCGATAATCCCCAATAGCACACCGCCCTTGTCCAGCACAGGCAGGAAGTTGTTGTTGCTGCGACTGATTTCCGAGACCAACTTACTCATCGGAAGGTCGGGGCTTACCGGATGATAGTCTTTCTCGACCATACTCTGCATGCCCATCAGAGTCAAGGCAGCCTTATCGATATGATGGGTAAGCAGCTTGCCCTCTCTCGCCAAGCGAAGTGCGTAGATGCTATGGCTCTCAAAGATACTGATGGCAAGATATGACGAGATGCAAACTATCATCAAAGGCATGAAAAGCTGATACCCACCCGTCAACTCGGCTATCAAGAAGATACCCGTCAACGGTGCGTGCATCACACCCGTCATCACACCCGCCATTCCCATCAAGGTAAAGTTTTGCTCCGGCACATACACTCCTATCTCATAGATGTTCCAAAGCCTTGCGAAAAGGAAACCTGCGAATCCACCGATAAAGAGGGATGGGGCGAAAGTTCCTCCACATCCACCACTGCCATTGGTGGCCGAGGTGGCAAATACCTTCGTGAAAGTCACAAGTCCGATATATACAACCAACAAGTGACCGTGCCCATAAAAGAGCGAGTTGCTCATCACCAGATTCCAGTCTGCCTCCGTCCTTCCCTTCAGAAGTATGTTGACAGCCGAATATCCCTCGCCATAGAGCGATGGAAAGAGAAAGATGAGGCTACTCAAGATAAGTCCTCCGAAGAGCAACTTGACATACGGATACTGCCCCAACTGGGCAAAGAATCCCTCGCAAACCGACATCGTTCGCATGAAATACAGGCTCACAAAACCACAGAACACACCGAGCAAGATGCAAGCCGGCAATCGGTCGAGAACCCAAGGGTTGGTAAGCGTAAAGTCAAAGAGCGACTTGTCGCCCATCAAGATATAAGTGAAGCAAGTGGCGGTGACGCATGAAATCAATATCGGCAAGAGCGATGCCATCGACAGATCGACCATCAGCACCTCCAGCGTAAAGACCAATCCAGCTATCGGGGCCTTGAAAATACCGGCAATGGCGGCACTGGCCCCACAACCGACAAGCAGAATCATCGTCTTCTTGTCCATACGGAACATCTGCCCCAGGTTGCTGCCAATGGCAGATCCCGTAAGTACGATAGGAGCCTCGGCACCTACGCTGCCACCGAACCCAATGGTGATTCCGGATGCCACGACCGAAGACCAACAGTTATGTCCTTTCAGTTTCGACTGCTTGGTGGATATGGCATAGAGCACCCGGGTGATACCATGCGAGATGTTGTCTCGCACTACATACTTGATGAAGAGCGAGGTGAGATAGATGCCCACTATCGGGAACAGCAAGTAGAGCAAGTTATAAGTGCTCTTCGTAAAGCCCGACGTGAGCAACACCTGTATCTCATGCACAATGCCATGCAGGAAATATCCTGCCACTGATGCCAGAACGCCTATCACGAACGCTAGTACCAAGGTCATCTGGCGGTCGGAGATATGCTCCTTCTGCCAATCCACTATCTTTGCCATCGCACCAGGTCGTTCAGCCATGTCATCCATCATTTCTTTTTCTCCTATACTTATCTTTAATGGTTGTTGTTGGGGACAGACGGCATCCGCCCCATTCGTTTTGCCCTCTAACCTCTTGTTTTCTTAATCAGAATTCCGAGGTGAAGTGGAACTTGATATGCTCGAAGTCTTGCTGCGCCATGCTCAATACATAACCCGAGTCTGCGAGGAACACGTCACGCCCCTCTATGTCCTTGGCCATGTACTGGCACTTGCGTTTCTTGAAGTTTTCCAGTTCTTTCTCGTCGTCAGCCTCTATCCAGCAAGCCTTGTGCAGATGGACAGGTTCCCAACGGCACTTGGCATTGTACTCGTTCTCCAAGCGATACTGGATAACCTCGAACTGCAACTGTCCTACAGTACCTACGATGCGTCGGCCATTGAACTGGTTGACAAACATCTGTGCCACACCTTCGTTCATCAACTGCTCCAAACCTTTCTGGAACTGCTTGCTCTTCATAGGGTCATCATTCTCGATGTACTTGAACAGGAGTGGCGAGAAGGAAGGCAAGCCACGGAAGTGAATCTTCTCCCCTTCCGTCAAGGTGTCGCCTATCTTGAAGATTCCGTTGTCAGGAAGACCTACGATGTCACCGGGATATGCCTCGTCGATGGTACTCTTGCGCTGCGCCATAAACTGGGTGGGCGACGAGAAACGGACTGTCTTGTCAAGACGCACGTGGTAATAGGGTTGGTTTCTCACAAACTTGCCGGAGCAAATCTTGCAGAAGGCAATACAAGAACGGTGATTAGGGTCGATGTTGGCAGTTATCTTGAAGATAAAGCCAGTAAACTTAGATTCTTCCGGCTCCACCTCGCGCTCCTCTGCCTGGGTAGGTTTGGGCGATGGGGCTATCTGCACAAAGCAATCCAGGAGTTCCTGCACGCCGAAGTTGTTGAGTGCAGAACCGAAAAACACAGGAGCCACCTCGGCAGATCGATAAGTCTCCACATCAAACTCAGGATATACACCATCCACCAGTTCCAACTCTTCACGAAGCTGTGCGGCCTCACGATCCCCCACCTGCTGGTCGAGTTCCTCCGAGTTGACATCCACCTCTATTTTCTCCGTCACACGCTGTTTGTTGGGTGTGAAGAGGTTGAGCTGCTGCTCATAGATGTTATACACGCCTTTGAAGCGAAGTCCTTGTCCGATGGGCCAAGAGAGCGGACGAACCTTGATTTTCAACTCTTCCTCCAATTCGTCGAGCACGTCGAATGGGTCACGTCCCTCACGGTCCATCTTGTTGATGAAGATGATGACAGGCGTGTTACGCATACGGCACACTTCCATCAGTTTACGAGTCTGCGCCTCGACACCTTTTGCCGAATCCACCACGATGATGGCAGAATCGACTGCGGTAAGGGTACGATAAGTGTCCTCGGCAAAATCCTGGTGTCCAGGGGTATCGAGGATATTCACCTTATATGGGTCGCCCGCCTGCCCATCCGGCAGATAGTCAAACTCCATCACGGATGTGGAGACTGAGATACCACGCTGTTTCTCAATGTCCATCCAGTCGGAAGTGGCAGTCTTGCGAATCTTATTGCTCTTGACGGCACCTGCCACCTGTATCTGACCACCGAAGAGAAGGAATTTCTCTGTCAATGTGGTCTTACCGGCATCAGGGTGCGAAATGATGGCAAATGTTCTTCTTCTTTCTATTTCTTTCATACCTATTGCTTAATATTATATTATCATGTGCAATTTATAATATAAAACAGTACATTATATATATACATTACAAAATCACTCTTATTCCTCGTCAAACTGCAATCCCTCAGTCCTGTCCTTGATGTAATAGTCGCTGAGCAAGCCCACGAAGACAGTGATTTCCTTGATGGCGCGCTCAGTCTCCGGGGTGATGGGTTTCTTCTGCAACCGGAGCATCATCACACCATAGAGGGCATCGAGGCACGTCTCTATCTCATTTACTTGCTTGTCGCCACGGTTGCGAAGTTCCACAATAAACGGCAACACCTTGTAATACTCGGCATTGTAAATCGGAAACTTGGTACTCTTGAGCAGCATTCCGTGGAGGTCGATGACATCCTGGAGAATCACCTTGTTGACATTCAGGTGCCCAGACTCACGCTTTCCCTCCTCGTTCATCATGCGAACAAGGTTGCCAAACCAGTCGATTTCCTCTTCTTTCTGTTCTTCTGTATATTCGAACCGGTCGATATATTGCTTGCGGATCACAGGCAAGGAACAGCCGTATGCACGGATGATGTCTTCCACCTGCCACATATACAACAAGTATTCCGCAATGCTTTTCTTTCTCAATTCTTGTGCTACAAACATTGTTGTCTTGATGTTTTGTTTATAATTGTCCTAGAACTCCGGGAGATGATAGAGGTTGAACACCGTTCCTATCAAGGCTATGACCGAGAAAATCATCACGATGCTTCCTATCACCTTGTTGATAATCAGAATCCCATTGGTGTCAAACTTGCCACGTATCTTGTCGATGAGCCACGTCAGTCCGAACCACCAAAGCAAAGCGCCAAACACGATGCTCAGATAGCCCACCCCCATCTCCAAAGGCATGTCGGGCACCACGAAGGCAAACTGCGCGAAGGTGGCCATGAAGAGGAAGACGATGAGCGGATTGGACAGGGTGACAAAAAATGCCGTTACCGCATTGTGGAGAAGCGTACCCTGCTTGTTGCTGCTCTGGTGCATGTTCTTGGTAGGATTGCTCTTGAAGCAATAGATGCCAAAGACCAGAAGCAGCAAACTGCCGGAAATCTGCAGATAGAACTTGTTTTGGGCGTTGTTGACGAAGTCCATCACAAAGCTCATACCCAACCCAGTGAAGAGCGCATACACGATGTCGCTGCAGGCAGCCCCGACACCTGTCACAAAACCATACCAACGTCCCTTGTTCAAAGTACGCTGGATACACAAGATGCCTACTGGCCCCATCGGAGCTGAGGCAAGAACACCTATGATAATTCCCTTGAAAATGAAATCAAGAATATTTATCTCTATTGGAAACATTAAATTCATACAGAGCGCAAAGTTACAATTTTTTGGGGATATTCGGTAATTTTTTATCCTAAAACTGTATTTTATGCTTTTTTTTCCTATAAAAGTTTGCTTTCTGCCAAGTTTTTTCTATCTTTGCGGCAAAGATAAATATATTTCTAACTAAACAACAAGAAAAACATGACTGAAAATGCACTGAAGCCGTATGTTATCGGATTGGACCTGGGCGGTACCAATTCCGTTTTTGGCATAGTGGATGCCCGCGGCGAAATTAAGGCTACGACAGCCATCAAAACCGGTGGTCACGATGACGTGAAAGACTATGTAAAGGCTGCCGTCGAGGCACTTCTGCCTATCATTGACACCGTGGGCGGCATCGATAAAATCAAGGCGATGGGCATCGGAGCACCCAACGGCAATTACTATAAAGGCACCATCGAGTTCGCCCCCAACTTGCCTTGGGCACACACGGGCGTCGTTCCTTTGGCCCAACTGTTCAGCGAGGCTCTAGGCGGCATCCCCGTAGCTCTCACCAATGATGCCAATGCAGCCGCCCTCGGCGAAATGACATATGGTGCGGCCCGTGGCATGAAGAACTTCATCGACGTCACACTGGGTACGGGTGTCGGCTCCGGCATCGTCATCAACGGTCAGATGGTATATGGATGCGATGGCTTCGCCGGTGAACTAGGTCATGTCATCATGGTTCGTGGCGAGGAAGGCCGACCTTGCGGTTGCGGTCGCAAGGGTTGCCTGGAGGCTTACTGCTCTGCCACGGGTGTAGCTCGCACTGCTCGCGAATTTCTGGAGAAGAGCGACGAACCGTCTTTGCTCCGCGACATGAAACCCGAGGACATCACCTCCTATGAGGTAAGCATCGCTGCCAGCAAGGGAGACGCCTTGGCAAAACGCGTATATGACTTCACTGGCAAGATGCTTGGTGAGGCTTGCGCCGACTTCGCCGCTTTCTCCTCCCCCGAGGCTTTCGTGTTCTTTGGCGGCTTGACCAAGGCTGGCGACCTCTTGATGAAGCCTGTGAAGGAAACATACGACAAGAGTGTCCTGAAGGTCTTCAAGGGCAAGGCTAAGTTCTTGGTTTCTACCCTGGACGGTAGTTCCGCCGCTGTACTCGGCGCGAGTGCAGTAGGATGGGATTTGTAATATACGCATAGGCATCTGTCGATGCCGGGCACTGAAGCCCCCAAGCCATACGCTTGGGGGCTTTTTTAGTTCCACCCCGTGAAACTGAAAGTTCCATGGCGTGGAACTCACAGTTTCCTCGCCATGGAACTAATTCTACGTCTCCGCGTATATTTTACTTGTCCATTTGACTGCTATTTCGTTGGAGTCACTCGCTTGATGGTGCCATCGACATTGAACTCCATCTTGTCGATGCAAACCTCGCGGTGTACGCCTGGCTGAAAATGGAGGTAATCCTTGTTGATGCGATGGTAAACGATGTACCACTCGTCCGTTCCCGGCTTTTGGATGACTGCGTTATGGGCGGTGCCATAAATCTCATGCTGAGGGTCTTGTATCAATACAACCGGGTCTTTTGCCACCTCGATGGGTCCGAGGGGGCTCTTGGATGTTCCGTATGCCACGTGATAGTTGGCCGCACCCGTATCATCCACCGACCACATGAAATAATACAGCCCATTTCGATAGAACACATACGGTGCCTCTCGATAGGCGTAATCCCGCAAGGTACCGCCCTTCGGAGTCATCACCGTAACGGTTTCGTCCTTGATCTTTGTCATGCTTGGCTCCAGCTCCGCACCTGCCATGAAACTATTGCCCCAATAGAGGTAAGGTTTCTTGCTCACTGGGTCGATGAATACATCTACGTCGATGAGCTGTCCATGACAACCAGGATGGTTCTTCGCCAAGAGCGGCTGTCCGAGGTCGACGAACGGACCCGCCGGGGAATCCGACACAGCCACGCCCATCTGCTTCCTGCCGTTGTCGTTGGGCTGGGCACTGAAATAGAGATAATACTTGTAGCTGCCGTTCTTCTGTTTCACCTCTACCGCCGCCGGCGCCCAGAGGTTGCCATTCGCCCAAGAGATTTGGTCGCTCTTGGCATCGAGGGCCACACCTTCGTTCTTCCATTCCTTCAAGTCGGAGGAAGAATATACATAATACTTGTATCCTCCCCATCCAGGCTTGCCGTCGGTGGTCGAATAGATGTAGTATTTACCCGTCTTGTTGGAATACAATATCTCAGGGTCGGCATGGAAGCCAGGCAGGATGGGGTTGCCCAATCCGCTCACGCCCTTGGTAGAGTGAGGAATGGGCTTGATCGTCCCATCGGCATTGTAGGCCATCGGTTCTACAATGACACTTCTATGCCCTCCGTCCCCATCGGGCAAAGCCCCGTTGTGGGAGAAGAAGAGCCACTGGTCGTTATAGTTGACGATGGCAGGGTGGGTAGTGTTGCTGTTGCCGGCTATCTCGCTGATGATACCCTTGGCAGTCCAAGGTCCCATGATGTTGTCCGCCATGGCGTATGCTATCTTCTCCGGCCATTCGGAAGCATAACTCAAATAATACTTGCCATTATACTTATGTACCCAGGGAGCCTCGGTGAATGGATGTTCCGTACCCACGTCGACGCGCTTGATTTCTCCGTCTAGCTCCACCATGTTGTCCTTCAACTTGGCGATATAGCACTGCCCGTTGCCCCATATAATATAAGGTGTATTGTCATCGTCTATGAAGATGGCCGGGTCGATGCAAGCCCAGCTGTGCTTAGAGTCGAAGCAATCCTCATTGGTCAGCAATGGCTTGCCGAGCGCATCCTTGTAAGGTCCTGTTATCTTGTCGCTCACAGCCACACCGATGCCACACCAGTTGGTGGAGACATACCAATAGTACTTGCCATTGCGCTCCACGACATGGCCTGCATAAGCCTGCTTGCTCTTTGCCCACTTGAAGTCATCAACGAACAGAGGAGCCGGATATTGAGTCCAATGCTTCAGGTCTGTGGTGGAGAAGATCTGCCAGTCTCGCATCACATAGCCCGTATGCTTTTCCTCCGAGTCATGGCCGGCGAAGAGCCACAAGGTGTCCTTGTCCACCAACACGGCGGGGTCTGCAGTATGGATATGGGTAAAGAGAGGATTTCCCTTTGCCGTCCACTCATGCTTCAATACATATCCCCATTTCTGCTGCAAACGTTCCAGTTCTTCTGCTGTCACCGAGCAAACCGTACCATGGCGGGGGAAGAAGTTTTTCCTAAACGATTGTGGCTTTGACGAGAACGACTTCAGGTCCTTGGAAGTCTGATATTCATATCGCCCACTTCCATAGAGGTCGTACATCAAGACATACTCATCCTTGTCGTTCAGCTTGAATACGCCCGAACCTTCCACACCGGTCTTGGTGTCGGCATAGGCATCTATATATCTGTAGTCTTCCGTCCACTTGCCATGCAGACTCTTCGAGGTAGCCTGCTGGATGCCATTCTTCACCTCCTTGCCCTCTGCATTCTTGGTGTTTCCCTTGTAAAAGAGGTGATATGTGCCATTGCGCTCGAAGATGTCATTGTCGATGCTTCCATACTTGGCATTGAAGAGTACCTTTGGCTCACCCTCGAAGCCCGTGAAGTCCTTGTTGGCGTAAGCATAATAGGTGACAAGGCTCTTTCTGCCATCGCCCGTACGCTGGAGGGTGAAGTAGATCATGTACTTCTTGGCCTTCTTGTCGTAGATGGTCTGTGGTGCCCAAACCCAATAGGCATCGCTGAAATGCTCCTTGTAGTCTTCCTTCAAGACTATCTTGGAGTGTGTCCAGTTGACCAAGTCCTTCGATTTCATCAGCACGATACCAGGATTTTCCTTCCACCCGTACTTCACGGTCTGCATATCTGTGGCCACTATATAGTAGCAGCCATCCTCGCCACGAAGGATATGAGGGTCGCGGATGCCACCGCTGGTACTGATGGTATCACTGGAGACAACGGGTTGATTGCAATTCAGCGCATACCAATTCTTGGCATCCTCGCTGATGGCGAACCGGAGGTGCTCCTGCTTGTCGCCACTGCCTTCGAAATAGGCAAAGAGATAACCGGCGAATTTTTGAGTTACGGGTTTCTTGGCAGCATGTGCGTCCGTTGGTGCCCCAAGCGCCAACGCCGCCATGAGCAAACTGCTAATTGTTAGTTTTTTGTCCATAAATATTTCATTGATGTTGTTCTATTGCGATTTCATTTCACAAATCGCTTACAAAATTAATAAATTATAGGATAATAAAAGAGCATAATTCGTGAAAAAAGCATTAATTTTCAATCAAGTCACACATTTAGCCACCAAAAATCACGTTTGGGCCAATTTTTTACCGGAGAAAATCCCATGATAGAGTCATTGTGACCTTATCGTGGGATTTGCTTGTTTTCTCAAAGATTTTTTCTCACTAAAATGCTTGCTCAATTCAGCCAAAAGTATTATTTTTGCAAAAAACAAACAATATATATAATAATTATGGACTTAAAAGGTATTTACACAGCAAGCGCAAGCCGCTACGCAGATTCCGAAGCCTTATATAATAGGTGTGGAAAGAGCGGCATCCTTTTACCGAAGGTCAGCTTGGGATTTTGGCACAACTTAGGGGGCGCTGATTCCTACGAGAGAAGCAGGGCCATTACCCACTATGCTTTCGACCATGGCATCACCCACTTTGACCTAGCCAACAACTATGGTCCTCCTTACGGAAGTGCCGAGGAGACGATGGGAAGACTGATGGATGATGACTTCCGTCCTTATCGTGACGAACTCTTCATTGCCACCAAGGCTGGTTACGATATGTGGGAAGGCCCTTATGGAAACTGGGGATCACGCAAATACCTCATGGCATCCCTCGACCAAAGTCTGAGACGAATGCACCTCGATTACGTAGATTTGTTCTATAGTCATCGCTACGACCCAAATACTCCTTTGGAGGAAACGCTTCAAGCAATGGTTGACATCGTTCGCTCGGGCAAGGCCCTCTATCTAGGTATCAGCCGCTGGCCTTTGGAAGCATTGAAGTTTGCCGACCAATATCTCAGGGAACGTGATGTTCCTTTGCTGATTTACCAAGGCAGGCTCAATATGCTCGACCGTGCTCCACAAGAGGAAGGTATCCTCGACTACTGCGCAGAGCACGGCATCGGCTTCATATCCTTCTCGCCTCTGGCACAAGGTCTCCTCACCGACCGTTACCTCAACGGCATCCCTCAGGACAGCCGCATGGCAAAAGAGCATTTTTTGAAACACAGTATGCTGACACCAGAATTGCTGGAACACCTCAAACAACTCAATGCACAAGCAAAAGGACGAGGAGAGACTTTGGCAGAAATGGCATTGGCCTGGATTCTCCACCAAAAAGGAGTGACAAGCGTATTGGTAGGTGCCAGTTCCCCAGAGCAACTGGAAAAGAACATGAAATGCGTTCATTCCAAAAACTTTGAGTAAAATGTAAAAAAGCAAAAGAAAAGAACATGAAGCTACCTTTCCGACTGATATCCCTCGACCTCGATGGAACACTCACCAACCACGACAAAGTGGTGACACCCCGAACACGCCAAGCCCTACTGAAGGCACAAGACCAAGGAGCCACCATCGTACTTGCCTCCGGTCGTCCGACCTACGGCATCGTACCCGTGGCAGAATGCCTCGAACTAGAAAAGCGAGGGGGGTATATCTTATCTTACAATGGCGGGAACATCGTTAATGCCAAGACAGGAGAAAAACTATTTTCACAATTCTTGCCCGAAAAGGTCATACCTATATTATATAAATATGCCAAGGAGCACCGACATGCCCTGTTGGGGTATGCCGGCAATGAAATCATCACCGAGATGCCTGACGACCTATACGTGAAGGAGGAATCGCGCATCAACAAGATGAACATCCGCCAAGTGAATGACCTTCTTGATGTCCTGGAGCCTCATCCCACCAAGCTGCTGATGACTGGCGACCCGTCGGACATGCTCAAGGCGGAGCAAGAACTCGCAGAAATCCTGGGAGAGCAAATGGACATCTTCCGTTCTGCCCCTTTCTTCCTAGAACTCGTACCTAAAGGTATCGACAAGGCACAATCGTTGTTGCGACTATTGGAGAAAATCAACCTCACCCCTGCCGACATGATTGCCTTCGGCGATGGTTACAACGACCTGAGTATGCTGAAACTAGCCGGTATGGGCGTGGCGATGGCGAATGCTGCCCCGGAGGTGAGAGCAGAAGCCGACTACGTGACTCTTTCGAACGAAGAGGATGGCATAGCGGCTGCCCTCAAGCACTTCGAGACAGATTCATAACACCCAAGATGGCTATTTAGCGCACGGCAACCTTCCAGCCTTCACGATATATTTACCTTTGGCAGATGAATACAGAACACACTTGGTTTCTCCAGAACCAAGCTTGATGCCTGAGGTGTAATTTACCCCCTTGGCGGTGTAGGTGAGACTCAACTTATTGACAGCACCCGTCAAGTTGCTCACATAAACCTTGGTAGAGTCGCTACTGTCCTGAACAGCCTTCAAACCTGTTCCAACAATGGAAAAGCTCAAAATCTCACCCTTGGAATGATTGGCATCCAGGGTATAGGTCGCCTCAGACTTGGAATCTGCCACCTGAGTATCTACCGAGAACACAGGAGCCTTTCCATTGACCTGCACATCCCTCAACACACACGTGGAGTTGCCACAGAAATTGGATATGAGCATATACGAAGCACCGCTGGGGTCTGTCGCCACCACGCCGTTCCATCCCTCAGACAGCTTGCTGCCCAGACTTATGCACTTCCCCATGACCGACTTGGTGGTCGCTGCATCCACATTACTATAATAGATGATGTTTCGCTTGCCAACCACCTCATCAGCCTTTACCTGACGGCTTTCATCGGAATAAGAAGCGTAGAGCTTGGATGTCATGATGGAATTGTTGTTGGAACGATCACCAAAGCCCATCTTGGTTCCATCCACGTTCACAATGCCCAAAGCATTGTCGATGTTCACCCAGTTGGTATTGAGGGTGAGAAAGGAGGTCCCGTCGCTCTGCTTGTGGGCAATGCCCATTTCCGCACTGCCTTCGCCGGCGTAATAGATCGTTCGCTTGCCACGTGTCAGCTCATCGGTGCTGATGGCCATCAGGCCACCCTGCTCCTTGGTGATGGTAGCGGCAGCGTTGGCACGTACATAGTCTGTATAGATGACGGCATTGCCCGGAGTGGAATAGATGGCAAAACGGTTGTCGAGCGTTCCATCATTGGTTTTCAGTTCTCCGTTCATCGTGTAACTGTTACCCCGCAAGTCATAGATTCCGCTCACCGCCGGTGTGGCGTTGGTAGCCTTTCCACTCACTTGATACCAACCCAGGAAGTTACCTGTATTGTTCTTACGGTAAGGCACGATGATTTTGTTCTTGTCGGCACTGTTGGCTGCGATATAGCCCGTGTAGCTCTGTTTGCCTGTACTCCAACTGAAACAGGTGAAGCGGTCATCTGTAGCCGCTCGCACCACGTTTTGGCATGGGAATATCTTGGCGGCAGCATATCGGCGGTTGAACTCATCCCATCCGGTAGGAGTGATGCCGGCGGTAGGCATCGCCTCGTGCATCAGCCATGTCATCATCACTCGGTGGGCCTCCACACCCATTCTCCGTGCACCCACATCCGAGCGGAGCAGCCACGAACCGTCATCGGTAGTGGTCTGGCGCGCCTTGATATACTTGTACGCCAGGTTCTCAAGCATCAGGGCATCCGGGTCGCCTAGGAAACAAGCGTTGGTGGAATACGACGTTATTTGGTCGTAGAGAAAAAGACTCCAGTCGTTGCCGTTTGGCATGGCCAACTCACCATCAGCGAGCGCAAGCCAGTTGAGCACTTCCTTCATCACCTTGTCGTTGTTATGCATCAAGGCGTTGGTCTTCCATTTCTCTTCCCCTATAGTCTTCTGTTGGAAAAGCTTCAGGGCAAGGGCAGCCTCGCCCAACTCTTGCATCACCACGTTCTGATAGCTGGTATGGAAGAAGTCGTGGTTCTGGAGGGTATAGTCTTCGAAGAGGTTCTGCCCCTTGTAAAGGTCAGCTACCGTCTTTCCATCGTAGTCGGGGTCGATTACGGTTGCTTCATTCGCATCATCCTTGTGGGAGTAGCAGTTGACGGCAAACTCACGCAGCCGCTCATACCACTTGGGAGCCATCTCGTCGTTGGGGAACAAGCCCAGGTTGGCAGCCAGCACATCCACCTCCCATCCGTTTTCCTCCGCCTTGGTATCACCATTGTAGCCCGTAGGTATCGTACGGTTCAACTCATAGTTGCACTCAGCCTTCAGAAGTTTCTCGATATATCCCTTCTGCTTATCGGAGAGCTTGTCCCACTGGAAATAGGCGGAATACGCCACCGACATCGCCCACAGCGAACTTTCCCATACATAATCGCTTGTGGACGTAGAGCCCCAGTAGTTGTTGCCCGAGCACACCTTCAGCTTGTTCGCCTTATGGGTGGAATAAGCATATACGAGGCTCTTCATCGCCATCCGCTCCAGGTCGCCCCAGGTTACGTTCTCCGGCAAGGTTACCTTGTCCTTTCCATATTTCACAAGGAAAGCGCAAATCATAGAGAGATCGGCATTGGGGCGTACGCCATCCTCGCCGTTGGTCATGGTGCTGTTGCTCTTGAAGGCTCCGCACGCCTCACCCACAGAATTGGTGGCCACACAGTCCTGGTAGTCGTTCTTCATGTACTGGGCAAACTTGGCGAGCATCACCATGAGGTCGTCCTTCATGGGCTCCTCGCCAACAAACTGGTTGTTGATGACTCCCTCCGTTGGACTTTCCGCTGCCTCTTCGGCGGCCATGGTCACTTCTTTCACGACACCTTGGTTGTTTGCCGCCATAGACAACGTTGCCGATAGCAGAAAAGCAACACAAATTGTTTGTTTCTTCATTATGATTTTATAGTCAGTTAGTTAATTAGACCTCTATAATACGATTCTATCTTATCTGCAGTTTCAGACTACGTTTCTGACCATCGTCAGCTACAGCCCGCAAGACATAGACTCCCTTTGTGAGATGGTCAACCTTGACCGTCACGAAATGGTTGTCCGGACGCACCATCATATCGGCTTCCAATTTCATGCCCGCCATATTATAGATTTCCACCGATCGGATGGCAGATTTCTCATTTCGTATGTTGACCACTCCATCCACATAAGCCATCGTCAAGTCACCTTCCTGTATGACCGCAACTATACTAGTAGGAGTCTGTGACTCCTTATCCATACAAAGCACATCATAGGAGCCCAACTTGTTCGCCTTCCCGATGGTCGGTACATTCATCAAGTACGCCCGGTTGGCACCATCGGGATAACGTCCAAACGACTGTTCGCCGCCATGTGCCTCATAGGCCAAGGTGTCGGCGTACTCATCTGTCGTGATGAAGACCACGCCACCGTCGGCATCCAACTTGAACCCTGTGTGAATGTCGCTACCCGTATTCGCCAACTTATCACACCACACCACCTTATAACCATGAGCAGGGATGATGGTATTCAATGCCACATTGTCCTTAGGTACCACGAACTTGGCCGGCTTACTCAAATTATCGGAGATTTTCATTCCGGCGATATCCATATCCTCTTCCGTAGTGTTGTAGAGTTCCACCCAGTCATTCTTCTTGAAATAATCATTGATGTACATCGAGTTGTCAGCACTGACTTCATTCACCCTGACAGGTACAATTCCCTTGTCAGCGAGGTCTTTGTCTGTCATTTTCTCGAATACGGCACAGACAGACAACGTACCGGAAGACGGCAACGTATATTCCATCTCGTCGCAGACATAAGTGTCGGACGACTCTGCGGAGGAACTGCCAGCATCCTTCCATCCCACAAACTTGTAGCTAGCAGGAGCCTTCGCCTTCAAAGAGACAGGAGCAAACAAGCGACCACTGAACTCAGTGTAAGGCAACTCCATCCCATTGAGTTCTATCTTGGCATCAGCCACATTGCTGGAAATGCCTACCTGCTGGCTTTCCACTCCCCCCAATTGCATATAAGAACAGTTCTTGAGCTGCCCCGTGATGGTGGCGTTGTAAGAATCCGCCCCAAACTTATTGACCAACCACTTGGCGGTTGAGGAGGGGTCAACATAGCCACCTTGTGCCAGTTTGTCGGCCGCCTCATTGACAATGGCCTTCACATACTTGGGTTGGAAAACCGATCCTGCCACCACACAATAGGCATCTATGAACTTCTTGCGGAACGTCTCATTATTCAGCAAATTCTTGAACAGAGTGACGAACTTGATGTCGAGTGTGCGACGCTTCTGTTCCAAGCTCTCATTGGTGGAGTAGTCATATCCATGTAACTTATCAAAGGTATATCGTTCCTTTCCGAAGAAATTTTCAAAAGGTTTCTCCGTACTGCCCGCCCCGTCAAGGTCGAAAAGCACGAAACGAAACTTGCCGTCGTTGGTACTGCGGAATCCCTTGATATTGTTCTGCGGCCAGTCTGTACCCCCAAGAACGAGTTCGACAGCCATATAGTTGACATACTCGTCAAGGTCGAGCAACTTCCCAATCTCTGTATATACAGTTTCTTCCGCAGCATTCTCGCTCAAGTAAACAAGTCTTGTAAACGACTCGGGCGTTCCCGTCATCTGTACATACCCAGAATCAGGCGACATCTCAAACTGGTCCAACTCGTCGGAATCAAAACCATAGTTGGAGTAAGCAAAATGCTTGTTGTTCGGCTCGCGCATATTCAGCACAGCATAATGGTCGCCATTGAGGAAAACATGCACGGGTTTCCATTCCTGGTAATCCACCCGAAGACCGCTCTTAGACACAACCATCTGCAGAGCGGGGTCCTTGATGCGAGCCTTGGTATCATTGCCGCCATTGCGGATTTGCAAGGTCTTGTTCTTGATGAAAGGCTTATTGTCGAAGAGCTGTGCGGCAAAGAAATTATTGCCGTCATACACCTTGTTGGCTTTCAACTTGAAAGAATGAGGTGTCCAAGCACGACTCCAGCCTCCGCACATCGCGAAGTTACACTCCTGCGACACCAGGCACTGGTTGTCCTCGGTGATATATTCAAAGGACACCGGTCTGTCCCACTCCATGTTCCAGTTGGTTGCCGTGGAAGATCCCCTTCCAGCACGTCCATTGGGTCCCGACTCGAACACACCATAAGCTCTGGAATGGATGTTGTCATCATCCGTCACCACCGAAATAATGGGGAAATGGTAATTGCCATTGTCGAGAATGAAAGAACGCGTTACCACCTGAGATGGCAGAAAGCCGTCCTGAAAGAGGCGAAAACGATAACAGGCTGTCTGTGAGACAGAGAACACGCCGTCTGCCGACACCTCGCCATGGGTAAGCGTAGGAGTCGTTCCGTCGGTGGTGTATCGCAAGGTAGAACCTTCCGGTATATTGACCTTGAATTCCAAAGAACCCGAGAAGACCTGTCCCTCCTTATCTACAACGGGGGCATCCAACTGGCTTGTAGCAAAGCCCCCATTGAGGGCATTCGCCTTTCCTGGAGAAGGATTGCCAGTAACGCCCCACTCTTCGCCGCCATCAACCTTACGGGCATAAGAGGTGCGAGAGATGGCCTGGGGATAAGTCTGTTGGGCGATAACTTTCTCTCCATCGGAGACAATGACGGTACCTCCCTCATATTCCAAGTCGGCATCTATCTGTCGGTAGGCCGACAGGGTGTAGATGTCATGATGGTCAAAGTTGAGTAAGGCATGGCCATGGGCCGGCAGTATCCCATAGGTGTCGATGAGGCGGTATTTCTTGAGGTTGGCAGGATCATCAGTAACATACAACCCACCTAAATTCACGTTCTTGTCGCTAGGGTTGTAAAGCTCCACCCAACTGCCATAGTTGCACGATGGGTCCATATAGACATCCACGTTAGAAGCCATTACTTCGTTGATGACCAAGTTGTCTGCGGTCACGTCAGACAAAGAGACGGCATCCACATAACGTTCCAGTTTCCAGTTGTCGAGACAAGTCCAGTCCCTATCAAGCAAATTCTCTTTTTTGATGCCGATAGTAAGCACTCCGTCCGTTCCCACCTCACACTCCAAGGTGTTGTCATAATATCCTGCGGAAAACCAATAGTCGGCAGCTTCCATATTGTTCGGGACATAAAGATTTTGGGGTTCACCAACCTTTACCGTTCCACCGCCCAAAGAGTTCTCAAGGGCAGCCGATGATAACGGCACAATGGATACCTCGTATTCCTTGACACTCGACTTGGCATAAAGTTTGGCATTTTGGGAATCCGCACAATTTCCCGACTTGAAAACCGAATAATCATTGGAGGAAGAACCTATGCGATAGAAAGCGTCGAGGGTCAAACGGTATTTTCCCGGCGCAAGTCCCTTTATGGTCTGGTAACTGTCAAAATTGCAGGAAAAATGCTCCGCATTGTCCCTCGGGTTAGCTGCGCCAAAGGCTGTGCCTTCCCACCCCGTAGTACGGTCATTGTTGTCGAAACGTGGATTCACCACATACTGATCCGTCACATCTATCCATACGCTGCTTTGGGCATATCCTGCCGTGAGAGCCATGGACAGCAAAACTGTGGATGTAAATCTATTCATTGGCTATTGTTGATTAGGTTTAGAATGTATCGTTGAAACTTATAGTGGCAAAAGTACAACTTTTTCCCAACAAACAAGCAAAAAAAGTAAATTGTTTTCATTTATTGGCTAAAAAGGCATAAACTTTGATGCTTTTCTAGAATAAATCTGTACCTTTGCATTAAAAATACAAGAAAATCAGCAGTAATGTTACGACTAGACAATTTCTACAAGGCTCGATTTGTATTGAGCAAGGTAATCAGAAAGACTGAGCTGGTTCACACGCCAAGAATCAACTCAGAGAGCGATGTCTATCTAAAACCGGAGTGCCTCCAGAAGACAGGCTCGTTCAAGATTCGCGGTGCTTATTATAAGATTTCCCAACTCACCGACGAGGAGAAGGCGAAAGGAGTCATCGCCTGTTCGGCTGGCAACCATGCACAGGGCGTGGCTCTCGGTGCCACAGCCATGGGAGTGAAGAGCCTCATCTGCCTACCTGAGGGAGCTCCCATCAGCAAGGTGGAGGCTACCAAACGACTGGGTGCCGAGGTGTGCCTCGTTCCCGGCGTTTATGACGATGCCTACCAGAAAGCTCTCGAACTGAGAGACGAGCACGGATATACCTTTGTACACCCCTTCGACGACGAGAATGTCATCGCTGGTCAAGGAACCATCGGTTTGGAAATTCTCGACCAACTGCCAGACGTAGAGGCAGTGGTCGTGCCAGTCGGTGGCGGTGGACTTGTCTCAGGCATCGCCTTTGCACTCAAGTCGCTCAATCCCAACATCAAGGTATATGGTGTACAGGCAGAGGGCGCAGCCAGCATGGTGCAGAGCCTCCACGACCACAAGCAGGAGAAATTGCCAACGGTGGCAACCGTGGCCGATGGCATCGCCGTGAAGGAACCTGGCACACTGACCTTCGAAACCTGCTCCAAATACGTGGATGAAATCGTCACGGTGAGCGAAGACGAGATTTGCGCAGCCATCCTGAAGCTCATAGAGAGCGAGAAGATGGTGGCAGAAGGCGCCGGTGCCGCCAGCGTGGCGGCTGTGATGTACAACAAGGTACCCGTCAAGGGAAAGAAGACTATCTGCGTGGTAAGCGGTGGTAATATCGATGTGACCATTCTGAACCGTGTCATCACCCGAGGTCTCGCCAAGAGTGGCCGTCTCTGCACCATCAAGATGGAGTTGGACGACAAGCCGGGAGAGTTGGTGGAGGTTTGCTCCGTCATTGCCAACCTAGGCGGCAACATCACGGGTGTTCACCACGACCGTTCAGCCAACCGCAAGAAGGTGAACGCCTGTGTACTCCGACTCAGTATGGAAACACGAGATGAGGAACACGTAAGAAGCATCAAGGAAGCCTTGGAAGCCAAGGGATTTCACCTGTATAGTGTAGAGTGAAGAATCCAATTATAAAATCCAACTACAAAAATAAACAAAAGAAGAATTATGAACGCAATTCACACAGACAATGCGCCTGCCGCTATCGGACCCTATAGCCAGGCTATCGAAGTAAACGGTTTTGTATTTGCATCAGGCCAGATTCCTATCGACCCAGCAACAGGCAATTTCGTTGAGGGTGGCATCAAGGAGCAAACTCGCCAGAGCCTCACCAATGCACAGAACATCTTGAAAGCCGCCGGCACCGACCTATCTCACGTGGTCAAGACTACAGTCTATCTCAATAGCATGGACGACTTCGCTGCCATGAACGAGGTGTATGCCGAGTTCTTCAGCCAGCCATATCCAGCTCGCTCAGCCGTAGCCGTAGAGAAGCTACCCAAGGGTGCTCTCGTCGAGGTAGAAGTATTGGCTGCCAAATAAAAGCAGGCTTTACGTCAAAGCAAGACCCACGTTGCTCTTTTATCAAAGAAACAAAGTGGGTCTTATTTTTTTCAATTAGTCTTTACCCATGATAGAGACAACTTATTCTCCTTTCGTCTTCTTGTCCGCCACATACATCCCTAGCAAAATACAAGCGGCACCAATCAGGAAGTAGGGAGTGATTTTCTCGTTGAGTACCCAGGAAGCAAAGAGCATCGTGGTGATGGGATTGAAATAAACCCAGTTGGTCGCTTTCACCGCCCCCAACTTGGAGATGCACCAGTTCCATGTCAAGAAACATACCATCGAGGCAAGGCATCCAAGGAAGAGCAGATTACCTACCACCTGTGGCTTAGAGAAAATGTCTGATGACGGAAGACCTGGCACAAATATATAATAAGGCAAGATGGTGAGCACCCCATAGAAGAAAACCTTGCGTGTGATGAATGCTGCACTGTATTGCCCCGTCACAGACTTCATCAGCAGAGAATAAACCGCCCAGCACATACAAGCTGTAAAAGCCAAGGCATCGCCCACTGGGGAGAGATGAAGCACAAAGCGACCATTCAGCACCACGATAATCATTCCCATGAAGGCCAAGAGCGAACCAAACATCTGAACGGCATTGATGCGAGTGGAATTACGATACACCAACCTGACCAGCAAGGTGGCGAACAAAGGGCACGAACAGACGATGAGCGAGGTATTGGTGGTTGTTGTGAAATTCATCGCCTCATTCTCACTCAAGAAATAAAGCGACCCACCTGTGATTCCGAGCAATGCCATCTTCGCTTCATCCCTCCATGAGTCGGAAAAGATTCGGCGATGGTTAAGACACAACATCAAGACGTAGGCTATGGTAAAGCGCAAGGTAAAGATTTGGGCAGGCGAAAGTCCATTGAGCATCAAGACCTTTGTCGAAACAAATGTGGTTCCCCAAATGGCCACCGTAACGAACGCCACCAAATGATAAAAGAGATTACTATTTCTGCTCATGCTATATACATTATTATATGATGGTGCAAAAGTAACACTTTTTCGTGAGTCAAGCAAATGTTCTTTCCAAATACTTAGGAGAAACTTGAATAATTTTGTCAACATTATTCTTCAAAGCTACGTCCCCTACATCACCCGATTTTGTCGGGGTGCACCTACTTTGGAAATACCCTTCGTTTATCTCACAATATATTGACAAAGATGCAAAAATATCCGATGATAAATTTGCAAAAGTCGCACAAAAGTAATAACTTTGCAAACCTAGAAATAAAGAAACATAACATGATTTTACATCCATTACATATAGCGACCTATCACGACAACATCAAAATCCCCGAAAGGATGAACAATCCTTTCGACTACACCCCCCACCCTCTTTGCCTCCAAGCTTGCGGGGAACTGCAAGACTATCTTTCACAAAGGGATGACTGGAAAGAAGAGATCGGGAAGGGAAAGATGTTTGGCGTGCTCATCGTCGAGAATCATTCCCACATAGGCTATCTCGCCGCCTATAGCGGACAGATAGGCGGACGCAGCGACTGGGGAGAGTTCGTACCTGCTGTCTATGACTATCTGCAACCAGACGGTTATTTCAAGACCCATGAGGCAGAAATCTCACACATCAACGAAGCCATCGACCGTTTGGAACAGGAGGAGCACATGAAGGTGGCCAAGAGACAAATCTCAGAAATACAGATAGCCCGTTCACAAGCCATTGCCAACTACCAGAGGAAAATAAAGGAAGCAAAGACTAAAAGGGATGCCAGAAGAATCGAAATCCAACGGCTTTCGGCTGGCAAAAGCCTCCCTACGGAAGAGATACTTGCCCTCGAAGAGGAAGAAAAGGCGATGGTAAAAGAAAGCCAGTTTATGAAAGCGGAACTCCGCCGCTTGAAAAAATCTTTGGCAGAAAAGACAACCCTAGAGCAGGAATATGCTGACTATCTAGAGAACATTGCCCAACTGAAGCGACTCCGCAGACAGCTCTCCGACACCCTCCAGCAGTGGCTCTTCTCCCAATTTCGAATATTCAACGCCAAGGGCGAACGCAAAGACCTTCTGGAGATATTCAGGGATTTTGCCATTACCAACAACCATACGGCAACAATTGCCAGCAACAGAATCGCCGCCTTGAAATCCATTCCCCCTGCTGGCAGCGGCGAATGCTGCGAACCCAAGCTCCTGCAATATGCCTACGAGCATGGTTATCGCCCATTGCAAATGGCGATGTTCTGGTGGGGTGAAAGTCCAAAAGAGGAAATCCGCCACCATCTCCACTTCTACCCTGCCTGCAACGGCAAATGCAAGCCTATTCTGAATTGGATGTTGCCGGAGATCACCCAAACTGAGGATTTGACGGGAAGAAGTGAAAACCAAGAAGATGCCTCTTATATATATAATAAGGAGGAAAACGAGCCAGAGCTTGAAATCCTCCATGAAGACAGGGAAATTGCCGTGATTTGCAAACCGGCGGGTATGTTGTCGGTACCAGGCAAGAATGTACGCCAACCCTCCGTTTATTCTGTCATGAGAAAAAAATACCCCGACACGGCAAGCCCCCTCATCGTCCACCGCCTCGACATGGCGACAAGCGGACTGATGGTCATTGCCAAGACTGAGCTTGCTTATCATCGGTTGCAGGAACAATTCGCAGGCCATCAAGTGAGGAAGAGATATATCGCCATCGTCGGCAGTTCCCCCAACGGTTTGTCATCCGCTCCCAAGCCAATCATCCTCCCCCTCATGCCCGACTACCTCGACCGTCCCCGCCAAATCGTAAGCCACGAGCATGGAAAGGGAGCCATCACGGAATGGGAATTTCTAGGGGAAGTGGAGCATACTGAACTTCCCGAGGACGTAGCTGCCCCACCTGGATTCCTTTACTACCGTCTGGCTCTCTATCCCAAGACTGGTCGCACCCATCAGCTCCGGGTACATTGCGCCCACCAAGAGGGATTGGACGCCCCTATCCTCGGCGACCCACTCTACGGCAACATCTCTGCCTCTCGCCTCTACCTCCATGCAGAGGAAATCACATTCATCCATCCTTTGACGGGGAAAGAAATACACATAAAAAGAAAGGCAGGTTTCTGATAAATTTGAATTGACGATAATAATTTACAGGATTACATTGACCAACCGTCTGCAATGTCTAAAGGTTTAGCAAATATAAAATCCTATCGTATAAAAACAAGGTACAAGAAATCCCCTCCACAGGGAACTGTCGAAGACTCCGTGTGGAGGGGGATATTTTCTTATAATTTGCATCCAGCAAATATCCTTGCTTTACATTTTATTTAAATGTGAATGTTGGATAATGACTCTTATCAGTCTGTACGCCAAATTTATCATACCAAACATAAGCAAACTGGTTGCTAAAATCAGTTGAGCTGAGCGTACCCAGTTCGGTTACCTTTGTGCCATTTTTGGTAACGTTGTCGCAGTTGATGACCAAACCACTGAACTGTTTGTTAGTCGCAGCATTGACACCACTGGTGTAGTCCTGTAACAAGATGAAACTTTCGGTAGTCGTACCATCATACTTATAACTACAGTTCGTGATATTTACAGTAAACTTATTGGCATTGAACCTATTGCTTATACGTATGGCATCTGCCTTGGAGTTTAGGGTGAAATCGCAATCCTTGATATTAACCACACCGCCTTCTGCCACACCGAAGATACTGATGCAGTTGTTGGTAGGTTTAGAACCGAACTTACAGTTCTTGATCTCAACGTTGCTGCTGATGGGGTTTCCACTCAGATTGATTTCGATGCAATTGTATCCACTTGTCGTTTCGGTAAAATCAACACCATCGATGACAACCTTTCCGGGGGTATTGATGCTGATTCGTGCATTACTGTTAGCTTTTGCGAAATCACCAGTAAACTTTACATCCTTTAGAGTAATGTCACCGGTGGCAGTAAGTTTCAGACCTGTAGCATTAACAGTACCGCTTTGCAAGGTAAGGCTGCTGGCGGTGATAGAGGTAATATTCTTGGCACTAGCATCACTGTTGGTAAACGTCTCATTGTTAAGGTCTATGGTAATGTCTTGCTGTGCAAGCGTGGCAGCATCAGTGTTGGCCAACTTCGTGTTCAAAGCTTCCACTCCCTTGACAACTGGCTGCTCTATGGTTCCTGTCCAAGTAGTTCCAGCAATATCTACCGTGAATTTTGTCCAGTCACAACGAGCAATGGTATTGCTAGACGTATTCGTGACGCTCTTTAGCTCGGTATTACCGCTCATGGCTGCAATCTTGATAGAAGAGTAAGTACCCGTAGGTACGGGCAGATAGAAATCCATCCAGCAATCAAGGGCAACTTTTTCAAATGTGAACTTCACACTCTTTCCACTCCCCTCTTCACTGGTCATGACAACAGGAGCAGTGCCAGTCATATCTACGTTAAAGTCTCCACTGATGGCTTTGTCTGTTGTAACCACAAGGTTGTCGGCTCCAGCAGGCACTTTAACATTGAAGGCCATTATACCGCCAACATGAGTGAAGAGCAATTTCGTCTGGTTCTCAGCAATCTTTGCCACCAATGGGTCATTGGCATTGGAACTCTGAACAATAGCGGTGGGATAAGTTACTGTAAGGCTACCCTCAGCATAGCTCTTCGCAGCAGTTGCAGGGAATACGGCGACACCTTGTGGGGTGAACGAAACCTTATCGTAGGTGGCAACGGACGTGCCTGCTCCCGAGTTGAATGTCATGGTCTGAAATGTTTGACCGTCGAAGGCACTGATGTTGTCACCATGTGACCATACAAATGCACCATCGCCATCGTTATAGGAGCGTGTGGTTACAGTGTTTTCTACTGTGGCAGAATATGTATTGGCACTACCTCCATTGATAATAGACTCTGCTTCCTGACTACAACTGCTTGCCAATATGCCGGCAGCTGCACATAGTGAAATAACAAAACTCTTTTTCTTCATATCTTCCGTTTTTTATGATATTGTTTAGATTTTAATTTATTGCCAAGTACCTTGTCCCTCTTTCTCATTCCAATTCAGTTGGTCATCTTTGGGTTCTTCGGTTGTACCTCCGTCGCCTTCACCACTTCCAGCCAAGATTACACATGGAGATACAAGAATGCTGTTGACAATAGGCTTTACATACGACTTGTTTGTACTTTCCTTCTTCATAATGCGTACTTATAAATGTTTTCTGTTCTTGTTTTTCCCTGCCAAGAGCGGTTATGCTATAATTGAAATGGTTGAGGGAATCCACCTGTACCATAGGGAAAATATACATAGAAAGTATTACGAGCCAAGGGATTCCCGGACCAACTTATTGTCGAATCCGCCGCAAAGATACAAAAAAGTATTAAATTACCCCCCCGATAGGTTAAATAAGGTTAACAACGAAAAATTTCAGCATTTCATAAAATCTGTGTATTTTGCAGATGCCAAGCACCCTATCAACAAGGACTTGCTGATGCGTCACAGAAGAGAATCTTTTTGCATAACAATAATTTAAGAGGGAGCGCCATGAGTTGATGGCACTCCCTTTCTATGCATCTAAAAAAAATATCAGTCTGTTCCTCACACGAAAAACATAATCAGCACTTGCGCAATAATCACTCTCACAAACATTCCTAGAGGATAAACCGTAGCGTAGCTCACGCTCGGCGTGTCGCCGTCGATGGTCTCGTTGGCGTAAGTGAGAGCCATGGGGTTCGCCATGCTTCCGCAGAGAATGCCACAGATGCTTCCGAAATCGTACTTCTTTGTTTTCAGGATGATCAAACCGACGATAACAACAGGCACAACGGTAATCAAGAAGCCGACGCCCACCCACATCAAGCCTTCTGGGCGAACCACCGTTTCGAAGAACTGTGCGCCCGCCTCCAAACCAAGACAGCCGAGATAGAGAGACAAGCCCAGTTCGCGCAGCATCAACCCCGCACTACGTGTCATATAAGATATAAAATGTACGCGAGGACCTAGCGCACCGATGAGAATACCCATCACGATAGGCCCACCGGCGATGCCCAAACGCACAGGAGCCGACATACCGGGGATACTGAAAGGAATCGTGCCGATGGCAAGCCCCAGGATGATGCCCAGAAAGATGGCACCGAGGTTGGGTTCGTTGAGCGTCTTCACGGCATTGCCCAGAAACTGCTCCACATGGTCGATGCTGGCAGGGTCGCCCACCACGGTAAGCCGGTCGCCATACTGCAACCGCAGGTCATCAGTGGCAAGCAGACGGATGTCACCACGTAGCACACGGCTCACATTCACACCGTAGGTGTTTCGCATCTGAAGATGCCCTAGCACCTTACCATTCAACCCAGGGCGAGTCATCACGATGACACGGCTCTCCACCTTGGCATCGATGGCATTCCAATCCACCTTATCGCGGTTCCAGTCCTTATCAACCTTTTTGCCGAAGAGAATCGACATGGCAGGCACCTCATCCTTATTGGTCACCACCAGCACATTGTCGTTGGTATGTAACACAGTATCTGCCTGCGGCACTATCACCTGGTCGCCCCTCCATACCCTTGAGATGATAAACTTACGCTGGGTCATCATGGTGATTTCCGCTATCGTATTGCCATTGAGGGCAGGGTTCACGATAACATATTGTCCGATGGCGGTATGGTCGTCATCCTCACCACGGCGAATCTCCAAGTCGGCAGGCTTAACGAAGAACTTGCGAAGGAGCATCATCGCCAAAATGACACCAATAACACCGAGAGGATAAGTGACGGCACACCCCAAAGCCGCGCCACCGCTAGGCACCCCCAACTGCTGCAATGCCTGCTGCGCTGCACCGAGGGCTGGGGTATTGGTCGTGGCACCACAAAGGATTCCTACCATGTCGGGGAGGCTGACGGGCAGCACGGCACACAAAGCAAGCGAAAACAAGGTCCCTACCAGGATGACAGCCATGCTCCAGAGGTTAAGCGAAATCCCCTCGTGGCGCATCGACCCAAAGAAGTTGGGCCCCACGTATAACCCCAGCACATAAACAAACATCGTAAGCCCGAAGCTCTCAGCGAACTCCAACATACTGTGGTCGATGGTCAAACCAAAATGACCAGCCACGATACCCACGAAAAAGACAAAAGCTACGCCGAGTGAAACACCCCTTATATGGATCTTGCCAAGCGCAAGGCCCAAGGTACATATCAAGGAAAGAATGACGATGCCCTGCACCGCCGAATGCACGTTGATCAATCCATCAAACCACATGACTATTGCGTATCTATACGACTTAAAAAGTTTGTTTTTATAAGTTTTTTATTCAATTCGGGTGCAAAGGTACTGCAAATAAACGAATAAAACAAACGAAAAAAGGATTTATTTGAAGAAAACTGAAACCAAATCAAAGTTTTTTCGTACCTTTGCAGCTGTTTTCGGTCAGCCGAATCGCATTCAGCTGGCGGCGAAGACATTCAAAACCAGAAAGAAAAGATATTTGTTGTAACAAAAATGAAAGATATTTGTTGTATTGGTCACATCACCAAAGATAAGATTGTAACGCCCAACCGCACAGTCTATATGGCAGGCGGCACATCGTTTTACTTTGCCTACGCCATCAACCAGTTACCCCATGACGTGAGCTTCTCGCTTGTCACCGCCATGGACCCCACCGAGAAGACACCCGTGGAGAAGATGCAACGGCTCGGCATAGACGTCACTCTCAACGCCTCCCGCAATACCGTGTTCTTCGAGAACATCTATGGAGAAAACCAAAACGAGCGCAAGCAGCGTGTGTTGGCCAAGGCAGACCCCTTCACCATCGAGCAACTGAAAGACGTGGAGGCAAAGGTGTTCCACCTCGGCACTCTCCTTAGCGACGACTTCCCCACCGATGTAGTGGAGTACCTCTCCTCCAAAGGGCGCGTCTCCATCGACGTGCAGGGGTATCTCCGTGAGGTAAGAGACGAAAAGGTGTATTCCGTGGATTGGAAAGACAAGCGAACTGTGCTCAAGCACACCTATTACCTGAAAGTGAACGAGATAGAGATGGAAACCATCACAGGTCTGAAGAATCCTCATGAGGCGGCGAAGCTGCTCCACTCATGGGGTGTCACCGAGGTCATTATCACCCTGGGCAGCGAGGGTTCGCTCGTCTATGTGGATGACACCTTCTACGAGATTCCCGCCTATGCCCCCCATGAGGTCGTGGATGCCACCGGATGCGGCGACACCTATTCAGCCGGCTACCTCTACAAGCGGTTGCAAGGCGCCAATCCTACCGACGCAGGCAAGTTTGCCGCAGCGATGTGTACCATCAAGTTGGAGCACAACGGTCCTTTCAACCGCACAAAAAAGGAGGTAGAAAATATCATCAAGTAATATATTTTTGTCGAAATGCTTTGCCCCGACTCCAACGTCCAAAGCCCATCATTGAAGCGACGAGCTGACGTTGATACGAAGCGAAGACGTGTCAAACCGGATGCCATCCCGGTCGATGAACCGAGACAAAAGCCCATCATCAGCCAGCTGGCGTGGAGTTCCCACCGCCAACTGGTTGTTTTTATATTCCACCTCTTGAATCCCCTCTGCTGCTTCTCTTCCACCCAACAACCAAAGTTTGTCGGCGATTTGAAGTGCCAGTTCGAGGTCGTGGGTAGAAAGGAGAATGGTTTTGCGCAACTCATGCGCCATACGTCGAAGCAACAGCATCACCTCCACCTTACTCGGATAGTCGAGGAAGGCTGTTGGCTCGTCTAGCAACACGATGTCGGTTTGCTGGGCGAGAGCCTTGGCAATCATCACTTTCTGCTTCTCCCCATCGCTCAGTGTATGAAACTGGCGACGGCGCAATTTCACAATACCCACCAGAGCAAGGGCATCCTCCACCGCCGCTTGGTCGGAGGAAGACAAACGCCCCCAAAAGTCCGTATAAGGCGACCTGCCAATGGCCAACAGTTCCTCCACCCTCATGGCCGCCACATCGGTTTTTTGCGTCAAGACAACGCCAATCTTACTTGCTAACTCACGAGGAGAACATTCTCCCAAAGAGCGATATGGAGAGGAAGCTATGCGCTGGGAAGAAAAAGAAGCGTTCTTCGAGTCAAGAAGCCGAATGTCCCCCCCAAAGACGGGTTGGAAGCCACCTAAAGTGCGGAGCAAGGTTGATTTCCCCACTCCATTCGCCCCAATCAAACAGGTAAGTTCCCCGGCAAAGAGTGCAGTATCGATACCATCCACTACCACCCTTCTACTGCGCTTGGAAGCATACCCTATGCTTACCTGTTCCAATATCATCGTAGCTTGTTCAAACTCCATATCACCTGTGAATCTTAAATTGTGAAACGTAAAACCGTCTTATCGTTCAATCTGCAAAAGTAACACTTATCTCACAATTTTGCAAATAAACTAACATTTATTCATAAAAAGATGGCAAAAAGCGAAAGGATAAAACACTCTTGTTTGTCTACTTTTTCGCCAAACCATAAGCAAAAGCCAATAACTTACTTACGAATCGCCAAAAACAAAAGCCAAAAACAAACAACATTATAATTTTTCGCCCCTCACATAAGTTAAAAAACTATTAAATCGTTCGCTATCTCAAAGAAAAGCTATAATTTTGCATCCGTTTGCAAGAATATGAAGAGCAAAGGCTTCCTAGTATGACAGAACCCAAGAACTTAAACAACAAAAAAAAGAGTTCCAGACTACGACAAGAGACAAACAATCGGAATACAGACAACAACACTATAAACAATAAAAGAAATGAAAAAAATCAGAGCAGCCGTAGTAGGATACGGCAACATTGGTAAATTCTCAGTGGAGGCACTCGAAGCAGCACCCGATTTCGAAATTGCAGGTATCGTACGCCGACAAGGCGACAAGGACAAGCCTGCAGAGTTGGCACAGTATGAGGTGGTGGATGACATCACCAAGCTGAAGGACGTGGACGTAGCCATCCTCGCCACTCCTACTCGTTCATGCCCTGAGTATGCGGAGAAGATCGTAGCCCTCGGCATCAACACCGTAGATAGCTTCGACATCCACACGAGCATCCTTGACTACCGCACCAAACAGATGGAGAACTGCCACAAAGCTGGCAAGGTGAGCGTCATCTCCGCCGGTTGGGATCCAGGTTCAGACTCCATCGTACGCGTGCTCATGGAGAGTCTCGCCCCCAAGGGTTTGAGCTACACCAACTTTGGTCCAGGCATGAGTATGGGCCACTCGGTATGCGTGCGCAGCAAGAAGGGCGTGAAGGAAGCTCTATCCGTCACCATTCCACTGGGTGAGGGCATTCACCGCCGCATGGTATATGTGGAATTGGAAGAAGATGCCACGCTTGAGGAGGTAACAGCCGAGATCAAGGCTGACCCATACTTCGCACACGACGAGACACACGTCTTCGCAGTAGCGTCGGTAGATGACGTGAAGGATATGGGGCATGGCGTGAACCTCGTCCGCAAGGGGGTTTCTGGCAAAACCCAGAATCAGCGTTTCGAGTTCAACATGAGCATCAACAACCCCGCCCTCACCGCACAGGTCTTGGTCAACGTGGCACGCGCTTCCATGCGTCTCTCCCCAGGTTGCTACACCATGCCTGAGATTCCAGTTATCGACATGCTCCCCGGAACTCGCGAGGAAATCGTCGCCACTCTTGTATAAGAAATTGGGAGAGGGGAAAGCCAACATTCCCTCTCTCCCTCAAAGATTTCCTAGCTTTTTCAGCTTGTCATAAATCAGTTGTAAATATCATTCTCTTCGGCTTGCCTGTCTCCGTCATCGGCAGATGGTCGAAATGCAGAAATTTCCTAGGCACCCAATACCTTGACTTTTTCTCCAACACCTTGCGGCAGATGCATTCGATGCCCTTCAGGTCATCAGACTCGGTTATCAGCACGGCGATTTCTCCAAACTTAGCGTCTTTTTTCTTCGCCAGCATAAACGGTGCAAACAGATGAGGTCGCAGCAAAGCCTCCACTTCCTCAATCTGGATTTTTATCCCACCGCTACAAATCACATTGTCCTTTCTCCCCTTGATACGGAACAAGCCGTCCTTGATTTCAGCAATGTCGTTCGTCACCAACGTATCTTGGCAGACCAAAGGTGCGTCTATGACAAGACATCCATCCCCGTTAAGCGAAACACAGACGCCATCGAAAGGGCGATACCACTCACTGGCATCATCGCCATTCAAGCGCCGTAAGGCGATATGCGAGAGGGTTTCCGTCATGCCATAGGTGCTCCACACAGCATTAGGCATCCTCCGAAGCTCAACGGCCATAGCATCGTCGATTGCCCCACCGCCTATAATCAAATGGCGGATGCGGCTCAAGCGTTCACGCTCCCCAGGCACCTGCAAGCTACCATACACCTGCAACGGCACCATCGCAGCAAAGTCGATACCCCCCAAGTCATCAATCGCCAAAGGATGCCCACAAGGCTTGACGCTGACAAGCCTAAGCCCACGCTCGATGCTACGCACCACCACCATCTTGCCCGCGATATAGTCAAGCGACATACAGAGCAAGGCGGTGTCACCTGACTTCAGCCCTAGGAAGTCACACGTAATGCGGGCGGAATTGAGCATCCTCGCCTTCTCCACCCACATCGGCTTGGGCTTGCCCGTAGAGCCACTGGTATGCACCAGCAAACGCTCATTCCCGCTGTTCCATTCAGCCAAAAACTCCTCCAGACTCATTTCACCACGAACAGTTTGTCTCCCTTGATTTCCAAGGGCATTTCTATATTGTCGGCGAAGAGCTGACCTGTACCCAATCCTTGCGGCATCCGTACATCAGGACCATACATCTGGGCACAGAAGTAGGCTATAGCGCCCAAGCCCACATTACTCTCCAATGCCGAGGTTATCCAACTGCCTATGCCACGCTCATCTGCAAGCGAAATCCATTCCCTGCAACCATACATTCCCCCATGGAGCGATGGTTTCAAGACGATGTACTGGGGGCGGATGGTGTCGAGCAAAGCTTGTTTCATCGACTTCACGTTCACGCCTACTAACTCCTCGTCGAGGGCGATGGGGAGAGGACTCTCGCGGCACAGATCCGCCATCTTGCGCCACTGATGCTGCTTGATGGGTTGCTCAATTGAATGGATGTCGTACTGCGCCAAGGCCTCTAACCTGCTCATGGCATCCTCGGGCGTGAAGCCCCCGTTGGCATCCACTCGAAGCTCCACCTGTTCTGGGGTAAAATCCTGACGTATATGCTTAACGAGGTCGAGTTCCTTGCAGAAGTCGATAGCGCCTATCTTCAGTTTCACGCAGTGGAAGCCCGCCTTCAATTTATCTTCCAGCCGCCGATACATCTCATCGTAAGTTCCCATCCACACCAAGCCGTTGATGGTGATACCTTCCTCGCCACGGGCGAATGGTGAGTCATAGAGACTAGCCAAGTCGGCTGCCCAGGCAGGAGCGTCCGCAGAGCACTGGTGGAAGAAATCTGCGAAAGCCGACTCCAAGCCAAACGTGATGCTCGGATAGGCACGTATCATGTCGTAAGGGATGCGTCCCATCTGCTCCACCATCCTGCACACCTGTCGAAGCGTCACCTCATACTCGGGCTTGGCATCACAGCTGAGGTCAGGTAACGTGGCACACTCCCCCACTCCTCTCACCCCAGGACAATCATCCGAGGCAACCGTGAGAAAATAGCTGTGCCGGGTCGTATAAACTCCGCGGGAAGTACCCGCAGGTTGCTTAAAATGGAGCGTCCGTTCCGTTATTTCTATCTTATAGTTCATCTTTCTTCTGCTTCTTTGAGAATCAATAAATTACCAAGCACAAAAGTACAAAAATAAATCCTATTTACAGAAAGATGGCATAAAAAAGATGGAAAATATATATAAAAAAGAGGTATTACAAAAATTATCAGTACCTTTGCACCACCCAATGCAAACAAATTATGTTTTAAAGGCAAAATGACAAACAACTAAAAAGAAGAAAAAAAGAATGAACAACAGTAATAAAGTAAAAGGATTTTCGGCTGGCATCATCGCCGCCATCTGCTACGGTACCAACCCTTTGGGAACACTCAAACTATACCACGACGGATTCTCCTCCGGATCCGTGCTCATCTACCGCTACCTGCTGGCAGTGATGATGTTCGCCATCGTGATGCTCTTCAAGCGAGAGAGCTTCACCGTCAAGTGGGGACATGCTATACGCCTTGCCTTCCTCGGGAGTTTCTTCTCCCTCTCCTCCTGTACTCTCTATGTGAGCTTCCAATATATGGCGGCAGGCATCGCCAGTACCCTGCTCTTTGTCTATCCCATCATGACGGCGGTGCTAATGACGGTGTTTTTCCACGAGAAGGTGACATGGACAACCTCTCTGGCCATCCTCCTCGCCGTGTTGGGCGTAGGGCTACTCTACCAGGGTGATGGCGACGAGAAACTGAGCACCACGGGATTTGCGCTCGTAATGGTGTCATCGTTGCTTTACGCCATGTACATAATATCGGTGAACCGCTGGAACACCACGATGTCGAACGTGAAGTTCACCTTCTGGGTATTGGTGTTCGGTATGATTACAATGGTTCTCTTCACACTGATTTCAGGCGAGAGTTTCCAGTTGTTACACACTCCCAAGCAGTGGCTTTGCGCCACCCAGCTCGCCTTACTTCCCACGGTGTTGTCCCTTTTCTTCATGACCATCTCCATCAACCTCATCGGCAGTACACCTGCCGCCATCATGGGGGCACTGGAGCCCGTCACAGCCGTCATCATCGGTGTTTTCGTCTTCGGCGAGAACTTTTCCATACAACTGGGCATTGGCATCGCCGCCATCCTAGCTGGCGTGACGTTGATTATTCTGAAAGGGAAAAAGGAAAAAGCGTAAAAAGTGTTCATAACAATAAAAACTGGGTACATATTGCAACAAACAAGTTAGCAACATGTACCCAGTTTTTAACGTTACCTTGCATTTCACATATATACAATGTCCATTACATTCTACCTCCTGGAGGAGGTCCCATCGGACGGCCGCCGCCACCAAACGGGCGACCACCGAAGTCAGGACGACCGCCGTCTTCCGGTCTTCCCCGGCGACCTTCCTCACGGGCAGCCTTGCCTCCAAAGATGTTCAGACGATATACCACATGGAGCATGGCATAAGAGTTGATGGCATTATATTCGGTATCTGTACGGGATGTAGCCGATATAGCACGAGAGAAGGTACTTTGCTGGCGAAGGATGTCGTAAAACTGGAGCATCAGCGTCAATGGCTTTCCCTTAAGAAAACCCTGTGAGAGCTGCGCATTCCATACAAACTCATCGGTATTCATGTTGCTGTCGCTATAACCACGGCGGCTGCTGCAAGAGAGGCTCGTGTTCAAGCTCGTGCCCCAAGGTGCGGTCAGCGTCACTGTAGGACCATAGGAGAACTGCCACGTGTCAAGGTTGCTATTGGGTTGCAACTTGTTCTTGGCGTGGTTGTAGTTTAATGTTCCGTCGAGCGACACCTCCAACCAGTCGTTGCGATAGCTCAGAGAGAGACGTTCACGCCAGGTGAGCGAGGTGGTTTTATTCTTCTGCGAGTCGGCGTTCTTATCCACGCTCAGGTAGCTCACATAGTTGTTGTACCCCAGGTTGGTGTCGGTGTTCACATTCCATATACCCGCAGAGTCGATGGAGCAGTTGAACATGAAAGCTCCATCTACATTCCAGTTGCCGTTGATGTTTTCGGGGCGTGTGATGCGACCGCCCGTTTCCTCGTTGTACGTCACCTTGTTACTGATGCTGTTACTCGTGGTCGAAAAGTTGATGAAGGTCATCAATCCCTTGTTGTGGTTCTGCACGAAATTGTTGTAGAACAAGCGAAAGTTTTGGGTGAACGAAGGCTTCAACCCTGGGTTACCCATGGAGATGTTAAGAGGGTCGCTGTTGTCGGTGATGTCAAGCAACTGTGATATGCTAGGTTGCGAGGTAGAGCCTCGGTAGTTAACACGCAGGTTGCTCATCTTGGAGAAGCGGTAACGGAAATCCAAAGTAGGACTCACGTTCATCACCGTGCGGATGGTATCCACATGCACGCCCTGGTAATCCTGCACATAGCTTGAACGCTGCGGTTGGAACATCACACCAAAGTTCAAGTTGTATTTCTGGCGAATCATTCGCATCATCACCTGTATGTCGTGGGTATAGTTCTTGTACTCTGAGAAACGGCTCAAATCATCGCTCTTATAGTCTTCCAATGAACCGCCGATGCGCCCCAGATAATTGTCCCAGGCACGATATATGGGCGACACGCCGTCAAAGGAGTAGTCGCTAAAATCGTAGGTGCTGCGATCACTCTTCGAGTAACTGTAGGTAAACTTGTAGCTGAACTGCAGGAAGGTAGCCTTCCATAGGGGTTCACTGTAGGTGGCTTGCGCACTATAGCTATAGTTCTTTGACGGTGTGAGGTTATAGCGGTTCGTCTGATAAGTGGAATCCTTGCCATCCGCTGTCTGCACGAGATAAAGCCGCGCATTGTTGAGCGAGATGTTCTCGGCATCGTTATTGGTATATTTGGCATCCATCCTCAATGTGAAGTTACGTCCCTTGGAACCCAACTTACGATTATACTGCAACATTCCATTGATGTTCTTGTTCTCAGAGTAGCTCAGTCCGCTCGTCTTCTGTCGGTTCACCATCGCCTCCGCCTTGTCGATTTCATCAATGCCCTCATCAGAGAGGGGGTCATCTGTATATAGATAAGGGTCTTGGTTGTATGAGGCGGAAAGACCAGAGCTACGGCTGTCGCTTGTACTCCAGGAGACCGAAGGACGGAAGAGGATGTTTGTCATCGTGTCGGGCTGCCATTCCAGTCGAATGTTTCCATTCCAGTTGTTGCCACGAGAGAAACTCTGGCTCAGGCTATTACTGAATGAAGTACTACTTCCGAGGAAGTTTTCGCTCGAACGGCGGCTCCACACATCGCCGTCGCTATGATTCCATCGCAGGGAGGAGTTGAGCTTCAACTTGTCTTTCTGCTCATAGTTGTAGTTGAGGGCTACCATCTTACTTGCGTTCAATCCGTTGCCGCCTCCGAACCCTCTGCCAGGTCCACCGCCGCCAAAACCACGGTCACTGGTATTGTTAGCATTGCCAAAAACCATGAATCGGTTATTGTCATTGAAATAGCCAGCCATACCACGCGCACTATATCGGTCCTTGTTGCCAATTCCGAGGTCGATGTTGGAGATCATACCTTTGTTCATGCCCTTCTTCACTCCGAAGTCAAGCACCGTCTGTTCCTCACCGTCATCGATGCCCGTCACCTTGGCGAGGTCGCTTTTCTCATCGTAGGCCTTAATTTTGTCGATAATACTAGTAGGCAGGTTCTTGAGAGCCGTCTTTGTGTCGCCCGTCATGAACTCCTTCCCATCAACGAGAATCTTCTTCACCTGCTTTCCGTTGATCTTGATGGTGCCATCGTCGCTCACCTCAGCACCAGGCAGGCGTTTCACCAGCTCTTCCACCACAGAACCTTCAGGCGTGCGATAAGCTGCCGAATTATACACGAATGTATCCTCCTTGAGAGTCACCTTCTGCGCCATCGCCGTCACCACTGCACCCTTCAGCATGATAGCATCGGCACCAATCACCACGTTGCCCATCGCCAGATTCTTGTCCTCAGAGATGACAATTCGCTTGAGCGTGGGTTTGTAACCCACGCTCGTAATCTTGAGGAGATACTTACCGTTTTCAGGGGCATTGAAGTGGAAAAGACCTTTCTCGTTGCTGATGCCACCCGTAACATAGGTACTATCGGTCTTAAGCAACTGAACAGTCACTTGCTCCACAGGTTCCTTGGTGTCACGGTCAATAATCGCGCCGCTAACCAAACGTTCCTGCGCAAATGATGCCATCGTGACCAATAGCAACAGCATCATCAGGATTGATTTCTTCATTGTCAATAAGTTGTTGTTTATTACAGATTCATTTTGTAAGGTTAGACGCAAACAAGAACATAAAGTTTAAACGAAAATGCAAAAATATGACGCAATATGCAGACAGCTGAATATTTTTTTGTATCTTTGCACACAACTAAACGTTATTGTTATGAATCAGAGAATTATCATATCCACCCATCTTGAAAGCGAGATTGCCAACGCACTCTCCGAATGCGAGCACGACCGGACTTTCATCCTCGTCGATGAGAGAACAGAAAGCGAGTGTCTGCCCCTCATCCGGGGCTACTTCACCTTGAAGAATGCGCAAATCATCACCATCAAGGCGAGCGACACCCACAAAGATTTGGAAAGCATCGCCCACGTGTGGAAATCGCTTGGGGACGGAGGTGCGTCACGCCACTCCTGCCTCATCAATCTGGGAGGTGGCATGGTGACCGACCTCGGTGGTTTCGCCGCATCCACCTTCAAGCGCGGCGTCAACTTCATCAACATTCCCACTACGCTGCTGGCCATGGTGGATGCCTCGGTAGGCGGCAAGACGGGGATTAACTTTAATGGACTCAAAAATGAAATAGGCGTATTCAATGACTCCAAGTATGTAATCCTTGACACGGAGTTTCTCAAGACGCTCGATGCTGAAAACATCTGTTCTGGATATGCCGAGATGCTGAAACATGGTTTGATCTCGACCGAGGAGATGTGGACGGAGCTGATAAGCTTCGACATCGACCACCCCGACCTCAAGCACCTGCAGCAGATGGTGGGCGACAGCGTGAAGGTAAAGGAGCGCATCGTAGAGGAAGACCCTCACGAGCACGGCATACGAAAGGCACTGAACCTAGGGCACACCTTCGGCCACTCATTCGAGAGCTGGGCGTTGAAGCGCAAGCCCATCCTGCATGGCTATGCCGTGGCCTTCGGCTTGATATGCGAGTTGTACCTCAGTGCAGTGAAGACAGGATTCCCTACGGAGAAAATGCGCCAGACGGTGACTTTCATCAGGGATTACTACGACACCTTGCCCATTACCTGTGATGACTACCCCGAGCTGATAGAGCTAATGACCCATGACAAGAAAAACCAAAACGGCATCATCAACTTCACCCTCCTGGGCGGCATTGGCGACATCCTAATCAACCAAACCGCCTCACAGGAGGAAATCAAGGAAGCACTCGACTTCTTCCGCGAGGGGTAATCGGATACCTTTATTCTTCTTTCGGAAGTTAGGGAATTCCACAACTCCCTAACTTCCGGATAAACAATACACTCTGACACATAATTTATTATATAAAACCTAAATTCATTCATTTCCCATGAGAAAGTTCGTATTTTTCCTTTTCATTGTCTTTGCAATGACCATTCAAGCCAACCCAGTCGATGAATTGCTAGAGCGCATCGACAAAGGAGCTTCACAGAAGTTTAAGACCATACTCGTAAAATCGGACAAAGATTTCTTTGAGATCGACCAAACACCCATTTCCGCCAAGAGCAAGGCAAATGCTCCCATCGTCATCCGCGGAAACTCGTGGGTGAACATCGCCGTGGGTGTCAACTGGTACCTGAAGCACCATGCCGGCATCCACATCTCATGGAACAACTTGACAACCAAGATTCCCACCCATCTCCCCCGGGTGGAGAAGAAGGAACGTCATGAAACCGACCTCACGCTACGCTACAACTTCAATTACTGCACCTTCTCTTACTCCATGGCTTTCTGGGATTGGAATCGGTGGCAGAAGGAAATCGACTGGATGGCACTACACGGCATCAATATGCCCCTGGCCATCGTGGGCGAGGAATGTGTATGGCGCAACATGCTGCTCAAACTCGGCTACACCGAGGAGGAAGTGGGCAAGTTCATAGCTGGTCCAGCCTTCCTGGCATGGTGGGAGATGAACAACCTGGAAGGATGGGGAGGGCCTCTGCCCCTCAACTGGTACAGGCAGCAGGAAGCCCTACAAAAGAAAATTCTGGCAAGGATGAAGTCGCTCGGCATGAAGCCCGTGCTGCCTGGCTACTGTGGCATGATGCCGCACGACGCCAAAGAGAAGCTGGGGCTCAACGTGAGCGACGGCGGACTCTGGAACGGCTACCAACGCCCCTCCAACCTCACCCCCACCGACAGCCGTTTTGCCGAAATCGCCGACCTCTACTACAAGGAGCTGACCCGCCTCTTCGGCAAGGCCGCCTACTACTCCATGGATCCCTTCCATGAGAGCAACGATGACGCTTCCATCGACTACGCCAAGGCAGGCAAGGAGATGATGGATGCCATGAAACGCGCCAACCCCTCAGCCACCTGGGTCATACAGGGATGGACGGAAAACCCTCGCCCCCAGATGATAGAGGACATGAAGCCAGGCGACCTGCTCATCCTCGACCTCTTCTCCGAATGCCGTCCGATGTTTGGCATCCCGAGCGTATGGAAACGCGAAGGCGGTTACGGCAAGCACAACTGGCTATTCTGCATGCTGGAGAACTTCGGCGCCAACGTGGGATTGCACGGAAGGATGGACCAACTGTTGAACAATTTCTACCTAGCCACCAACAAAAAGAAAGGTTTTACAGAGAAAAAACAGCAAGGAGAAACGAACAACACCCTCAAGGGCTGGGGATTCACCATGGAGGGATCGGAGAACAACCCCGTGATGTTTGAGCTGATGAGCGAGTTGCCCTGGCTGTCGGAGAAAACGACCAAAGAGGAATGGGTGAAGGAGTACTGCTTCGCAAGATACGGCGTACACGACGTCACCATCGAGAAAGCCTGGACGATACTCGCCCAGAGTATCTACAACTGCCCACTGGGCAACAACCAACAAGGTCCCCACGAGCCCATCTTCTGCGGCCGCCCGTCGCTCACCAACTTCCAGGTGAAGAGTTGGTCGAAGATGCGCAACTACTACGACCCCGAGGCCACCCGCCAGGCCGCCATCCTCTTTAGCAGCGTGGCGGAGAAATACCGGGGGAATAACAATTACGAGTACGACCTAGTGGACATCTGCCGGCAAGCCCTCGACGACCAAGGCCGTCGGCAGTACCTGAAGACCATCGCCGACTACAACGCCTTCTCGCGCCAAGACTTCGCCATCGACTCCAAGCGGTTTCTCGACATGATTCTGCTGCAAGACAAGCTGCTCGGCACCCGCAAGGAGTTCCGCCTCGGCCATAGGACGGAAGCTGCCAGGAGTCTCGGCAAGACTCCGCAGGAGAAAGACCTCTATGAATGGAACGCCCGTGTGCAAATCACCACCTGGGGCAACCGCACCTGCGCCGACAAAGGCGGGCTGCGCGACTATGCCCACAAGGAATGGCAGGGACTGCTCAAAGATTTCTACTTTAAGCGCTGGAGTACCTACATGAAAGCCCTCGCCGACCAGATGGAAGCCGACACGCAAGCCAACTACGAGGCTCTGGGCGGAGGAAAGAACGCCACCAAGACAGCCTCCGAGCTATTCCAGATGGCCCTGCCCAGCGGTCCGAAGATAGACTGGTACGCCCTGGAGGAGCCATGGACCCTGATGCACAACGAGTACTCCTCGAAGCCCGAGGGCAACAGCATAGACGTGGCAAGAGAGGTAATCGATTTCATCAAATGACAGTTTTCCCTCTCTCAAAACTCCCATAGAAATCTACACCATTTAACACTTAACGTTAAACATAAAAAAATGACCACAAGACTGAAATCCCTCGACATCATGCGAGGGCTCACCGTAGCCCTCATGATACTCGTCAACAACGGAGGCAGATACAACTACAGCTTCCTGGAGCACAGCAAGTGGAACGGCCTGACGCCATGCGACCTCGTCTTCCCCTTCTTCCTGTTCATGATGGGAATGTCCACTTTCCTTTCTCTCAAGAAATCTGGGTTCAAAGCCTCCCCTGCCCTCTACAAGAAGATTGCCAAGCGCACCCTCCTTCTCTTCCTTATCGGTGTAGGAATCAACTGGTTCGACATACTCTGCAGCGGCAACGGCCTCGACTTCGCCCACCTCAGAATCTGGGCGGTGATGCAGCGCATCGCCCTGTGCTACGGGGTAGTGTCGCTGCTGGCCCTCACCATTCCTCATCGCTACTTCGTCCATACCATCATCGGTCTCATCATTGCCTACATGGGCATCCTCGCCTTCGGCAACGGATATGCCTACGACTCTTCCGTCAACATCCTGGCACAGATAGACATCCGACTGTTCGGTATCGACCACCTCTACCACAAGAGTCCCGTAGACCCAGAAGGGCTGCTCGGTACCATCCCAGCCGTTGCCCACACGATGATAGGCTTCCTCTGCTGCAAATACATCTCCCTGGTGGGGCAAGACGTGTACTCCAAGATTAAGTTTCTCAAGATAGCCGGCTTGGTGATGCTCGTCCTAGGCTTTTTCCTCTCGCTCATCGGTTTCGGCATCAACAAGCGCATCTGGAGCCCCAGTTTCGTTTTCGTAACCTGCGGATTCGCCGCATGGATACTCAGCTTGCTCATACAATGGATAGACCGGAAGCCTACTGCCGACCAGCCCATAACCAAACTTTTTCTGGCCTTTGGCATGAACCCCCTGTTTCTCTATGTAGCGAGCGAACTACTGGCCATCGTGTTCGGCAGCCTCGGTATCAAGGCGTTCCTCTTCGAGGGGCTCCGCAGTCTCATCCACGACGAGTACCTCACCTCCCTCTCCTACGCCCTCTTCTTCGTCGCCCTCCATGCCGCCATGGGCATCTGGCTGTACCGCAAGAAGATTTTCATTAAGTTGTAAGCAACAAAGAATAAAATGCGGGGACCAAATAGTTTTCCTTTGATTTGCTCTGGAAATATTGTAGATTCTTGAAGACTTCTACAATATTTCCAGAGATTAGACAAGATGGGGAGGGCAGATGAGCCTATCCTTTCATTACTACGAGGCACAATAATCCTCATAAAGGACTTTTTGCATTTTATCGACCATCGCCTTTTTGGTAGCTTTGGCAGCATTCCATCTTCTGAGTGCTTCTTCTCTTGTCAATTTATTCATAGATGTACCTGCTATTAATATATGAGCGCCAGCAAACGCCTGAATGCAATTGAAATAATAATAATTTCTGAAATATGTGCGTTTATCCAATATTTTTTTGTACTTTTGCAAAAAATGGCATGAAACCAGCAAAATAGAAACAAAAAACAATAGAGATTTATGCACACATCTAATAAGATTTACAGTTTTGTGGCAGAGGAACGAGAAGGCCATATCCTGCTCACTGCCCAGGAATATCCATGGAGCGTGCTCCAGGTAGTACCTACAACTCCAGAGAATTATGATGAGGTGGTGGCGAAGTGCCTACAGCGGGGCATGGTGGCAAAGCACGATACCGACAAGTCGTTTGTTATTATCCACCTCGTGAGCGGCGACCAGAATGGCAGGTACCCTGAGCGACATATTGAAATGAGTATGCCGTGGGATGTTGACAGGTATCTGAATGCGCTGAAGGACAGCATGGCGCAAGCGGCGGTATGGGTGCATACCAATATCGTATTAGCAGACTAGGCTTTGTTTAGTTTCACACGATGGAACTATGAGTTTCACGGCATGAAACTCGGAGTTCCTGGCGTGAAACTTTTAGAGGCTTCCTTTAGCCTGACTTTTCCTGACTTGACTATGACTATTCTTGATTTGACTAGATTCTCTTTTACTTTATAAACTAAAAAGGGAGACACCTTCTTTTGAATAGGCATCGCTTTAATAGACACTATTTAATCAACCGTGCCAAAAATTCAAAAAAACTATAATATTCTTAAAAAGCCAAGGGATTACGGATATTTTCATGTATTTTTGCACCGAAAAGGGGCAGAAGCCACCAAGCGACACGATAATTACACAAGAACAAAAAAAACAGAACAAGACAAACTACACAGACAATCTTCTCTTCCTTAAAAGGAGAAGTGGCTCTAAAACAAAGCAAAAAACAGATGAACAACTACAAGTTCGGATTATGGATAGCGATGGGAGCATTGCTTTCCATGGTGCCCTCGTATGCCCTCGCACAAGACGAGGACGAAATCAAGCTGCATTACGTCAAGGGGGATACCTTGACCTTCTATGCCGACGCCTTCACCTTACCCGAAGGTGCCAACCTGGACAGACTTCTTCGCAAATTGCCAGGCATCACCTATTATAGCAGCGGCAACGTGGAAGTGGACGGAGTAACCGTCAAGGAAATGATGATAGATAGCAAGACTTTCTTCAAGAATGCCATCTCTACCCTCACCGGCCGCATCCCTGCCTACGCCATCTACATGGTGAAGTTTTACGATTACGACCAGGGCAAGCGCATGAGCATCACCCTGAAGAAGGAATACAAGAAGAAATGGTGGGCGGAATTTTCTGCCGCACTAGGGCCCAACGGGAGATACTCTGAAAAGGCATTTGCGATGATCGACGGCAAGAAACTGCGCATGACCGTCTATGCCAACGCAAACGACATCAACGACTCCCGACAGCCTGGGCAAGAGACCGAATGGACTCCTGCGGAAGCTGCCAAGAACCAACGCACCACGCAGATGGGTGGCTTTGACTACAAGTGGAAGCAGAAGAAATGGGATGTGACAGGATTTCTCACCTTCAACCGCACCAACACGGAGACCGTGACCGACATTCGCCGCACCAACTTCATAGAGTCTGGCAATACCTTCCAGACTTCCCATGCCGCAGGCTGCAACAAGAAGATGAAGATAGACACCTACCACGATTTCCATGCGATGCTAGGCCAAGTGGATGTACACGTCAAGCCAAAGTTCACTTACAATTCTGGCGACAATGCCACCGTTACCGATGCGACAGTGGCGGCAGAAGGAGGCACTGCCCTCATCAACGACAGCCGAAGCATGACCTCCACCCTCAGCCACAACTACACGGCTGGCATCTCTGCCACAGCCAGCATCAAGTGGGACGGCAAGCGGAAGCAGCTGAAATGGGAAGCCGGCGCAACCAACAAGGGCGGAAGAAGCGAGGTGCAGACAGAGCAGACCATCAACTATTACGATGCCTCCATCGACTCCACCTATCACTATCACCAGCGTCTCTTCACGCGCCCCATCGACTACACTGACTATTATGCCAAGATGGGCTACATCTGGCTCACGAAGACGATGCTCGGCACCCTGCAATACCAGGTGAAGCACATCAACCAGTATGAGCGAATGAATGAGGATGGCGACAAGATAGGTGACAACAGTTATCGACAGCATGAAAGCGAGACCAAGCACGAGTTGATGCTCAAGGCAAAATGGGGCATTACCAACAGTCTGGGCGTGTGGAGCATGAACCTCTACTTGCCTTTTGGTCTAAACCACCTGGAGCGTACCTATCTCAGGCTGGATTATGACCGCCGGCACACGCTCAACTACTTCTCGCTGAATGCGAAGAACACCTATATGCAATGGCGCAGCGCCAATCTCCACCATAAGATTACCCTGCTTTTCCAGAGCACCACGACCGTGCCCGACTGCGAGATGACGGAGGATGTAACCATCACTACCGATGCCCAAAACTACTACAAGGGTAACCGCAACCTAAAGAACCAGTGGTGGGTGGACGGCAGACTGACCTATACCTACCTGAGTCAGGACATGCGATATGAATGGGGAATGCAGGTGGAACACGAGAACTATCTGAACGCTCTTGTTACCAAACTGTGCTACGACCGCCCTTCGGGCAGAAAACTTTACACCTACGACAACGCCAGCGGCAACAACACCACCAAGCTGAAATGGGTGTTCGGCTTACCGCTGACCAGTGGCAACAACCTCTTCCTACACAACAGCATCACCTACAAGCTGCAGCACAAGGTGAGTTTGGAAGAGACGGCAGACAAGACATCCGCATCAACGGATGGCACCACATCCGCTATCCTTACGACCGATGTGAAGAAAGAAACTACGGTAAAAAGTATAGACGACGACTTGCGGCTGAAATGGAAAGTGGGCGCACAGGTATTCACCCTCCGCTCCCGTTTCCGCCAGTCGTATGCCAACAACAATGGCAAAATCTCCCGGCCTATCGACTGGGAGACAGGCCTGCTGGGCCACCTCCATTTACCATGGAAGCTCGACCTAGCCACCAGTTTCAACCTCTACGGGCGCCGCAAGTATTCTACCAAAGAACTGAATACCAACGACTTCGTATGGGATGCCCGACTGGTACGTACCTTCCTTAACAACCGGTTAATGGTGGTACTGGAAGGTTTCGACATCCTGCACCAACTCAAGCACGTGGAGAACACGCTGACAGAGAGCTACGTAAGCAGCAAGTCAACCAACGTGATTCCCTCCTACGCCATGGCGTGCATGGTGTACCGCCTGAACTACAGTGCCAAGAAATACAAGCCCAGCCTGCATTGGTACTAAGACGGGGCGCTGTTAGGACAAGACAAAATTAGGATACAATACCACTTTTGCCCCTTTAGGGCGTGATGGCCAAACCATGCCAAGTTGTTTTTTAATCGTTACTTATATTAAAAAGCATAAAAAGGAATGCGGGTTCGGATTTTTTTTGTATTTTTGCAACCAAATAAAAAATAAAAATAGATATATCTAAATAAAGTATGAACATTTTAGAGTTGAGCGAACAGGAGATTGTTCGTAGACAGAGTCTTCAGACATTGCGCGAGATGGGTATTGACCCATACCCAGCGGCAGAGTTTCCAACCAACGCATTCAGCACAGACATCAAGGCTGAGTTCAAGGACGAGGACGAGCCACGCCAGGTGGTGATCGCCGGTCGTATGATGGGGCGTCGCGTGATGGGTAAGGCCAGCTTTGCAGAGTTGCAGGACTCCAAGGGAAGAATCCAGGTGTATGTTTCCCGCGACGAGATTTGTCCCGACGAGAACAAGGACCTTTATAATACTGTATTCAAGAAGCTCCTCGATATCGGTGACTTCATCGGTGTGAAGGGTTTCGTTTTCCGTACACAGACAGGTGAGATTTCAGTGCACGCCAAGGAACTGTGCCTGCTCTCCAAGAGCTTGAAGCCACTGCCTATCGTAAAGTATAAGGATGGTGTAGCCTACGACAAGTTTGATGACCCAGAGTTGCGTTATCGCCAGCGTTACGTAGACCTCGTAGTGAACGATGGTGTGAAGGAGACTTTCCTCCAGCGCGCTACTGTAATCCGCACACTCCGCAAGTTCCTCGACGATGCGGGCTATACCGAGGTAGAGACCCCTACCCTGCAAGGTATCGCAGGTGGTGCTTCGGCTCGTCCATTCATCACTCACTTCAATGCGCTCGACCAGGATATGTATATGCGTATAGCCACAGAGCTTTACTTGAAGCGACTCATCGTGGGCGGTTTTGAGGGTGTCTATGAGATGGGCAAGAACTTCCGCAATGAAGGTATGGACCGCAACCACAACCCTGAGTTCACTTGCATGGAACTTTACGTGCAGTATAAGGACTACAACTGGATGATGTCTTTCACCGAAAAGTTGCTGGAAACCATCTGTATCGCCGTGAACGGCAAGCCGGAACGTGAAATCGACGGCAAGATTGTGAGTTTCAAGGCCCCCTACCGCCGTCTCCCTATTCTCGACGCCATCAAGGAGAAGACAGGTTTCGACTGCAACGGCAAGAGCGAGGAAGAAATCCGCAACTTCTGCAAGGAGAAGGGCATGGACGTGGATGAGACCATGGGCAAGGGCAAGCTCATCGATGAACTCTTCGGCGAGTTCTGCGAGGGTACCTTCATCCAACCTACCTTCATCACCGACTATCCCGTGGAAATGTCTCCGTTAACCAAAATGCACCGCTCTAAGCCAGGCTTGACCGAGCGTTTCGAGCTGATGGTAAACGGCAAGGAACTTGCCAACGCTTACTCCGAGCTCAACGACCCAATCGACCAAGAGGAACGTTTCATCGACCAGATGAAGCTCGCCGACAAGGGTGATGACGAGGCGATGATCATCGACCAAGATTTCCTCCGCGCCCTCCAGTACGGCATGCCCCCTACATCGGGCATCGGCATTGGCATCGACCGCCTCACCATGCTCATGACGGGCAAGACCTACATCCAGGAGGTATTGCTATTCCCCCAGATGAAGCCAGAGAAGAAGATGCCCCAGAGCACAATCAAGGAGTGGGCAGAAATCGGCGTGCCGGAAGATTGGGCTTATGTACTCAGAAAGGCAGGATTCAACCTCATCTCCGACATCAAGGAAGAGAAGGCACAAGGCTTGCAGCAGAAGATGGGCGAAATCAACAAAAAATACAAGCTCGGCTACGAAAAGCCTTCTGTAGATGACATCCAGGGCTGGATAGATACTGCAAAGGCTCAGTAATGTATAATTATAATGTATAATCAATAATGAGCAAATTGCTTGTTATTGATTGTACATCGTGCCAATAAGGGTGTATGCTTAATTATACATTATAAATTATTAATTATAAATTAAAGCGAAGTGTTCAACTGCGGAAAAATTGCTATTATTGGCGGCGGAAGCTGGGCTACGGCGATAGCCAAGATTGTGGTGGGTCACACTCACCACATTGGCTGGTATATGCGTCGCGACGACCGCATCGAGGACTTCAAGCGCATGGGGCACAACCCAGCCTACCTGACGTCCGCACGTTTTGACGTCAGCGAGATTTTCTTCTCTTCCGACATCAACAAGATCGTGCAGAACTACGACACGCTCGTGTTCGTCACCCCGTCGCCCTATCTCAAAAACCATCTCAAGAAACTCAAGACACGCATCAGCAACAAGTTTATCATCACGGCCATCAAAGGCATCGTTCCCGATGAGAACTTGGTTTGTTCAGAGTATTTCCATCAAGTGTATGATGTGCCTTACGAGAATCTGGCTTGCATCGGAGGTCCATCTCATGCAGAAGAAGTTGCCCTGGAGCGTCTGAGCTATCTCACCGTAGGATGCGCAGATACGGAAAAGGCACGATCTTTCGCAGAAGAATGCCTATCGAGCGAATACATCAAGACAAAGACCTCGAGCGATGTCATTGGTATCGAATACTCGTCGGTTTTAAAAAATGTCTATGCCATAGCCGCCGGCATCTGTGGAGGTTTGAAGTATGGCGACAACTTTCAGGCGGTGCTCATGTCGAACGCCGTGCAGGAGATGTACCGCTTTCTCACAGCCGTCCACCCCATCGAGCGCTGTATGTATGATTCGGTATATCTAGGCGACTTGCTTGTGACGGGGTACAGTAACTTCTCACGTAACCGCACATTCGGTACGATGATAGGCAAGGGCTATAGCGTGAAGAGTGCGCAGATAGAGATGGAGATGATAGCAGAGGGATATTTCGGCACGAAGTGCATGAAGGAAATCAACCGGCACATGCACGTCAACATGCCCATCCTCGATGCTATATATAATATATTGTACGAGCGCATCAGTCCGCAAATAGAGATTAAACTATTAACAGATTCATTTAGATAAGAAGAAAAATGAAAAGTATCAGCTTAAACATTACTAAGGCTGCATCATTCCTCGCAGAGGGTGCAGTGAAGGCTTACGAGCCAAAGGTGAAGGCCGCTCAGGAGGCTCTTGAGAACGGCACTTGTGAAGGTAAAGACTTCTTGGGATGGCTTCACTTGCCATCTTCCATCACCCCTGAGTTCTTGGACGAGATCCAGACCGTTGCCAACACATTGCGCAAAAAGTGCGAGGTGGTCGTAGTGGCAGGTATCGGTGGCAGCTACCTTGGTGCACGTGCCGTGATCGAAGGCCTCGGCAACTCTTTCGCTTGGCTCGTAAATGACAAAAAGAACCCAACCATCCTCTTCGCCGGCAACAATATCGGTGAGGATTATCTCTATGAGTTGGCAGCTTACTTGAAGGACAAGAAGTTTGGTGTCATCAATATCTCCAAATCTGGTACCACCACAGAGACCGCTCTTGCTTTCCGTCTCTTGAAGAAGCAGTGCGAAGACCAGCGTGGCAAGGAAGAGGCCAAGGACGTGATTGTGGCCGTGACCGATGCCAAGAAGGGTGCTGCCCGCACTTGCGCAGACAAGGAGGGTTACAAGAGCTTCATCATCCCAGACAACGTGGGTGGTCGTTTCTCCGTGTTGACTCCAGTAGGTTTGTTGCCTATCGCAGTTGCTGGATTCGATGTTAAGCAACTTGTTGCTGGTGCGGCAGAGATGGAGAAGGCTTGCGGCAAGGACGTAGCTTTCGACGAGAACCCTGCTGCCATCTATGCAGCTACCCGTCAGGCTCTCTATACTCAGGCAGGCAAGAAGATTGAGATTGTCTGCAACTTCCAGCCTAAACTTCACTACTTCGCTGAGTGGTGGAAGCAGCTCTACGGTGAGAGCGAGGGTAAAGACCAGAAGGGTATCTTCCCAGCAGCTTGCGACTTCACTACCGACCTTCACTCCATGGGCCAGTGGATTCAGGAGGGCGAGCGCAGCATCTTCGAGACTGTCATCAGCGTAGAGACTCCTAACGAGAAGTTGCTCTTCCCTCATGATGACGAGAACCTTGACGGCTTGAACTTCTTGGAGGGCAAGCGTGTTGATGAGGTCAACAAGATGGCAGAGCTTGGTACTCGTTTGGCACACGTGGACGGTGGTGTACCCAACATCCTGGTCAGCGTACCCGAGTTGAACGCTTACTACCTCGGTCAGCTCATCTACTTCTTCGAGAAGGCTTGCGGTATCAGCGGTCTCTTGGAAGAGGTGAACCCATTCAACCAACCAGGTGTTGAGGCTTACAAGAAGAACATGTTCGCATTGCTCAACAAGCCAGGTTATGAGGCAGAGAGCAAGGCTATCCAGGAAAGACTCAAGAATGAATAATAAAATATAAATATTGGATGTTGGAAAAATAAAATTAATAGCATTAAATTTTACTTCTCCAACATCCTAAAACTATAAAGATTAGAACTATGAAATTATCAAAGATTTTAGGAATCGCATTACTTGGACTTGTTTGTGGCTGTTCCGACTCTGAATTAACAGACAATTCCAGCTTCAGAAGATACTACCCCATCAATTGAATATTTACTTAAAACTGATCAAGATAAGTATCAAGATTGGCAAAATAGCTCATTAAAAGCAAGCACTCGTGCAACCCTTACAGATTTCACTGTTTACGGATATACATCTCAAACATCTACAGGGAACCAAAGTCGCATGTAGCAAAAAATTAGCTTCGCTTATGCATATTTATAGTCAAATATACATATCAGAGATTATTACTGCCAATTATGTACTTACCATTGATGGTCTCAGCACAAAAGTAAATCGATTCCCAGCAGATGATTCTCCAAATTGTGGTTTATTTCCTGGTTATACAAGTGACACATTAGGAGACAGAGGCTACTCCTCTATGCAAAAAGGGAATACTGTTACCATGACGACCAAACTCATACACATCATTTCAGACTTTCAAGGTGTTAGTTATGACAGATGGTATCCTTGTAAACCTGAAGATTTAGAATGGAATTATAATGTCTTTAGTAAATAGTAATTATGTTCTATAGAAACCTTTCATTTTTAGCATTGCCCTTCTGTACTCTTTGCACATTTGGACAAAGCTATAAAGTTGGAGTCGATTGTGGCTTATCTATTTCAAAGCCTAAAGATGAGAGTTCATTAGTTGGTTACCATATAGGAGTCCATACAGAAAAAGATTTTTCCTTAAACAACACCTTTTTCTTAGGCGCAACTCTCAGTTTGACTTCCAAAGGTTGGAGACATAAATTATATTCCTTAGAAGACGAAAAAGCCACATACAAACAGAAGTGTAGACTTTATTATTTAGAATTACCATTAGATTGCGGATATAAATTTGTCATCAATAAACAATGCAAATTTCTCATAGCTTTTGGTCCTTACTTCGGAATTGGACTTTTTGGAAAGAATAAAATTACAAACTACCCCGAAACTCTCCCAGATGAAGGAGACCCATTCAAATTGAAAACATATAAACGTTTTGATTGGGGCGGACATTTTGGTAGTGGAATTGAAATAAATAGTCATTATCAAATCACAGTAAAGTATAGTTTCAGCATGGAAAAGCCAACAACAGGAAAATGGAATGCTCTCAATCCCAAAGACAGAACAACAAACTTTTCTTGCACTTACTTATTTTAGGAATATTCGCTATGTATCAAACTATTAATCAATACTTAAAAGATCACAGCTTTGAGAAATTCAACCCCAAAGCAGTTCTTTTCGATATGGACGGCGTACTGTATGACAGTATGCCCAACCATGCCATCGCTTGGCAGGAGTCAATGAAGCAATTCGACATCCACATGACCGCCGCCGACGCTTACGCCACAGAGGGTGCCCGTGGCATCGACACCATCCAAATGATGGTGAAAAAGCAGAAAGGCAAAGACATCTCGCTCGAAGAGGCTCAGAAGATGTATGACGTAAAGACTGAGATTTTCCACTCCATGCCCATAGCCAAGATATTCCCGGGCGTGAAAGAAATCATGCGGAAAATCAAAGGTGCAGGTATGCAGATTGGAGTCGTGACAGGCAGTGGACAACGCCCGCTCATCCTCCGCTTGCTTGATGACTTCGGCAACTTCCTCGACGAATCGCATATCGTGACAGCATACGACGTGAAACGTGGTAAGCCTTACCCAGACCCTTATCTCATGGGGTTACAGAAGGTCGGCAATCTAAAGCCTTGGGAAGGAATCGTAGTGGAGAACGCCCCATTGGGTGTGCTTGCCGGAATAGCCGCCAACATATTTACCGTGGCTATCAACAGCGGTCCACTCCCCGACGATGCTCTGTCAGACAAGGGATGCAACTTGCTCTATCACAAGTTGACAGAGTTTACCAATGACTTCGACAAGCTCACCGAACCAGTAATAAAGCCAAGCAAAGGATAAACCAATTCCTTGCTTGGCTTTTTATTATTATCAAAATCAGGAAAAGTCACTATGGTTATTTCGCACACTCCGACAAGGGCTGCATCCAACAGGAACACGCTGATAAAAAATGACATCCCCCTGCAAGAAAGGCTCAACATCAAACCAACACTTGCAGGGGAATTTACATTTTAAATCCTTGTAATATAAAGAAATCGGATTAGTTGCTATAAGCACTCTCACCATGCTCGTAAATATCGAGACCTTCCTCCTCTACACGCTTGTCAACACGGATGCCAACCAACTTGTCAACGACCTTGAACAGGACAAAGGTTACAACTGCACTGAATACAATGCTCACCACCGTGGCAACGATTTGTACCCAAAGCTGATGCCAATCACCATAAAGCGCACCTTGCACACCATCGGCTCCAGTAACATATCTTGTGGCAAAAACACCTGTGAGGATAGAACCAAGAATACCACCGATGCCATGCACGCCAAAGGCATCTAAAGCATCATCATAACGGAACTTCGCCTTTACCACTGCTACCATGAAGAAACAGATGCAAGTGGAAAGGATACCTATCAAGAACGCTCCTAATATGTCAGTAGAACCTGCAGCTGGAGTAATGGCTACGAGACCAGCAACAGCACCCGTACATGCACCAATCGTGGTCGGCTTCTTGTTGACCACCCAGTCGATAATCATCCAGGTCGTGGCAGCCGCAGCCGTCGCCACGTGAGTAACCATAAAGGCATTGGCTGCCAAGCCATCAGCGGCAAGACCACTACCGGCATTGAAACCGAACCATCCCAACCAAAGGAATGACATACCCATGAAGACAAAGGTGATGTTGTGTGGGGTTATAGGATGACCCGCACGGTAATCCTCACGCTTTCCAACCATCAATGCCATCACCAAGGCTGCAACACCTGCATTGATGTGTACCACTGTACCGCCAGCGAAGTCGATGGCACCCATCTCCTGCAGGAACCCTCCGCCCCATACCCAGTGTGCCATGGGCAGGTATGCAATGACGAGCCAAAGAACTATAAAGAGTACATAACCGCTAAACTTGACGCGCTCGGCAAATGCACCGAGAATCAATGCAGGTGTAATGAGGGCAAACATACACTGGAACATCACGAAGGTTAACTCCGGAATACCCGTAGGCAAAATAGCGTCAAGTCCTATTCCATGAAGGAAACACTTATCAAAACCTCCTATGATACAAGCCAACGGATTGCCACTGTCGGCAAACTGTGTAGAGAAGGCCCATGAATAACCGAACGCTACCCAAATAAGGCTCACTACTGCCACGATGAAAGTAGTTTGCATCAAAATGCTGAGAATGTTCTTCTGGCGAACTAAACCACCATAGAAAAGTGCTATACCTGGGATTGACATCAAGAGCACCAAGATGGTGGCAGTGATCATCCACGCTGTGTTACCTGTATCAAGTGTTGTCAAAAATAAACTGCTCATATCTTTATACCTTAATTAACTGAATAGTGAAATGTGAAGAACAAAGAATTCAACACTTACCTTTCAGAATTTCACATTTAAAATTTTAGTTATTTCTCTTGCTCTGCGTTATACAATGCGATGTCACCTCTCTCGCCGGTTCGAATGCGCACTGTGTCAAGCACTGGGATGACAAAGATTCTACCATCACCAATCTCTCCGGTTTGAGCCGCCCCCTGTATGGCTGCAATGGTAGGCTCAACGTTCTTGTCTCGCACGACAATATTGAGCAAAACACGCTCAATACTACTTGTATCGTACATCACACCACGATAGATACGCGCTTGACGCATTTTACCTTCTCCTCTAACATTATAATACGAGAACCACTCGATGTCGGCGGCCAAAAGCGCCTTCTTGACATCCTCAAACTTAGATTTGCGAATAATCGCTTCGATTTTCTTCATAAATCTTACGTTTTTTGTTAATACCTTTATTGATTGCTTTTTAAATACCTAATTATATATTTTAGAATATCGTATCGCATATAAAATATCATTTTGCCAAATTTCGGGTGCAAAGTTAATACATTTTGTCATCAAAAACAATATTTCACAAGCACAAAGACAGTTGCAATTTCTTTAAATTGTTATTTTATCACATAACGCACAATATACACTTACAATTTGAAAGGCACAACAAGCACAGTGCTTACAGTTTGAAAGCTAATAAAAAATAATAGATAAATACAGAATTACTTTTCTTGGATATTTCAACAAAACGTCGTACCTTTGCAAACGAAATAAAACAATTCGTCATCATACGACACCGAAGAGCGACAAAAAGTCAACTCTAAAGAATGTCAAGGAATGATAATAGCAACTCGCATGAAGATATAGTCAAACTTAAAAAAACAACGCAATATGAAAGAAACAGTTCATTTCACAAAAATGCATGGGGCTGGCAATGACTACATTTACGTAGATACAACTTTATATGACATTCCAGACCCGGAAAAGGCAGCAATCCAATGGAGTGCTTACCACACTGGCATAGGAAGCGATGGACTGGTTCTCATAGGCAAGCCGCAAGACGGCAGAAGGGCAGACTATTCGATGCGCATCTTCAATGCAGACGGTTCGGAAGCCATGATGTGCGGCAACGCTAGCCGTTGCATCGGCAAATATCTGTATGAAAAAGGGCTGACCAGAAAGGATACCATTCGATTGGAAACCTTATCGGGCATCAAAATACTGAAATTAAATATTGAGGAAGATACAAAAAAAGTTGAGTCGGTTACGGTTGACATGCTTCCACCAAAACTTGAAAACGAAGAGCAGTTCGCTCCAAATCAAGAAAGCATAAAGACTGTCGGAGAGGATAACAAAATTGCAACGCTTGAAGCTGACGGAAGACTGTTTGATGGCACTTTCGTCTGTATGGGGAATCCACACTTCGTGACTTTTGTGGATGACATCGACACTATCGACATTGCCCACTACGGAAAAATTCTTGAGAGAGACAAGGCATTTCCTCAACGCTGTAACATCGAGTTCGCACAGATAACGAATTCAAATGTCATTAGGACAAGAGTTTGGGAAAGAGGAAGCGGCATCACCATGGCGTGTGGCACAGGAGCGTGCGCTACAGCAGTTGCAGCCGCCGTCACCCAACGGGCGAGCAGAGAAAGTGACATCGTCATGGATGGCGGCACACTTCACATCGAATACAGAGAGGATGATGGGCATGTACATATGACAGGTCCTGCTGCTTTTGCTTTCGAGGGAGAAATTGATTTACCATAATAAATAATGAGCAAACTTAAACATAATTAATAAAGGAGAAAAAACAATATGGCATTAGTAAATGAACATTTCTTGAAGTTGGCCAGCAACTATTTGTTTGCTGACATCGCAAAGAAGGTGAACGCATACAAGATTGCGCACCCTAAGCAGAGAGTCATCAGCTTAGGTATCGGCGATGTGACACAACCTCTCTGTCCCGCTGTCATCGAGGCGATGCACAAGGCTGTGGACGAGATGGCAGTCCAATCTTCGTTTCGTGGCTATGGTCCAGAAAGAGGCTACGACTTCCTCCGCGAGGCCATCATCAAGAACGATTTCTTGCCACGTGGCATCCACCTCGACCCCAACGAGGTTTTCGTGAACGATGGAGCCAAGAGTGACACTGGAAATATTCAGGAAATTCTGAGATGGGACAACACTATCGGTGTCACCGACCCGATTTACCCAGTATATATCGACTCCAATGTGATGATAGGAAGAGCAGGAGTCTTCGAGAACGGAAGTTGGACTAACGTGACCTATATGCCATGTGACGAAGGCAATGGATTTACACCGCAGATTCCCGACCACCGTGTTGACATGATTTACCTCTGCTACCCCAACAACCCTACGGGTACAGTCATCACCAAGGAAGAACTTCGCAAATGGGTCAACTATGCTATCAAGAACGAGAGCATCATCCTCTATGATGCCGCCTACGAGGCATATATCACCGACCCAGAGATTCCCCACAGTATCTACGAAATTCGTGGAGCCAGAAAGGTAGCAATAGAATTCCACAGTTACTCGAAGACTGCAGGATTCACGGGTGTACGCTGCGGTTACACCATCGTACCAAAGGAACTGAAGGCTAAGACGCTGACTGGTGAAGAGGTGGCATTGAACCCTATTTGGGATCGCCGCCAATGCACCAAGTTCAATGGAACGAGCTACATCTCCCAACGGGCAGCAGAGGCCATCTACACACCTGAGGGCAAGGAACAAGTGAGAGCCACAATCAATTATTATATGGAGAATGCCCACTTCATGCGAGCTGAGTTGCAGAAACTCGGACTTCGGGTCTATGGCGGCGAGAACGCCCCTTACCTTTGGGTTAAGACTCCGAACGACACCCCTAGTTGGAAGTTCTTCGAGGAGATGCTTTATGGTGCTAGCGTGGTTTGTACGCCGGGCGTAGGTTTCGGTCCTTCGGGCGAAGGCTATATCCGACTCACTGCCTTCGGAGAACACGAAGACTGCAAGGAGGCCATGGAGCGCATCGCAAAGTGGCTGGGAAAATGATGAAAATATTGAACATCAATAGAACATTTTACATTGAACATTTAACATTAAAAATATTAAGTATGAGCAACTTAAGATTTGAAGCTGTATCTGAGGCTTCCAAGAGAAAGCCCATTGAGGTCGCTGCGCCAAGCGAGCGTCCTAGTGAATTCTACGGAAAGAAAGTTTTCAACCGCCAGAAGATGTACAAGTATCTCCCGGCAGACGTTTACGAGAAACTCGTTGACGTAATTGATAACGGCGCCCGTCTTGACCGCAGCATCGCAGACGCTGTGGCAAAGGGTATCAAGCAGTGGGCTGACGAAAATGGTGTTACACACTACACCCACTGGTTCCAGCCATTAACTGAAGGTACTGCCGAGAAGCATGACAGCTTCATCGAGCACGATGGCAAGGGCGGTATGATCGAGGAGTTCTCCGGTAAGTTGCTCGTACAGCAGGAGCCTGATGCTTCTTCATTCCCCTCAGGCGGTATCCGTTCTACATTCGAAGCACGCGGATACTCAGCTTGGGACCCAACATCTCCTGTGTTCATCATCGACGACACACTTTGTATCCCAACCATCTTCATCTCTTATACTGGTGAGGCCCTCGACTACAAGGCGCCATTGCTCCGCGCCTTGCACGCAGTAAACGTAGCAGCCACAGAGGTTTGCCACTACTTCAATCCAGACGTAAAGAAGGTTATCTCTAACCTCGGTTGGGAGCAGGAGTATTTCTTGGTTGACGAGTCTCTTTATGCAGCACGTCCAGACTTGATGTTGACAGGTCGCACCTTGATGGGTCACGATTCAGCCAAGAACCAGCAGATGGACGACCACTATTTCGGTGCCATCCCAGAGCGCGTACAGGCTTTTATGAAGGATTTCGAAATCCAGGCACTTGAATTGGGCATTCCTTGCAAGACACGTCACAACGAGGTTGCTCCTAACCAGTTTGAGGTAGCTCCCATCTTCGAGGAGACCAACCTTGCCGTCGACCATAATATGCTCCTCATGAGCTTGATGAAGAAGGTGGCTCGCCATCACGGATTCCGAGCCCTCTTGCACGAGAAGCCATTCGCAGGCATCAATGGTTCTGGTAAGCACAATAACTGGAGTCTCGCTACCGATACGGGCATCCTGCTCCATGGTCCTGGCAAGACACCAGAGGACAACCTCCGTTTCGTTGTATTCATCGTGGAGACATTGATGGGTGTATATAAGCACAATGGTTTGCTCAAGGCTTCCATCATGAGCGCAACCAACGCACATCGTCTGGGTGCCAACGAGGCACCTCCAGCAATCATCTCTTCATTCCTCGGCAAGCAGCTCACTGAGCTTCTCGACCATATCGAGAAAGCAGACAAGGACGAACTCTTCTCTGTGGCTGGCAAGCAAGGTATGAAGCTTGACATACCCGAAATTCCCGAGTTGATGATTGATAACACAGATCGTAACCGTACATCTCCATTCGCCTTCACCGGCAACCGCTTCGAGTTCCGTGCCGTAGGTTCTGAGGCCAACTGTGCTTCTGCCATGATTGTGCTGAACACTGCCGTAGCCGAGGCTTTGACCGAATTCAAGAAGCGTGTGGATGCACTCATCGCCAAGGGTGAAGACAAGACATCTGCCATCATCGACATCGTTCGTCAGGACATCGTGGCTTGCAAGCCAGTACGTTTCGACGGCAACGGTTACTCAGACGAGTGGGTTGTAGAGGCTCAGAAGCGCGGTCTCGACTGCGAGAAGAGCTGTCCTAAGATTTTCGAGACATACCTCGCACCAGACTCTATCAAGATGTTCGAGGACATGGGTGTAATGAAGAAGAACGAGTTGGAAGCACGCAATGAGGTGAAATGGGAGACCTATACCAAGAAGATTCAGATTGAGGCTCGAGTTATGGGCGACCTCTCCATGAACCACATCATTCCTGTGGCTACACACTATCAGAGCCAGTTGGCTAAGAACGTACAGAACATGATTGACATCTTCGGTGCCGAGGAGGGCAAGACTCTCACAGCCCGCAATATCAAAATCATCAAGGACATCGCTGACAGAACCCAGAAGATTGAGACAGGAGTAGAGGAGTTGGTTAATGCCCGCAAGGTAGCCAACAAGATTGAGAGCGAGCACGACAAGGCCATCGCTTACCACGACACAGTGGCTCCTAAGATGGAGGAAATCCGCTACCAGATTGACAAGTTGGAGTTGACCGTAGCAGATGAGCTTTGGACATTGCCTAAGTATCGTGAGCTTCTGTTCATCCGCTAAACAGGTTCAGAAAATAGTATAGACGTTATATCGGATAAACATAAAAGCTCAACATTGAGCTACTCTTCATCAGATATAAACAAACGATCAATCTATTTCTTTTATTGGTTGTTTAAGTTTGCAGGTTGTGCCATTGTGAAATGGTGCAACCTTTTAGTTTTTAAAGGTAAAATCTCTACATTGTTTCAGATATAAAATAAACAAAAAACATTGCTTTCACAATATTTTTCATTAACTTTGCCCATAAAATACATAATACAGCACGACGATTACGCAAAACATTAAAAGAATAACAATATGGATTACAACATGATAGGCACCGCTTGGTCGCTGCTACCCCCTATCGTAGCCATCGCATTGGCACTGAAGACGAAGGAGGTATATTCCTCTCTCTTCATCGGCATCATCCTAGGTGCCGTGCTCTATTGCCATTCGATGGGAACTGGCTTAGACGGATTCATCATCCATCTCACCAACCATACCGTCGGTTCGGGTACAGAAGCCAAGTCATACGGCATGATACACTGCCTTTCCGACCCATGGAACGTGGGAATACTCATATTCTTGGTATTGCTAGGCAGTATCGTATCACTGATGAACAAGGCTGGAGGGTCGGCAGCTTTTGGTCGCTGGGCTAGCCAGCACGTCAAGAGCAAGATGGGAGTGCAGACAGCAACCCTACTCCTAGGCATCTTGATTTTCATAGACGATTACTTCAACTGCCTTACCGTGGGTTCGGTGATGCGCCCTATCGCCGTCCGCAATGGCGTAACCAAAGAGAAGCTCGCTTACCTCATCGACTCCACTGCCGCTCCCATCTGCATCATATCACCTATCTCGAGTTGGGCAGCAGCAGTATCTGGCTTTGTCTCGGGAGATGGCGAGAACGGGCTGACGCTCTTCTGCAAGGCAATACCTTTTAACTTCTATGCCTTTTTCACCATCATCTTCATGTTCGGCATCATCATCCTGGACTTTGACTTCAAGGCTATGAGTAAGTATGACGCAAGATTGAAAGAATGGTACGAGCGCACCAATGGGGGAAAGCTTGATGAGGTGAGCGATACGAAACTACACGTCGTGGAGCATGGAGTAGGAGCCAAGTCTTCCCTAGCCGGGAACAGGAGCCATGGCTCTGTAAGCGACCTGGTGATTCCCATCATACTACTGATAGTCTTCTGTATGGCAGGCATGGTATATTCGGGAGGTTACTTTGATTCCGACAGCAGGAACTACATGGACTTCATCAACTCGTTCGCAGAAAGCAATGCTTCCATCGGATTGGTAATCGGTTCGTTGGCTGCATTCATTCTCACCACCATCTTGTTTGTAATAAGAAAGACATTATCATTCGACGATGCCATGAGTAGCCTCATCAAGGGGTTTGAGGCAATGGTTCCAGCCATACTAATCTTGTCATTGGCATGGACTTTGAAAAGCATGACCGACTCGTTGGGTGCAACCGAATACGTATCAGGAGTCATGTCGAGCAGTGCAGCCGAACTCCAACAGTTCTTGCCTGCCATCATCTTCATCGTAGCGGCGTTTCTCGCTTTCGCAACTGGCACTTCTTGGGGAACATTCGGCATATTGATACCTATCTGCATCGCCGTTTTCCCCACAACCGAACCATTACGCATCATCTCCATTTCCGCTTGTATGGCGGGGGCGGTTTGCGGAGACCACATCTCCCCCATCAGCGACACCACCATCATGGCAAGCGCAGGAGCGGAATGCAAACATGTACACCACGTATCATCGCAGTTGCCATACGCCCTGACCGTGGCTTGCGTGTCTTTTCTCACCTTCGTAGTGGCAGGATTCACCCAGCGGCTTGGCATCGTGGCAAGTGCTGTCATCTCGTGGGTATGCGGCATAACTTTGTTAGCTTTGGCCCTGACCCTGCTCAAGCGATTGGTTCGTCGTTGATAAAACAACACCGCATTCCATAGCAAGGGAAAACTTGGAATGCGGTGTCTCTTTTCACTATCATCCGAAGAGCCAGTTCTTCACGATGGTCTTCCCCTCTGGGGTCAGCACACTCTCTGGATGGAACTGGATGCCATGGATATCATAATTTTTATGTCGCAAGCCCATGATGCAACCATCATCACTCACAGCTGTCACGTCCAAGCTCTCCGGGAAGCCAGCCCTATCCACCACCCAAGAGTGATAACGCCCTATCTCGATGCGCTTGGGCATCCCTGCGAAAATCGGGTCATTGCCAAACTGGGTGCATGGGGTAGCCACACCATGATACACTTCCGATAGATTGGTCAGTCGCGCGCCAAACACCTCTCCAATCGCCTGATGTCCCAGACATACTCCCAGCATCGGCTTTCTTCCGGCATAGGACTTGATGACATCCAACAACAATCCTGCCTCAGACGGGATACCAGGACCAGGACTCAATATAATCTTGTCGAAACGGTCCAACTCACGCAACTGAAACTGATCGTTGCGAAAGACCGTCACCTCCACGCCAAGTTCCTTTACCAAATGCGCAAGGTTATAGGTAAAGGAGTCGTAATTGTCTATGATTACTACTTTCATAATTTCTCTGCTATATGTATCGCCTTGGTCAAGGCACCCAACTTATTATTGCACTCCTCCAGCTCATACTGGTCGTTACTCTTGGCAACGACACCACTGCCAGCCTGGAACCACAACTCGCCATTGCGGCTGATGAAGGTACGGATGACAATGGCTTGGTTGAGGTCGCCGTTCAAGCCTATGAAACCGATGCAGCCACCGTATGCACCACGGTTGTGAGGCTCCAGTTCCGAGATAATCTGCATGGCACGAACCTTTGGCGCTCCACTCAGCGTACCGGCGGGGAAGGTGTCGATAAATTCCTTGATATGGTCGGCATCCTTGTCGAGCGTTCCGCTCACACGGCTCACCAAATGGATGACATGGCTATAGAACTGCATATCCTTGTAGAAATCTACCTTCACGCCATGGCAGTTTCTGCTTAAGTCGTTGCGAGCCAAATCCACCAACATCACATGCTCGGCATTCTCCTTGGGATCGTTGCGCAAGAACTCGGCAGCCTTGCGGTCTTCCTCCATATTACCCGTTCGCTTGGTAGTACCTGCGATGGGGTCGATGAAAGCCTTGTCGCCCACAATTCGATTGTGTGTCTCCGGTGAAGAACCGAAGATACGGAAACCACCAAAGTCGAAGTAAAAGAGATAAGGGCTCGGATTGATGCTTCGCAAGGCACGGTAGAGCTTGAAGTCATCGCCCTCGTATTTCTGCACAAACCGACGGCTCACCACAATCTGGAAGACATCTCCCCGCAAACAGTGCTGGATGCAACGACGAACATTCTCCCGGTGTTCCTCATCGGTCAGCGTAGAGGTAGTTTCACCAACGGGGTGAAAATCGTATGGCTTGACGTTTGCCTTGTTAATTGACTTCATCAGAGCATCCAACTCGCTCTCATCGCCCAAGGTTATCAGTTCCATGGTATTGTTAAAGTGGTCGAACACGATGATGTCCTTATACATGATGTAATATATGTCAGGCGCATCATTCTTCTCCATAGTCGTGTCCTTCACGGGGATATTCTCGAAATACCTCACCGCATTGAAGGTGGTGAATCCATAAAGACCGCAGAAGTCCTTGCCCTTTCCCTCGACATGGAACGACTGGACGAAATCATTGATTGCCTTGGAGATGACGAGCTTGCACTCCTCACCTTTTCCCTCGCCAAAGGGGGGAAGTTCTTGTTTATCCACTGTCCCGTCGGGACTGGTGGCCGTCACCACCCCATGACTCACGGAGATGCTGGCCATCGGATTCACACCGATGAAGGAGCGAGAGTTCTCCGAACCATGATAGTCACTACTCTCCATCAATGCCGACTGGGGATAAATATCCCGAAGCCGCATATAGACTCCCACCGGCGTATAGAGGTCGGCGAGAATCTTGCGGGTCTTTGTTGTATAGTTAAAAGTCACCATATTCATTTGCCATTTCTTTGTTAGACAGATAAGTTTGTACGTCCTTATCACCGCGGCCACTGACCGTCAGTACGACCACATCGTCTTTCTTGAACTTCATCTTCTTCAAGGCTGCCACGGCATGGGCACTCTCGATGGCAGGGATGATGCCCTCCATGCGAGTCAGTTCGTATCCGGCATAAATCGCCTCATCATCCTTGATGGCGAGCACATGGCTTCGTCCGCTAGTCGCCAAGTCGGCGTGCATCGGTCCGATGCCAGGGTAGTCCAATCCTGCACTGATGGTGAAGGCCTCCTTGATTTGTCCGTCATCAGTCTGCATCACGAGTGTACGCGCTCCGTGGATGATACCTTCCGTACCGCAATGCATGGTCGCCGCGGTATAGTCGGTGTCAATGCCATGGCCTGCAGCCTCGGCAAGATAAATCTGTACACGGTCATCGTCGATATAATGGTAGATGGTACCGGCGGCATTCGACCCGCCCCCCACACAGGCGATGAGATAGTCAGGATAGTCGCGTCCCACCTTTTCCTCCAATTGCCATTTCAGTTCCTCAGAGATGACACTCTGCATCTTTGCCACTATGTCGGGATAAGGATGAGGACCCATCGTGCTTCCCACTATATAGAAGGTATCCTGTGGATGGCAGCACCAGTCGCGGATAGCCTCTGAGCAAGCATCGCTCAAGGTCATGTTTCCCGTACGGACGGGATTGACCGTGGCGCCCAACATTTTCATGCGTTCCACATTGGTATGCTGACGCTCCACGTCGGTAGCTCCCATGAAGATTTCACACTTCATGTCCATCAAGGCACAGACGGTTGCCGTAGCCACTCCGTGCTGTCCTGCTCCCGTCTCGGCGATGATGCGCGTCTTGCCCATCTTCTTCGCCATCAGAATCTGACCGATGGTATTGTTGATTTTGTGAGCGCCGGTATGGTTCAGGTCCTCACGCTTCAGATAGAGCTGGCACCCGTACTTCTCGCTCATGCGCTTGGCATAGTAGAGGGGTGAAGGGCGACCCACGTAATCCTTCAGCAAAGCACGATACTCCTTCTTGAATTCCTCGCTCTCGATGATAGGCTTGTAAGCCTGCTGGAGTTCCGTCACACACTTATATAATATCTCCGGCACATATGCGCCACCGAATTTTCCAAAAAATCCTTTGTCGTCAACTTGATACATCACTATTCAATTTATAATGTACAATGTATAATTTATAATTGCCTTGCGGATGAATGGCCTATGCTCAATTAGAATTATACATTATTAATTCTTATTTATCTCTTGAGTGCCTCGAAAAGTTCATCCAGAGCCTTTTCTGGATCACCACTCTCATTGAGCAAGGTCACAAACTTGCTGCCGATGATGGCACCAGCCGCATTGTTCTGCGCACTGGTCAAAGTCTGCTTGTTGCTGATGCCGAATCCTATCATACGAGGATTGCGGAGGTTCATGCTGTTGATATGGTTGAAGTAAGCCAACTTGGTGTCGCCAAAGTTACTCTGGGCTCCCGTGATACTTGCCGAACTGACCATGTAGATAAAGCCATCTGTATGATCGTCGATGAAACGGATGCGCTCCTCACTGGTCTCGGGCGTTATCATCATAATGACACGGATGTCATACTTATCGGCGATAGGTTTTACCACCTTCAGGTAGTCATCAAACGGAAGGTCTGGAATAATCGTACCGCTGACTCCGCTTTCTACGCAACTCTTGAAGAACTCCTCGATGCCATAGTGCATGATGGGGTTGAGATAGCCCATCAGTACCAACGGAATGTTCACCTCGTCCTTGACATCTCGCAACTGACCGAAAAGTGTCTTCACGGTCATACCATTCTTCAGAGCCGTGGTTCCAGCACTCTGGATGACAGGGCCGTCTGCCAACGGGTCACTGAAAGGGATGCCCACCTCTACCATATCGATACCATGACGTTCCATCGCCTTGATGACATCGCCCGTGCCGTCCAACATAGGACAGCCGGCACAGAAATACAAGCTCAACAGCTTGCGATTCTTGTTTTCTGAAAATAATTGATTTATCTTATTCATTTCTCACTTTTTTGTCTTTTACTTTTTCACCTTTAAAATGAATTTCCTCAGTTTCTCCACATCCTTTAGTCCCGGCTCTATCTCAAATTTGGAGTTCAGGTCAATGCCGATGCACTTGGGATGGCGGTATGCCTTGATGCGTTCTGCATCTTCAAGTCCGATGCCTCCGCTCAAGAGGAAAGGCGTCTCTCCATCATAGGCGTCCAACACTTGCCAGTCAAACTGTTGTCCGCTTCCTCCTGCCAAATGAGTCTTGGTGTCAAAGAGGAAGAGATCGACAGCCCCCACATACTCCTTGTACTTTCCTATGTCATCAGCCGTGGCCACATTGATGGCCTTGATGATCTTGATACCCTTCTTGATGTCCGGGTCGATGGTAGAGCGGAGGTTCTCGCAAGTTTCCCTTGGTTCGCTACCATGCAGCTGGATGTAGTCGAGGTCATAGTTATACACCCTGGTCACGATGTTCTGAGGCATATCATCAACAAACACCCCTACCCTTGCCGGCTTTTCCGCTGTCTCTTGCTTCGCACCTGCAACCGCTGATGTTCCAGCAACACCTTGTTCTCCCCTCATCCGTCGGATGCGTTCCTCCGAGTAATCGGGGATGATGCCAGCCTTACTGCTTATCATCTGCACATAGCGAGGACTCTTGGGAACGAAAATAAATCCCATCAAGTCGATGCCTAAAGCCGAAACCTCGCGAATGTTGTCGGCATCGCACATACCACAAACTTTGATTATCATTTCTAATTTCTCGTTTCTAATTTCTCAATAAACTCCTTCAAAGCCATACCTGGACACTCCTGTTTCATGAATTGCTCGCCCATGAGGAATCCCCGGAATCCAGCTGTACGCAATTGCTTGACCGTCTCTGGATTTGAGATACCACTCTCACTGACCCTGCACACACCCTTCGGAAGTTGCTCTGCTAACCGGAAACTGTTCTCGACATCTGTCACAAAGGTTCCCAGATTACGGTTGTTGATGCCATACAAGTCCGGCTCCAGTTCAGCGTATTCAAAGTCTCGGTCGTTGTGCATCTCCAACAAGACCTCCAAGCCCAGTTGATGCGCCATATCGAGCAACCGCTTGCACTCCTCCTTGGTCAGACAAGCCGCTATCAAGAGTACTGCCGAAGCCCCACAGTAGCGGGCTTGCAGAAGTTGGTATTCCTCGATGACGAAGTTCTTATACAATATAGGTATATGGACACCCGTGTGGCGAGCCTCCTGGATGAACTCGTCATAACCACCAAAGTAGTCGATGTCGGTAAGGATGCTGAGGGCTGCCGCTCCATTGCCTTGATAGCTCAATGGGATGACAGCTGCCTTTCCCTCTTCCTTGATCCATCCCTTGGAAGGCGACTTGCGCTTAAACTCGGCGATGATGCCCGTAGGAGAGTCCATCAAAGCCTCCCGCATACTGCCTCCTGGCGTCTTGCCATCGTCATCCTTCATTTTCTGTTCCATCAGCGTCATCATCTGCCGGGGCGAGATGAATCGTTTGCGCTGATCTATCTCTATCCGCTTATGAGCGACAATTTCTTCCAATATATCAGTCATATGTATCTTCACCTTTTTACTCTTTTACTTTTAAGAGTTGAGTTCCACGAATTTCTTGAAGGTAGCGAGAGCCTTGCCGCTGTCGATACTCTCACGTGCTATCTCCACACATTCCTCGATGCTCTTTTGTCCTTTCTCCATCACCTGGATTCCGAACGCCGCATTGGCTAGCACGATATTCTTCTGGGCAAGAAGGGCACGGTTCTCCAGTACGGCATCAAAGATGTCCTTGGCCTCTTCCTCGGTAGCGCCACCCCTCACCTCTTCTGGCTTGGCGATGTCGAAGTCCAAGTCCTGCGGATGGAAAATTTTCTCATAGTTGTTGGTCGTCACCTTGAAGTCGCTGGTCAACGAGATTTCATCATAACCATCAATGCTGTTGACGATACCATAGTCTATTCCTATCTTCTGATACACCTGGTTATAGAGGCGCATCTGGTCGAGGTTGGCGACACCCAGCAACTGACACTTGGGCTGACTCGGGTTAACCAAGGGACCGAGAAGATTGAAAACAGTAGGAAATTGCAATGACTTTCGGATAGGACCGACAAACTTCATTGCCTTGGCGAAGAGCTGGGCATGGAGATAGACGATGCCAGCCTCGTTGATGCTACGGTTGAGCTTATCGATGTCATCTGTAAACTGCACACCGTGGTTGCGTATCACATTGGAAGCACCGCTCACCGATGTTGCGGCGTAATTGCCATGCTTTGCCACCTTGTAGCCTGCCCCAGCAATCACAAAACAAGAAGTGGTAGAGATGTTGAATGTGTTCTTTCGGTCGCCACCTGTACCCACCACGTCGATATAACGGTCGCAGTCGAGAACGGCAGGAACGCCCGTAGCCAAGATACCGTCACGGAAGCCGAGCAACTCGTCCACCGTCACGCCACGCATCTGAAGCCCTGTCAACAGAGCGGTAATCTGCTCCTCAGGGAACTCACTCTTGGTGATACCGATGATGATGTCCTTGGTTTCCTCACGGGAAAGTTCCTCGTGATTCAACATTCTGTTTAAGATGTCCTTCATTTCCATAATTCAAGTCTCCTATTTTTTATTTTTATATCCAGTTTGAGAAAGCCCGTCAAGCAGGCTATAATGAAAAAGACCTGTCGCAAGAACGGCAGGCCTTTATATTTCTTCATGGACTTCATATCCACACACGGCTTATCGACTCACGACTGTTTAAATCTTGAGCTACGCCACCACCATGCTGTTGTAGATACAAATGCCATCATACTTCGATATAGTTTAAATGATATTGTTTAATTAATTATTATTCAATTGCAAAAGTACACTTTTTCTTGCAAACTACAAACTTTTTGGCGAAAAATTTACGATTTTAATAGATTTTAGTGCTTTTCGATACATTTTCAAGGGGTGTCAGGGAAAAAACGAAGTATTACACCTTATTAATATAAATATAAGAGATTTTTAAGCCGAAATGTAATAAACACCCCAAACACTCGTTATAATAGCAAATACGTGAACATTATTAACAATAACAGCAACGCCTATGAAGCATATTTTTACTTCTGAAGAAATGAAACCGTCCGAAAGGACCATCAACATCATCAAGCAGATAGCCTATACCTACCGTGCCATCAAGATGAATGGAAAGTACGAGGCGTTCTGTCTGAACTAAACAATCAGAAAAAAAATGAAGACCATCGTATCACCTTCCCTGCTCTCAGCTAACTTTCTGGACTTGAGAAGCGATATCAACATGATTAACCAAAGTGAGGCGGAATGGCTTCACTTGGATGTGATGGACGGAGTATTCGTGCCAAACATTTCTTTCGGCTTCCCCATCTTGGAAGCCGTGAGCAAAGTCTGCACCAAAGCCCTTGATGTGCATTTCATGATCAAGCACCCCGAACAATACATTGAGCCTACAGCCAAGTTGGGTGCCATGATGATGAACGTACACTACGAGGCTTGCCTCCATCTGCACCGCACCATCCAACAGATACACGCAGCTGGCATGAAGGCTGGTGTCACCCTCAACCCCTCCACCCCTGTCAGCGTGCTTGAAGACATCATCTGCGACGTGGACATGGTGCTGATTATGAGCGTGAACCCTGGGTTTGGCGGCCAAAAGTTCATAGAAAACACCATCAAGAAGGTAGGACGCCTGCGCCAGCTCATCAAGGAAAGTGGCTCGCATGCCCTCATCGAGGTAGATGGCGGTGTACAGGCCGAGACTGCCCCTCGCCTGGTCAAGGCAGGAGTCAACGTGTTGGTTAGCGGCAGCTACGTGTTCAAGAGCACCGACCCCATCTCCACCATCCACGCCTTGAGAGAACTCAAGCAGTTGGATGCCTAAGGGCTTACTTTCCCATGCAAGCCTAGCAGAAGTCTAGGCTTACATGATGTTTCTTTGCCATGCGACGGAGGTTGAGTATGGCATACCTCATCCTGCCCAGTGCGGTATTGATGCTCACACCCGTCATCTCTGCGATTTCCTTGAACGAGATTTGCTGGTAATACCTCATATATACCACCTCCCGTTGTTGCGGAGGCAACTGGTTCATCATCTTCTTCACGTCAGAGAGCACTTGGTCACGCACAAGGACATCCTCCGTATTGCCCAACAAGAGGTCATCGCAACCACTCAAGTTGGAGAGGTCGTTGGTATCGTTGGCCTCAACCACATTTTTGCAGCGGCAGTCACGGTACAAGTCCATCATCACATTGTGGGCAATTCGCATACACCAGGCGCAAAACTTTCCGTTGGTCGTGTATTGGCGTTTTTGGAGTTTGCTGATGACCTTGACGAAAGTCTCCTGGAAAATGTCGTTGGCTATCTCCTGGTCATGTACCATAAACATAATATACGAGAACAACTTGACCTCATTGCGTGAAAGCAACAGGTCGAAGGCACGATTGTTTCCCTCGACATACAATAAGGCCAACTCTTCATCGGTCAATTCTTGTAGGTTTCTCATTTCTTAATCTTTGTATTTTTAATTAAGTAAATGTCTAATCTATAGGCTATCTTCTTTAATTTACACTTGATGTCTTTAAATGTCTCTGTATGCAAAGGTAACGCATTTTCAACAAACCACCAAAAAATTAACATAAAAAAGTGCTTCCCGACACAATAAATGAGAAAAGAGGATGAAAAAGGTTGGCTACAGGACGTAGCCAACCGAATAAATACATAGTTTAGAAAACCAACATCTAAATTATGACGTGGCAAAGATACGTCTTTTTTTCATGCACTCCAAATATTTTTAACGCAAAATTACTTTTTTAACATTGTGTGCGTAGCCATTTCATTTTTTTTTTGTATCTTTGCCCAATATAAGCGTAATATTCACGCACTTTGCTCAAAACATCAATCTACAACAAACAAAATGAAACACTTAAAGACTTTAATCCTCGCCCTCCTGTTGCCTATGTGCGCATGGGCTTCAGGATGGAACGACAGTGAGTACCGACAAATCGAACAAAGCATCGTGCAGCCTCAGCTTCACGACCGCCAGTTCATCATCACCGCCTTCGGTGCCAAGCAGACGGCATCGGCAGCGCAGAACCAAAAAGCCATCAACCGTCTCATCTCCTTGGTTTCCAAGAAAGGTGGCGGCAAGGTCATCATCCCCCAGGGCACGTGGAAGACGGGAGCCATCGAGCTGAAGAGCCACGTCAACCTCGTCATCGAGGAAGGCGCTACCCTGCAGTTTGTCTTCGACACCAACCTCTACCCTCTGGTCCGCACCTCATGGGAAGGGTTGGCTTGCTGGAACTACTCTCCCTGCATCTACGCCTACAAGGCTACAGACATTGCCATCACCGGCAAGGGCACCATCGACGGCGGTGGCAAAAACGATACTTGGTGGGCCATGTGCGGAAAGGAGAGTTTCGGGTACAAGGAAGGCGTGACCAAGGAGGCACAGTGTCTCGGGTCCCGCGCCAAGCTCTTGAAACAAGCCGAGGACGGTGTAGCTTTCGATGAGCGCAAGTTTGGCAAAGGACAGGGATTGCGCCCCCAGCTCGTCAACTTCGTCCGATCAGAGCGCATCCTCATCCAAGGAGTCAAGTTGCTCAACTCTCCTTTCTGGGTGATACACCCTCTGCTCTGCAAGAACATCACCGTGGATAGTGTGACCGTATGGAACGAAGGTCCCAACGGTGACGGCTGCGACCCCGAGGCTTGCGAGAACGTGCTGATACAAAACTGCGTGTTCCACACTGGCGACGACTGCATCGCCATCAAGAGCGGACGCAACAACGACGGCCGCCTCTGGAACCAACCTTCACGCAACATCATCATCCGTGGCTGCGAAATGCAAGACGGGCACGGTGGAGTCGTGATCGGTAGCGAGATTTCAGGCGGTTGCGAGAATGTATATGCCCAAGATTGCGTGATGGACTCCCCTCACCTCGACCGCATCCTACGCATCAAGACAAACAATTGCCGCGGTGGTGTCATCAAGAACATCAACATGCGCAAAATCAAGGTGGGGCAGTGCAAGGAGGCCGTAGTGAAAATCAACCTCGACTACGAGCCTAAGGAAATCTGCTACCGCGGATTTGAGCCTAGCGTCAGCCAGGTTTACGTGGAGAACGTGACCTGCCAGAAGAGCAACTACGGTGTGCTCATCGTGGGCCGTGACCAAGTGGAGAACGTGACCGACATCACCGTCAAGAACTGCCAGTTCAATGGCGTGCAGAAAGAGCCTGTCAAGATTAGCGGCAAGACCCGCAACGTGAACTTCGACAACCTGATGGTAAACGGTTCGTTGGTGCTCAACAAGTCCGACCGCCCTTACAAGACTTACAGCGAGTGGCTTACCCACAGCGAGATACAACGTGTACCCCGCCCTTACAACCTCGACTTCTCTCCCAACAAACCCAAGTGGAGCTACGTAATGGGCATCGAGATGGAAGGTATGCTCGACACCTATCTATATAATAAGGAGGAAAACGGAACCGAAGACGAGGCCATCATCAACTATCTGAAGGAATATCCCGCCAAGATGATTGACGACAAGGGCAACATCACGGGGTACACTTACGAGGATTTCAACCTCGACAATGTGCGCACCGCCAAGTTCATACTCCGTATGCACAACCTCTTCCCCGGCAAGGGAACGGAGCTTGCCCTGAAGACACTCTTCAAGCAACTCCAAAACCAACCTCGCACCAAGGAGGGCGTGTATTGGCACAAAGCCATCTACGCCAACCAGGTTTGGCTCGACGGTATCTTCATGGGCTTGCCTTTCTACTGCCAGTACGCCGTGCAGACCATGAAGCCCAAGAAAGCGAAGAAGTACCTCGACGACGCAGTTGACCAGATGATCAAGACCGACAAGCGCACTTACGACGAGAAGACCCAACTCTGGAAGCACGCTTGGGACGAGACTCACCAACAGTTCTGGGCCAACAAGGAAAATGGCCAGAGCCAGCACACCTGGGCAAGAGCCTTGGGGTGGTATGTGATGGCGATGACGGAGTGCCTGGACGCCATGCCGGAAGACTATGCTCGCCGTGGCGAAGTCATCGAATTGCTCAACAAGGCGATGGCAAGCGTGGTGAAATACCAAGACCAGAAGACGGGCGTTTGGTATGATGTCATGGATGTGAAAGATGACCGCAACTACCTGGAGAGCACAGCTTCCTGCATGTTCGCCTACGTTCTTCTGAAGGGCTACCGCAAGGGCTACCTCTCTGAGAAATACCGCGATGCCGGCGTAAAGGCATACAAGGGCATCTTGAAGGAGTTCATCAAGGTGAACGCCGACAAGACCATCAGCCTCACCAAGTGCTGTTCCGTAAGCGGCTTGGGCCCTGGTGACGGCCCTTACGTCAAGAAGCCAAACTACAAGCGTGACGGCAGTTTCGAGTATTACATCAGCGAGCCTATCCGTGACAACGATGCCAAGGGTGTCGGTCCCTTCATCTGGGCCAGCCTGGAAATGGAGCAACAGGGACTGAAGGCGGAATAGCCCTCAAAAATTACTCACAAAAAAAATCCAAACCTACCATATAACACCTCTTGGGAAACCATTCCCCAAGAGGTGTTTTTCATATCAATATAAAAAACAATGCTAAAAATTTGTTTTCCTCGAAATAAAAAAGTAATTTTGCACCCATGCAACACTTATGTTGCTTCTCGACAAATAAATATATAAAAGAAAGGACAAATGATGGCGAAAACAAAATCAACGCCAAATGGAGGAAAGAGTATGATATTAACAGTAGCAAACCCTATTTACGACAGCGTGTTCAAGTTTCTTATGGAAGACGATCGAATCGCTAAAACCTTACTCTCCGCATTGCTCAAGAAAGAAGTGCTGAGTGTAGAAATGCGTCGCCATGAATACTCAAACACCACTCGCAATGACATATCCATGTTTCGCATTGACTTCTCCGCTCGCATCAAAGATGATGATGGAAACGAGAAGATTATCCTCGTTGAGCTACAAAAGACATGGGTAGAGACTGAGACTTTACGTTTCCGCCAGTATCTAGCGGCACAATACAACAATAAAGAGAATATGGTGTGTGAAGAGACACCAAGCCAAAGTTATGCCTATCCTATGGTGGCAGTGTACCTTTTGGGGCATTGTGTAGGAAAAGTTTATGAGCCAGTCGTATATGTCAACCATGTTGCTCGCAACTATGACGGGAAAGAAGTGAAAGATGGCATGAAAGACCCATTCATCAATAGTCTTACCCATGACAGCATCATTGTTCAGCTACCTTTGCTGAAAGACAAAATAACAAATCATCTATACAAAGTGTTGAGTGTCTTTGACCAAAAGCACAGAGACCAGACCAATAGTCAACTGATAAACTTGGATGAAAGCAAATATGAAGGTGACAAAGAAATGGAACATATCCTTCTCCGTTTGACTCAAGCCACAGTCAACGCAGAACTCCGTCAAGACATGAATGTGGAAGATGAGTATTATTCTGCTATCGAGAATCGCGACACTACAATCATGGAGAAAGATAAAATCATCGCAAAAATGGATGATGAAATCGCTGAGAAGGAAGGTGTCATCGCAAAAATGGATGATGAAATCGCTGAGAAAAATAACAAACTCCGAGCTGCTATCAATGCCATGCTCACTAACGGCATGAGCTTAGATGTTGTCGCCACAACCATGCAAATGACGTTAGAAGAAATATCAACGATATTGAATTCTAAATAAATTTCGGACACTATAGGGGGCGAAAAAGGACTGAAAAGGGTTCTTTTTCGCCTTTTTTCGTATATTAACCGAATTTTAATATAAAATTTGACACATCTTTTCATTTATTTTGCTAACTTTGCGGTGTGCTAACCTATTTTAGCACAGAGTTAATTCACATTATTAATTATTAAAATGTATGTTTATGAAGAATTATTTACGCTATTTATTCATCGCTGTGCTAGCTCTCGTATGTGGAGGGATAAACGCTCAGACTTATCTTTGGCAAGAAGACTTCAGCAGCTATAAAAAAGATGATGTTCCAAAAGGTGGAGATTATGATTACGTCTGCAACGGTACGGGTACAAAGATATACAACGAGAAACTAGCTGGTGGAACTGCACCTGAGCTTTTAGTAAACAAAAAGAAGAATGAGGGTTCTTTCAAAGCAACCATTAAGCTGACTAATGCAGCAGGCAATGCAACACTTGCATACAAAGCCAATAAAGCATCCTTAAGTGTTACTGCAACAAACGCAGAAGTTGGAGTCATCACAGCTACAGGAAACGATTATTCTTGTCCTATAACATTTAAAGCAGGTGCTACTGAAATTACAATCACTTTTGCTACAACGAATAGCGAAAACGTGCGCCTTGATGACATCAAACTTTTCCAAGGTGATGCAAAGAAACCAGCAGGTCTTTCTTGGGGTACAGCTTCAAAAACCGTTACGATTGGAGCAGAAGACAATATTTTTCCTACATTGACAAACGCCTACAATCTTAATGTTACATATACAAGTAGCGAACCATCTGTTGCGACTATCAATACAGAGGGGGCAATTACTCTTGTTGCAGCAGGAAAAACTAATATTACAGCATCATTCGCAGGCAATGACGAATACGAGGCAGGCGAAGTGACTTACGAGTTGACCGTAAAAGAGGCAGAAACTCCAGACCAAAAAATTACAACAGCGGCAAACATCGCCGAATTCAAGGCTCTTGACAATGGAACAAAGGCAATATTAACTCTTAAAGATGCCAAGGTGCAGTACGTAAATGGCACATCTGACATTTATGTTGTAGATGCAACAGGTGGAATTGACATATACAAAAGCAACTTGACTTACACCGCTGGCCAAATTCTAAATGGTACTATCGAAGCAACTTACTCAGAATACAGAAAACTCCCAGAGTTAACAAATATCACAGAAAACAACCTAACTGCTACAGATGGTACTGTTGAACCTATCGAAATGACTGTTGAAGAAGCAGTAAAGGCAGAGAATGTTTGCAAGTTGGTTACTGTAAAGAATATCACAATTGTCGCACTTACTTCTGGCTCCTACACTAATTATTACAATGACGAAGATAAGACTCTACAGATTTACGATAAGTTCAAATTAGGCTATACACCTAACACTAAGTCTGCTATGGATTATACAGGTATTATAATTCCATTCGATTCTCAAATTGAGCTTGCTCCTACAGTTGCACCAACCTCAACAACCGGCATCAGCACCATCACATCTGATGCAGCCGCAAACGCTCCTGCTTACAACCTCGCTGGCCAGAAGGTATCCGCATCTTACAAGGGTGTAGTCATTAAGGCAGGCAAGAAGTTCGTTCAGAAATAACATAGACTTCTATCCCTTATTTGCATAAGATAGAACTCTACATATCGTATTTAGACATACAATCCTCTGTCAGCACAACGCCGGCAGAGGATTTTTCTTGCTAAAACTTTGGCGGTTTCAGTAATTTTACTTAACTTCGCAGCAAAATTGGAATTATTCAGAATGGATGAGGTGAAACAAGACAAACCGCAAGCGACCAAAGGCATTTTTGTCATATTTTTTCCGATTCTCATTATATACCTTCCCGATGCAGGAAAAACTCCGTGGCGAGGGAAAAATTTCTACCTCGGGAGGGGAAAAAGTTTTGCGTGGCGAGGTAAAAATGAAAGTGGGGTATGGAGGTGGCATCCGATTCGACACAAGCCGGACACTATATGTAAAAAAAAAGACAAACAAAATAAATCAAACTGACAATGAAACAACATCTACTTCTTACATGGGCAGCATCGCTCATCAGCACGGTTGCCTTAGCGCAAGCCCCCGCCTTTCCAGGGGCCGAAGGCCATGGCAGATATGTGACCGGAGGCCGTGGCGGAAAAATCATCCACGTGACCAATCTCAACGACAAGGGAAAAGGGTCCTTCCGCCAAGCCGTCAACGGCAACAGCAAGAAAATCGTGGTCTTCGATGTGGCAGGAGTCATCCCACTGACTTCCAACCTGACCATCGGTGCCAACACCACCATCCTCGGCCAGACCGCTCCCTCACCTGGCATTACCTTGAGGTATTATACCATTCGCCCTGAAAGCAACTGCATCATCCGTTTCATCCGCATCAGACGGGGACAGGAGAAAGACATCAACGACGGAGCCGACGCTACCTGGCAACGCAATAAGAGCGGTATTATCTTCGACCACTGCTCCTTCAGTTGGAGCATCGACGAGGTGGCCTCCTACTATGACAACAACAACTTCACCATGCAGTGGTGTACCATAGCCGAGAGTCTCACCAACCCAGGACACTCCAAGGGCGCACATGGATATGGCGGCATCTGGGGTGGTAAGTTGGCGAGCTTCCATCACAACTTCATCGCTCATCTGATGAACCGCGGTCCCCGTTTTTGCGGTGCACGATACGGATGGACAGGATACACAGACAACACTGAATTCGACACCTACAAATGGGAGAATTCTGTACAGGCAGAGAATGTCGATTTCCGCAACTGCGTGATGTACAACGTACAGGGCACTTGCTATGGAGGTCCTGGCGGTGGACAGGTCAACATTGTGAACAATTACTACAAAGCTGGTCCTAGCGCACATCTCACCAAGACCACCCAAAACGGCATCCCGGCAAGTGTCAGCAATGGCAAAGAGCGAGGCAACCAAAACCTCATCACCACGGTGTCACTATCCACTAGCGACAATTCTGACAAAAGCCACCCCGAGCTTTTCGACATGACAAGCCGCTATTATATCTCTGGCAACACGACAGAGACAACAGCAGGAAAGGTGACGAAAAACAAAGACTGGGCGGGCGTGAAATATGACAGTGGGACACCAAGTCTCAACGGAGAGTACTATAGTCCTGACGCCAACAACTATTATGGCGACAAGGTGCCACACATAACCATCGATGGGAAGTCATGCGTAAAAATCAAGATGGAAGAACCGGCACCAACGGGGCTTGTCACCACACACACGGCAGAGAACGCCTACAACCAAGTATTGAAATATGCGGGGGCATCACTTCATCGCGACAACGTAGATGAGAGATATATGGAAGAGGCTCGGACAGGCACTGCCACCTACAAAGGAAGCGTGACAAAATCTCCAGGCATCATCGACCTGGTGTCGGATGTCAACGGTTATACAGAAGCAAACTTCGGCACAAGCTCTCGTCCATCAAACTTCGACACGGACAACGATGGCATACCCGACGAATGGGAGATGGCAAATGGCTTGAACCCCAACGATGCCTCGGATGCCCTCACCTACTCGCTAGACAGCAAGGGCTACTACACCAACATCGAAGTATATGCCAATTCCCTAGTGGAAGACATCACGAAGGAAGAAAACGGCAACGCCATCAATAGCGTGGACGAATATTACCCAACTGTAAAAACAACCACCGTCAACAGCAAGATTACAACCAATACCGCTACAGCAGCACAAAATCGAAAACGTTTACGTAACTTATTATATTAAAATGTATGGTGGTGTCAGTTTTAATTTGTATTTTTGCAAACAAAATATCACAAATTTTACTAATCTAACCAAAATAAATGTATGTCTGGTAAATCTAACAAACTAAGAATTGCGTTGGCTAGTGGTCTCTTGTTCACCGTAACAAGCATGTCAGCGCAAACCATCAAGGGTACAGTTACTGACAATACAGGCGAACCAATCATCGGCGCATCTGTCATGGAGATGGGTGTGGCTGGTAATGGGGGTGTAACCGATATTGACGGTAACTTCACAGTAAACTTGAAAGGAAAGAGCAACAAACTCAAGATTTCATACATCGGTATGAAAGCCAAGGAGGTAAACGTTGCCGGAATGTCAACAATCGATATTAAATTGGAAGACGAGGCCAACAGTCTCAACGACGTTGTCGTAATCGGTTATGGAACTGTCAGAAAGAAAGACCTCACCGGGTCTGTCTCTTCTATCAGTGACAAGCAGATTGCCAACATCCCGGTATCTAACGTGAGCGAGGCGATGACCGGTAAGATGGCAGGTGTGAACATCACCACCACCGAGGGTTCTCCAGATGCTGACGTCAAGATTCGTGTGCGTGGTGGTGGCTCCCTCTCACAGGACAACTCCCCACTCTACATCGTTGACGGTTTCCCTGTAAGTTCCATCAGCGACATTGCTCCTAGCGAAATCCAGAGCATCGACGTATTGAAGGATGCTTCTTCTACAGCCATCTATGGCGCCCGTGGTGCCAATGGTGTTATCATCGTAACCACCAAGAGCGGTTCAGAGGGCAAGACACAGGTCAACTTCAACGCTTCCTTTGGTCTGAAGAAGGTAAGCAAACTGGTGAAGACTATGTCTCCATACGACTATGCTTACTATCAGTACGAACTGGGCAGCACCGACTACGGCAACTACAACGACCTCGACATTTGGAAATCTATTGCTGGCCGCGACTATCAAGATGAAGTTTTTGGTCGCACGGGCAACCAAAAACAATATAATGTCAACGTGAGTGGCGGCACCAAGGATATCAAATACAACGTCGGCTTCTCGCACAACGACGAGAAGAGCATCATGCTCGGTTCTGGTTATGCCAAGAACAATATCAATGCCAAGCTCAACGCCAACCTGAACAAGTGGTTGTCATTAGACTTCAACGGGCGCATGGCATTTACCAAGCTTGATGGTTTGAACGGTGGCGCCGACACCAACGAATCCAGTGCAGCAAACTCAGTTGTAGCCAATACAGTAAGATGGAACCCTGTAGAACCTCTTTCAGGCTCTTCCGATGACGATGAGGAAAACAGCACATCTACACGCCGTAACCCTACAGAACGTATCACAGATACTTATAAGTACCAGGAGCGCTTCCAGCAGAACTACAACGTTGGCCTGAATTGGAAACCTTTTAAGGGCCTGACCTTCCGTTCAGAGTTCGGCTATGGCTGGAAGTACAACAACACCGACCAAGTATGGGGTACAAACGCCACAACCAATTCTAAGTATGGTTACAACGGTCAGCCCCAGGTACAGTTTATCCGTGCCGAGAACAAGAACTGGCGCAATGCCAACACCCTGACATACGATAACACCAAACTATTCGGTGGCCGCGACCACATCAATGTATTGGTTGGCCAGGAGTGGAGCAGCAGCCAGGACATCACCCGTACCAACACCTCTGTGGCATTCCCTACCTCATTCACCATCGACGAGGTACTTGCCAACACCGCTGCAGGTACAGCACTTCCTAACGAAGGCGACATCAAGGCCAAGGAGAATATCCTCTCTTACTTCGGCCGTATCAACTATACGCTTGCCGACAAGTATTTGGCTACAATCACGATGCGTGCCGATGGTTCCAGCAAGTTCGGAAAAGGCAACCGTTGGGGCTTCTTCCCATCAGCAGCCTTGGCTTGGCGTCTCTCTGACGAGGAATTCATGAAGGGTGCTTCAACCTGGCTCTCCAACTTGAAGGCACGATTGAGCTTCGGTACAGCCGGTAATAACCGCATCAACTCAGGTTTGTTGACAACCACCTACTCCATGGCAAGCAACACCGCCAAGGCTCCATTCTTCAATGAGAACAGAGCCTCTATGCTTGAGCACGGAACATACCTCTATAATCCAGACTTGAAATGGGAAACTACCGTGACCCGCAACTTCGGTATCGATTATGGTTTCCTCAACGGACGCATCAGCGGTACGTTGGACTTCTACTGGAACACCACAAAAGACCTCTTGATGCAGAGTGTCATCCCTACGAACACAGGCTACTCATCACAGTACCAGAACTTCGGCAAGACCTCTAACAAGGGTATCGAATTGGCTCTCAATGCTGTTATATTCGACACCAAGAAAGTGGGACTGAACTTCAACTTCAACATCTCTTACAACAAGAACAAGATTGACGAGTTGAATATGGAAAATCCATGGCAGAGCAGCAACTGGAGTGGTTCTACTATTGCAAAGTATGAGGACTTCCGCGTAGAGCAAGGTGGTCGACTCGGCGAGCTATGGGGCTACAAGAGTAACGGTTTCTATACCGTATATGATGCCAGCACAGGTAAAGGCGACTTGATGCTGAATTCTAACGGAACATGGTCATTGGTTGACGGCAAAGCAGACAAGAGCTACACACTTTTCGGCGGTAACCTGTATCCAGGCGTAGCCAAGGTGGAGGTCGACGAAAACGGCGACCCTATCAAGCAGCGCCTTGGCAACACCGTACCTACCACTACTGGCGGTTTCGGCTTTGACGGTCATGTAGGCAACTTCGACTTCAACGTGTTCTTCAACTACTCTTTGGGTAACAAGTTGGTAAACGGCACAAAACTTGCCAACTCATTCTATGCAGGCTCATCCAAGAACTACAACCTTGTAAACGACTTTGCAGTAGGTAACCGTTACACCTGGATAGACCCAGCTACTGGCGACAACCTCGGTCGTCCATCAGCCAGCCTCATCACCCAATATGGTGGTGTCGAAAACGTGATGAACCGTCTGAACGAGATCAACGCAAACGCCAACATCTACAATCCTGCCGGCGTTACAACCATGCAACTCATCAGCTATGCCGTAGAAGACGCATCGTTCCTCCGCCTGCAAAACGTAACCGTAGGCTATACATTGCCAAAGAAGTGGGTAAACAAGTGCTTCATCCAGAACGTACGCATCTACTTCACAGGCTACAATCTCCTTTGTCTGACCAACTACTCGGGCTACGACCCAGAGGTTGACACCAGTTCAAAGAAGAACCCTATGACACCAGGTATCGATTATGCAGCCTATCCTAAGAGCCGCACATTCGTAGGTGGAATCAACGTTACATTCTAAAACCTCATAAGATAACAAAAATGAACAAGATATTATATGCTTTTGCATTGGCAGGCGTTATGGGATTGTCATCATGCTCTGACTTTCTCGACCAGACATCTCCGTCAGAAATGACAGCAGATAACACATACGCCTCACCTTACTATACCAATCTCCGCGTCAACAAGCTCTATGGCGCCATGGGACAAGACCGTACCTACTCACAGGATTTGGCCATCGTTTGGGGATTGAATAGCGACTGCGAGCTCGTGGACGGATTGGGCAGCAATACTACCAATACCTCCAGCGAGCGTGGTAATATGAACTACAATATGGATCCAGGCTGGAGCAAGATAAGCGGTGTATGGGACGCAGAATATGGAATCATCGAGGATGCCAACCAGATTATCGAGGGCATCCGCAACAGCGCCACATTTACCGGCGGAGGCTCCAACCAGAAGTCTATGGAGCGAAGCCTCGGCGAGGCGCTCGCGGTTCGTGCCATGATTTACTTCGACCTCATCCGTTACTTCGGAGACATTCCATTCAAGGTAGAAGCATCCAAGGCCGACCTGAGCAACGCCTATCTGGAGAAGACAGACCGCGATGTCATCATGGACTCGCTGATGAACGACCTAGACGAGGCCATAGAATATTTGCCTTGGGCAGATCAGGTTTCCGACTACACCACAGAGCGCATGACAAAGGGCTATGCACATGGCCTCTTGGCACAAATCGCCATGACACGTGCCGGCTACGTAATCCGTGAAAAGGCAAAGGATGGATATGAGACCGCATCATACAGCGATGCCACCTATCCTACCCAGCGTCCTGGAGCCGCAGAGCGCAAAGCTCTCTACGAGCGTGCCCTGAGCCACTGGACAGCCATCATCAACGACAACACCCATAAGCTCAACCCATCTTTCGAGAATGAGTGGTATCTCTTGAACCAACTTTCTCTCGACAAGACTTACCACGAGAACCTCTTCGAGATTCCTATGGGTGAGAACGTAACGGGCGAATTGGGATACACGGTGGGTGTACGCCTGAATGGCAATACCACAGAATATGGCTATCCCAACGCTTCGGGAAAGATGAAGGTAACAGCACCTCTCCTATACTCATACGACCCTAAGGATACGCGCCGCGATATTACTTGTGCCAACTTTGAGATCAAGCAGGATGGGAAAAACACTGTGGAATCAATGCTCAAGAATGCTCCTTTCGGCATATATGTAGGCAAATGGGATGTACGCAAGATGAACAGCACTTGGTTGCAAAATAATCTGAAGGCTACCGCAAAGCATACTACTGGTATCAACCCTGTCAAAATGCGTTACTCGCAGGTATTGCTCTACTATGCGGAGTGTATGAACGAGTTGGCCGGCAATCCTGATGCCAACTACGAAGGTTCTGCCAACGGCTTGACAGCTCGCCAGGCTTTGGCAGAAGTTCACACCCGTGCATTCGACAAGGACGACAAGACTGATGCACAGGCATATGTCAACAACATTGCCTCCGACAAGGATGCATTCTTCAACGCACTCGTACAAGAGAACATGTGGGAGTTTGCCGGCGAAGGCATTCGCAAATTTGACTTGATTCGCTGGAATCTCTTGGTTGATAAGATCAATGAGTTCAAGCAGACCTATCTCACAGAATTGAGCGACGGCACATACCAGAAGACCATCTACTTCAACTATCTGGATACAGATAAGACAAAGATTGACTTCTCGAGCGTCACCTGGTATGGCCTGCCTACAGGTAAGACAGCTGCCGACTATGCTGGTAGTATCGACTCTTTCGGAGCTGCTAAACTTGACACTGGCACCGACACACAAGTAGATACCAACCTGCCATCAATCTGCAGTGGCCTCGTGGGCGACAACATAGCAGTAAAGAACCGCTACCTCATGCCTATCGCTTCCACAACCATTTCTGCGACAAACGGCAAGGTTCACAACTCTTATGGCTATTCAGACTAATCATAGTCTAAGTGCAACAAACATCTTTAAACAAAAAAGACAAGAAAATGAAGAGCTTCAACAAAATAATGGGCACAGCTGCCATACTGACATTGACTCTGTCGGCAACATCCTGCACAGACGGCAATGACTGGAGCGTAGACAGCAGCCTGTCAAGACTATTCGGACTCAACGGTGACAAAATCACCGTTGAAACTACCGAATCTGCAGCTACAGTTACCTTCTCCGCCTTCACATCAAAAGATGTGGCAGAGCCGGAATATTATGTATTCGAGGTAAGCAAGGACTCCCTCTACGACGGAGTGGAGAACGCCAACATAGTAACATACGGAGAAGACAAGAGCCTGACCACCTCACCAGTAGTACTCAATGGTCTGGACGGCGACAGCAAATATTATATGCGAGTAAAGGCAAAGTCAAGCCAGGCCAACGACTCTAAATGGGTTTACTACAAGGACGGCTCATCCTTCAAGACCAAAGCCGAGCAGATTTTCAACACCCAGACGGCTTCCGACCTTTTCGAAGACCACGTGAATTTTTCATGGACTCCAGGAGCAGCCGTAACACACATCACGATTGTGAATGCTGCTGACCCAGAGAATGAAGACAAACACGACCTGACGGCAGACGAAATAGCTGCAGGCAAATTCACATATACAAATGTGAAGCCAACAACTACCTACACCGCCACCATCTACAACGGTGAGTCAAAACGAGGCCAGTTGCAATTCACAACCCCAGCAGCCATGCCAACAGCCGACTATAAGTATTCTCTTCCTGAAGACGTGAAGGTCATCTCACAGACCCTCATTGAGGAAATTGCCGCAGCGGCAAAAGCCGCGGCCGGGAATGAGACCAACTACAGTGCGACCATCGGCATCCCGGCAGGTTCTGAGATTTCACTCTACGGAACATCAGACACCGACGGTGGAAAGACCAACGTAACCATCCCTGACGGCATGTCGGTTACATTCTTCGGTTTGGCAGGCGGCGACGCTCCTACCATCAAGATGGACAAGAACTTCGACGTAGCAGGTTCACACGCATACATCAAGTTCCAGAACGTAAAACTGGTAGAGAACGGAGCTAACTACTTCATCAACCAGAGCAAGGCATGTACCGTAAGCGAATTCACTCTCGAAGACTGCGAGGTGAAGGATGTCAAGTCCTCTTTCTTCCGACTCCAAAGTTCAGATGCCAAGGCCATCAGCAAGTTGACATTGAAGAACTCAGTCTTCACAGACCTCTGCGCAGGCTATGGTTTCATCAACATCGATGCCAACAGCGGTTCAGGCCATCTTGACAATATCGAGATTGACGGATGTACATTCAACGGCATCTGCAAGACCGGAAAGGTATTCATCTTCAGCAAGAAGACCAACATGCAGGACATCACCATCAAGAACAGTACATTCTACAACTGCAATGGTAGTGGCCAATATTTCGTAGACTTCAACGATGCTGCATACGGAGCAGAGACTTTCACCATCGAGAACTGCATCTTCGGCAAGAGTGCAGATGAAGTTACCAACAAGAACATCAGAAGCAAAGTGGCTCCTACAGTATCTGGCAGCTATAACACAAGCGACTTCTTCAAGGTCATCAAGGGCCTTAACGCCCTCGACTACACCTCAGACCAGTTGTTTACCGATCCAGCCAACGGTGACTTCACCATCAAGGCAGGAACGTTGAAAGAAAAAGCAGGAGACCCACGCTGGTATCCTACGGAAGATTAATCAACTTTTAGTCTCAGACTATAATTCAAAAGTGCAATGCCCCATCAGGCATTGCACTTTTTCTTGGTATCAGCAACAACGTAATCGTTTTCGTGCTTTTTCATACTAGATACGCCTTATATTATAAAGAATAGTTGTAATTTTGCCTGAAATAAACAATAAACCTAAAATACAATGAACAAATCATTTCTCAAGACGATTGTGCTTTCCACTATCATGGCATTGCCTATATTTGCCAAGGCACAAATTTTTGCGGGTATTGCAGCAGAGCAAAACGCACAAAACACCCCTACTGGATGGGCGGCAGTATCACTGCCTGTTCCTCCGACGATTACCAGCGACAATACTTTCAACATCACCAACTATGGTGCCTCAACATCTTCGGAAGACAACACCAAAGCAATACAAAAGGCATTGGATGCAGTGCCCACTACAGGAGGTATGGTGGTCATTCCGGCAGGCACATGGATGTTTGGCAGCACCGACCAAATGACAAGCTTAACCGAAGTACTCAGCATCAAGTCGAATACCATACTCCACTTGTGTGCAGGCGCAACACTGAAACTGGTGGAATACGGCAAAGCCCCCAACAACAAGACGATATTCATTGGTTGCAAAAACAGAAAACAATCAGACATTATTATTGAAGGAGAAGGCGAAACCTCTATCATTGACGGACAAGGAGCCAGGTGGTGGCAGGCTCGTGACAACAACGAGACGTTCGACCCAGGCGCAATGATCCGTTTTGAACAAGGTACACGTTTCCTGGTTCGCAACATCAAGATTCAAAACTCCCCGGGAGTCAATCTCACCATCAGCAACAGTGGCAAGGCAAGCCATGCCACCATACATGACGTGACCATCTACAATCCTGCTTCCGACACAAAGACAGAACAACCTTCCCACAACACCGACGGCATCTCCATTTGGGGAAACCATGTGAACATCTATGACTGCAATATCAGCACAGGCGATGACAATGTGGTTTGCGACGATAACGCTCAGTATGTACATGTATGGAACTGCAAGATGGGGACAGGACACGGTGCTTCATTCGGAAGTTATACATCCAACTTGCACGACATCATCTACGAAGGCTTGACTTTCACCAATACAGACAGTGGCTTCCGTTTGAAGTCACAACGTGGAAGAAGTGGCGACGTGTATAATCTCATATTCCGAAACTGTACAATGACAGGTGTCAGAAATCCCATCTATATCGAAGCTTGGTACAATCTCAGCACCAAGCCTGTCCCATCAGAAGCCACAGCAGAAGAAAAGACATCCACTACCCCAGCCTTCCGTGACATTCTCATCAAGAACGTGACCTCCACAGGAACAGCATACAACACGAGTGCCAAGGCAAACTTCCCCATCTACATCTATGGGCTGCCTGAGAGTTACGTGAAGAACATAACCCTAGACAACGTACAAGTTGAGGCACAGAAAGGAATGTTCCTAGCTTTCGTTGACGGGATAACTTTCAAGAACGGATGCAAGATTACCAACAGCAAGGACGGCAAACTCATCGCTACCCAATATGAAGCCAACAACTTGACAGGTGACTATTCTGGCAATTCTTCCAGTGACCCAGGCGAAAATGTCTCCTATACGCTAGATGCGACAACAGCCACTTGTGCTGCGAACACGGCATCTCCCTGGACATTCGCCAATGGTTGTTCCATCAGTTCCTCTAAAAGCTATGCTTCAGCCAAGTCAAGCACCATCAAATATAGCAAGGGAGTTCAATTTACAATCAATTTGCCAGAGAACGTATCCATCACTTCCGCTACATTTGCAGGATATGCCAATGAAGACAACCAAACCTGCTATTTGGCTGAACTGGATGGAGTCAACTACAAAGAAGACCAATACGTCTTTCCAAGCCGATCGACAACCACCAGCACAGACACCAAGTTTGACATAACATTACCGACACCAGCCACAGGAACCATCACTTTTACCCCCAAGGGAGCACAGGCATCATGGGTTATCACGCTAAAAGGTACAAAGACCACAAGCGGAATTGCAAATGTCATTACAGACAACGGCAAGACGCTTGCCGACAACAACATCTACGACCTCAGTGGTCGCCTTGTGGCAAAGAGCGCAACCAACAGCAAACCCCAAGGTCTCAGCAAGGGGATTTACATACACAACAACAAGAAATTTGTTGCCAAATAACGAGTCTATATATTAATACACTGATACGTACATAAATCCATCGACGGACATACATGCATCGGACTTACGCCTGCTGAGTGACATACATAACATCCGCAACGTTTACATTACAAAAACCCCATCGCAGCAACAAAACTACGATGGGGTTTTAGTGTTATAGATATATGATTTTATTTCTCTTCTTTCTTGGCGTCTTCGACCACCTTCTTGGCTATAGGTTTCTTGGCGGCAACCTTAGGCGCTGCCTTTGTCTTTGCAGCGGTCTTTGTTTTTGCAGCCTTCAACTTATTGGCTTCCTTCTCTATCTTGTCCAACTTAGCCTGAAGTCGGGTGATTTCCTTGTCCTTCATCTCAATCTCCTCCTCCATATTCTTTACACTGGTCATATAGCTCTCCAACTGCTCATTGTCAACATCAGCCGGATAGAGGTCATTGACTCTATTGAGGAAGTCGCCAAGGATGTTCATATAGTTGGTGAAAGCATCAAAAGGACTGGAATAGATACCACGGTCAAGACCTACATTGCTAGGTTTGGTTGTCATGAAACGGAAGTTGTTGCTTGCCTGCAGATAGTCCCAATCCTGATTGATTCGAGGATCGTTGGCGATACGCACACGGTCAGCGACACTATAGAGCTTGTTGAAAGCTTCACGCTGCATAGGATTACCAAGCCATGTGCTGACATCACGCTCTTCATCTACCCAGCTCAACGTGTCGGGAACGTTCAACTCACCTACAGACTTCATCTTCTTACAAATCTCAGATGGCGTAGAGAAGGTGATACCCTTTTGGCGAGCACACTCAGGCAAAGCCTTGAAGAACTCCAGGATATTGCTGGACAATGGTTGTGCGATACCTAGAGCAGACAGTTCCATAAAGATATTGATAATCTGCTCTTCCTGTGGGAAGGCAGCTATCTCATTGATGTAAGTATCTGCGAAGAGAGGATATTGGTCCCAACTGCTATTGTTGAAACGCAAGGATATATCATCACTCAAACGTACGTCACGCAACAAAAGCTTCAAGTTCGGAGCCAATGGGCAATGATATACATAGTGGGGAGACTTCCATCCCAACACATGCTTCGCACCCTCTGTGAGCATACCCTCAAAACCCATCTGTGCAGCCTGCATACCGATGTCATCACTGTAGATAAGCGAAGAATTACGGAGCACGGTAGGTTTCTTGCCAAAATACTCCTGAATCTTGATAGCCTGACGCTCCACCTCCTTGGCAAAACTTTCCTCATTGACGAGAGAAGCGAGACCATGTGAATAAGGCTCTGCCAAGAACTCAACGCAACCCGTCGCATTCAAGTCCTGCAACTTCTCCAACACCTGTGGAGCATGCATCTCCAACTGTTCCATCCCCACACCAGATAGAGAGAAAGCTACCTTGAAGTATTTGCCACTGTTATTAATCATCTCCAGCAATGCGCTGAGAGCCGGCATATATGATTTCTCGGCGATTTCGCTGATGGAACGCTCGTTCTCGTAATCATCATAATAATAATGGTCAGTACCGATGTCAAAGAAACGATAGCGTTTCAGGTGGGTTATCTGATGTATCTCGAAATATAAACAAATTGTTTTCATAACTATTAATTATTAACTGTAAATTACTAATTGCCTTTACTTCCACCCTAGCGTCTTGAGGTACAAGTCCTTGATACGGGCTCCCACTTTCTCCCAGGTGATTTGGTCAACCTCTTTCTTACCCTCCACAGACAAGTAGTCGAAGAGACTTTCGTTGTGGCAAATGCCATAGATGGCGTCGGCCAAAGCATGAATGTCCCAGTAATCAACCTTGATACAGTTGGTCAAGATTTCACCGCATCCACTCTGCTTGGAGATAATCGTCGGGGTACCGCATTGCATCGCCTCCAAAGGAGAGATGCCAAAAGGCTCGCTCACGGACGGCATCACATAGACATCAGAGTCCTTCAGGCACTCATATACCTGTTTGCCACGCATGAACCCGGGGAAGTGGAACCGGTCGGCAATGCCTCTTTCTGCTGCCAGATAAATCATCTGGTCCATCATGTCGCCAGAACCAGCCATACAGAAACGCACATTACGAGAACGGTGCAACACCATGTTGGCAGCCTCCACAAAATACTCCGGTCCCTTCTGCATGGTCAGACGACCAAGGAACGTAACCACCTTCTCCTTACCCTTATGGTCTGGGCGTGGAATGTCCTGCAACTCTTGTCTCAGCGGATAAACGGCATTGTGCATAGCAAAGCACTTGCGAGGATCTTGATGATACTGGTTGATAACCGTCTGACGTGTCAACTCCGACACACACATGATACAGTCTGCATTGTCCATACCATCTTTCTCGATTGCATAGACGGTAGGGTTCACCTTTCCACGACTACGGTCAAAGTCGGTGGCATGCACGTGGATGCACAAAGGTTTGCCGCTTATCCTCTTGGCATGGATGCCAGCAGGGAAAGTCAACCAGTCGTGGGCATGGATAATATCAAATTCGTCCGTACGTGCCACGACACCGGCAATGATGGAATAATTGTTGATTTCATCATGCAAGTTGGAAGGATATCCCCCCGCGAAATCCATACACCCGAGATCGTTCACATTCATATAGTTGAAGTCGGCGTAGATGTGGTCACGATAACGGAAATAGTCATCAGGACTCATGATGTTACCGATGCGCTGCTGCACATAGTCGTGGTTGACATCGCGCCAAGCGATAGGCACGCAATTCATTCCCACAATCTTGGCAGCACTGCGGTCTTCGTCCCCAAAGGGATGAGGCAAGCACAAGGTTATTTCAACGTCCCCCTGGGCATGCAAGCCCTGAGAAATACCAAAGTTAGCAGTAGCCAAGCCACCAAACACGTGAGGAGGATACTCCCATCCAAACATTAAAACTTTCATATAGCAGTCCTCCTTATTAATATTGATACTTTTCCAGTAGTTCGAGCGCACGTAGAATCTCCGCGACATTCATCGCAAAAGATGTCGCACCACGTCCTGCGAACGGTGGGTTTCCATCGAAAAGTTCGCTGATGGTGCCGAGGCAATGGTATGACATCTCATCTTCATATCCTACCATCTGACGTTCCAGGAAGCTCAAGCGTGTACGGCGATAAAGTTTCAAGCTCGCCTCCATATAGAAGCCACCCAACCAAGGCCATGCCGTACCCTGGTGATAAGCATAATCACGCTGCGTCTGAGGACCTACATAAATCGGATTGTAACCGCCACTCTTGGGAGATAGCGAACGCAGTCCCTTAGGTGTCAGAAGCTCACGGGTACAGATGTCAAGTACCTTCTTCTTCTGGTCTTGAGAAAGAGGAGAATAGTCGAAGGCTACCGGGAAGATCATGTTCGGACGAACACTCCAGTCTATCATGTTACCATCCACGTAATCGTAGAGATACCCATACTCATTGAGGAAGGTATCAAGGAACGACTGCTTGGTTTTCTCGGCGAGTTCCAAGAGCCGTTGCTGCTGGTCAGCCTTGCCGTCAAGTTCTGCCAGGGCGGCACCGAAACAAAGGGCATTGTACCACAAGGCATTAAACTCAACGATATATCCACTACGAGGCACAACGGGATGTCCATTGGCCGTAGAGTTCATCCAAGTAACCGCCTTGTCCTTACCATTCGTATATAAGAGTCCGTTAGAATGTAGTTCTAGATTCGGGTGGTGGTTTCCTTCTATAAATTGCAGGATATTACGGATAAACTTACCATATTTCTTCAAGCACTCCTCTTTGCTCGTTTCCTTGGCATACTGTTGCAAAGCCCAGATAGCCCAAAGGGGAACATCTGGTTGCTCGATTTCTGCGATGTGCACGGAGATCGGGTTACCTTCCATAAACTCATAGTAACCCTTCATCGCCGTTTGCATCACCAACTCGAAGTAAGCACCTTCCTCTATGGAAAGCGTCAAGCCTGGCAAAGAAATGAAAGTGTCACGGGCACGACACTTAAACCAAGGATAACCTGCCAAGATGTAGCGGTCATCATTCTTCTCACGACGATGGAACTGATGAGCGGCGTTGACCAGGCAATGGAAGAAGTTGTCACGCGGTGCACGTTCATCCACCTCCTTGTCGAACAGGTTCTTCAAGCCACTTGTCTTTATCTCGGAGGTGGAAGCAGCAAAGACTACACTTTCGCCCTTCTTGATGTCCATCTCAAAATAACCTGGCACATAGAGGTCCTCATTGGAAGCATAGCCACGCTCCTGTTCCTTGGGATACTCCACTCCCCGATACCAATCGGGATTGAAAATGAACTCATTCTTCTTGGAGAACTGCATATAGAGGTCTGGATAACCTGCATACATACAAGTCTTGATACCATTGTCAACCAAGGAAAACTCACGGGAAGCGGTACTGTTCTCATGCGTAAACTGTCGAACACTGCGGAATGCCAAGAAAGGACGGAATCTCAACTTGGTAGCCGAATGGCAATCCTCCATGGTGTAACGAATCAGAATGCGGTCTTCATAATGTTGGAAAACAACCTCCTTTTTGAGAATGACTCCGCCCACACGGTAAAGTGTGGTGGGCACCTTATCGCAATCAAACTCACGGATGTACTTGTGCCCCATCGGACTGTAGTTGTTGCCTTGGTACTTGTGCAGACCCAGATTGAACTCAGCACCATGCTGAACAACTGTAGCATCAAGAGAACTCAACAGTACATGGTTCTCGTCATCCAATTCTGGGACGGGAACAACCAGCAGACCGTGATACTTTCGAGTATTACAATCGACAATCGTAGAGCACGAATAAGCACCCGAGCGGTTGGTTCTAAGCAACTCCTTCGGTAATGACTCCTGTAGGTTGGTCATCAGGGCCTTTTCGAATTTTAGATAACTCATAGATCTATATTAAGGTTTTTATTTTTATTGATTTCAGTTATATGCTTTCAAAGGTAAGCAAAATAAATGATTCTGCAAAGTTTTAGGCAGAGAATTTAACAAAATTCTGCGATTTTATGTTATATAATATATTTTTCGTCAAAATATTTAATTATTCGGATTTATTTCTGTACTTTTGCAAGCAGTTAGGTAAAACGAATGATTAGGATAAATGGAAAACTTGAATCACATTTCAAAAGAAAAAGCTGCACAGAACATCTCTGCGCTTTGGGGTGTATTGACTCCCAGGCAGCACGACTTGCTTCTGAAGCATCTTGACATCAGAATGCTCAAGAAAAATGAAATCATATATAAGAACTTGGAGACTCCTACACGCATCATGTGTCTCAGCCAAGGAAAGGTCAAAGTCTTCAAGGAAGGCATCGGCGGTAAAAACCAAATCATTCGTGTCATCAAGCCTGACGAATTCTTCGCTTACCGTGCCTACTTTGCTAGCGAGAGCTATCGTACCTCCGCCATGGCCATGGAAGACTGCACCATTGTCTCATTTCCCATCGAAATTCTTGTCAAGTTGATGGAACAGAACTTCCATGTGAGCCTTTTCTTCATCAAGTATCTCTGTTATGAAATCGGTAAGTCGGATGACAGAACGGTCAACCTAACCCAAAAACATGTAAGGGGAAGACTCGCCGAGTCGCTCCTTTTCCTGAAAGACTCATACGGAATGGAGAGCGACGGTATGACTCTCGACATCAGCATGAGCCGCGAAGACCTAGCCGACCTCTCTAACATGACCACCAGCAACGCCATCCGCACGCTTTCGGCATTCGCCTCCGAGAAGTTGATACTGCTAGACGGAAAGAAAATAAGAATCCTCAAGGAAGATGAACTCAAAAAGATTTCTGCCATGGGCTAGAATCTCTTTCCGGCATTTTTCATCCCTCCTCCAGACAGATTCACTACATCCTTAATCTGGTATCAAAAAGTTGATGACTTCCTGCTCAACCGTTATCTGATAGGGGCCGACTGGCTTTTTCATCAACCGACCGTCAATTCCTATCAAGGCATGTGGGGCTTCGTTTACTTCCACATTACGCGTACGATAAGGATGAACGCTCTTGTGGTTCAAGAACTTCCCCCTTACAAAAAGATAAATCCCCTCAAACAATTGGGTCATCTGGGGATGGTAAACCACAGATACATCCAGCAATCCATTGTAAGGCACACCATTGGGAGTCTGACCATACCCAAAGGCATTTCCCACGCACACCGTCATCACCTTACGCTTGATTACCTCAGAATTAATCTTGATATTCATCTTATAGTCCAACCGTTGAAATATCATCAGAATGAAGGAAAACAAGAAAGAGAGTGTGCGTGACCCGAAGAAATGGCGAGTTTTGCGGCGCAAGTTCATAATGGAAGCTATCAACCCAATATTGACACAATTCAGAAAATACCGATGACACTTCTCCCCTTTCTCATTGGTGTATCGGACACATCCCAAGTCTATCTTCCTGACACGTCTTTTCAAGAGCCACTTAACCGTTTGACTACACTCGCCGTCGTCAAAGCCCCAGAAATGTGCAAAGTCATTCATCAAGCCATTAGGTATGACACCCAACACAATTTGGTCGCGCACACCTTTATCAACCTGCATCAAACAGTTGACCGCATCATTCAAAGCAGAATCACCGCCCACAATGACTATCGTCTTATAGCCATTGTTGATGAACATCTTTACCAAACGTTCCACGCTCTTTTGATTCTCGCTCTGCACCAAATCATAGCAAACTTGGTTTTGGCGCAAGACCTTCTCAATCATGGCCCAACGTTTACCATTTCCCCATCCCCCTCTCGGGCAATAGAGCAACCCCCATTTATTTTCACTTACTGCCATACGCCAATCTATCATTGATTAAATATCTGCCTGAAAGACCTATCTCTTCATGAACTCCAAAATTTTCTCCACCTTATCTTCCATCGGGAGCAAGGCATCCACCCAGTGAATGGCAGTCCCTCTCCGCTCCATCCCACGGAACCATGTCATTTGCCGCTTGGCAAACTGATGAATGGCTATCTCAAGTCCACGTAACATCTCCTCGTATGTGGTCTTCCCCACCACATATTCGGTGACATACTTGTATTCCAACCCATAATAGATGAGGTTCTCCGCTGGAACTCCTCTGTCAAGCAGTCCCTTGATTTCGTCAATCATCCCTTCATGAATACGTTGTTTCAGCCGCCGAGTTATCTTCTCACGGCGCGCCTCACGGTCTATTGATACTCCAATAACCAAAGAGTCCACCGCCGGTATTTCACGTTCAGACACCGGATGCTCCAAGTTGTAAGATTCTATCTCGATGGCACGGATGGCTCGTTGTACGGTATCCACATCGGAACGATTGTGCATATTGCCCCCCGTCCGGATCTTCAAGTCCTGTAGCATCACCGTCAGTTCTTCCAGGCTTTTATGTTCCAACTCCGCCCTTAAAACCGGATTTTGCGGAACGGGAGACAGATGGTAACCTTTTAGCACCGACTCGATATACAACCCCGTGCCTCCACAGAGGATAGGCAAGACTCCCCTAGCCGTTATATTGTGGTAGGCATCGAAGAAATCTTGCTGATATTCGAAAAGGTTGTACTTCGTCCCTGCATCACGAATATCTATCAGATGATAGGGTATCAACTTGCCTCCGACCGTATAGTCGGCCAAGTCCTTTCCCGTGCCAATGTCCATACCACGATAAACTTGGCGACTATCTGCACTGATAATCTCCGCACCATGGGTAGCTCCGCCCCAAGAGGCGGCATCCATACTGTTGATACAGGCAGCTAGAGCTGCCGCAAGACTGGTCTTTCCACTGGCCGTAGGACCCAATATGGTTATCATCGTATGTTTCATGCCACAAAGATACAAATTTTTCCGATACAGGCAAACAAAGATAACATAAATATAGAAAAAGAAAGCAAGAAATAGACTAACTTCATGCTATTTTACAAAAAAGCCTGGCATCTTGCAATGCCAGGCCCATGTATATTGTCGTAAAACACTTCAGCGGTATTACTTCAACTCAGCGAGGTACTTGATAGTACGAACCATCTGAGAAGTATAAGAGTTCTCATTGTCGTACCAAGAAACAACCTGTACCTGATATGTGTCATCGTCGATCTTGCTAACCATTGTCTGAGTAGCGTCGAAGAGTGAACCATACTTCATACCGATGATGTCAGAAGAAACGATCTGATCCTCGTTGTAGCCGAAGCTCTCTGTAGAAGCAGCCTTCATGGCAGCGTTGATGCCCTCAACAGTTACGTCCTTGCCCTTAACAACAGCAACCAAGATAGTTGTAGAACCTGTTGGTGTAGGAACGCGCTGTGCAGAACCAATCAACTTACCGTTCAACTCAGGGATTACAAGACCGATAGCCTTGGCTGCACCTGTTGAGTTAGGAACGATGTTCTGAGCACCTGCACGTGAACGGCGGAGGTCACCCTTGCGCTGTGGACCGTCGAGAATCATCTGGTCACCAGTGTAAGCGTGAATTGTTGACATGATACCAGACTGGATAGCAGCGAACTTGTTCAAAGCGTCAGCCATAGGAGCCAAGCAGTTTGTTGTACAAGAAGCAGCAGAGATGATTGTATCAGCTGGAGTCAAAGTCTTGTGGTTTGTATTGTAAACGATTGTAGGAAGATCATTGCCTGCAGGAGCAGAGATAACTACCTTCTTAGCACCGGCCTTGATGTGTGCAGAAGCCTTCTCCTTGCTTGTGTAGAAGCCTGTGCACTCGAGAACAACGTCAACGTTGTTTGCTGCCCAAGGACAATTTACAGCGTCCTTTTCAGCAGAGATTTTAATCTCCTTACCATCAACGATGATAGAGTCCTCTGTTGCCTCTACAGTGTGCTTGCCCTCGCCGTACTTGCCAGCGAAGCCACCCTGTGCTGTATCATACTTGAGAAGGTGAGCCAACATTTTTGGAGATGTAAGGTCGTTGATTGCAACTACCTCATAACCCTCTGCCTCAAACATCTGACGGAAAGCCAGACGACCAATACGGCCGAAACCGTTAATAGCAACTTTTGTCATTTTGTTTAATATTTAAATTAAAGTTAAAAATAATTCTTTCCATAGCTTTCGAGCGAAGTCTGACTGCTGAAACATTCAAAAATCAACGCCGCGAAGCATTTTTTCTCTTTTTCGAGCGCAAAGTTACTAATTTTTTTCTAACTTTGCACACGATTTGAGTATTAAATAAGTTAAAAAAGAATAGCAGACATTTAATATCGCTAGGTTTTCTGCACCAAACATGCGAGACTGACAACCCCATATTGCAAAATAGAATTCTTAAAAACAAGACTTCTGGAGTGACAAATCGGTTGGCTGCCAACAGAAAGCACGCTACACCTTATTATATATAAGCAAGAACAAAAAACATAACATAAAAAGTAAAAGTATGAGTAAATTTTTGAATGAATTCAAGGAATTCGCCATGCGTGGCAATGTGCTCGATATGGCGGTCGGTGTCATCATTGGTGGTGCCTTTGGCAAGATTGTCAGTTCTGTGGTCGATGATGTCATCATGCCTCCCATTGGTTGGCTCATCGGCGGAGTCAACTTCTCCGATCTCAAAGTTACCCTGCCTACTGTCAATGTTGCAGGAGAAGAATTGAAGGCTGCCACCATCAACTACGGCAATTTTCTCCAGACTTGCCTCGATTTCCTCATTGTGGCTTTCTGCATCTTCATGCTCATTAAGGTGGTCAACAAGTTTGCCAACAAGAAAAAGGTTGAGGAAGAAGCTCCCAAGCCTGCTCCAGAGCCTTCCAACGAAGAGAAACTCTTGATGGAAATCCGCGACTTGTTGAAGAACAAACAATAAGCAACTTAGATTGCCAACGTCCCCTTCACCTCCAGAAAGGAAAGCGAAGGGGATTTTCATACACTAATTTTGACTTGATCATGATGAAAAGCAAAATACAACCAAAGAAACACAAGGGTTTCATTGCATGGTCGCTATGCGCTGCCCTCTGCGCCTCACTCCACATCCAAGCGGAAAATATAGATGTGCAGAAATTCAAATATGCAGGTCCGTATGCCGTAACCAAGCCATGGATGACAGACAGCATAAACATCAAGGGCGAACCTTTCTCAATGGAGAAGTTGCTCGATTCCCCTATGTCTTTCAATACATTACAGCAAGGTCAGGAAATTACCGATCTATCAGACGTGGAGACACAAGCCTACGCCTTACACTTGGCTTCATTCACCATTGACAACACGTCCAGAACCAAGGTAACCATTGCCATAGAAGGCTTGCCACAATACCGTCTCTTTGTGGATGGCGAGCAAGTGAATTCCATTGGAGGCAAGGCAGAATTCACCCTGTTGCCATCCACCCACACTGTAGTCATCAAATATCTGACGACTGCAGAAGACGGAAAGAAGCAAACCGCAAAGGTTCATGTCATAACAGAAGAAGGCAAGTCTGTCACTATCGGGGAGCCTTCCGCCTCCACCAAACGAACATTGAACATTTATGATGCCATCTGCACTGCTACCTACCCCAGCGTCTCCCTTTCGCCAAACGGCAAGTTTATGATTGTCCGCAAAAATTGGATTGACCACAAGGGCATGAGCCACAACACAAATGAGGTGAGAAACTACCAAAGCGGCAAGGTGGTGGCCACCCTCCAAGAAAACGTGGAATGGATGCCACGCACCAACAAGATGTACTACACCGAGGAGCACCGGCTGATGGCCATCAATCCGTTGAACATGGAGCGAGAAGTCTTGGCAGAATCGATTCCGGAAGGTTATTTCGTATTTACTCCCAACGAGAAGACATTGATTTACTTCCTCACCACAGAAGGAAGGAAGAAAGACGCGCAGGTATATGACATCAAGTCACCAGACGATCGTCAACCAGGATGGCGCAATCGCAACTCACTGGCCAAGTACGACTTGTCAACTGGCATTTTGCAACCTGTCACATTCGGTTACCACAACACCCAACTTGAAGACATTTCGTCAGACTCACGCTATCTGCTCATAAGCAAGGGCGAAGAACGTCTGACCAGACGCCCGACAACCCTAACGTCTTTTTACCGCCTTGACCTCAACACTTTGCAAGTGGAAACTCTGATAGAGAAAGGTGAATTTATCAGTGGAGCACAGTTTTCCCCCGACGACAAATCCATACTACTGACGGGGTCTCCCGAAGCGTTCGGTGGTATTGGCAAGAATGTTGATGAGGGTCAGACTCCAAGCATGATAGACACACAATTGTACCTGCTGTCCATTGCCGACAAAAAGGTCAGTCCCCTGACCAAGGATTTCGCCCCTAACGTAGGGGGCGTGGAGTGGAGCAAGGCAGATGGCAACATCTACTTCCTTGCAGAAGACAAAGATTGCCAGCATCTTTTCCAACTCAACCCCAGAACTGGAAAATTCACACTTCTGAAAACCCCTGAGGAATATATCAAGAGCTTCTCTTTGGCTTCTTCTGCCAAAGAGATGACTTTCTCGGGACAGAGTGCCTCCAATGCCGACCGGCTCTACAAGATGAACACGAAAGCACAGAAGGCATTATTGGTAGATGACCTCAGCGCACGAGAGCTCAAGAACATAGAACTAGGAGAATGTAAGGCATGGAACTATGTCAACTCCCATGGAGACACCCTCTGCTGCCGTTATTACCTGCCTCCTCATTTCGATGCCAGCAAACAATACCCTATGGTGGTCAACTACTATGGCGGTTGCAGTCCGACCAGCCGTACTTTCCAAAGTCGCTATCCCCAACATGTATATGCGGCCATGGGCTATGTCGTACTCATCATCAATCCTAGCGGAGCTACTGGTTTCGGTCAGAAATTCTCCGCCCGTCATGTCGATACCGCAGGCGAAGGCGTGGCAGAAGACATCATCGCCAGCACACAGGCATTTTGCAATGAACACAACTTTGTGAATCGCAAGAAGATTGGTTGCATCGGCGCTAGTTATGGTGGTTTCATGACCCAGTATCTCCAGACGAAAACAGACCTGTTTGCAGCCGCTATCTCGCATGCTGGCATCAGCGACCACACCAGCTATTGGGGGGAAGGTTATTGGGGCTATAGTTACAGTGAGGTATCGATGGCGAACGAATATCCTTGGACCAACAAGCACCTCTATGTGGACCAGAGTCCGCTCTACAATGCCGACAAGATTCATACCCCCTTGCTTTTCCTGCATGGCACTGCCGACAACAATGTGCCTGTTGGCGAGAGCATCCAGCTCTATACTGCTTTGAAACTACTGGGACGTCCTACGGCCATGGTGCTTGTAGATGGCCAAGACCACCACATCATCGACTTCGAGAAGCGCCTGAAGTGGCAAGACACTATCTTCGCCTGGTTTGCCAAGTGGTTGCAGGATGATAGTTCCTGGTGGAAGGAGTTATATGGCGATGAAAAGATGTAATATAAGTTTATTCTAAAGATAACGAAGAAGGAAAAGCGACATGACACAAACACTACATATTGCCATCATCGGCGGAGGCGCAGCCGGCTTCTTTGCTGCCATCGCCGCCAAGCGCAAGCAGCCTCATGCCGACATCACTATCTTTGAAAAACAGCAGAAGGTGCTCGCCAAGGTAGAAATCACGGGAGGAGGAAGATGTAATCTCACCAACTCCTTCTGTGAGATTTCCGACCTCAAGCAGGCTTATCCCCGCGGATACAAATTGATGAAGCGCCTCTTCAGGTGTTTCGACCACCATCATGCCTACGAATGGTTCGAGGAGAACGGTGTGCCATTGGTTACACAAGAAGACCAATGCGTGTTTCCGCAGTCACAAGACTCGCATAGCATCATCGACTGTCTGGCGAATACAGCCAAACGGCTCGGGGTGAAGATTCAGTGCAACCATTGCCTGACAGGGATAACGGAGCTGGAGGATTCTAAATTATTGTTGGGTTTCAAGGATGGCAAGCAGTTGGCTTTCGACCGGGTGGCGATTACCACAGGCGGTCATCCTCGTATCGAGAGTTTCAAGCACTTGTCCGACCTAGGGCACACGATAGAGTTACCCATCCCTTCTCTTTTCACCTTCAACATCACCGACAGGGCTTTTCGGGATTTGATGGGAACGGTTGTAGATTCTGTTTTCACTTCCATCCCGGGCACCAAGCTGAAGGCAGAAGGCCCGCTCCTCATCACCCATTGGGGCATGAGCGGTCCTGCTGTATTGAAACTCTCCTCACATGCAGCCAGACATCTTCACGAGAACAACTACCAAATCAAGGTGGCAGTCAACTGGATACATGAGAGCAACCACTCGCTCGTGGAAGAAAACATCCGCGGCATCATCTCTACCAACCCCCAGAAGCAGTTGACAAGCATCCGTCCCTACGACCTCCCTTCCCGACTCTGGCTCTACATCATCCAGAAGATGGGATATAAGCCAGAAAAGAAATGGGTGGAGCTGGGAAAGAAAGGAATCAACCTCTTGATAGAGACGCTTACCAACGACCTGTATCAAGTGAATGGCAAGGGTGCCTTCAAGGAAGAGTTTGTCACATGCGGCGGAGTGAGCCTCACCAATATCAACCTACATACCTTGGAGAGCAAGGTTTGCCCTCACCTTTTCTTTGCTGGCGAGGTGCTTGACATCGATGCCATCACTGGGGGATTCAACTTACAAGCCGCCTGGACCACCGGATATGTCGTTGGGCAACATATTGTGGAATAAAGCAGACCATTCGGGCTTGGCAAATACGGGGGGAGCAGGGGAATTCAATCCTCAGCCACCATAGTGGCGACACTGGCATCCTCCTCTGGCAATTGGTAAGGCTTCACGGCCGCCGATGCATGAGATTCAGAATGGTCGAGCAAGAAAATATGGTTGAGGGTGTATTCTATCCCCATCAGCGTACGCTCACGTTTCTCCTTGGTATCTAGCTGACATTCCCAGATAGTCATCACGTGCCACCCCATCCTCGCCAACTGATGCTGAACCTCCAGGTCGCGCTCCTTGTTGCGTGCTATCTTACGCCCCCAGAACTCCACGTTGGTCTTGGGCAAACGATACTTGCCGCAATCCTCGTGCCCATGCCAAAAGCAACCGTTCACAAAAATGCACGTGTGATACTTACGCAGCACGATGTCGGGCGTGCCCGGCAAGCGAGGATAGTTAACCCGAAAACGGAAGCCGCTAGCGAAGAGGTATCTCCTCACCATCAGCTCAGGTTTCGTGTTCCTGGAATGAATCGAAGCCATGATTCTGCTACGTTGTTCAGCCGTCAATTCTACCATATCCGCAAAAGTACTACATTTCTTTGTGATAGCCAAATAAAAGAGGAAAATACATCGCATTAAAAACCACATAAACCTAAAATCCCTTCTCCGACCTAGCCAAGCTTGTCGAAGAAGGGATTCTAAACCTTATTATATATAATGGGAATTACTCCCACTCGATGGTTGAAGGTGGTTTTGAAGAGATGTCGTAGCAAACACGGTTCACACCTTTCACCTTGTTGATGATTTCATTGCTAACCTTCGCCATGAAGTCGTATGGAAGATGCGCCCAGTCGGCTGTCATTGCGTCGGTACTGGTCACGGCACGGAGAGCCACGGGATGCTCGTATGTACGCTCGTCACCCATCACGCCCACAGAGCGTACGGTGGATAGGAGTACGGTGCCAGCCTGCCAAATCTGGTCATAGAGCGAAACCTCAATCTCCCCATTCTGCATATCGGCTGGAACACCGGCAGCCAAGACACGACGCGCCTCCTCGCCGCTCAACTTTACCTTGTACTCACGCAAGCCACGGATATAGATGTCATCGGCATCCTGGAGGATACGCACCTTCTCGGGCGTGATGTCGCCCAAGATACGGACTGCCAGACCGGGGCCAGGGAACGGATGTCGGGTAATCAAGTGCTCCGGCATACCCATGGAACGACCCACGCGGCGCACTTCATCCTTGAACAGCCATTTCAAAGGCTCGCACAACTGGAGGTTCATCTCCTTGGGAAGTCCGCCCACGTTGTGGTGGCTCTTGATAACCTTGCCCGTGATATTCAAGCTCTCGATACGGTCGGGATAGATAGTGCCCTGGGCAAGCCACTTGGCCCCCGTCTGCTTCTTAGCCTCTGCATTGAACACCTCCACGAAGTCGCGGCCGATGATCTTGCGTTTTTGCTCCGGGTCGGTAACGCCTACCAAGTCGGTAAAGAATTTTTCAGAAGCATCCACACCAATCACGTTCAAGCCCAAGCACTTGTAATCTTCCATCACGTCACGAAACTCGTTCTTGCGAAGCATACCATGATCAACGAAGATACAGGTGAGGTTGGAACCGATAGCCTTGTTCAAGAGAACGGCTGCCACACTGGAATCGACACCGCCTGAGAGACCGAGGATGACCTTGTCATCGCCCAACTGCGCCTTCAGCTCTGCCACGGTAGTCTCCACAAACGAGTCTGCGCTCCAGTTCTGTTTGCTACCACAGATGTCAACCACAAAGTTCTTCAACAGTTGCGTACCCTGCAAGGAATGGAACACCTCCGGATGGAACTGTACAGCCCAAACCGGTTGCTTGGTGGAAGCATAAGCGGCATACTTCACGTTGGCAGTGGAAGCGATGCACTTGTAATCCTCAGGGATTGCCGTAATGGTGTCGCCATGGCTCATCCACACCTGCGAGTTATCCACGAATCCCTTGAACAAAGGATTCTCCTTGTCGAAGTGCTCCAAGTTGGCACGCCCATATTCACGGCTGTCGGCAGCCTCCACCTTTCCGCCCTGTGCGTAAGAGAGATACTGGGCGCCATAACAGATGCCGAGCACTGGGATACGGCCGATGAACTGGTCCAAATCCACCTTAAAAGCCTCCGGGTCATGAACGGAGTAAGGACTGCCGCTCAAGATGACACCTATCACGGAGTCATCATCCTTCGGAAACTTGTTGTAAGGCATAATCTCGCAGAAGGTATCAAGCTCACGTACACGACGACCTATCAACTGTGTCGTCTGCGAACCGAAATCCAAAATAATAATCTTCTGTTGCATTTTGACTGTATTTTATAGTTTATAAAGTTCTTTTCTGAAGATTCAAAGGAGTTAAGCCAACGCCCAACTTTTCTTTTTCCTTTTTACCCTTTTACCTTTAAAAGGAACTCCTCCGCCTCCCGAAGCGTTTCTTGCTTGCCGACATCCATCAGCATCAAGTCTTCCTTCACATAGCCCTCGATACGAACCTTGTCACAATGCTTCAGGTAAAAGTCCATGATGGGGAACTTATCAGGCTCATCGTCCATCAATGGAAAGATCGAAGGTGCCACCATGTGTATGCCGGAGAAGGCGTACATCTTGCATTCCTTAGGGTTGAGATGCTCGTATGGACTTTTTACTTCTCCTGTCTCAATGTTGGTCCACCCCACTAGTCTCATCATGTCATCGAAGAGGAGGTAACGTTTGGTCTTTCGTGAGCTTACCAAGAGGCGAGCGGCAAGGGGTTGCCGGGCGGCAGGAGCCATATTTCCTGTTTGCAAGTCCTTGCTCTCCATCTGATAGAACTTACGCAAATCGACATTGCTCAGAATATCGACATTATGGATAAGGATAGGAACGGATGGATCGAAGAGAGAATAGGCTTTCTTGATGCCTCCACCAGTCTCTAAGAGTTGGTCACTCTCATCGCTGATGCAGATGTCCAGGCCGAAGTTTCCGTTATCCCGGAGATAGTCGATGATTTGACTGGAGAAATGGTGGACGTTCACTACAATGCGAGTGAAACCTGCATCTTTCAACTGAAAGATGACCCGTTTGAGCAAAGGTTCTCCCCCTACCCTTACCAATGCCTTGGGAATTCGGTCGGTAAGAGGCTTCAGGCGGGTGCCCAAACCTGCTGCGAATATCATTGCTTGCATCATTGCTACCTATTAATGTGCGTGCAAATTTACTAACTTTTTATGAGATAGCCAAATTTGCACGTCAATTATTATTGCTTTGCTGGCAAGACCTGCTCTATCTTCTGTTCACGATGACAGATCTGCACTTCCACACCAAACTTCTCGTGGATGTGCTCCGCCAAATGTTGCGCCGAATACACACTGCGATGCTGCCCACCCGTACATCCGAAGCAGAACATCAGCGAGGTAAAACCTCTCTGGATGTAACGGTTCACATGATGGTCGGCAAGCCTATACACACTTTCCAAGAAAATGAGTATCTCGCCGTCATCCTCCAAAAACCGGACAACAGGCTCGTCCAAGCCCGTCAGCTTCTTATATGGCTCATACCGCCCTGGATTGTGCGTACTGCGACAGTCGAAGACATAACCTCCACCATTGCCCGACGGGTCTTCCGGAATACCTTTCTTGAAGGAGAAGCTATATACCCTTACCACCAAAGGTCCATTGCCGTCATACTTGGAGAATGTGGCTGGTCCGTCTTGGGGATGAGCATGGTAGATATTGTTGTCTGCGGTCTTGTATCCATCGGCACGGTTCAGCGCCACACTCTCCACACGCTTAAACTGCGGCAGCTCGGTCAGCCTTCTCAGCATATCCATCATATAAGGATATGGGAACACCTTCTCTCCCATCTTCAGCAGGTCACGCAAGTTTTGGATGGCAGGCGGTATGCTGTCCAGGAAATGCTTCTTGCGCTCGAAATAGCCACGGAATCCGTATGCTCCCAAGACCTGCAAAGTGCGGAACAGCACGAAGATGCTCAGTCGATTGACAAAATGCCGTACCGACGGCACCTCGGTATAATTCTTGAGCGACTGGTAGTACTCCCATACCAACTCACGACGGAGTTTGAACGAATACTTGGCGGACGCTTGCCAAAGGAAAGAGGCCAAATCATAATAAAAAGGACCCTTGCGCCCACCTTGGAAATCAATAAAGTACGGATTCCCATTTTTATCAAGCATTATGTTGCGAGCCTGGAAATCACGATACAAAAAGCAATCCATCGGTTCGGAAGTCAAGTCCTTGGCAAAAAGGCGGAAGTTGGCTTCGAGCTTAAGCTCATGGAAATCCAAGTCGGTGGGTTTCAAGAAACAATACTTGAAGTAATTGAGGTCGAAGAGAACGCTGTCCACGTCAAACTCCGGCTGTGGATAGCAGTTGCTCCAGTCCAGTCCACGTGCACCACGCACCTGGATGTTGGGCAGTTCACGGATAGTCTTCACCAGCAGTTCCTTCTCCTTCTGGTTATAGCGTCCACCCGCCTCACGCCCCCCACGAACTGCATCGAAGAGAGACACATTCCCCAAGTCGGCCTGTATATAACGCAATTCATCCTCACTCACGGCAAGCACTTCTGGCACAGGTAGTTGCCGCAGCATAAAATGCCTATCCAGGCAAATAAACGCATGGTCTTCGTCACGGCTCGTGCCGATGACACCGACCACAGTACCTCCATCCTGCTTGAAGATGCGGAAATACTGGCGATTGCTTCCCTGGCCGGCGAGCCTGACCACGTCAAGCGGCTCCTCACCCGCCCAAGACTTGTATAAATCGATTAACTTTTCCACGATTGCAACTATGTTAAGTATTGAACGTTAAGTATTGCTTATTGATTCCTGGCGTCCCTGTCCAGCTTGCGTCGTTTCCGCTCATCATCAATCTTTTGGGCGAAATTGTCACCCACCAAAAGAATCAACAAGATACCGAGCGTAGCCAGGAAAGAATTTAGCGTAGCCATTCCCAACTCCACCTTCGTGATAAAAATCAGTCCTCCCGTAACAACCAGGAAGACCAAGGCTTTTTTCCAGTCAATATTCGTATTCATGGGGCAAAGATAACACAAATATTTGAGTTGGCGAAACGAAAGGCACTTTATTTTCCATCCAACCCAGAAAAAGGCATAAAAAAAATCGGATGTCTCACGACAACCGATTTTCAAAAAACAAACTACTTAAAAACTAATCTACTAAAACAAATCAAAAAAAATATCTTTGTCGGTCACTGACCGATACTTTCCTCATATTAACCGCTGCAAAATTACAAAAAAGGAAAATAATTTCCAAACTATTTTGCAAAAATTTGCAAGAACATATACGAAAATAACAAAAAAAAGAGGATAATCCGCAAAAGACCACCCTCATTTTGTTACTCTAAGCTTACAAAGCCGCCCAGTAGCGATTCCGAAGCATTACTTTTCCTTACCTAATTTTAGTGGAAATTTACGCTCTACTTACAAATAGCGAAATAAGATTACAACAAAAAGAGGACAATCCGTGAAAGACTATCCTCTTCTTATTATTTATGTGGTCTATATTTTACATCATACCACCCATGCCCGGAGCTGCTGCAGGCGCTGCAGAAGCTGGTTCAGGTTTGTCAACCAAGACGCACTCTGTTGTCAAGAACAAACCTGCGATAGAAGCAGCGTTCTCCAAAGCAACACGCTCCACCTTGGCAGGGTCAACAATACCAGCCTGGCGCATATCCTCGTAAACATCCTTGCGGGCATTGTAACCGAAGTCACCCTCACCCTCACGAACCTTGTTTACAACTACGCTGCCTTCGCCACCAGCGTTGGCAACAATCTGGCGAAGAGGTTCCTCGATGGCACGCTCCACGATGCGAATACCCGTGGTCTCGTCGGCAATTTCGCCTTTCAAGTCCTTCAATGCTTCAAGCGCACGGATGTAAGTAGTACCACCACCAGCTACGATACCTTCCTCAATAGCGGCACGAGTAGCGCAGAGAGCATCGTCAACACGGTCTTTCTTTTCCTTCATCTCCACCTCTGAGTTGGCACCAACATAGAGAACTGCCACTCCTCCGGCAAGTTTAGCCAAACGCTCCTGAAGTTTCTCCTTGTCGTAAGAAGACTTGGTGTTCTCAATCTCATTCTTAATCTGAGCCACACGATCCTGGATATTCGTCTTCTCACCATGGCCGTTCACGATGGTCGTGTTGTCCTTAGTTACAGTAATCTTGTCAGCAGAGCCCAACATATCAAGCGTAGCCTCTTCAAGCTTCAAGCCCTTCTCCTCAGAGATAACGACACCACCTGTCAACACAGCGATATCCTCCAACATAGCCTTGCGACGATCGCCGAAGCCAGGAGCCTTGACTGCACAAATCTTCAAGCCCTGACGGAGACGGTTAACAACCAATGTTGTCAAAGCCTCAGAGTCAACATCCTCTGCGATAACCAACAATGGGCGACCGCTCTCTACAGCTGGCTGTAGGATTGGCAAGAACTCCTTCAAGTTAGAAATCTTCTTATCATAGAGAAGGATGTATGGATTGTCCATCACACACTCCATCTTGTCTGCGTCTGTCATGAAGTAACCACTCAAGTAACCACGGTCGAACTGCATACCCTCTACTACCTCAATATGGGTATCACGGCTCTTGCTCTCCTCGATAGTGATGACACCATCCTTAGAAACCTTGCGCATAGCGTCTGCCAAGAGCTTGCCAATCTCAGCATCGTTGTTAGCAGAAACAGTGGCAACCTGCTCTATCTTGTCGTAGTTGTCATCAACTTGTTCTGCATGATTCTTAATATAATCAACAACAGCAGCGACTGCCTTGTCGATACCACGCTTCAAGTCCATTGGGTTGGCACCAGCGGTTACGTTCTTCAAACCCTCGGTCACGATAGCCTGTGTAAGGATGGTAGCGGTAGTTGTACCGTCGCCGGCATCGTCACCTGTCTTGCTGGCCACGCTCTTAACAAGTTGTGCACCCGTGTTCTCAAACTTATCCTCCAATTCCACTTCCTTGGCAACTGTTACACCGTCCTTCGTAATCTGAGGAGCACCAAACTTCTTTTCGATTACCACATTGCGACCCTTAGGACCGAGAGTTACCTTCACTGCGTTAGCCAACTGATCGACACCCTTCTTCAAGAGGTCGCGGGCATCCATATTGTATTTAATATCTTTAGCCATGATATATTTCTTTTTTATAGTTTCTGTTTATAATATCAGCAAAAAGTTTTTTTTCAACCCTTTACCCTTTTATTTTTTTACCTTCAAGACTACTCTACCACAGCGAGCACGTCGCTCTGGCGCATCATCATGTACTTGGTACCGTCGAACTCAAGTTCCGTACCTGCATACTTACCGTAAAGAACGGTATCGCCTTCCTTGAGAATCATCTCTTCATCCTTAGTTCCCTTACCTGTCGCAACTACCTTTCCACGTTGTGGCTTCTCCTTTGCGGTGTCGGGGATAATGATTCCACCTACTTTCTCCTCTGCTGGTGCAGGAAGTACCAGCACTCTGTCTGCTAATGGTTTAATGTTCATGATTCTATATGTTTTAATTGTTATTACTTAAGTTTTTGCTCCCGAAGCTTCTTTTGACTTGGTCGCTCAACATCCACGCCAAATACGAAAAACGTGCCAAAGCATCGCAACTGACACTTTGGCACGTTCATTTCTACGCATATACTGACAAATGGTCAATATTCGTCATTTTGGGGCTTTCACCTTAGGGACTTTCACCTTAGGGGCACCATCGGGCGTAACCAACACCATATAAACAAGATCTGCTATTTTTTCCGCCCCCTTGCCATTCGGATGGATGCCGTCACCGAGCATCAAGTCCTTATAATTATATAAGGTATGGAGGTCGATGAAACCACATTTGTTCTTCTTGGCAAGTTTTTGAAGGATGGGCATCTCACCATTTACGATGACACTGTCACTGATTGTCCACGTTTCCTTAAAAGCCGGTATGGGTGAGCAGAGATATATCTTAGGATTGGCAGGCAATGCCTTGAGGGTGTCGATCATCGCTTGCAGGCTCTGACGATACTCCTCCGCCCCAAGTTTCCAGTTATGCACCTTGCTGTCATTGGTACCCAACTTAATGATGACGACGTTTGGATTGAAAGCCTGCGCATCCTTCCATGCCATCTCCTTCATATAAGGAATGTCTCCCTTATCCATCATCGTACGAGAAGAGACACCGAAATTCTTCACCTCGTAGCTGTCTCCCAGTTTTTTCTGGAGCAAGGCCGGATAACCCTTGGAGTCAGCATTCATGATTCCATAGCCATCTGTGATGGAGTTGCCGATGCAAGCCACCCGGATGGCATCCTCCCTGGCCCCCTTGAACCCATTGAGCCAGGAAGTCAAGTCGTTCAGCACCTGGTCGTGATGCGCAAAAGTGGAACGGAAGCCCCATCCATGTCCACCGCTGGGATAAACATGCAGCTCGCAGTCGTTACCAGCCCTGTGCATCGCCGTATAATAAGCCACTCCATTGGTGACGGGCGGCACAGCACTGTCGTCGTTCGACATCATGAGAATGGCATGAGGAGTGAGATGGCGGCGCACAGCCTTGTCGGTGGACCATTCCTTGACCAACTGCGGATTGGTCGTGCGCTCCTCGCCGAGGAAGTTGACACAAGAGCCTTTGTGCGTCTCTTTCTCATTCATCGAGATTACCGGATAGAAGAGGATGGAGAAGTCCGGCCGTGCATCATAAGGCGCATGAGTGCTGACCGACGAGGCCAAATGACCGCCAGCCGAGAATCCCATGATACCCACATCCTTGGGATTGATATGCCAGAGGGCAGCACTGTCTCTCACCGTGCGCATCGCCTGATAGGCATCACTCAGAGGAATGTTTCGGTCGCCCTTGGGCATACGGTACTTCAAAACGAAGAAGGCGATACCCTGCCGGTTGAAATACTCCGCCCAATCATATCCCTCGTGGCTCATGGCAAGATGAGAATAGCCTCCGCCAGGGCAGTCCACCACGGCACGGCCGCTAGGGTTCTGTGGAAGGTAACAGGTGAGTTCACTCTGACCGTCTGCACTGTTCTTCAGAACAAACTTACGTGCGGTAGATTGCGCAAACATTGTCCATGCAGTGCAAACAAGCAAAGACAAAGCAAAAATTCTTTTCATTTCAATTTATTTGTTTTTAGTTTTATTTTCCCAATACAAAGATAAAAGTTCAACTTATCTTCACTTTGATATTGCAAAGTTAAGCATTTTAGATGAATACTGCGTTATATTTTTCCTATTTTTAGTTATTTTGCACGAATAACTTTGTTATTTGTTTCTTTTTTACTATTTTTGCAAACAATAATGTGTACTAACATAACGGTAGAGTAATATGAAACAGTTTTTCAAGAGTGTAGCTGCAACCATCGTGGGGCTTTTCGCCTTCGGAATCATCCTGATTGTTCTGGCATTAGTCTGTTTGTTGGGCATGCTCGTATCCAGCAGCAGCCAACCTTCGCTGAAAGACAACTCGGTGATGGTGCTCAAACTGCAAGGCGAAATCAGCGACAAGTCGGAGAACGACTGGCTGGGGCAGTTGACAGGCGGCGAAATCAAGCAAATGGGCATGAGCGACATTCTCTCAGCCATCAAGAAAGCCAAGAGCGAGAACAAGGTGAAAGGCATCTACCTGGAAACCGGCATCCTGCAAAGCGACTATGCGACACTGCAAGAAATACGAAACGCCCTGGCCGACTTCAAGAAGAGCGGCAAATGGATTATCTCTTATGGAGACACCTACTCGCAGGGCGGATATTACCTCTCGTCGATAGCCAACAAGGTGTATGTTAACCCCGAGGGCAGCATCGACTGGCACGGCATCGCTTCACAACCACAATATATAAAGGATGTGGCAGCCAAGTTTGGCGTTCACTTCACCGTCGTGAAAGTGGGCAAATACAAGAGCTTCACCGAGATGTACACCGAGGACAAGATGAGCGACGCCAACCGCGAGCAGGTTTCGCGCTACATCAACGGCATCTGGCAGCAGGTATTGGCCGATGTGAGCAAGAGTCGCGGCATCAGCAAGGATTCGCTCAACCACTATGCCGACGGCATCATGGTCTTCGAGGACACCAAGCAGTTGAAATCACGCAAGATGGTGGATGGATTCTGCTATTACGACGAAATCAAGGACATCGTGAAGAAGCAGTTGGGCATCAAGTCGGCCCAGGACATCAACCAAGCCAGCATCGATGATGTGAACGCCACCGTGGAAACTCCTTTGACAGGCGAAGAGATTGCCGTTTACTACTGCCAAGGCAACATCGTAAGAATGGCCACCCCAGACTATATAGGCGGGGAGGCTCAAATTGTCAGTTCCAAGGTCATCAAGGACTTGGAAAAACTTGGAGAAAGCCAGGAAGTGAAAGCCGTCGTGCTCCGCATCAACTCAGGGGGCGGCGACGCATACGCTTCCGAACAAATATGGAGAGCGGTGACCCAACTCAACAAGAAAAAGCCAGTGGTAGTAAGCATGGGCGGCATGGCGGCTTCGGGTGCCTACTACATGAGCATGGGGGCAAGATACATCATGGCGCAGCCTACCACCCTGACAGGAAGCATCGGCATTTTCGGAGCGTTGCCAGACTTCAGCGACTTGATGACCAAGAAGCTCGGTTTCAAGTATGACGAGGTGAAGACCAACCGCAACAGCGCATATACATCGGCAGGTCTGTCCCGTCCTTGGAGCACTGACGAAATCGCCACTTTGCAAACCTACGTAAACCGGGGCTACAGTCTGTTCCGCAAACGAGTGGCGGACGGAAGAAAACTGAGTACCGAACAAGTAGAGCAGATAGCACAAGGCAGAGTATGGCTAGGGACGGATGCCAAGAACATCAAATTGGTCGATGGCCTGGGAGACCTCGACGATGCCATCGCCAAAGCTGCCCAACTCGCCAAAGTATCAGACTATCGCCCCCAAGAATATCCTACCACAGCAGGATGGATGGACCAACTGCTGGACGCTGCGACAGGAAGTAGGGGCACTTACCTCGACGAGCAACTGCGCCTCACCTTGGGCGAGCTATACAAGCCATTCTTAATGGTTCGCAACATGAAGGAGAAAGAACCCATACAGGCAGCCCTCCCCTTTGTTCTGAACATCAAGTAAAGGTAAAAAAGGTGGAGGCCACATAAATCAAAGGTGCAAGGAAAATGAGAACAGAAGGAGACTTGATCAAGATAAACGAATGGTTGCTGCCGTTGAGCTGGCTCTATGGCATCGGAGTCCGTTTCAGAAACTGGCTTTTCGATGTGGGCATCAAGAAGAGCAAAGCCTTCAGCATACCAGTCATATCGGTAGGCAACATCACCGTGGGCGGTTCGGGCAAGACGCCCCATGTGGAATACCTCATCCGACTGCTGCAAGACAAGATGAAGATAGCCGTGCTCTCCCGTGGCTACAAGCGGAAGAGCAAGGGCTATGTACTTGCAGGCAAGGACACGACCATGCCCGAGATTGGTGACGAGCCGTTCCAAATGCACAAGAAATTCCCCGACATCCACGTGGCTGTGGATGCCAAGAGAGTCAGGGGAATAGAGAAGTTGCAAAACGAGGAGACCACCAAAGACACGGATGTCATCCTTCTGGACGATGCCTTCCAGCACCGCTACGTAAAACCAGGCATCAACATACTATTGGTAGATTACCACCGGCTCATCATCTACGACAAGATGCTTCCGGCGGGCAGGCTACGGGAACCGTTGAACGGGAAGAACCGCGCCGACATCGTGATAGTCACCAAATGTCCGAAAGACCTGAAGCCCATGGAGTTCAGAGTACTGACCAAGGGCATGGACCTATACCCTTTCCAGCAGCTCTTCTTCACCTGCATCAACTATGACACACCCACAGGTGTATTCTCGGGGAAAAGACTGGAAGCCAAGATGAAAACAGAACGTCAAGAAGATGACACCATCCTAGACTCCGAATTGACAAGTCTGAAGGGCTACAATGTGTTGCTCCTGACAGGTATCGCCTCCCCCAAGCAGATGGAGCACGACCTCAAGCCGGCGGTGACAAGCATGACCACACTGTCGTTTGGCGACCATCACCGGTTCAAGGGCAAGGACATCGACCGCATCAACGAGACCTTCGAATCGTTGCCCGAGCCACGCATCGTCATCACGACCGAAAAAGATGCCGTACGGCTCAGAGAGAGCGAAGGACTCTACGAGAAAGTGAAGGCAAGCATATACGCACTGCCCATCAAGGTAAGCTTCATGCTCGAACAAGAAGAAATATTCAACGAAAAAATAATAAGCTATGTACGCAAGAATTCAAGAAACAGCATCCTGGCTAAAAGAAAGGATGACCACAAGTCCGAAGACTGCAATCATTCTGGGGACAGGACTCGGACAATTAGCTTCAGAAATAACTGATAGCTATGAGTTTCCATATAGTGAGATACCCAACTTCCCTGTATCTACGGTAGAAGGCCATGCCGGCAAGCTCATCTTCGGCAAGCTGGGCGACAAGGACATCATGGCGATGGAAGGCCGTTTCCACTTCTACGAGGGATACGACATGAAGGAAGTAACATTCCCGGAACGTGTGATGTACGAACTGGGCATCGAGACCCTCTTCGTGAGCAATGCCTCGGGCGGCATGAACCCATCGTTCCATGTGGGCGACCTGATGATTATCGACGACCATATCAATTTCTTTCCAGAGCATCCATTACGTGGCAAGAACTTCCCAACAGGGCCTCGTTTCCCCGACATGCACGAGGCTTACGACAAGCAGCTCCGCAACCTCGCCGACGAAATCGCCAAGGAGAAAGGCATCGCCATACAGCATGGCGTATATGTGGGGGTACAGGGTCCGACCTTTGAGACCCCAGCTGAGTACCGTATGTACCACACCCTGGGCGGTGACGCCGTGGGCATGAGCACCGTTCCCGAGGTCATTGTGGCACGCCACTGTGGCATCAAGGTGTTTGGCATCAGCATTATTACTGACCTAGGCGGTTTCGATGTACCAGTACAGGTAAGCCACGAAGAAGTACAGGTTGCCGCCAACAACGCCCAACCAAAGATGACTGAGATTTTCAGAGAAATGATACGCCGGTCATAATTATAAATTATAAATTATAAATTATCTTGGATATAGCAAATTTGGGTGAGTTTGGCCTTATCAGCCGTCTCACCAAAGGATACGAAAACAAGAATGCCTCTACCGTTTATGGCGTAGGCGATGACTGTGCCGTGATGCACTATCCCGACAAGGAGGTGCTGGTAACTACCGACATGCTCATGGAAGGCGTGCACTTCGACCTCACATACATCGACATGGAGCACCTGGGCTACAAGAGCGCAATGGTCAACATCAGTGACATCTTCGCCATGAACGGAACTCCACGCCAACTGGTCGTGAGCATCGCCTTGAGCAAACGGTTCAAGGTGGAGGATCTGGATGACTTCTATCGTGGTCTGCGAAAGGCATGCGAGAAATGGAGCGTCGATATCGTGGGAGGCGACACCACCTCTTCATATACAGGACTTGCCATCAGCATCACCTGCATTGGCGAGGCTGCAAAGGAAGACATCGTCTATCGCAATGGTGCCAAGGAGACCGACCTCATCTGCGTGACGGGCGACCTCGGAGGTGCCTATATGGGCCTACAACTTCTGGAGAGGGAAAAGGCCGTATATTACGGACAGGTGGAAGACATCCGCAAAAAGATTGTCGATGCCAAGGCGAACGGAGAATCCCAACGTGTTGCCGCCCTCAACCAAGACCTCGCCAACATGCGCAACTTCCAACCCGACTTTGCCGGCAAGGAATACCTTCTGCAACGCCAGTTGCAGCCAGAGGCACGTGGCGACATCATCGCCCAGCTCCGTGAGGCAGGCATCCACCCTACCGCCATGATGGACATTAGCGACGGTCTCAGCAGTGAGCTGATGCACATCTGCCAGCAGAGCGGCTGCGGTTGCCGTGTCTATGAGAAGAATATCCCTATCGACTACCAAACGGCAGTCATGGCAGAGGAATTCAACATGAACCTCACCACTTGTGCCCTCAATGGCGGCGAGGACTATGAGCTGCTCTTCACCGTTCCTATCGGCGACCATGCCAAGATAGAAGAAATGGACGGTGTGCGCCAGATAGGCTACGTCACAAACGCAACCCTCGGACAGATGCTCATCACGCGAGACGACCAGGAATTTGAATTGAAAGCGCAAGGATGGAATCCACTGAAAGACTAATTGCCCCTATCGACAGAGTAAATTACCCAGAGAGGGTAACTACTCAGTCATCTAGAAAAAGGGATACACGTATTCAAGGGAGGGCTAAAA
>CAVBGK010000010.1:0-33918 GCA_963594995.1 Bacteroidaceae bacterium
TTTTTTACTTCCGAGGTGAACACTACAGGCAAGGTAAATTCCATGTTGACTTCCTTGCCATCAGAAAGTCGTGCGGGCTTCCATCGTGGACTTTTTTTCAAGAGTTCAATCACAGTCTGTTCGTATGCTTTTTCCTTTGGTGCTTCAAGTACCTTGAATAGTCCCAGTGTGCCTTCTGTTTGGACCGTAAAACTAACGACCACACGGGCAGGTTTGCCTTCCAAACCTTTTGGATATTGGATGTTTGTCATGACCCATCTTAGGAAATCATTGATGTCTCCATTGGTAAGCCGTAGCGTACAATAGCTTCCGTCCGAGCAGACGTATGCTATCTGTTCAGAAGCCACTCTTAGCAAGAAATTGGCATTTGATATGATGAGATAATCTTCCATGCTTGTTGGTTTTGTGCACAAAGTTAAGCAAAAGTTTTCAAAACTATGGTATTTGGAGCGATGTATTTTGTGAAATCGTAGTTTGGCTTTGTGAATGGTAGGGGTTGAAGAGTAACCTGTCTGTCATATAGAAAAAAGCAGCAAACCGTCTATAGGCTTGCTGCTTCGCTTTTTTATGGGAAGGGCATTATTTCTTTCCTGCCAACAACCCGTTGATGACGGCGGCGGTAAAACCGCCTTGCTCCATGGTGTTGAGTCCCTTGATGGTGCAACCGCCGGGGGTTGTCACCTTGTCGATGGCTGCCTCGGGGTGCTCGCCGGTCTCCTGCAGTAGTTCCACGGCACCCTTTACGGTCTGCAGCACAATTTTCTGCGCATCCTTTGCCTTGAATCCCATCTCCACGCCGCCTTCCACGTTGGCCCTTATATAGCGCATGGCATATGCGATGGCACACGACATGGCAGTGGCTGCGGGGAAGAGGCGCTCCTCCATGATGAGGCTCTCGCCCAGATCATCGAAGATGTCCGTCACCTGCCTGGTCTCTGTGGGGGAGGCATCCACGGGGGTGATGAACGTCATCGACTGCTTGTAGGTGATGGCGATGTTGGGCATCACGAGGAAGAACATCGGTGTGGTGCCGTCCTTGTCGAGCCATTCTTTGATGCTCGTGGAGGATACGCCGGCGGCTACCACGACGAGTTTCTGGCTCTTGTAGTCGAGCACGTCCTTGATGCCCTTCAAGGTCTTCTCCACACACCATGGCTTTACTACTACGCACACGATGTCTGCTCCATGGCAGGCCGCCTCGTTGTTGAGCGTCACGCTGGTGCCCGCCTCGGCGAAGTGGTCGAGTGTGGACTGGTTGTGGTCTGATACGGTGATATCCGATGGGGTGAATCTCTCACTCTTCAAGAGACCTTCTGCCATGGCACCGCCCATGGCTCCTGCCCCGATAATTGCTATGTTCATAATCTTTTCTTCTTACTTCATCCCCAACTGGTACATGATAAAACCGTAGATATCGGCTGTCTCCTCCATCTGCTTGCTCAGAGGCTTGCCGCCGCCGTGACCAGCCTTGCTGTCGATACGGATCAGGGTAGGGGCATTGCCTGCCTGTGCCTCCTGGAGGGCGGCGGCAAACTTGAAGGAATGGGCGGGCACCACACGGTCATCATGGTCGGCGGTGGTCACCATCGTGGCAGGATAGCTCACGCCATTCTTGATGTTGTGAAGGGGGGAGTAGCTCTTCAGGTACTCAAACATCTCCTTGCTGTCGGCACTCGTGCCGTAGTCGGGCGCCCAGTTCCATCCGATGGTGAACTTATGGTAGCGCAGCATATCCATCACGCCCACCTCGGGGATGCACACCTTGAAGAGGTCGGGACGCTGCGTCATGCAGGCTCCCACGAGCAGTCCACCGTTGCTACCGCCCATGCAGGCGAGGTGTTGCTTGTCGGTATACTTGTTGGCTATGAGCCATTCACCGGCAGAAATGAAGTCGTCGAACACGTTCTGCTTCTGCATCTTCGTGCCAGCCAGGTGCCAGTCTTCGCCATACTCGCCGCCACCGCGCAACACAACATAGGCATAGATGCCGCCTTTCTCAAGGAACGGAATGCGCATGGAGGAGAAGTAAGGAGGATAGGTGACGTTGAAGCCGCCATAACCATACATCAGCACGGGGTTCTTGCCGTTCTTCTTCATGCCCTTCTTGTAGGTGAGGAAGACAGGAATCTTCGTGCCGTCCTTCGAGGTGTAGAATGCCATCTCAGAGGTATAGTCGGCGAGCTTGAAGTTCACCTTCGGCGCACTGTAGAGCTTGCTCGTGCTCGTGGCGAGGTCATACTGGTAGATACTCGTGGGCACGGTGTAGGAGGTGTAGCTGAAGAACAGTTCCTTGCGCTCGCGCTTGCCGCTGAAGCTGGCGGAACCTATTCCCGGCAGGGCTATCTCACCAAGTTTCTCGCCCTTGATATTATAAAGGTACGCGTGCGAGCAGTTGTCCTTGGTATAGGAGAGCACCATCTTGTCGCCGTCTACGAAGGTCACATCCTCCAGCACGGCATCGCTCTCGGGTATCAGTTCCTTCCAGTCGTTGTAGCCTGGCTTGCTGAGGTTTGCCACCATCAGACGATACTTGGGCGCGCCGGCGTTGGTGAGCATAAAGATGTTGTCGCCGATGAACTCCACAGGACTGTAGGTCTTTGAACAGTCGCCCGTCATCTGGATAAACTGCGAACCGGGCTGACGGAGGTCACGCACATAGAGGTTGATGCCCTGGTCCATGCCCGACTCGTAGAGGAACATCATCGTCTCCTCCTTGTTCACGCCCACGCTGTAGAAACGCAGTGGGTTGGTAGGGTTCTGGTAGAATAGCTGGTCCTGGCTCTGCGGAGTGCCCATCTTGTGGTAGTACACCTTCTGCACCTCGTTCTTGGCCGAGGTCTCCTTGCCCTTCTCGGGGGCATCGTAGGCGCTGTAATAGAAACCGTCGCCCTGCCATGTGGCACCCGTGAACTTTGCCCACACTATGTGGTCGTCGAGCAACTGGCGGGTCTTCACGTCCATCACATAAATCTCCTCCCAGTCGCTGCCACTGCGCGAGATGGTGTAGGCGAAATACTTGCCGTCGTGACTGAAGGAGATGCCCTTCAATGCCACCGTGCCGTCGTCGCTCAACTTGTTGGGGTCGAGAAACACACGAGGCTCGCCGCCCAGCCGGTCCATCTCGTAGAGCACATTCTGGTTCTGCAGTCCGTTGTTCTTGTAGATGTACCACTTGCCGTTCTTCTCGAAGGGTGTATATACCTTCTCGTAGTTCGCTACCTCCTTGAGGCGTTTTAGGTACTTGGCGCGCTGGGGAATCTTGGCGAGGTAGGCATTGGTAATGTCATTCTCGGCGTTTACCCAGGCAGCGGTAACGGCACTGGTGTCGTTCTCCAACGGTCGGAAGGGGTCTGCCACCTTCACACCGAAGTACTCGTCCACAGTGTTGTCCTTGGGGGCAGTGGGGTATTTCAGTCCCTGTCCCATCATCGTCATGGCGGTCATCGCCAGGACGGAAGTCAAAAAGAGTTTGTTCATTTGTCTAGAAACTATTTGGTCTGCGTTGCAAAAGTACGCATTTATTATGGGATTGGCAAACATAATGGTAATAAAAAACAGAATATTATGAAATATGTAAGAAATATACTCTTTTGTTATGGTTGAATGAAATATTTGTTGTACTTTTGCACCCATATTGCGGCAGGGCAATATCAGATATGTATAATCAAAAGTATGAACAGATAAAATGACAACAGAATTACAGAAACGCCCCCTTTTCAAGGAGGTGCAGGACTATGCGTTCATTGCCATCGGCATGATTTCCTATGCCATCGGCTGGAATGTGTTCCTTCTTCCTACCAATGTTACGGCAAGCGGGTTGCCGGGCATCTCTTCCATCATCTATTGGGCCACCGGGCTGCCTGTGCAGGTGCCTTACTTCGTGGTGAACGCTTGTTTGCTGATTGCTGCGCTCAAGATACTTGGACGCAAGTTTTGTGTGAAGACGGTATATGCTGTCATCGTGGTGACGATGCTCACCTCGTTTTTCTCACACGTGATGAATGGTGTCCATTTACTGCAAGACCAGCCTTTGTGGGCAGCCATCCTCGGAGCGGTCTTCTGCGGTTGTGGCATTGGCTTGGGGTTTTCGGCAGGGGGTAGCACGGGAGGAACGGATATTGTCGCAGCCATCGTCAACAAGTATCGTGACATCTCACTGGGCCGTGTCATCATGATCTGCGACATCTTCATCATTTCCTCCAGCTATTTCGTGGTACACGACTGGGAGAAGGTACTCTATGGCTATGTGGTGCTCTATGTGCAGGCGTTCTGCATTGACCAGGTGGTGAACAGCCGCCGCCGCTCTGTGCAGTTCTTCATCATCTCGAAGAAATATGAGGAGATAGGCAAGCGCATCAATACCGATGCCGACCGTGGCGTGACGGTGGTTGATGCCTCGGGCTTCTACTCAGGACAGGAGGTGAAAATGCTTTTCGTGCTTGCCAAGCAACGCCAGTCGCAGACCATCTTCCGCTTGATAGAGGAAATCGACCCACAGGCGTTCGTGTCGCAGAGTGCAGTCATCGGAGTCTATGGCAATGGCTTCGACAAAATCAAATACAAGCATAAGGAGAAAAAATGACAATACTGTCGCCACTGAAGTTGGTGTACCCCTCACTTCTATCCTTCTAGCGTACTATTTTATAGCTTTTCTCTCCTTCTCTGACAATCAGCACACCCTTAGCTTGTATGTCTTTGAGACGGAACTTTGCGGCAGGGGAACTATATATCAGTTTGCCTGTGGTGTTGTAGATGCGTACTGAATTTTCCATATCTTGGTGGAGGGAAGTGATAAGTGGCGAAGTGATGCTGTTGGTAAGGGCATTGTCGATGTTTCCTGCATCAGGATGGTGTATCACTACCATTTCGTTGTACCATATGAAGTCTTCATCGACGATGGTATTTCCTGTCTTATAGTTGAGTGTGAGTATGTCGGGGTCGAAATAGCCGTTTCCGTCTCCACTGTAGCCCCAGTTTACGCCCACATAGCCATCTTTGTCATATCCGTCCAATACGAACGCATGTGTAAAGGTGTTTTCGTTGCCCTGCTTGTTCGATGTGCCTGCATAGAGCAATGGGTGTTTTTTGCTTAACTCTGTGTATATTACAGCTTTCCACTTGTCTGCATCATAATGTTCCTTGTACCCGTAATATCGTGTGATATAACCAAAATGCTCTTGCATTCCGCCGGCTGCATCTTCCATGTAGGCACCGCTTCCGTTAGGGTCGTACGCCATTCCGGCTGCCACACCGCAATGGTACATGAGCGTGGCTACGGCCGTCTTCTGTGCAATGTTGTATGTGCCTGTGTATGATGACAACATATTGCTCCAGTCGTAGTGGGCACTGCCAAAGTTTACGACATAGGGTTGGTTGGCGAAATATATCGTGTCCTTGCCGGAACCTGTGCTTGGATATTGGTAATAGTGCATGATTTGTGCCATGGCTGTAGCCACACATCCTGTATAGCATCTTTTGCCATGCTTGTCGGTAGGGCATTTTGCCCAGTATGGGTCGCCCTGCCCCCATTGGGTTGACAACAGATGTTCCACTTCGGGTTGACACTCGTCGGGAATGATTCTGCTGTTGTTGTCTTTAGGCATCTTTGTTCTGGAGTTTCTGGCTTCATTCAGATATTTAGTTGCCATCGACAGATACCAATTGAGTGATGGTATCTGTTCCGAATAAGCAGCCTCATAAGAATAGCCTATGATGGGCTTGCAGCCTTCGTCGTTAGAAACGATGGCAAATCCACCTTTTTCCCAGCCTAGAATTGTATAGGCGTCTTCTGTCTTTAGTGATATTATGTTGGCATCAGAATTCGCGTGACTAGCGGCTTTCCCCTTGGCTTTGGCGAGAATTTCCAATGCCAATCTTTCTTTCTCTTGACTGGTTCTTTCCCTGGCTACAGCTTGGAGTGTAGCCAAGGAAAGGAGGAAGATGCATATCTTTGTTGATTTCTCCATCTTGCCTGTGTTTTTATTCCTATTTCTTCGTCATCACGCAGCGCATGTCGCTGTCGATGTAATAATAGGATCCATACCATGCAGTGAAATTCTGGAAGGTGATGGTAAGGTCTTCGTTGATGGTTCCCACTACAGGTGTTGTGGCAGAGGTGATGTCGGCAAACGTGTAGTAGCCGCCCCAGCCGGTTTTAGGCTCGATGGTGATGGTTCGGGCATCCAAGTCGGTTGTGGCAGTGAAGTTCTCCTCCCATCCGTAGAAGTTGTAGATGTTGAGTGTTCCGTCGTCGTTCTTGCTGACGGTTACCTCATTGGTCTTGTTGACTTCCTGCTGCGACCAGTCGCTGCTGAAATAGTCGGAGCCGGTGCTTACGGCGCTATAGGTGCCGCAGATGTCATCGATGGTGAGTGCTGCATCGCCGCTGCCCCAGATAAAGTCATCGTAGCCGCCGCCCAGGTTGTTGCCGTCCTTGTCGTACAAGTATGAGTAGAACCAAACCTCGCCACTGGTCTTGTTGCCATCAAACTGAGAGTAACCGCCTCCAGGATAGATGTATACATATTTGTCGCTGCTGACCCAGAATGGATAATATCCACCGTCTGCGGTGGCAAGAGGAGAAATCTCTGTGCTGCCCTCGGGTACGGTGAAACTGATGCTGTAATCTTCTACACCGTAAGGTGCCTCGATGGTGTAGCTGCCATCGTCGTATGCCACGATATTGGCGGTGAAGCTCTCGCCCAGGGCTGCCGAGGTATAGGTACCCGTCTTGCGCCAAATCTCAGCCTTGGTGCGCTGGAAAGTGAATGATATCGGTGCCGAACTGCTATAGGCTTCGTCTGAACTGATGGCTGTGATGTGTATGGTGTATTCGCCGATGGCAAGGTTGGTGAGCGTTACGCTGTTGGTCTCGGTCTCTCCTTCCACGGTCTTGCCATCAGCATCCCCGTAACTGTAGAGGTAGCTTGTGGCGTGCTCCACTGCAGGCCATGAGATGGTGACCCCTCCATTGGCACTGCTGGCCTCTGGTACTGGGGCGTCCAGTTGTATCTGTGCATTTGTGGTTGCTGTGAGCGTGGCGATAGGTGAGGTGCTCTTGTCGCCTGTTACTGCTGCGTATGCCCATACCTTGAGGGTGTAAGTGGAACTCGGCTTCAAGCCTGTGGCGATCACCGATGTGGTACTGGTCACGTCGCCAAGAATCAGATTGTCGCTGGCGTCATACAACTCGTATGCATATTGGGTGGCACCGCTCACGGCATTCCAACTGAATGCGAGCGAGCTGACCTTGGTCTCGCCTTGTGTGATGGAAGGTGTGTCCAAAGGTGTCTTTACTACGTCATCGCTGCTGCATGAGCCGAAACTCATGCAAGACAGGATGGCAAGTACAATCATGTAATATATCTTTTTCATTGTCTTCTTGCTTTATGCTAATGTTCTTGTTGTGAAGGAGTAGGTCGCTTATTCTGCCACGGGGGTAAAGTTCATCTCGATGTAGTTGTATGAATCGGAAGAACCGTCTGTGTACTCAGTGTAATAGGTACCGAACATACCGTATCCCTTGTCGAAGGAGATATATGAATAATCGCCGTATCCGCTATAACTGCGCATGATGTAAATCTCGCTGACAGTTTTGCCGCCCACTGTCCAGTGTGGGTATTCGCCCTTGGCTGTGTCATAGAGCAGGAAGCAGTCTACGCCGCTGTCAGCCCAGTCCTGGTAGTTGGTGTATGGCTCCATCTTGTAGTAGCCTGTCTGTCCGGAAGCTGCACCGCCTACGGTGAATATCATGTCGAGCCCAGAGTCTACGAAGTTCTTGATGCGGTAGCGGTTGGTGGTGCCGAGTCGTTCAATCTCTTGAGTCCACTTCTGCTCATTTCCGCCTACAGTCCATGTCATGTCTACATTGCTAACGTAGGTGTTCCACGATGCTTCCATCACATAGCCGCTGTAGGTGGTGGCACCGTCCAGTTTGCTGTAATGGTCGGCGTACTCGTCGGCAACGGCCAGGCTGAATGCATACTTTTTGTTCTCTTCCAATGTGCCCAAGGCAATGGTTAGGGTTGTGCTTTTTTCTCCTGCCTCAAACTTGACAGACGATGGAACCGTGAGTCCTTCGCTTGCTGATTTGCAGATGATGGGCACTTCTGCCGCCTCCGTAGTTTTGGCACGCGAAACGGTTATGTCTATCGATGTCTTTTCGCCGGGTGAGTTGATGAAGTCGCTTGCATTGCTTGCATCGAAATACACCTGCATGCAGTTGGCCGGTGTCTGTACGCCCGGCACGTAGTCGCTGTCTGCCTTGTCGTCGCAGGCTGTGAAGCCGAGCGTGGCGGCGAGTAGCATGGATATGTTGAATATGATTCTTTTCATACGAGTCTTCTTTTATGTATTACTTACAGTAGTTGGAAATGTACGACACGGGGTCTGGGTTCATAGCCACGCCCTTGTTGAAGCTGCGCTCTACCTCGGGGATGTAGAAGTTCATCCAAGGTGCTGTGTAGCCAGCCTTTGACTTCAGCTGGTAAACCTCCAGGTAATTGGTGTCGTCTTGTGTACGATTTACTTGAAGGCCGAGACGCTTGTAGTCGGCAAAGAGCACGTCTTCTCCCCAGAACTCAATATATTTCTGGGTAATCATCTCCTTGATGAAGTCGTCTTCGGTAGTTGCGCTGCATGTGTACGAACCGTCGGTGTAGCGATAGGTATTGAGGAATGATTCCAGTTGTGCCTTTGCTGCTGCCAGTCCATCAGTATGCATGGCAGCTTCCATCTTGATGAAGTACATTTCTTCTACGCGCATCAATGGAATGGCTGCGAGCATGCCCACTTCCTGCGACTCCATATCGCCGCTCGCCGGACGGAACTTCAGGTTGGCGTAAGCGGGCAGACGGCTCCAGTTGGTATTGGCCTTGATGGATGCTGTGGTTTCGTCGGCCAGCTTGGTCTGGTATTTCTCGGGAACAGTGGCAGAGCCTGCATCTGCAGGAGCTACCCATGTGGTCTTGCGCCAGTCGCTGTCGCCAATCTTGTCGTAGAGCGATTTGCTGATGCATCTGTATTCGCCACCGTATGCAGCGATACCCCAGGTGGGTTCTGAAGCGAAGATGCCTGTGATGCTGCACCAGTAGTTGGGTGCCTGCTCTGTAGAGCTGAACTTATAGTCCCAAACCCAGGCTTGGTTGGCTGTATTGAAGCCCGTTGTAACATCATGCCACTGTGACTCTGTTACAGGAGAGTAGCCGGCGTTGATAACTTTCTGTGCATATTCGCCTGCTTTCTTGAAGCAGTCGTTGGCTGTGCTGATGCCTAATGCCGTGAAGCCGTCTTCGTCACCTTCGTGCTGCAGTTGTTCTGCCAGGTCGCTCGGGTTACGTTCGAAACGGCTGCCTAGATAGAGCCAGAAACGGGCTGCCAAACCATTGATGACATCCTTGTTGATGTCGTTTTTCTCGCTTCGTGAGTAGCTGCCGATGTATTTTTCAGCCAAAGTGAGGTCTTTGTTGATGAAACGGTACATCTTGTAGAATGGGGCACGTGGGTTGTTCTTGCTCTCTTCTGCCGTTGTGTTTTCCGTAACGATAGGTGTGGTAAGTCCCATCACGCCGTTGCTTTCTGCCTTTGCGTCGAGTTCGTCGATGCCCGTCTTGTAGTATTCGAACATGGTAGAAAGCTGCATGTAACACAGGGCGCGGTAGGTGTGCACGATGGCCAAAGACTGTTGGGTCTCTGTGGTAGCACTTTCTTCGTCCATACCCTGGAGGATGCGGTTGGTATTGTTGATGAAACTGTAATAGTAATAATATGGATAGCATGAGTAGCCAGCCAGAGAGGTAGCTGCCTCCAGGACGTACTGGTAGTTCCAGGACGAACCTGTGGTAGGCATACCGTCCAGCATGACGTCGCGCCACAACATGAAGCAAGGATAGCCCCAGTCGCCTATGGCCTCATAGAAGCTGCCGGAGGTGGAACCATAGGTGTCGGTCTCGATCATCTTGGCTTTCAGACCGTTGACGAGCATGCTGAAAGACTGGCTATTGCTGTTGACCTGTTCTTTGGAGGCCACACTGGATGGCTCTACCGTTTCTATACAGCTGCCCAAAGTCAAGGTAGCAGCTGCCAGTGGTATCATATATATGTTTTTTACAAATGTATTCATAACATGTATTTTTTAGAATTGTACAGAAATTCCTGCTGTCACTGTGCGGGCTGGTGCATAGTTGACATCGCTGCTTACAGAGCCTGCATAGCTGATGCGTGGGTCGAAGCCCTTGCGGTGGCTCCAGTAAGTGAGGTTCTCGCCGGAAACATACAGACGGAGGTTGGAAAGTCCTAATGGACGAATCAACTTTTTAGGGAATGTATATCCCAATGATACGTTCTGCAGAGCCAACCAACTGGCATTGGTCAGGAATCGGTCTGACGTGCTTGCTGTATATTCGTCGCCGTACTGGAATCGTGGAATGTTGGAGCTAGTATTGCTTTCAGTCCATGCATTCAACAGGTCCTTGTGCAGGGCTTGTCCGGTAAATCCTGCTGTCGGGGTTGTCATCAGCGACTGGTAGCTCCAGTCCATAGCCTTTCCGCCTACAGAGTATGCGAAAGCGATGTTGAAGTCGAAACCGTAAGCAGAGACGCTCGTGTTGAAACCGCCATAGAAGTCGGGCAGAGCTGTACCGCAGTTGAAGTAGTCCTTATCGTCAGAGATGTCGGTAGGATTGGTCGTGGTGGTCAGGTTGCCTTGGGCATCATGGATGTACCACATAGACTCGCCCGCCTCGTTGACTCCGGCATACTTTCTGAGTCGCCAGGTGTACATGGAGAGACCTTCGCCATAGAAGTAGCTGCCGCTGGTGTAGCCGGCATGTCCGTCCAGGTCGTTGTACTTGTTGTCATCGTTCAGACGTACAATCTTGTTCTTGTAGGCAGTCAGGTTGGCTCCGATAGTCCATCTGATGTCCTTGGTAGAAATTGGGTCTCCCTCCAACTCGATTTCCACACCTTTGTTTACCATATCGCCGATGTTGGAAGAGTAACCGGCATAGCCTTGTGACAGAGGCACTCTGACGGTACAGAGCATATCGGTGGTCTTGCGGTAGAAATAGTCTAGACCACCTCTCAAGCGACTTTTTAGAACTTCAAACTCGAAACCTGCATTCACGTTGGTAACTGTCTCCCAGGTGATGTTTTCGTTTCCGATATTGCTGAGGGTCAAGCCTATCTCGTTGCCTTCGCCTTTGCTGATATTGTAGGTGTCTGTATAGAGGAAGTCCGAAATGTTGTCGTTTCCGTTCTGACCGAAGGAAGCCTTCAGCTTCAAAGAATTCAGCCATGATACATTCTTCATCCAGTCTTCCTTGGTGACAATCCAGGCTCCGCCGAAAGAGTAGAAGTTTCCCCAGCGGTGCTTGGGGTGGAAGCGGGATGAGGCATCACGGCGATAGGATACCTGGCCGAAATACTTTCCGTCGTAGTCGTAGAGACCGCGGAATATCCATCCCTCGGTGTTGTATTCGCTCTTGTAGGAAGAGTTGGAGAGGAAGGTGGTTGCTCCGTTCAACTCTTGGTTGCCGAAGTATGAGAACATATTCTTACGGTCGCCAGTCATGTAGTCGTAGGTGTGCTTATAGCTCTCATGGCCTGCGAGGAGAGACATATTGTGCTTGCCAAAGCTGTGGGCATACTTCAATAGTTCCTGGAAGTTGACAGAGTTGTAGTTATAGTCATACTTGTAAACATATCCGTTGGGATAACTCATGTAGCCGAAACCATAGTAAGGGTTGATGGTCTGGGTCATGCGGTTGGAGCTGTTGTAGATGTTCCCGCTGAGTGTAGCAGTCAGACCCTCCAATATGGTGATGTCTGCAAAGCCATTCAGTGTGAATGTGTTGGAAACGGTGTTGTTGGTGTTGAGTGCAGCATCGGTAATGCCGTTGGACTGTGAGATGTACGGACGTACATAGTTAGAACCCAGGTACATGCCGTCACCGTAGTCTCCGACTGCACCATATTCATTCTTGAGGATGTTGCCATCGCCGTCGCGTAGATAAACAGGATAGATAGGTGCCATCATGGCAGCCTGATAGAATATATTGTTGCTGCCTGTGGCATCTTCGTCCGCATTGTTGGTATTGGAGTGGGCATAGTTGATGTTGCCGCCTACGTTGAGCCATTTGTTGGCTTTGTAGCTGGCTTTCATGCGGGCGGTGTAACGCTCGTAGTCTGACCCCACCACGATACCTTCATTGTTGAGATAGCCCAACGATGCATAGAACTGACCTTGGTCGTTTCCGCCGTTGATGCTCAGGTTGTATTCCTGGCGCAAGGCGTTGCGGTAAGTCTCGTCTATCCAGTCATCTGGCATGATGGTATATACTTGACCATTGTTGTATATGCGGTTGCCCAGTGTAGCATTTGGGTTGAGTTTCCCGTTGTCACCAATCAGGTATTGCCCGTCAGGAACACTGTATGGGAGATATCCCAAGCCGCCTTCTCCTGATGACTTATACAAAGTTGCGTTGGCATTGCTGTGTGCCTGATATGGGGTTTGACCTTTGGCGATATAGTTGCGGTAAAGGCCGCCATAGTAGGTCTCCAGGTATTCTGCAGGGTCATCAATGGTATCGTAACGTTTGGAACTTCTGCTGCTCCAGCCCAACTTGGCGTCCAAGGAAATAGTAGCTTTGCCTTGGCTGCCTTTCTTGGTAGTTACAATGATAACACCGTTGGCACCTCTGGCTCCATAAAGGGCGTTGCTGGCGGCATCCTTCAATACGGTGATGCTGGCCACATCGGCAGGGTTGATGCTGCTCCATAAACCATCGTATGGCACGCCGTCCAACACGATGAGCGGGTCGTTGCCCGCATTGAGAGAACTGAAACCGCGGATGCGGAATTCTGGTGTGGCATCAGGGGAACCGGATGACTGGAAAGACTGCAAGCCTGCCACATTACCCTGCAAAGCGTCCATCACGTTGTTTACTTGCCGCTTTTCCAACGACTTGCTGTCCACCACTCCTGCCGAACCGGTGAAGGATGATTTCTTCTGCTCACCGTATGCAACGACGATGACCTCGTCGAGCTGACGGTCTTGCGAGTGAAGGCTCACCTTCATGCCTGGCGCAGCCTTCATGGTTTGACTGTCCATACCGAGGTAGTTGATGGTGATGATGTCACCACGTTTGGCTGCTGGAAGCGAAAACTTGCCGTCAACGTCGGTCACGGTGCCTGTTTTGGTTCCCTTCAGTTGTACTTGGGCTCCGATAACAGGTTCTCCATTCTCATCAACGACTTGCCCCCCTACAATGTTAGGCGACTGAGCCATCATCTGTCCTGATGCTGCGAGCAGCATAGATGCCATTAAAACCTTTAATCTCATATCTCTCTTTTTATGTGTTGATGTTTTCTTTTACTGGGATGTAAGCCTCTCTCTTTGTTCCTATTGGGGCGTTATCCTCTTGTCTTTATGCTTTCGGGTGCAAAGTTATGCTTTTTCTTTTAGATAACCAAACAATTGGAAAGAAAATCGCGGATGAGGTGTTAATTTGTTAGTAATGTTCTTGAAAATGCGTCAAAATGTTTTGTTCTGGCATAAAAACGCTCCGCCTAATCCCCATATAGAGAATCTGGCAGAGCGTTCTTGATATATTCAATCTATTTCTTGTTGTACTTCTGGATGGTTTTGCTTGGAGAAACTTCCTAAAGCTCGTTTAGTACCGTCTCCAGTCTCTTGATGAAGTCATCCACGTTCTTCTTGGTGAGTACTAATGGGGGGAGGATGCGGAGGATGTTGGTGCTTGCGCAACCTGTGAAGCAATGCTGCTCATGGATGAGCTTGCTACGAACCTCTTTGTGAGGGATGTCGAGTACAGCTCCTACCATCAAGCCACGTCCACGTACCTCTGTGATATGGTTGTTGCGCTTCTGGAGTTCTTTCAACTGCTGGATGAGATATTCACCTACCTCGTGAGCGTTTTCCACCAAGTTCTCCTTCTCGAATACATCAAGTACGGCGAGGGCGGCAGTACATGCCAAGTGGTTTCCACCGAAGGTAGTACCGAGCTGACCGTAAACAGGGGTGAACTCAGGAGAAATCAGTACGCCACCCATAGGGAATCCATTGCCGATGCCCTTTGCTACGGTGATGATGTCTGGCTTGATGCCGAGCCACTGGTGAGCGAAGAACTTACCGCTTCTGCCGTATCCGCATTGGATTTCGTCGCAGATGAGGAAGGTGCCGTATTTCTTGCAAGCAGCCTGTAAGCCCTGTGCAAACTCAGGAGTTACCACGTTGCAACCACCTACGCCCTGGATTGCCTCGATGATACAAGCGCAAACATCGCCCTTGGCAAGTTCCTTCTCCCATGCCTCCAAGTCGTTGATAGGAAGATAGGTGACATGACCATTGGCATTAATAGGGGCGATAATCTTAGGATTGTTGGTTGCCTCCACTGCGAGGGAAGTTCTGCCGTGGAAAGATTTCTCCAAGGCAAGAATGCGAGTTCTACCATTGGTGAAAGAAGCCAATTTCATGGCGTTCTCGTTTGCCTCGGCACCTGAGTTGATGAGGAAGAACTGATAGTCCTCATAACCGCTTGCCTTGCCCAAACGCTCAGCGAGCTTTACCTGCAACTTATTGATAACTGAGTTGGAGTAAAAGACTAACTCGTTGAGTTGCTTGGTCAACATCTCTACATAGTGAGGATGGCAATGACCGATGCTGATAACGGCATGACCACCGTAAAGGTCGAGATACTCCTGGCCTTTGTCGTCCCAGACTTTGCAGCCCTTGCCTTTAACTATATTAATATCGAAAAGTGGATATACGTCGTAAAGTTTCATATTTTTCTATTTTATATGATAGAAGAACGAATGAGCCTTTCATCCGTTCTTCCATATTCATTATCTTAAAAAGCTGATGGCTTGAGTTTCAAACCTGCTGTTTGGTCTAAGCCAAACATGATATTCATGTTTTGGACAGCCTGACCTACGGCACCTTTCAAGAGGTTGTCGATGCAAGAGGTGATGAGGAGTTTGTCACCATACTTATCCACATGTACCAAACACTTGTTGGTGTTCACTACCTGCTTCAAGTCGATAGCCTTATCCACGTAGTGAGTGAACTTTGCATCCTTATAGAACTCCTTGTAACCTGCCACGATTTCCTCGATAGGCTTGTCAGTTTTCACAACCTCTGTGGCAAAGATGCCACGGGCAAAGTCACCACGATAAGGGATGAAGTCGATGGCTGCATCGAGATAACCCTGTGTCTGCTTCAAGCTTTGGCGAATCTCTGGTACATGCTGGTGGGTGAAAGCCTTGTAGATGCTCATGTTTCCCATACGCCAAGAGAAGTGGGTGGTGGCACCTGGCTTCTGGCCTGCGCCAGTGCTGCCGGTGATTGCATTCACACTGACATCGCTGTTGATGAGTCCCATCTTGGCAGCAGGAAGCAACCCAAGTTGAATGCAGGTTGCAAAACAACCTGGGTTGGCTACATGCTGAGCTACGGCTATTTTTGATTCATTTATTTCTGGGAGTCCATATACGAAGTCGTGGGTTGCCGGGGTGGGTTGCTGGGTGGCGACCTCTTGCTCGGGGGCGAGACGGAAGTCCTGTGCCAAGTCGATGATCTTCACTTTCTCTGGCACGTTGTGCTCTTTCAGGAAAGCCTCACTCTTGCCGTGACCGAAGCAGAAGAAAATGACATCTACTTGGTCGAAAGGCATCTCGGCGGTGAACTTCAAGTCTGTCTCGCCATACAATCCCTCGTGGACATCTGTCACGAGGTTGCCGGCATTGCTCTCGCTGTTGGCAAAGACAATCTCTGCCTCAGGGTGGTTGATGAGGAGGCGAATCAACTCGCCTCCCGTATAACCAGCCGCTCCTAATATTCCTACTTTAACCATTTGTATCTATTGGGGATTACTGCCCAACAAATAAGATAGATGAGGACACCACTGAAACAAGTGGTCAGTGTCGCCACCGCCCAGATGAGTCTTACCAATGTAGTGTCCACGTCGAAGTACTCTGCTAGTCCGGCACATACGCCGGCTATCTTCTTGTCGGGAGATAATGTTAATTTCTTGTCCATAATTTATCTTTGCTCATCGGGATGGGTTCCGTAGTAAACACGCAAAGGCGTGGATGAAACCTTGATGAAGCCCTTGGCATCCTCGGCAGTCCAACCGTGCTGCATCTCACCATACTCTCCGAGCTTAGACTTGGTCAAGTCATCGGGAGAGTCGATGCCTACGGTCTGGAAGCTGTAAGGACGGAGCTTCAGAATGGCGGTACCGTTCACGTTGCGCTGTGAAGAGAGCAGCATTGCCTCGATGTCTGGCATCACTGGCTCCAGGTATTGGCTCTCGTGGAGGAACATGCCGTACCAGTTGCCCACCTGGTCCTTCCAGTATTGTTGCCACTTGCTCAAAGTGCTCTTCTCCAGCAGGCGGTGTGCCTCGATGATGAGCTTGGGAGCTGCTGCCTCGAAACCTACACGGCCCTTGATGCCGATAATGGTGTCGCCCACGTTGCAGTCGCGGCCGATGGCGTAGGAAGCCCCAATTTCCTCAATCTTCTGGATGGCTGCAATCTTGTCGTCAAACTTCTCGCCGTTGACAGCCACGATTTCACCCTTCTCGAAGGTAATTTTCAGGTCGGTCTCTTCCTCCTTGGCAGTAACGTGCTTCAGGTAAGCTTCCTCGGGCAGGCCCTGTGTGGGGTCGAGAATCTCACCACCGCAGATGCTGGTTCCCCAGATACCTACGTTATAAGAATACTTCAACTTGGTGAAGTCGGCATAGAAACCATGTTCGTTGAGGTAGTCCACCTCCTCCTTGCGGGAGAGTGCCTTGTCGCGTGTCAGGGTGATGATCTCCACGCCTGGTGCCATCACTAGGAAGGTCATGTCAAAACGGATTTGGTCGTTGCCGGCACCCGTACTTCCGTGGGCGATGGCATCGGCACCAATCTCCTTGGCGTAGCGTGCGATGGCGATTGCCTGGAAGATGCGCTCGGAAGATACGGAGATAGGATAGCAGTTGTTGCGGAGCACATTGCCAAAAATCATGTATTTCAATGATTTCTCATAGTACTCGTGGGTTACGTCGAGGGTTACGTAAGCCTTTGCGCCCAACTTATATGCGTTCTCTTCGTTGGTTTTCAACTGTTCGGCAGAGAAACCACCTGTGTTGGCGCATGCAGCATAAACATCCCAGCCATCCTGGGTCAACTTCATTACGGTGTATGATGTGTCAAGACCGCCGCTAAAGGCGACTACTACTTTTTTGTTTGCCATACTTATGTATTAATGTTAAGTGTTAAATGTTAAGTGTTAAGTTGGCATTTCTGCCAATGGAGTCCTACACCTTATTATATTTAAGGATTTAGAGCTCTGCTTGAGGTCCGTCAATCTTACGGATTCTCTCTATCACATCCTGTGGAAGTTTGATAGGCAAATGCTCCTCGGGGTCGAAGAGCATGGCGGTGCAGATGCAGTATTTGCGGTTGGTACGGTGGAGGACATCCACGTTGACGCAACCTTCGCAACCACGCCAAAACGACTCGTCGTCGGTCAAGTCGGCGAAAGTGACAGGCAGATATCCCAGCTGAGTATTCATCTTCATTACCGCCGAGCCTGATGTGAGGGAGAAAATCTTGGCGTGCGGCCATCGTTGGCGTGCAAGCGTAAAGGTGAGGTTCTTGATGCGTTTCGCCAGTCCGATGCCACGGAAGTCTGGGTGAACAATCAAGCCCGATGTGGTGACGTAGTGCTTGTTGCCCCAAGTCTCGATGTAGCTGAATCCGGCGAACTTCTCGCCTTGGAGGGCGATGACCGCCTTGGCCTCCCGCATCTTGGTGGCGACGTACTCTGTAGAACGCTTGGCGATGCCCGACCCACGTTTGGCGGCAGCCTCTGCGATGGTAGTCAGAATGGTGTCGATGTACTTGATATGGTTTTCATCGGCCACCATGACTTTTACTTCTTCCATTTTTCTCTTATTATTATAATGTTCTTGTTATTTTTAGCATAGTTCCGGAATGATTTCGGAGAGCGACTTGATGAGGGCATCCTCACCTGCCCCTTCTTTCTTTACCAGGAAAATGGTATCGTCACCGGCGATAGTGCCCAAAATCTCGGGAATGTCACTGTTGTCGATGTTATAGGCGATGCTGCTGGCATATCCAGGGCGCGTCTTGATGACCACCATGTTGCCAGAGAAGTTGATTGACTGGAATCCGGGGCTCAACATCATCTCACGGAGCGAACGGGGATTGGAAACACGCTTGTACATGGTCTCGTTGGGTAACACATATACGTATTTGCCATTCATTGAGGCTGCTTTGGCCACTTTCAGTTGCTTGAGGTCGCGGCTTAATGTGGCTTGCGTAAGTTTGTAGCCTTCCTTAGCCAAGGCTTGCAATACCTCTTCCTGAGAGCTTAGCTCGTGGCTCGAGATAAGCATCTTCAGAGTCTCCATTCTACTGTTCTTTACCTTCATGTGTTGTATTTTTATTCGTATTTCGGTTGCAAAAGTAATACTTTATTCGCAAACTGCCAAATAAATTGCCATGATATTCATAATTTATGTGATAAATCTTGCTTGGTACGCTAATAATTGGAATATTTATACGGTTTTGCGGAAGAACGGCGCAGTATGTTTGCAAATGTTAAAAAAAAACTTAGATGAAAAATAGCCGCCGTAAAATTTGTGACTTAACGATATTTTCTATATATTTGCACAACTTTAATACCTATAAACGATGATGAAACGTATAACTTTGAGCCTGATTCTAATGTTGGCAATGCCTTTTGTAGTATTTGCTAAAGACTACCTTGTGCTTGATTTTGGCGCTAAAGGAAATGGCGTCGCTGATGATGAAAATGCCATTCAGGCGGCTATAGATGCTTGTTCTAACGCCGGAGGAGGCGAGGTCATCTTCTCTGCCAACCATGAGTATTTGTCAGGACCGGTAGAGTTGAAGTCGAATGTGCATGTAGTTTTGGAGACGAATGCGGTATGGAAAGCTAATCCCGATGAAAAGATTTACCACCGGAGTGCCTTCGGCAAGAACGAAGGCGAGGGGATGATGTGGATATGGGCAAAGGATATTGAGAACCTTTCTTTCTCTGGGCAAGGCTCTATCCATGGCAACGGCATTAAGTTTATGGGCAAGGAACTTTTTGACAGTTATGAACTCAAGCCCGTCACCACTTTCGACCCCCGTCCCCATGTGCTCACCCTGATAGGTGTGAAAAATTTGTCTATCCGTGATATTACAATAACTGAGGGTGCCTACTGGACGGTGCATCTTATCGGATGCGATGGTGCGGTGATAGACGGTATCAACCTGCTCAACAATCTCAAGATACGCAACGGCGATGGCATCGACCTCGACCACAGCAAGAACGTGCGCATCGCCAACTGTCACATCACCAGCGGCGACGATGCCATCTGTCTGAAAAACCGCCGTGAGTATGAGGAATACGGTTCCTGCCACGACATCGTGGTGACCAACTGCGTGATGGAGAGCCGCAGCTGCACCGTGAAGATAGGCAGCGAGAACATGGATTCCATCTACAACGTGACCATCGACAACTGCGTCATCAAGGGCAGCAACCGCGGACTCGGCATCCAGAACCGCGACGAGGGAACGGTAACCGACGTGGTCTTCTCGAATATTATCCTCGACTGCCGCCTCTGGAGCGACGTGTGGTGGGGAAAGGCAGAGCCAATCTATGTGACCTCCTATCCCCGTGCCAACGGCAACCACAAGGATGCCAACTGGCGATTCCCCAAGGGACAGACCGTGGGCAGGTGTGGCGAGGTGGCCCGCATCTACTTCAACAATATCTACGCCACTTCGGAAAACGGTTGTTTCATCGGTGGCGACACCCCCGATAAGGTACACGACATCTATCTGAATAATGTACACCTCAATCTGAAGAAGCTGACCAGCTATGAGGGCGGCATCTATGACAAGCGTCCCTGCCGGGGCGAGGGCTTTATATATAATAAGGTGTATGGAGTATATGTGGAGCAAGCCAAGGGTATAGTTGTCGAAGGTTTGAAGGTAAAGGCAACCCCCAAGGTGACTTTCGGCGGTGAAACCTATGGCTTGTAAGGTCCAACTCAATGATTTAACATGAATGAAACAGAAGTGTAATGTGTAATGCCTACCTTTGCACCTGATAATTATGACTAAAATCTAATAAGTTATGCAAATTGTACAAAAGACAATGGGAAGAAGTGTGAGACGAGTTCTCTTTTCTTCCGCCCTTCTGCTAGTGAGCTCGCTCACATTTGCACAAAGTAAAGTCAGTGGTACCGTGAAGGATGCCAATGGCGAACCTCTTATCGGCGTGAGCATCTTGGAGGTGGGAACCCAGAATGGTGCAGTTACCGACATGAACGGTAACTATACCTTGAATGTGAAACCTGGGGCCAAGTTAAAAATCTCTTATATTGGTTTTACGCCGCAGACCGTGAAGGCCGGTTCCAATAATCAGATTGTGTTACAAGAAGACAATACTGCCTTAAACGAGGTGGTAGTGGTCGGTTACGGTACGATGCAGCGTAAAGATGTAACAAGTTCTATTACTACGGTAAAGGCAAAAGACTTGAATGTAGGTGCTTATACTGATCCAGGTCAGTTGTTGCAGGGAAAAGTGCCAGGTTTGGTTATCGTACAGAACTCAGACCCTAACGGTGGTGTGAATTCCTTGACACTTCGTGGCGCTTCGACCCTGAATGGTTCAACGGAACCTCTTTATGTGGTGGATGGTATTCCTGGAGTCAACTTGAACTTGATTGCTCCAGAGGATATAGAGACTATTGATGTCCTTCGTGATGCTTCCGCTACAGCCATTTATGGTTCAAAGGCTGCCAACGGTGTGATTATGGTGACAACCAAACGTGGGCAAGACGGACCTGCTCGGGTGTCTTATAGCGGTTATTTCTCTTGGGAGAATATCCACAATGACCATGAGATGATGAGCGCAGACGAACTTCGTGCGTATGCTAAGGCAAATAATATAACAATAGCTAATGACAAGGGGGCTAATACCGATTGGACCAAGGAGGTTCAGCGCACAGGTATCGCCCACAATCATAATGTATCTATCAGTGGCGGAAACAAAAGTACGAGTTATAGTGTGAGTGCCAACTATATCGCACGTGATGGTATCATTCGTGGTGTCGGTAACAACCTCTTTACAGTTCGCTCTTTTGTAGAGACAAAAACATTGAAAGACCGCTTGACTTTAGCAATAGGATTGAACGGTAATATCCGCAATGAATGGGGCGTTTCTCGTGGAGACCAAGGTGCGTCTGTATATAATGCGATGTATTATTATTCTCCATTGGTTCCAGTTCGTAATGAGGATGGCAGTTGGTATAAGGATTTGAGCATCTCTCAAAACTACAATCCTCTGGCTATGATTTACGAGGACCAAAGTCGAGCTACCTACAAGCGTTTGCAGGCAACGGCCAAGGCTAGTTTGAAAATCATTGATGATTTGTACCTTAACACGAATTTCTCGTATCAAACACAGAATTACACCTATAAGTCATATTCTTCACATCAGTCTCAGACCAACTATCGAAACGGTGAAGCTCAACGCAATATGACTGAGGATTACAAGAAACTCTTTGAGTTGTATGCCAACTATGACAAGACTTTTGCTAAGGTTCATAAGTTGGGTTTGATGGCAGGTTACTCTTGGGAGGAGAACAGAACGGGTGAAGGCTTTGGAGCCAAGGGATACAATTTTTATAATGATGACCTTTGGTGGAACAACATCGGTATGGCCAACTCTTGGGATGCGGATCCTGTTTGGGCAAATACATTGTCTACAGTTCGTATGATTTCCTTCTATGGACGTGTTAACTACTCGTATGACAGCAAGTATATGCTTCAGGCTGCTCTGCGCCGTGATGGTTCATCTTCTTTTGGTGCAAACCATAAGTGGGCGACATTCCCTTCGGTTTCTGCTGCTTGGCGTATTACAGGCGAGGAGTTTATGAAAAATCAAAATGTGTTTGATGATTTGAAGTTCCATATCGGTTGGGGACAGAGTGGTAATGCCCAGGGTTTTGACATTTATACCTCTCGCTTCTATTATCAAGCAGGTTCTCGCTTCGATTATACAGACCCAGAGACGGGTAAGGTAACATCTTACAAAAACTTGAATGCCGCTCGTAATGTGAACAATGACTTGAAGTGGGAAACGACCTCTATGTTGAATGTAGGATTTGATTTCTCTTTCCTCAAGGGGCGTCTTAATGGTACTATTGAATATTATGACAAGACGACCAAAGACATGATTTGGAGCTATCCTGTCTCTACCAGTTATTATCCTGTAGGTTGGATGGTTGCCAATGTGGGTAAGATGACAAACCGTGGTGTTGAGCTGTCTATCAATGCAGTGCCAGTCCAGACAAAGAACTTTACATGGAATACATCTTTGAACTTCTCTCATAACAAGAACAAGGTTGTAAGTCTCTCCAACGACAAATTCAATGCAGGTGTATTGAATCGTTATAACCCAAGCCTTCCTGGTGCTTCTACTGCCACTATTCAGCGGATTATAGAAGGAGAGCCTATCGGTACATTCTATATGTGGGAATGGGCCGGTTATAATTCGGATGGTGTTTCTACATTCTATGTTCGTGATGAGAAGACTGGTGAACGTACTGGAGAAACGACTACTACTCCTCAGGAGAAAGATCGTACAATAGTAGGTAATGCACAACCGAAGTTGACAATGGGATGGAATAATACTTTCTCATATAAGAATTGGGATTTCAATGCCTTCTTTACTGGGGTGTTCGGTCAGAAGATATTCGATGAGCCTCGTGCCTATTTCAGCAATATTGCCAATATTGCCGAGGGTAAGAATGTTATGAAGTCTATAACAACAGAGCAATTGGCAACAGATAATTTGGCTTCCATGCCATCGGATCGCTATTTGGAAAACGGTAGTTATTTCCGTCTTTCAACCGTGACATTGGGGTATACCTTCAAACATTTTGATGGATGGTTGCGTAATCTTCGACTTTATGCTTCTTGCAACAATGTCTTTACGATTACTTCTTACAAGGGTCGTGACCCCGAAATTTGCCTGAGCGGTGAGACTCCTGGTTGCGATACTCGTAGCGACCATTATCCGCGTACTCGCCAATTCCTTGTTGGTGCAACTATTAACTTTTAAAATGAGAGTCTTATGAAATCATATATAAAACTATTCATGCTTGCGGGTGTCTTGGTTGGCACATCTGCTTGTACAGATTTGAATACTGACATCAATTCCCAATATACGAAATATCCAGACAACAAGGTGGCTGTTCAAGCTAAATTGGAAGGTTGCTATTATTACTTGCGTAATGAGGCTGGCTTGGGACGCAACTATTGGGAAGGTGTCATGTTGCAGGGAGATGAATTGATGGCAGTTTGTTACAATAACGGCTATTTTGACAATGGACGTATGTATTTCCCCACAGTTCATAATTTGAACCCCGATGTCCCAGGTGTGGGTATAATGTCAGACTTGATGAGCGGTATCACTTATTGTAATTCTGTCATTCTCGAATTGGGAGGGGCTAATGGTAAGGATGCCATTGTTGCTCCAGTTCGGGCCATTCGTGCATTCTATGAGTTTATGATGATTGACTTGTATGGTGACGCTCCTCTTTTGGATCATACACCTGCGGAAGGAGAGGCAATAGAACGTGCTTCTCGAGCCGATGTGGCTAAATTCATAGAAAGCGAACTCTTAGAGATTATGGACGATTTAACGGAGGAAAACAATACGGATACATATGGCCGTCCTAACAAATGGATGGCAAAGGCTCTTCTTGCCAAACTCTATCTGAATTGGGGAGTTTATAGCACTTCTGATGTGAAGAATGTTACGAACGATGTACCCAACGAGAAGTTGAATGATTGTGTCAAAGTTTGCGATGAGATTATCCAGTCTGGAATGTTTGAGGTTGGTAAAGGCTATCGTAAGAAGTTCTTCCCGACAAATGGGGTAGAGACAAAGGATTTCATCTATGCCATGGAGTTTAATCCAAAGAAGTTGGGTAGCAGCTATGTTGGAGGTCATGAACTAGATCGATTCTCTACATTCAAGAAAGCCAACAGCTCGGATCCTGGTCCTTGGGGCTTTAAGAATGCAAAGTCATGTGCAGGTACTTTTGTCTTGACTCCAGAGTGTGCTGCAAGATTTAATTTGTCTGGCGACGAGCGCAACGAGATGATATTGAAGGGTCCACAGTATGCATTTGATTATGCTCATGATTATGCAGTGACAACCACTCCTTTGATGTTTAATGGCAAGCAAGTTGATTACAAGAACATCTCGGAAGTGACTTTCTTGGATAAGAGCAAATTGGATGTTGGTGCGGACTCTGAGGATGATAACTTGATGAAGGGATATCGTTTGGCAAAGTATCCTTCTACACCGGAGACTTACACGGATTATAGTCGTAAGTGTGACAATGATATTCCAATCTTCCGCTATGCAGACATCCTGCTAACCAAGGCTGAGTGTATTCTTCGTGGTGCTACTGCAACGAATGGTGATACTCCTGCATCTTTGATGAATCAGGTACGTGATTGCTCTAGTGCTCCTCATGTGTCAGGTACACCTTCACTTCAGGACTTGTTGGACGAGCGTTGTCGTGAGTTTATCTGCGAGATGTGGCGACGTCAGGACTTGATTCGTTTCGGACAGTTTGAGAACGACTGGGGTTTCAAGAATGAGATTAATCCAGGAGCAAAGACTGAAAAATGGCGTCGTTTGTTGCCGATTCCCAAAGGTGTAATGGAAACTAATACCAATTGGAGTCAGAACGAAGGTTACTAATCTTTAAAATAATTAAGTTCGGGGTGGCATCTGCTACCCCGAATGTGTTAATGCTGTAAAAATATGAGAGAAATCTGGGGTATATGTTTGACAATGGCCATACAATTGTTTTCTCCATTATATATTAATGGTATGGTGCAGAGAGTAAAAACGATAGTCTTGCAGTCCGACAAGTTGAATCTCCCGGCTGATGGCAAGACTCTTTGCACCACCCAACTCCAGCAAACCATCGACCGCATAGCCAAGAAGGGGGGCGGCACGCTCGTGCTTTCGCCCGGCACTTACCTGACGGGCAGTATCTTCCTGAAATCGGGGGTCACCCTGAAACTGGAAAAGGGGGCTTTGCTGCTAGGCTCCCCCAATCCCTACGACTACAAATTGGTGGATGTGGAAGTGAGCGGCGATGATACCCGCCACGACAATGCTTGCATGGCTCTGGTGATGGCGCAAGATGCCAAGCGGATAGCCATCGAGAGTGAGGGCGTGATAGACGGTAACGGTCTGCAACTCGCCTTGAATGCGGACAGTCTGCACCATACTGGGAAACTGGTGGATGCCCACTACAACGTGCGCCGTCAGCGACCGAGCGAGCTCGTGCGGCCTAAGTTGTTCTTCTTCACAGGGTGTGATGAGGTAAGGATAGAAGGAGGCGAATATCGCAGCAGTGCCAACTGGGGACTGTCGTTCGATCAGTGTTCGAATATGGTTCTAACGGGGTTAAAAGTACATAACCGGGCCTATTGGAACAATGATGGAATCGATATTACCGATTGCCGGCATGTGCGGATAACACGCTGTGCCATCAATTCGGCGGACGACGGTATCTGCCTGAAGTCTTATCATACGGCATCTGCCAACCAAGACATAAGCATTGACGATTGCGACATTATCAGCAGTGCCAGTGCCGTGAAGTTCGGTACGGCTTCCTGGGGCGGTTTCAAGGACATCGAAATCAGTAACATTCGTGTGAAGGATACCTATCGATCCGCCATTGCCATCGAGAGCGTGGATGGGGCTTCCATTGAAAACATCTATGTGCATGACATTCATGCAGTCAATACTGGTAATCCTATTTTTATAAGATTAGGGCAGCGAGCCGGTGATCGTAAGGGTAGTATCGACAATGTAACTGTCAAGAATCTCTACTGCCAGGTGCCATTCGGCAAACCTGATGAGGCTTACGACCTGAGAGGCCCTGCCCTAGATGCCATCCATAACCCCATCCCCAGCAGTATCACGGGCATTCCCAACAATCGCATCGGAAGGGTGACGTTGGAGAATATCGAGATAGAGTATCCCGGCCGTGCCACCAAGGGGCAGGCCTATATTCCGCTTTGGCGGGTGCAGGACGTACCCGAACAAGTCCAGAAATATCCCGAGTTCTCCATGTTTGGTGAGTTGCCTGCCTACGGTTTTTACATTCGTCATGTAGGGAATGTCACTTTCAAGAATGTGACGATGAGATTGAGGGAGGCGGATTATCGCCGCGCCATCGTGATGGATGATGTGGAGAATGCTTTGATGGAAGGGGTACATCCGAAAGATATATATAATAAGAAATGAGAAGAATGAGTAGAACGGTGCTTTCTTTTTTGCTTATCTTCGTTTCTGTGTTTTCTGCAGGAGCGAAGGATTTTACCCGATACGTTGACCCACGTATCGGCAGTGAGGGGTTGGGCAGAACTTTCCCCGGTCCTTCCATGCCGTATGGTATGGCGAAGCCGGGACCCGATGCGGTGAGTATGCCGAATGCGGGATGGGTTCCCTTGCCCGAACCCGTCAAGGGATTTTCGCAGTTGCACGTCAGCGGAACCGGAGGCGGGCAGAAGTATGGTAACATTCTCCTCCAGCCTTTCCTGGATGAGAATGCCATCGTGCAGAGACGAAGCAACGAAGACTTCTCCTTGGGCTTCTATACCTGTACCTATGAGAATGGTATCCGGACGGAGATTACTGCCTCTGACCGTTGTGCTTTCTATCGTATCGACTACGGAAAAAAGGGAAAGTTACTCGTGGATGTGGCGACTTTCCTCGGTATCGATACCATCCCCGACAAGCGGGAGGCGCAACAGTACATGGATTCCCATGTGGAACAAGACGGGGCGTATGCAGTCAAGGGTTGGAGTACGGTGAGGGGAGGATGGAACAACGGCGGACCTTACACCGTCTATTTCTATTTGCAGAGCGACGTGCCGCTTACCTGTGATTCCAAGGTGGATAAGGCATGCTTGACAGCTTGTTTCCAAGCGACAAAGGTAAAGTTGAAGGTGGGTATCTCGCACATCAGCATCGACCAGGCCCAACGTAACATTCCTTCTTGCGATTTCGACACCCAGCTTAATGTCCTCAGAAAGGCATGGAACGAAAAACTGAAGAAGATAGAAATCTCGGGTTCCGAGAAACAGAAACGGATGTTCTATACGGGCATCTACCATACCATGCTCATGCCTGTGGATAAGTCGGGTGAAAACCCTCATTTCCCCGAAACGCCTTATTACGACGATTACTATGCCATCTGGGACACTTACCGCACCTCCATGCCCCTGCTTACCCTGATCGATGAGGACAAGCAGCGGGATATGGTCAACTCGCTATTGAATATCTACAAACATGATGGCTATATGCCCGATGCCCGCAGTGGCAACTGGAACGGAAGGACACAAGGTGGCAGCAATGCCGACATTGTGATAGCCGATGCTTTTGCCAAGGGCATGAAGGGTCTTGACTATGAACTTGCGCTGAAAGCCATGGTCAAGGATGCGGAAGTGCCGCCAACGGACAATGATGGCTATGTGGGCAGTGTGCCGGAAGAAAAACATGGCAGGGGCGGTCTCAAGGAATACAACACGCTGGGGTATATCCCCTATGGCATCGACCGTGCTGGCAACCGCACTGTGGAGTATAGCTATGATGACTGGTGCATAGCCCAGGTGGCAAAAGGGTTGGGATATCAAGACCTTTATCAGAAATATCTCGAACGTTCGGGCAACTGGCGCAACCTCTGGCGCAGCAACTATGAGTGGCAGGGGATGCGTGGCTTTATCATGCCCCGTGATACAGAGGGGAAATGGTTGGATGATGTGCCTTGGGGAAAATCTAAAGTATATCATCCTACGATTCCTTACAAGCCGGACACCAAGGTGGCTCCTTGGTACTTGCCTTGGTGGAGCACTTTCTTCTATGAGGCACTTTCTGCCGAGTATAGTCTGAGCATTCCTCACGACGTGCCAGGATTGATTGAGGCATGTGGCGGCAAGGAGGCTTTCATCAAGCGGCTCGATACATTCTTTGCCAACAGACATTATAATGTGGCGAACGAGCCTAGTTTTATGACTCCCTATTTGTATCATTGGGTGGGATGCCCCGACTTGAGCGTGGAGCGTATCAATCAAATCGTAAACGACAACTACGATGACACCCCGAGCGGACTTCCTGGCAATGATGACAGTGGGGCTATGTCCTCTTGGCTGGTCTTTAATATGTTGGGCATTTATCCGGTGGCGGGACAGAATCTCTATCTCGTCGGTTCTCCGATGGTACCTGAATATACGGTTCATCTGGCTAATGGGAAGGAGTTGAAAGTTGTGGCAAAAGGGGATAAATGGCATCAGGCTTTTTTGACGCATGAACAGTTGATGAGGGGTGGTAAAATGGTTTTGCCGCAACATACTGTGATGGCAGAACGCCCTATGCCTCAAACGAAGGAAATTGATTTGGCTTTAGATTCATCCTCGACTTTCCAACCTGTTGGAGTCGCCAAGTTTGTGCTCAATCGACAGTATCGTAATTGGAAGGTTGCTGTCGATACGACCAGTTCTGCTGATTTTTATAGTTTGCAATGTAACGAGTCGATATATCGGATTCACAAGAAAGTGGTAGAGGAGGCTGACGGATTTTGTTGGGACAGTCCACAGAAGGGCAGGAACAACTATCTTTGCCAGGGCACCTTCCTCTTCGTGTCCAGAAAGGCTTTGCAACAGTTAAAGCAAACAGGTATGTTTGTCTATAATGGTATCACTTGGCGGCAGGTGTCCAAAGATGCTAAGAGCGTTACTGTCAAGGCAGATATGGATGGTACCATTATGCAGATTGCTACTTGCGAAGGTTTGCCGTGGGTACTGCGAATGGAGAAAAATCCACTCGGCATCGACTGGACATTGGCAAATGAATGATAGAATATAACGAAATATAGATATGAGAAAAGTTTTCTTCTTGATTATGGGCTTGGCTTGTAGCTTGTGGTTGCAAGCGCAAGACAGGCATCAGATGGGGGGCGTCTATTATGCTTATCCTATGCCAAAAAGTCAGGTTACGTGTAAGGCACCCCAAGGATATATGCCTTTTTATATGAGTCATTATGGCAGGCACGGGTCTCGTTGGATGCCCAGTGACAGCCGTTACATTTGGGTGAATCGTCATTTTGAGGATGAAACCAATCTTACCCCATTGGGTAAGAAAGTAAAGAAGATATTGGAAAAGGTTTGGGATAATGCCAAAGGAAATGGAGGCAAGTTGTCTAAGCTTGGAGTGATGCAACATCAAGGCATTGCCAAGCGAATGTATGGAAACTATCCCTATATTTTTGCGCAAGGCAATCACGTGTCTGCTCGCTCCAGCGTGGTGGATCGCTGTGCCAAGAGTATGCTTGCCTTTACGGATGAGTTGCGCCGTCTTCAGCCTGGTCTCGATATGGATGTAAAGACAGACTCTGCGGATATGGCGTGGATAGCTTATACTTCTCCCGAGGTGAAAGATTTGGAAAACCGTACCAAGATACAGGCGAACATTTCTACCGATAGATTTATGAGCCAGCTCTTCAAGGACATATCCAAGGTGGATGAACCCTTGAAACTGATGGGCGAACTTCATACGGTAGCTTCGTCCATACAGGATGTGGGCTTGAACTTCAAGTCTTACCCGGTGAAAATGGAGAGCACGTTGAATGATCTTTTCACAGATGAGGAGTTCCGAGCATTCTATGATGCCAATAATCTTCGGATGACGATTTGCAATGGTGATTTGCCAACTGGTGAGGGTATTCCTGCTCGTTCGGCCATCTCCCTTTGGCGGAATATAGAGACGGAGGCAGACAAAGCCTTGGCTTCCGATAGATCTTCTGTGACGTTACGTTTCGGTCATGATACTTCGTTATATCGCTTGCTGTCTTTGTTGCAACCAGTTTCTGTTTTGGGAAAGACTTTGGCGGAGGTTGGTGCGAGTAGTCCTTGGGTAAGTGTAGGACATGTGGATTTGATGGATCGTCTTGTTCCCATGGCGGCAAACCTTCAGATGGTATTTTACAAGAGTCTCTCTCCCCAAGAGGATGTAGCTGATGAGGTCTTGGTGAAAATGGTGCTCAATGAGAAGGAAGAGGCGATGCCTTTGGAAATTCAATCTTGGAAAGACGGAGAATATGGTAATGTCTATCGTTGGACTGACATCAAGAACTATATGAGACGACGAATTCATGATTTGGAACACATACGACAACTCAATGCTCTCAACACGATGGTTGGCACGGCGCAAGCCAATACCAAGACGGCAGGAGTGTTTGGCAAGGGGAGCGAGGAGCATGGACAGACCCTTCCCGCCGTACTTGTGCCCAATGGGCAGAATTTCTGGACACCGCAGACGCAAGATACCGAACAAAAGTGCATTGCACCTTATTATTATAAGGACACCGAGTTGCAGGGCTTTCGTAACAGTCATTGGATTGTGGGCGGTTGCACGCAGGATTATGGTTCCTTTACGGTTGCAACCTTAGGCGGTACTTTGAGGCTGCAGCCGGAGGAACGTGCCACGCCTTTTTCCCATGATGACGAAATCTCTCATCCCAATTATTATTCTGTGGATTTAAAGGATGAGCATCTTGGAACCGAGTTGACCGCTCTGAGTCATGCTGCCATTCTGCGTGTAACTCCTGTAGAAGATGAGTTGGTTCATGTCATTGTCAATCCGAACAGCGACGAAGGTGAAGGATATATAGAAATTGATACCTTAAACCATCGTGTTTATGGCTATAATCCTGTGCACCGCATCTATCAGGGGTGGGGAGAAACTGCTGGCTTTGGTGGTCATTTCATATTGAATTACGATGATGAAATAGTTGGTTACGGCGTATTTTCCAGTAAGGGGAATGCGGCCAATGAAACGGTTGCGAAGGGAGAGCGAGTGGGGGCATGGCTCACTTTCCGTGGACAGGCTATGAAAGCGATGGAACTGAAAACTGCCAGCTCTTTTACCAATAAGGAAAATGCCATCCAAAATTGGGAAAGGGAAGGTGCTTGTTTGGATTTCGATGAAATGCGTCAAAGGGCGGAGGATGCTTGGGTTGAAAGATTTCATACCATTGACGTGGAGAGCAAAGACACAGCCAAGGTGAACCAATTTTATGGTGCGTTGTATCGTGCTTCGTTCCTGCCCCATGAGATGAGTGATGTGAATGGTGATTGCCTTGAGTTTTCTACCGGAGGAATCAAGCATCACGATTCTTCTCTCTTTTCTCAGGTCTCTTCTCTTCCGAAATCATACGGAGACTATTCCATGTGGGATATTTATCGTGCTGAACTTCCTCTCTATAATATCATCGCTCCCACGATGTCGGGCGACATGATGCAATCCCTTGTCAATATGTACAAGGGGGGAGGGTGGTTGCCCGTTTTCCCATGTTGGAACAGTTATACGGCAGCGATGATTGGCGACCATGCTGGAGTGGCACTTGCGGATGCCTATGTTAAAGGGATTCGCAACTTCGATGTTTGGAAAGCATATGAAGGAATGAGGAAAAATGCTTTTGAAAGTCCAAAGAGTTTTGAAGAGTATAAGAATGGCATGGGGCGCAGGGCATTGAAGTCATACCTCAAGTGTGGTTATATTCCTATGGAAGACAGTGTGAAGGAAGCGTTTCATGTTAATGAGCAGGTATCTCGCACCTTGGAATACGCCTTCGATGATTTTGCTGTGGCGCAGATGGCTAAGATGTTGGCGGATTCTACTCGGAGCATGGATAACAAACTTGTTTTGAGGAATGATTATGCTGCCTTGATGAAACGTTCGGAGAATTGGCGCAATGTCATTAATCCTAAAACGGGATGGGCTGACGGACGCCATCAAAACGGAAAATGGGAGGGTAACTTGGATTTGGTACACCGTAAAAGTTATATTACGGAAGGGGCTACTTGCCATTACACGTGGTATGTTCCTCAGAATGTAAATGGACTTTTCAACATCATAGGAAGAAGTGTGGAAAAAGAACGTAAGTCTTTGGGTGACAACGCTGAAACGATAGCTCGTTTGGATAAAATGTTTGATGATGGGTTATATTGGCATGGTAACGAACCGTGTCATCAAGTGGCTTATCTCTATGATGCGGCAGGTGTGCCTTGGAAAACTCAGCAGCGCATTCATCATATCCTTAACACAGAATATAATGATACTCCTGGGGGATTGTCGGGAAATGATGATGCAGGACAGATGTCGGCATGGTATGTTTTCTCTGCCATAGGGTTTTATCCTGTTTGTCCATCCACGCCTTTTTATTATGTAGGAACTCCGAGTTTCGATAGGGTATGTTTTAATTTAGAAAATGGCAATAAGTTTGTTGTTTCTGCTGATGGGGTGAGTAATCGGGCTTTTTACATTCAAAAGACTTTGTTGAACGGAAAATCTATGGATGGTTATCAAATTTCTCATGAGGATATCATAAAAGGTGGAGAACTGCATTTTGAAATGGATACTCAGCCTTGTGTGAAATAAAATGAGCTTATGTGGCTTATATGTAAAAAAGGCGGCAAGAACACTTCTTGCCGCCTTTTGCGTATATGCTGTTTTGTGTTTGCTTAGTCTCTGTTGTTTCCGAAGATGCGGAGCAAATAGAGGAATAGGTTGATGAAGTCCAGGTACAGGGTGAGCGCACCAAGTAAGGCGATCTTCTGCGCACCTTCGCTCATGTCGTACTGGGTTTGCAGCATCTGCTTGATTTTCTGAGAGTCCCATGCAGTCAAACCGATAAAGATGGCTACTCCGATGTAGCTCAAGATATAATCGAAGCCTGGGCTTTTCAGAAACATATTTACCACCGTAGCGATGACCAAGCCTATCAGGGCCATAAATAAAATCTTTCCAATGGAGGTCAAGTCCTTTTTGGTTGTATATCCATAAAACGCCATAGCACCAAACGTACCTGCGGTGATGAAGAATACTTTTGCAATCACCATGGGATCATAGATGACAAATATGGAGGAAAGCATGGCTCCATTCAAGACGGAATAAACGATGAACAGCAGGGTTGCCGTACTGAGCGAAAGCTTGTTGATGGCGCCACTGATGGCAAACACCAACACGAATTCAGCAATAACCAATCCCCACATAAGTCCTCGGCTTGTGATAATCGTCATCAAGAGGGTAGGGCTACTGGCGACACCGTATGCTGTGACACCAGTGATGATGAGTGCAAGGGCCATCCATGTGTAAACTTTGCGCATGAGTGCTCCAAAGACATTGGTAAGACCACGTTCTCTTTCGTTCACAACGAAGCCTGAATCGTTTTGGTTTTGCTCGTTTATAAAATTGAACATTTCTTTTTCTGTCATAATTGTATTTCTTTTGGTTTATAATCCGCTTTTGTTCTTTAAATTTTCTGCAAAGATAATGCCATTTGTTGAAACTTCTTCGAAAAGGCTTAATTATTAACATTTATTCGTTTGTTGTGTCACTTGTTTTGATATTTGAATCTTTTTTGACAAATGGTGCTCTTTGCGTCTCTTTGTATTTCTCACTCCCTTACCCCACTTTTAAAATTACCTCGTGATGCAGGAATTTTTCCCTCGTGACGCAGGAATTTTTTCCTCCCGAGGTAATTTTTCCCGCCTCGGGAGGCGGCGATGTCCGCCTTGCGAGATTTCTTTACATTGATAATGGAATGCGCCAGTGTGCGAGCCCATGCCTGTGTGCGTGGACGTGCGTATGTATATAATAAAGTGCGAGGTGTGTTTCTGTTGTAACTACTCAGTCTTCTTTTTACCTGAAATGCAAACCTTTAGATATTCGTCAGTTCACCACCAACTTATCGTTAAGAAATTATAAAG
>CAVBGK010000011.1:0-45313 GCA_963594995.1 Bacteroidaceae bacterium
CGGGGTATCTCTGGAAGTTGTCCAGGGAGAACGGCGTGCCGTTTGTGTGGGGACCTGTGGATGCAAAGGATAACTTCCCCGTGGCTTATCTTGATGGGGCGAGTTTCAAGACCAAGCTCTTTATGCGATTGAAGAATTTCTTGACAGGGATTCAGTTGAGATATTCGGATAGAGTGCGAGCTGCCGCTCATCAGGCATCTGTCATATTTTCTGCTTCTTCCAACTCGCAACGCTCTTTCAAAAAATATATGGGCATAGATTCGCCGTTGCTCAATGAGACGGGATGCTACGTGCAGGAGCGTCCTTTGCAAGATAAGTCAGAGAAGAATACATTCGATGTCTTGTGGGTAGGCAAGATGGATTTTAGAAAACAGCTTGCCTTGGCTTTGCGGACGATAGCGGCAGTAGATGACCATCTTGTCAGATTTCATGTTGTTGGCGGTGGAGATGTTGGACATTACAAGCGATTGGCGATAGACTTGGGAATCTCTGATAGATGTGTATGGCATGGTGCAGTGAGCCATGAAAAAGTGCAGGAGTTGATGCAACAATCGGATTTCTTTTTCTTTACTAGCGTGGCTGAGGGTACTCCACATGTTGTGCTTGAGGCTATTGGCAACAATCTCCCAGTGGTATGCTTTGATACTTGTGGACAAGGGGATGCGGTGAATGCCAGGGTAGGCAGAAAGATTCCCCTTTCCAGGCCGGCGCAGTCCGTGCATGATTTTGCCAAGGCGTTGAAGGAGTTGGAGCAAGACAGGGATGAGTTGAAACGGATGTCGGAGAATTGCAAGCAGAGACAAGTGGAGTTGTCGTGGGAGGAGAAGGCTAAGACGATGGTGGGATGGTATGAGAAAGTAATATCTGTATCAGTTACAGCATATACCATTGCGCTCTTTTCTTAATCGTCTGACTTCTCTTGCTTCGGCTACTGCTTTTTATCAAAGGCTTTAACGAAAATCGTTAAAGCCTTTTTCGTTTGTTTTCCTCATAATGTTTGGATAATCCAAATAAAAGTTGTAGCTTTGCATCAGAAATCAAAAAAGTATGATATGGAGCAGAATGTGAAAGAGGTGCCATACGGTGTGCAGGACTTCGTCACCATCGTAGAGCAAAATATATATTATGTCGATAAGACAATGTATATACCGGAATTGGAGAAGCAGGCTCGCAACCTCTTCTTCATTCGTCCTCGCCGCTTTGGCAAGAGCGTATTCCTGAGTATGCTTCATGCTTATTATGATTGCTTGGCCAAGGATAAGTTCCAGGAGTGGTTTGGTGATTTCAAAAGCAATGGCAGCAAGCCGAGGAACAAATCAAGCAATATGCCGTAGCGCCCAGGGTGGAGGCTTTGCGTCAAGGCACTGCGCTGCATAAGATTATCATGCAGTTTGATGGTTGGAACTTGCTGCGCATGGATGAGGTGCACTGATAATTGTAATCCCTGTATTTTATGGTTGATGCCTTAAAATACAGGGATTATTCTGTTTCTAGGGGCCATAGTAAGCTATTATAGTTACTCATATCCCGAACTGAGGTAAATATGTGCGAAATTTGTGCTAATTGTACATTTGCAACGAAAAATGAACGAAAATCTCCTATCTTGATGCCTATTTATATGATATCTTTGCATACGAAAGCCGTATGGACTCAATTTTTGAAATCAATAACTAAAAGAATAACGATATGAATACAATCAAAAAGCCGATGTTCGCCTTCTTGGCGAGGACGAGGCTTATAAGGTGAGATGCAACGAACTCTCGGAGGGCGTGCGTTGGTACCGCAAGCATTTTACGACACCTAAGTTGAGGAACGGTGAGCGGGTGATCGTCGAGTTCGAGGCTACCACTTGGACAAGCAGCAGCAAACTGGAGGATGCTTGGATCACCTATACCTTGGCGGAAGATACCCCACTGAGCGAAATCTGTCTGAAGATGGGTGCTTTCCGTAGCAAGGCTTATCCTATCGAGATTTATGCTGGCGATGTGCTGGTATGGCGTGGCTATACTCCTAAGTCGCTCGGTTATGTGCGCTTGCCTTTGCAGAAAGCGGGCGTGAAGGAGATGGATAAGCGCAATGACGAGAAGAGGGTTGCCGGTGGCACCACGCTCCGAATCATTGAGGCAGAGTTCCTGGCGCCGGCGAAGGATAGTCGTATCTTTGTACTATAACTGGACTTAGTAACTAAATCATAATATATGGTAACAATCAAAAAAGCGTTTTTGCCATTTGTGGCGTTGACCCTATTGGGTGTGTTTTCCCTAGCCGAGGCCGAGGCTAGGGAAAAGAAAAGTCTGAATCTCGGATGGAAATACCAACCGGGTATCATGGAAAATGCCCAGGCCTTGGAGTTCAATGACAAAGGTTGGCAAACCGTCAACCTTCCGCATGATGCCGCGGTGGCAGGTCCTTTCCTCAAGCAGGGACAGGGAGCGAGCAGCCGCAACGGCTTTCGTCCGCTAGGGCGTGGATGGTACAGAAAGACACTTCGTTACGACCAGGCATGGCAGGGAAAGCATGTGGTCTTGGAGTTCGAGGGTGTGTATCGTGATGCCAAGGTATATGTCAATGGCAAGCTGTGTGAGGGCGACCATCCCAACGGTTATCTTGATTTCGAGTTCGACATTACCGACAAGTTGCAGCAGGGGGAGAACGTCATTGCCGTGAGTTATGACAATTCCTATGCGAAGAGCAGCAGGTGGTACAATGGCGAAGGCATCAACCGCGATGTCTGGCTTCATGTGCTCGATGACGTACACGTGGCTCGCTATGGTACGTTTGTCACGACGCCGAAGATTACAGCATCTCAGGCGAAGGTGAATGTCAAGACAGAAGTCAAGAACGAGCGCAAAGACTCGGTGCTCTGCAGGTTAGTGACGGAGATTGTCGATCCCGACGGCAATACGGTGGCTACGGCTGAGGCGGTCGTTCCTTTTGGCGGAGGAGAGACCTACCAGTTCTGTCAGGATATATTGGTAAAGAGGCCGCAACTGTGGAATGTGGGCGACGGCAAGATGTACCGTGCCGTGAGCCATGTGTATGTGCAGAAAGAAAAGTACGACGGACATGTCAGAAAAGCACTGGACTGGAACTTGAAGGGCGTGGAGAAGGATGAATACGAGACTTCTTTCGGCATCCGTGAGATAGAGATGACTCCTAACGAGGGATTGCTGGTCAATGGCAAGAAGGTGTATGTAAACGGTGTGTGTCTGCATACCGACCTCGGTCCCTTGGGAACGGCCTCATTCGAGGAAGGCTGGAATCAACGTCTTTCCGCAGTCACAGAGAAGTTGGGTTGCAATGGCATCCGTCTCTCTCACAATGCTTATCCAAAGTATGTGCTCGACTGGGCTGACCGCCATGGCATCCTTGTCGTGGATGAGTTTTTCGACAAGTGGGATGAGAGTTTCTATGGCAAGGGGGCAAAGTTTGGCGACCTTCAACTTCGTGATGTCCGTGTGCAGATGCAGCGAGACCGCAACCATCCGTCCGTTTTCATCTGGAGCGTGGGCAACGAAGTATATCAGCAGATACAGGACGAACGTACCCATAAGGAGGGTGTTACTCAGCTGAAGACTCTGTTGGACTTGGCTCACCAGACAGACCCAACCCGCAAGGCTACATGCAGCCAATACCCCAACCGATATGGAAGTATCACCAAGAAGCGCAACCCCAAGAAATTTGAACAAGCCGAACCTCATCAGTTTGAATTCTATACCGATGTCGTATGTACCAATTATCTGGAGAATTTCTGGGATGAGGACCACAAGCGGTTCCCCCAGCTCGTGTTCATGGAGGGAGAGATGGCGGTAGGCGACTTGGGCTATGCCTACTATAATTTCGACCATTCTTACCCTGTGGGTCAGTTTTATTGGGGAGGAACGGATTATATCGGCGAGTCTTTCGGTTGGCCATCGAAAGGATGGGTGCGAGGACTTGTCAGCTTTACCAATCATCTGAAACCTCTAGGGTGGAGCGTGAAGAGTTTCTATGATACCGAGAAACCGATGGTGAAGATTATCACTCGTCCTGACAAGGGACAGGGTGGCTTGGTTTGGAATGACCTCAAGATGACTTGGATTGCGCTCGATGAGCATTGGAACTATGCTGATGGCGACCAACTCAAGGTGCAAGTGATGAGTAACTGCGATGAGACCGAGCTTTTCCTCAATGGTAAGAGCCTGGGCAAGAAGCAACTTCCTCCTAAGAATCAGGCTCCAGAGTTGGTTTGGAATGTTGCTTACCAAAAGGGTGAACTGAAAGCCTTCGGATATAATAAAGGTGTGAAGGTGAGCGAGGATGTGCTTGCCACGGCCGGAAAGCCAGCCAAGATTCTCGTCCATGTCAGCAAGAGCCAGTTGAAGGGCGACGGCATGGACTTGGCTTATCTCGACTATACCGTGGTGGATGCCCAGGGCAATGTTTGTCCTGATGCCGTAAAACTCGACTTCGAGGTAAAGGGGCAGGGCACGAACGCTGGTGTTGCCAATGATGATATGATGAGCGATGAGCCGTGGCAGGGCAATAGTCGCAGCACCTATCGTGGTAAGTGTCAACTCATCGTCCGCTCCTCCGCTCTTGCATCAAACAAGGAAGGCAAGGTTTTCGTCAAGGCAAAGGCGAAAGGTCTGAAGACCTTGACAACGGTGATAGCAGTGCGATAAAAATAAAGGGATTAGACAATGAAACATACAATTTTCAAATATCATAATATTCAGCAGGCGATGTGCATCATCGCCTTGCATTTCGATAATGTAGGCGAAGGTTTGACCGTTATTCCTTTCGGGAAGACTAGGGCTGAGTGATTTGCTGCTTGTTTTATGCAAATTTGGAATGAAACTCCAAATTTGCATAAAATATACTGGTTAGTCTCTTAAAAAACAATAAATAATAGCAGAGAAATCACCACGTATATAGATATTATGGTGTTTTTTATGTAATTTTGGAGTTGCATTCCAAAATTACATAAAAATGAATTATATAAAACGAGACATAGAAGATACTATCTTAGAGGCAGCTAAGTACTTTCCTGTTATTACAGTGACAGGACCAAGGCAGTCGGGCAAGACAACTATGTTGCGCCATGTGTTTCCAAATCTTCATTATTATTCCTTGGAAGATTTGGACACTCGAAACTTTGCCATGGAAGACCCCGTGCGTTTCCTCCATCTTCATCAAGAAGGTATGATATTGGATGAAGTGCATAATTTTCCTGAGCTATTGTCTTACATACAAGGCATTGTGGATTTAGAACCCGAAAAGAAATATATCCTTTCTGGCAGTTCTAACTTTGCTTTGCTTAAAAAGGTGTCGCAGTCGTTGGCTGGGCGCAGTGGCGTTTTTGAATTGATGCCATTGTCTATTGCCGAGGCAAAGAATGGGGCAGTGGATGTTTCGGATGTAGATACCTTATTATATAATGGACTTTATCCTGCCGTTTGTAGTGGTAAGAACATACCGAAGTTCTTGTACCCTTCTTATGTGAAGACCTATTTGGAGAGGGACGTTCGAGATTTACTGAACGTGAAGGACATGCGACAATTTAACATGTTCTTGCGATTGTGTGCAGGACGGATTGGTTCTATATACAATGCCACGGAGATTGCCAATGAGGTGGGTGTAACAACGAAGACCATTCAGTCTTGGACTTCTATCTTGCAGGCATCGTATGTGTTGTATCTTCTGCCTCCTTATTTTGAGAATACACGCAAGCGTCTTACCAAGTCACCAAAGGTTTACTTTTGTGATACAGGTTTAGCTTGCTCTTTATTGGGAATAGAAGCACCCGAACAGTTGGCATTCGACAAGATGCGAGGACATTTGTTTGAGAATCTAGTCGTGACCGAAATGCTCAAACGTCGTTTGAACGAGGGGAAGGAGGCTAATCTGTATTTCTATCGTGATTCCAATCAAAACGAGATAGATATTCTTGTCTCCAATCCATCGTCTATGGATGCGATAGAGGTAAAGAGTGCCATGACGTTCAGTCCTGCTTTTGAGAAGGCTCTGAAGAAGGTGGCGGATTGGATAACTGCACCCGTTGGCAAGCGAATCATCGTTTACGCAGGTTCCTTGGAGGATAGGAATGGGGACATACAATTGCTGAATTATCTGCATCTGTTATAGATGGGCTGCCTAGTTATAGCACATGGATGAGGTGTATTGAACTTACTATCCCTGTATCTTGTGGTTGATGCCATAAGGTACAGGGATAGTTCGATTTGCTAAGAACCATAGTAAGCTATTATAGTTATAAATGTCGATCGTAATAACCTAAGAAATCAGAACTTTTTAGTCTAATCGTACAAAAAATGCTTGTTTAGGACAATTGTCCACCCCATATATATGTACAATACGCTAATTTTGCTTGCGAAATTCGTGAATAAAAGTTTATGCAACAGAATCTATTTTTCCAAGGAATGTTTATATTTATTGCTTATGTCTTTCATCCAGGAATGGCTTGTTCTCAGGCTTTATTGGATGTAAAGCATAATTCGCCTATTGCAGGACATACGATTTATAAGCAAAAAATACAGTCGCCTCTAGCGTTGTCAAATAAAATAATTGATTTGACTAAAGTTGAAGTTTCATCAGAAAAACAAGATGTTGTATTTTTCAAAGAACTCTCCGATGGGAATGAGGATGTTTTTTTATCATGTTTGGATGGTGATAAACTGAAAAAGTTTTCAATGATAGCAGATACATTATATTTGCAGTCTATTGAGAATAATCAAGGTAAGGTTCTTTATGGAGAGAAGGGCCTTCCTTATATGTTCTATTTTGGTCTAGAAGATAAGTTGTCTTTTTCGAACAAAGAAATGCACCAATATGTAGATAAAATCACATATCGTGGAGAAGGTCATGGCTTTATGTCTTTGCAAAATGGTTTTAGTGTAATAACACCAGAATGCGATACGCTGACAGAAGTCGTAGATTTGCAAACAGAGATGAAACTGACGCATTATATAAAGAATCAAAAAATTGAGAATGTGAAACAAATTCATAGATTTTTTTGCAAAGGTTATCGCTATCCTATTATAGTATTTCAAAGTGAGAAACTAGGTGATGAGACATGTTATGACGCTTACTATTATTCAAAAGATATACAGGAAAGTCTATCAGATGATTGGGATAATAGAACCTTGCGGGAAGAGTTATATAGAGCCGATAATATGTCTCAGCAACAAAAGACACCTTTTTGTTATAAATTAGGGAGATATGATAAATCGAAGGGTATTTCAGTAAAATGTAAATCACAAGAAGGCAGTAAGATAAGGTTTGTCTTGACTACCTTAGGTGGTATTGTTATTTATACAAAAAGTGAGGTATGCCCTAAGAATACAGATTGCTCTTTTGTGTTGACCGTTCCTGGATTGGGAACAGGTACATACGTTTTATATTTACATAATGATAATAAGGTAATGAGTGAAACATTTAATGTGAGATGAGATAGGTTATGAATAGATGTAATTTTATAATGCTATTGTTGCTGCTTGGTAATATTATGTCTTGGGGACAATCCGAAGCCGAATACCAAAGTTTGTTGAAGGCCAACCTTGTAGCTTCGCCAGAAATGGCTAATTTAGTTCAAAATATAGTATATCCTGTAGATTATAGTACAGGCACAGTAAATGTGTCCATACCTCTGTATGAAATAAAATGTGGCAATATAAAACTTCCTATAACTTTGTCATATCATACTTCTGGTGTAAAACTCAATGCTCCTTCGGGTTGGGTAGGACAAAATTGGAGTCTAATTTGCGAGCCTTCTATTTCTAGGAACATACAAGGCTTGGATGATTTACATTATGAATATGATTTTGTCGATATCCCTGATAACTGGCATAAAAGACAGATGATAGATGGGGCAAAAGATGAACAGCCTGATGAATATTATTATTATTTGCCTAATAGTCAAGGTATGTTCATTAATGTATTGAAACCAAAGGTTGGAAATAGTAAATTTATGTGTCAACCTTATCAAAATTTGAAAATAGATTTGGAGGGAACGTCATTTACTATTAACGACGATAAGGGAATAGAGTATCTTTTTGATGGCATCTATGAAACAGGTGGCTCTCCTTATTCTATTTTGGGATGGAAGGCGAGTGCAATAAAGGCATCAAATGGTAAGGATAACATACTATTTGACTATTATGAATCATCGGAATTCCCCATCGACTATCGAGATTGCATTGTGGTTTTAGACCAATTTACTAAGCATTTTGGATATGAAACAGACCGAAGAGCTTGGGAGGGATGGATTGACTATACAACTCCAAATTACAATGCAATGTTTCCTTTGCGTGATTATTGGATGCAGTCACCTGTGGTCTATAGTGCAGTATATAGTCCAAAAGGGAACACAATGACTTATAACTCCTATCAATGTAATGATAAAGGAACATTATATAGGGATTGGTTTATAGATAATTTGCAATACTATGACAAGTGTAACACTGTGTCACAAAAATTGCGTAGTATTAAGTTTACAGGGGGATATGTTGAATTTAAACATCGTAAATACCCAGGTAGTTCAAATGATGTGTTGACAGATATCGTAGTTTATAACAATTTGCAAAGTGTTGTGAAACGTATTAAGTTCACATATGATTTTGTAAAGGTGCAAAATCGTTACTATTTGAAAGAATTGTGTTTTACTGGTAAAGAAGAGAAGAAAAAGGAAATTTATACATTTGACTATTGGAATCAGTATTCGCTGCCTCCTTTAGGTGACAAATCTATTGACTTATGGGGATACTATAATGGAACTTATAGGGGAGATACCGTTTCTCTAGTCCCTCATCTGAAGTTAGATGTCTCTAGGGAAACATTCAATCAACACGAGGGAAATATGGAACTGTACATAGGTACTGATATTTCAAGAGAATCTAACGAAAATTATATGTGTTATGGGGCTTTGAAAAGTATCATGTATCCAACTGGTTCTATGGATTTATTTGAATATGAAGGCAATAAATATAATGATAACAATATGGGAGAGAGAACTGTTGGAGGACTGAGAATAAAATCCATTGTCAGTAGTCATGATTCAAAGATTACAAATAAACGTTATTTTAAATATGGTGAAGAAGAGTCTGGGGGTGGATATCCTCGCATATCGTCGAACCCTGAACATTTTATATTTTTGCAAGAGAAGGATTATATAGAACCTATTGGGGCTTATTATAATATATATACAGGTCATTGGGTCATAGAACCTTTAGAGAATACAATAATAAAAGCACGTATGCGCACATATTTTAGTAGCCCAATAATATCCAACACGTTTAATGGTGGAGCGGCAGTCATGTATGATTATGTAACAGAATATAATGGAACTCCAGAAAAGAACTTAGGAAAAACAGTTTATCATTATTCTGTAGATACAGATACATTGGACGCTCCAATAATTACTACTGCCAAACAAAAAAGATATGATGACTGGCAGTATGGAAAGCTTTTGGATAAACAAGTTTATAAATATAAAGATGGCAAGTATGTCTTGGTTGAAGACATATCGAACACATATGACACAAAGTCCAAAAACTATGGTACAATATGTATAGGGGTAGCTAACAGGACTATTGTACCAGAGGGAAATGAAACGAGGTATGATAATATTTATTATGCAATAGATTTGTTGCGTAGTTATTCATCTATAGGAGCGAATATGCTAGTTCGTTCAACAAAGTCTGTTTATGACGATGCAGGACATTATACTCCTGTGAGTAATCAATATGAATATTGTAACTCAGATGATTTCTTACTTATAAAAAAGAAGAGTGAGTCAACTAGGCGATACTCGTATGATACAGAATATCAATATCCAATAGATTATAGCAATGACCCTATTTGCAAGGGGATGGCTTCTCGTAACTTTCTGCCAGTGCTATCTAAAGTATATACCCGAGATGACCGAAAATTCGAGAGGAAAAATGATTATGCAAATTTGGAAGGTGGCTATCTTCCTATAGTAGATAAGATAAAATATAATGCCACAGCAGATTGGAAAGAACGATATTGGTATAAATATGATAGTTGGGGCAATGTCGTTGAGACGACAAAAGACAATAAGGAGAAAGTTGTTTACCTTTATGGTTATAATCACCAGTATATTGTTGCTATTATAGAAAACGCTACTTACCAAGAGGTTGTTGATGCGATTCAAGGTGGTGAGCAGACTATATTGAAAATTGCTAATGCGAATGATATGGAAGCTTGGTCTGACATCATTTCCCAATTACGCAATACGATGAGTAATGCACATATTACGTCTTATACGTATGAACCACTTGTTGGGGTATCTTCTATGGTGCAACCTAATGGAGAGACGATTTGTTATGAGTATGATGAAATGGGGAGGCTCTCGCATGTTTATCGAAAGGATAAGGATGTAATAGAGCATCTTCAACGTTATGAGTATAATTATAAAACAGAGTAAAATATGAAGCATATTATACTGTTGCTGTTTGCGGTTTTTCCGATTTTGCAAATTCGTTCTCAGGAGAATCTTTCCCTTGGTACGATTAGCGTTCCCTTTTCTAGAGAAATAGAATTGAGTGCGGAAAAAGAGGGTGATATGAAAACAATTTGTTTTACATTAAATGAAAATGCCGATATAGAGCTATGCTTGGACCAAGCTGAAGGTGATAATTGTTTGACCCTTTTTGATCAAGAAGAAGACAATGTGACTGATAATGTGAATAATAATTCTACAGGAAATCCACTGCACACAAAGACTTTTCAAAATCTTCCAGCTGGAAGTTATCAAATTTCGATAGAGATAAAAAATGTTACAGTGATAAAACTTACTATTCATGTCACAGAGGCTGACTTAAAAAAAAATGCGAAAGATTTAGGTTGTGTATCAAGGCCTTCAGCTCTTGTTGAAGATGTGGACTTAACTAACAAGTATAATGTTTTTCATGGGAGTAGTGTGCATGATGGAATGGCAATTTTTCGTTTTGAGACAACTGTTCCATTGGAATTGTCTGCTTGCCTTAGTGCTACTTCTGTATCCAATCCCAAAATGATTTTTGGTAGCGATAAAGAGCCTTATATATATCAAATAGATGGAGATGACAGTTCGGTAGGCATCCATGTTGATGAACTGGAAGAAAATGTTTATTATATGTCTGTGGGAAGTAATGATTCAGAAGGTGGTCTTGTATTAAATTTGAATTTTATGGCATTAAAACCAGATTCTTCTCTTATAACTGAATCTTATGGTAAGCACAACTATATAATACAACGTTCTTTTACTAAAAGTGATGGCTCGTCTTTCAATGACCAAGTTACATATTATGATGAAATGGGGCGTGAGCAAGAGTGTGTCCAAAAGAAAGCCTCTCCAACGGAAATGCATGATTGGGTGACACTGAAGGAATATGATGACTATGGAAAGTTGGAAAAGGAATGGTTGGTAGGCTCTTTTCCTACAAACGATGGCTCTTTTATGCCAATAGAAGAAGCTAAAAACGTTATAATGGACTCAAATGCCCAAGATTCGGCACCTTTTATGTTAAAGCATTATGAAGAGTCTCCTCGTAATCTGTTAGTGGAGGAATATGGACCGGGAAAGAAATGGCATGAAGGGGGGCATGCCAATAGCATGAGCTATGGGGTAAATATAAAAGATGATACAAAGTTAGGGTGTTTTCACTATTCTGTTGAAGGAAAGGCAAATTCTATAAAGATTATGAGTCATGGACAATATGCGACTGGTACATTGACAATAAAAACCACGCAGGATGAAGACGGAAAGCGTTGTTATGAATTTTTTGATGAGCGGGAGCATATCGTTTTGTCGAGAAAGTTCCTTGACGATGAAAGTGTGGATACCTATTATATATATGATGCATGGGGAAATCTTCAAGCGATTCTTCCTCCAATGGCTTCGTCAGAAATGTGTCTAAGTAATCATAGTTGGAGCGAACAAGAGCCGTTTATAGCCCAATATGCATATTTATATACTTATGATGGGAGCTTTAGGAAAATCGGTAGTAAAGTTCCTGGTTGTGATTGGGTGTATGTAATGTATGACAATGCTGATACTCCTGTTTTTACCCAAAATGGGGAACAACGAGAAAAAGGTGAATGGAGCTTTGTAATTTCTGACATATGGGGAAGACCATGCTTGGAGGGTGTCTGCAAGAATGCTCTCCAAGTGGGCACGTCTTTGCCGAATACGTCTGCCGTTTATATTGGAACTAGCACCAATTACGGTTATTCAATCGATGGTGTTGGCTTGAGCTCTCCAGTATTCCATAAGATTACATTCTATGACAAGTATGACTTTATGGACAAATTATCACCTGGTATGTCCTCTCTGGCATATACTAACGCACAAGATGCTGACTATAATACAATGTCGTTAGGGGGTGGAAAAGGCAAGGTGACAGGAAGTGTTACCGCAATTGACTGTCAAATGGATAAAGCTATTAAGACGGTTTGTTATTATGACTATCGGGGTAGAAATATTCAGACTAATTCAACAAACAACCTTGGCGGAACAGATAGATTGTATAAGGCATACGATTTTACCGACAACTGCATTAAACAAAGACAAGTGCATACAGCAACGGGCAAGAACTCGTACGCGACAGACCTTGCATATACATACGACTATTCAGGACGTTTGTTGAAGACAACTTTGTCTATCAACAACTGTACTCCTATGACTATATCCAACTTGGAGTATGATGAGTTGGGAAGACTAATTGCCGAAAAGAGAAATGGAAATGGCAAGTTACGGACAACTTATGATTACAACATTCGTCAATGGACAACAGCTATCAAAGGTAATTTGTTCGGTGAAAACTTATATTATGACGCTGCCCATAATGGAGCTACAGAACTTTATAGTGGAAACATCTCATCTATGGATTGGAGTACAGGTGACAACATTGGCAAAGTCAGAGGTTACGGCTTCAATTACGACGAGTTGGAACGTTTGAACTCTGCTACTTATTATGAGGATGGCAAGAAGAACGACAACTACTCTACTTCATATTGTTACGACCTCATGGGCAATACGCAGTCCATGACCAAGCAAGGCTTGTTAGATGACAAGACGTATGGCAAGATGGATGACTTGATATACGAGTATAAAGGCAACCAAGTCACCAAGATAACCGACAAGGTAAGTGGACCTTATTATAAGGATGCCATGCACTTTGTGGATGGTGCAAATGCTGACATAGAATACGAGTATGACAAAAATGGCTGCATGACGAAAGATTTAAACAAAAAGATTAGCAAGATTGAGTATAATTTATTAAATTTGCCAACGAAGTTGGCTTTCTCAGATGGGAGCGTCATCAACTATAGTTATGATGCAAATGGAACTAAACTTGAAGCAGATTATAATTTATCGCTAATGAACGTAATGAATGGAACATCAAATACTGCACAGACTGGCGGTGTGATATCACTCCGCCGTGACTACTGTGGCAACTTTATCTATGAGGATGGAGCATTGAAGATGATGCTCTTCGATGGAGGCTATGTCACATTCACAAGTAATAATATGCCTGAATATCATTTTTATGTCAAAGACCATCTTGGCAATAATCGAGTGGTGGCAGATGCCAACGGTAACATTGAGCAAGTAAACCATTATTACCCATTTGGTGGTTTGATGGCAGAGAGCATTGGCGATGTCCAGTCTTATAAATACAATGGTAAGGAACTAGACCGTATGCATGGATTGGATAGCTATGACTATGGCGCAAGATGGATGAGCGAAGATAGGTTTATGACAATAGACCTACATGCGATTGATTATGCAGGTTTTAGCCCGTACGCTTATTGTGGAAATAATCCAGTTAAAAGGAGGGATATGAATGGTATGGATTGGTATGAAAGTGAAGATGGAACTGCTGCATTTTGGCAAGATGGTAATGAAAAAGCATATAATGTAGATGGTGTTATATACAATAATGTTGGAGAAAATTATGACGTAAATTATGGTTGGGGAACAGTCTCTTTTAATCAAAATAATTACCAAAGCTCCATTGACTATTCTGAGATATTATATTGCTCTTTAGGAAATGTGTATGATTTTACAAGTAGTACTATTGATGCTTTTTCAAGTAAAGCGTATAGAAATATACTCGTAACTAGAACTATCAATTATGTAATTGATGGTCATTTGATTAATGCCTCTAGAGTATCAACTTTGGCTTATAGTTATAAATACGCAAGCAAGTTAAGCTCTTTTAATACATATGTAAATATGGGAATTGGGCTATATAATACTTATGACTCTTATAAAATGGATAATTATGCCATTGGATACCATACTGTCAAAACAGGGGCAAGAACTGCTTCTGGAATGCTTGGAGGTATTGTAGGAGCAAAATATGGAGCAGAATTAGGTGCTTTGGGAGGTGCTTATATTGGTGGCTATGGTGCCATTCCTGGTGCTATTATTGGTGGCTTCGTAGGTAGTTTTGGAGGTACTGGTGTATTTGAAAATATGTCAGATTGGTTTGTTGATAAATTTTACAGAATAAAATGAAAAGTATGATTTTCTTTTTAAATGAAAAACAAAAGTCAATAAAATCCATAATATGCTTTATTGACTATTTGTCATATCAAATGTTAGATGGGGCATTGGTGTTTTTTTGCTATATTTGCCCAATCTATTTTCTGTATAAGTTGCCCAAATGGTTACACTTAAAAAGAAATGCAAGTATATTTACTGGTCTATACCAAAATATTAAGATTAAAATAGCTAACGTAAATAGTGCTAATGTGGATGATTTTATATTGGTGAGGACGCCTTTGGTAATTTGGAGCCTTAGTCTTCCTCTTACTATATTATTTTCCTCGATGTTTCCTTATGGAGTAAGAGGAGTGGCTTTTTGTGCAATTCAAGTGTGTTGTATTTTGATAGCAAAAGTATTTCTTGGAACGAGAAGAGAAAGAAAACGGCATATTCAGTATTATAAGAAAAAAAGGAAAGATTTTTTTGTTACAGATAGAATACGTATATTCATTTTTATGTTATTTGAGTATTTATGTTTGTTATTTGTTTCATTGCTAAAGTGTTGGAAATGAAAAGAACTTTATTCTTGTTACAGATGATTTTTTGCAATCATTTGGTATATTGTCAAAGCGTAACTAGAGACCCGCTTCCTCTATATGAGTTACTTGTGGAAAAGCTTCCTATATTTTTAAACGAAAATATTGTAAAATGGAAGAATCTTTGTGAAAGTGATTCGGAGAATAAGTATGTTGAATATGGTATATTATCTATAGATTCGGTAAAGGCAAATACTATATTCCTAAGTTTTTCTTATTATCATGAGAAAACTATCTTCAAGGAAAGCCTCAAGAATGCTTATGGAATAGTTTGGGGTTGTGGGGGATACAGCCTGGGCTTGATAAATACAATAGGTCGTTATCAACAAATAAGTATTATCATTAGCCTGTTTGTCAGAATGAATCTGACTTTTTTGGACGTAGTTTATGGTGAATAGGCTATTGTAAGAAAAACAATGATAATTAACGGCTTTAGGAAGTATGACCATCTTGAAGCCTTTTTCGTTTGTTTTCCTCATAATATTTTGGATAATTCAAAGAAAAGTTGTAGCTTTGCATCAGAAATCAAAAAAGTATGATATGGAGCAGAATGTGAAAGAGGTGCCATACGGTGTGCAGGACTTCGTCACCATCGTAGAGCAAAATATATATTATGTCGATAAGACAATGTATATACCGGAATTGGAGAAGCAGGCTCGCAACCTCTTCTTCATTCGTCCTCGCCGCTTTGGCAAGAGCGTATTCCTGAGTATGCTTCATGCTTATTATGATTGCTTGGCCAAGGATAAGTTCCAGGAGTGGTTTGGTGATTTGTGGATAGGTAAGCATCCTACCTCCTTGCAGGGTAGGTATCAGATTCTACACCTTGACTTCTCCCAGGTGGGAGGTGACATAGATGAATTGGAAAGAAAGTTCAATTTCTATTTGGGAGTGGAATTAGATGCCTTCGTTAGAGATTATCATGAGTTCTATTCTGAAAAGTTGCGTCAGGACGTTTACGCTACAGCGGATGCTACGGGTAAGTTGGCTCTTATTCAGAGTGAGGCAAGGGCAAAGAGATATCCTCTTTATCTCATCATCGATGAATATGACAATTTCACCAACACCGTGCTCAATGAACAAGGCGAGAAGGTATATTGGGCGATGACCCATGCCGAGGGCTTCTACCGTGACATATTCAAGAAGTTTAAGGGAACTTTCGAACGTATCTTTATCACGGGAGTCAGTCCTGTGACGCTCGATGACGTGACGAGTGGCTTCAATATCGGTTGGCATATCTCTACGAAGCCAGAGTTCAACCAGATGTTGGGTTTCTCGACAGAAGATGTGCATGAACTGTTCAACTATTACAAGGATAAAGGTGAGATTCCTGCAGACAGGGACATAGACGCCATCGTCAATGAGATGAAGCCTTGGTATGATAATTACTGTTTCTCAGAGGATGCTTTGCGTACGCAGAGTAAAGTATTTAATTGCGACATGGTATTCTATTATCTTCGCAATTATCTCAGTCGTGGCGAAGGCCCCAAGGAGATGTTGGACCCAAACACCAAGACTGATTACAACAAGATGAAGAAGCTCTTGCAGCTTGACAAACTCGACGGTGACCGCAAGGGTGTGATACGTACCATAGCCGAAACAGGAGAGATAGTCGCCTCGCTGCTTGACACATTCCCGGCGCATGAGATAACGGACCCAGAGGTGTTCCCTAGTTTGTTGTTCTATTACGGAATGCTGACCATCAAGGGTACAAGGGGTGCCAAAGTCACACTTGGAATCCCGAACAACAATGTTCGCAAGCAATATTATGAGTATTTGTTGGAGTTGATAGATGCCAAGGCGTACATCAGCAACAACAAGCTGACGGACTATTATTATGACATGGCTTATGATGGCAAGTGGCAAGATGCCTTGCAATATATGGCGGATGCCTATGCGCAAGTGTCATCTGTGCGTGATAGTATAGCGGGAGAGCGAAACTTGCAGGGCTTCTTCATGGCATATCTCAACCTGAATGCCTATTATTATACGGCGCCCGAACTGGAGCTGAACCATGGCTATTGCGATTTCTTCCTCTTGCCAGACCTAACGCATTATGCCACCAAGCATAGCTATATCCTGGAACTCAAACTTGCCCCGAAGAGAGAAAAGGGCATGAGCGAGGAAACTTATCAGGCAAGTATCCAAAAACAATGGCAGCAAGCCGAGGAACAAATCAAGCAATATGCCGTAGCACCCAGGGTGGAGGCTTTGCGTCAAGGCACTGCGCTGCATAAGATTATCATGCAGTTTGATGGTTGGAACTTGCTGCGCATGGATGAGGTGCACTGATAATTGTAATCCCTGTATTTTATGGTTGATACCTTAAAATACAGGGATTATTCTGTTTCTAGGAGCCATAGTAAGCTACTTTTGAATATTGTCTTTATGTCTCTTAACTATTAATCGTTATAAATGCCGCTTGTAATAACCTAAGAACTAAGAACTTTTTAGTCTAATCGTACAAAAAACGCTTGTTAAGGACAATTGTCCACCCCAAATATATGTACAATATCCTAATTTTGCTTTCGAAAACGAAAATAGGATGGAAAAGGAAACTTGAAATCCTCGGAAGAAATAATAACTGAAAACAATAATAACAAAATAACAATCTTAATGGCTTATGATACGAAATAAGTTTATCAAGTCTTCGGGGTTGCCAGTTGCGCTTCTTTCCGCAACATTGGCATTCGGTGTATCCCCTATATATGATAAGGTGTATGCAGCAAAGCCTACCACACAGCAGGTGGGCAAGATAACTGGAACCATCGTGGACCAAGTGGGCGAACCTGTCATAGGAGCCACGATTCTCGTGGACGGCAAAGATGCCAGCCAGGGTGCCATCTCTGACATGGACGGACATTTCGCAGTGGCAGCCAAGCCTGGCCAGAAGCTCAAGATTTCCTATCTGGGTTACGAGACCATGGTGGTAAGTGCCAAGAACGGCATGACAGTGAAGTTGCAGGAGTCTTCCACCACGCTGAAGGATGTGGAAGTGGTGGCATACGGCGTTCAGAAGAAGATGACCGTGACGGGTGCCATTACCAGTGTCAAGGGCGAGGAACTCAACCGCACCCCGGTCAGTTCCGTCTCTCAGGTGCTGGCAGGTCAGCTGACGGGTGTCAGCTCCGTGCAATATTCGGGCGAGCCAGGCAATGACGCTGCCACTATCTATGTGCGCGGTAAGGGAACGTGGGGTGATTCACAGCCATTGATTCAGGTGGATGGTGTAACGGTGGATGCCAGTTACATGAACGACATCGACCCGGAGGAAATCGAGAGCGTCACTGTCTTGAAGGATGCTTCCGCCACGGCAGTGTTCGGTGTGGAAGGCGCCAATGGCGTAGTCTTGATTTCCACGAAGAGAGGCGAGGAAGGCAAGGCGAAGATTACAGCGTCAGTCTCTGGATCGCTGCTCATGCCCAACCGTCCTGTAGAGCAGGCGAACTCCTATGAGTACGCCACATATCACAACATGATGAAGACCTACGATGGTGTGTCTCCAGAGTTCTCAGACGAGATTGTCGAGAAGTTCCGCAGCGGTAGCGACCCCATTCGTTTCCCTAGTATGCGATGGACGGACTATCTGATGAAGAAAAGTTCTATGCAGACCAAGGCGAACATCAACATCTCCGGTGGTAACAAGAAGGTGAAGTACTTTATTTCTGCCGGTATGTACACACAGGGCGGCTTGTTCAAGGAGTTTGCGCAGGATTACGATGCAGGTTACAACTACAGTCGTTTCAACTACCGTTCGAACCTTGACATCAACGTGACCAAGACCACCAAGCTCTCCGTCAATATCGCAGGTAGTGTGGACAACGTGTCCAGACCACTCATCGGCAGCACAGATGCCCTGATGAAACAAATCTATTCAGCCTCTCCGTTCTCCAGCGCAGGTGTGGTGGACGGCAAGTTGCTCCTGACGGCCACCGACTATTCCGACCTTACCTTGCCTTTCACCGGCAGCAATCCGATGAGCTCTTGGTATGGCCAGGGATATTACAAGACCGGAGCCAACCGTATGGCGGTGGACTTGGCGTTGAGCCAAAAACTCGATTTCATCACCAAGGGATTGTCTTTCTCTATCAAGGGTGCCTACAACAGCAACTTTACGGTGTCCAAGCAGGGCAGCGCGTCCATTCCGACCTATACTCCTGTGGCCCAATATGGTGAGGACGGAGAGATGTTGATGGACGAGAATGGTTATCCTGTGCTGAGATACAAGCAGAGTGGTGCTTTCAGCCGTGCCAAAGTCTCTACCTCTGCGGGGCGCGCACGCAACTGGTACTTTGACGCACGTCTCAGTTGGAACCGTAAGTTTGGCTTGCATTCGGTGTCGGCACTGTTGCTTTACAACCAGAAGAAGACCTATTATCCAGGTGGTGACTACAACTTGATACCAAAGGGTATGCTTGGTTTGGTAGGACGTATCACTTACGATTGGAACAACCGTTACATGGCAGAGTTCAACGTAGGCCACAATGGTAGCGAAACTTTCGCCAAGAGTCATCGGTATGGTACGTTCCCAGCTTTCTCCGCCGGTTGGAATGTGAGCGAGGAAAAATTCTTTGAACCCATCAAGAATGTTGTCAACTACATGAAAATCCGTGGTTCTTGGGGTCTTGTCGGTAATGGTAACATCGGCAGCAGCTACCGCTTCTACTATACCCCGGACCTTTATAGCATCAACGGCAACGGCCCATATTTCGGTGTCAACCTAAACAGCCAGGTGAAGGCTTCTAGCGAAGGACTCAAGCACAATGCTGAAGTGACATGGGAGAAGGCGTTCAAGCAAGATTATGGTATCGACCTCAGTTTCTTGGACAACCGTCTGAAGACCAACTTCGATTACTATATGGAGCGTAGAACGGACATCTTCTGCCAAGACCAGACTGCCCCCGTTGTCATCGGTTTCACCGTACCATACGCCAACTTGGGAGAGACCAAGAGCTGGGGATGGGAAGTTGCCGTGAAATGGAATGACAAGATAGGCAAGAACTTCCGTTATTGGGCAGGTGTCAACCTCTCTTATAACCAGAACGAAATCATAGAGAAGAAGGAAAAGCCTTACTCCAACGCTTACAGAATGTTGAAGGGACATAGAATAGGTGCAGACAAGACGGCAGGTTACAAGTTCTTTGGCTACTTGAGCGAGAATACTGCGGCAGACTACATCCGTCAGTATGGCACAGCGCTGCCCACACAGTTGATTAGCGACCTGCGCCCAGGCGACTGTGTATATGTCGATCTCAACGGCGACGGCAAGATAGACAGTGACGACGTTACCCTGGAGATGGGTTATACGGAAGACCCTGAATACACGGTAGGTCTCAATCTCGGCTTCTCCTGGAAGCGCCTATCCGTCAACAGCCAGTGGACGGGTGCCTGGAATGTGAGCCGTGTGCTCGGCGGTGTGTTCCGCTATCCGTTCTATACGGCCAGCACCTTCGAGCAGGGCGGTCTGCTGAAATATCAGGTGGAGAACTCATGGACGGAGGAGAATCCAGACCCTAACGCCAAGTACCCACGCGTGTCTCTGGAGCATGGCAAGGTAAACAACTATCAGAATACCGACCTCTATTCAGTAGATGCCAAGTACTTGCGCCTGAAGACGTTGCAGGTCAGCTACAACTGTATGTTCCCATTCGTAAAGAAACTGGGAGTAACCAACTTACAGCTCTCTCTCAGTGGATACAACCTCCTTACCTTCACACCATTCATCTGGGGTGACCCAGAGACACGTGTCGATGATGGTCCTTCTTATCCATTGCAGCGCACTTACACAGTAACACTGAAAGTGGGATTCTAGAAATGTGAACAGTGAAGAACGAAAAGTGAAGAATTCAATACTTTTACGACAATGAAACGATATAAAATCAACAATAAAATATGTGGAGGAGCATTGGTCCTGATGACCTTGGCGTCGCCGATGATGTTCTCCTCTTGTACGGATGCCATCAAGTTTGGCGATTCTTTCCTCGACAAGGCTCCCGGTGGTGATGTCAACGAGGATACCGTGTTTGCCAGTGCAGTCTATACCAAACAGTTCCTGAACGCCATCTACAGGAAGCAATATTACGGACTGACCGTAGGTACGGGAGTTGCTCATTGCAACAGTGGATGGACGGGCAAGTTTGAAGCCCTGACAGACTGTTACGCACTTTACTATTCGTCAGCGGTGCCATGGAAACTCTATTACACGGGTTCCAAGACAGCCGATGCAGAGAATCTGGTTGACTTTAATGAAGATTGGGTGTGGGAGGCAGTGCGCGCCTGCTATAAATTGCTGGAGCACGTTGACCAAGTGCCAGACCTTACGGAGTCGGAAAAAGCCAGTATGAAGGCGCAGGCCAAGTGCTTGATAGCAACCAGATACTTTGACCTTTTCCCATTCTATGGCGGCTTGCCATTGGTGACAAGCAGTTTCTCCGGTACCGATGACTCCTACGAGTTACCAAGGGCCACAGCCGAAGAGACCGTGGAGTTTATGGTGAAATTGCTGGATGAGGCGATAGCCACTCCAGATGCCGACTTCCCTTGGGCATACGATGAGACAACTCTCCAGACGGAGGCGGGGCACTGGACTAAGGCAGGTGCGATGGCTCTCAAGGCACGCATACTACAGTTTGCCGCCTCACCGCTTTTCAATGCCGACCAAGGCTATTATGGTGGCACATCCGAGGCCGAGCAGAAACATCTGGTTTGGTATGGAGAGTACAAGCCTGAGTATTGGACTCGCTTCAAGGATGCCTGCAAGGCATTCATGGACAGGCTTGAGTCGGAGGGCGGTTATGAGTTGGTTGAGGCCATGGGTACCAAGCCACAGGACTACCGGTTGGCATATCGTACCGCTTATTTCGATGAGGGAAGCTCTGAAATCATCCATTCGGTGCATTACATCAACAAGCCAGGTTCTACTTACAACTGGTATTCTTGGATTAGCAATGGTCGCTCGGTATATGCTGTTACCCAGGAGTATGTGGATATGTTTGGCTGGGCAGACGGCACGCCTTTCGACTGGGATGAGACAGAGCGCGAGGGCAAACTCGATGAGATGTTCGTGACGGGTGATTCCGTCTCAGGCAAGCCGCTCCTTCAGAACGTGCGTCTTACCAGAGACCCACGACTTTACGAGAATGTCATCGTCAACAATTCGCTTCCTACGCTTGACTGGACTACGGGTGCCATGACGGGCACACCTAATGAACTTTGGGTAGGTGGCAGTACGGCCGCTCAGAACCCTTCCCAGGAATCAGGAAGCTACGCTACAGGTTACAGGTGCCTGAAATACAGTTTCAACGAGTATAGCGGACATGGTCTGCAGTGGGCTACCATCCGCTTGTCGGACGTTTACCTGATGTATGCGGAAGCCTTGATACAGACCAATACGAGCGGCGACTTCTCCGATGCCATCTACTGGATAGACAAGGTGCGGGTGCGTGTAGGTTTGAAGGGCTTGGCAGAGAGTAATCCCGACAAGGACTTGAAACACAACAAGGAACTCATGCTCAAGGCTTTGTTGAAAGAGCGAGCTTGCGAACTCGGATTTGAGAACGCCCGGTACATGGACATGGTGAGATACAAAATGAAGAGTGAATTTGAGAAGCCCCTGCATGGTCTGCGCATCCACCGAATGGTGAAGAACCCCACTACGGGAAAGTTTGAGGTATGCGACATGCAGTGGTACAAGGCAGCCTCGGGGCAAACTTTTACGTGTAGCGATGGAACGAAAGTGAAAATAGCCTACAAGGACGGTATTCAGCAACCTACGGTCTTTCAATACGAGAAGTTTGAGCTCACGAAAGGCAAGAGAGCTTGGTGGACACAAGGATTTGCCCCCAAGTGGTATCTTTCTCCTTTCAAAAGTACCGAGATCAACAAAGGCTATGGTTTGGTGCAGAACCCAGGATGGTAAGCAATTTATAATTGATAATTTTTAATAGATTATTGTATGAAAAGAAATCATATATGGATGGCGATGGCATTGGCAAGTATGGGCTTACCTGCCATGGCTCAGAATAACATAGAAGGCGAGACCATCGACGTGGGTGCCAACAAGACTTTCTCCCTGAGCGAGAGCACTGCCTCGGTCTCTGTCATAGAGAACAAGGACGTGGACAAGCGTTCAGCCAAGAACGTCCGCAACAGCATCATCGGTCAGGGCCTTGGTCTTATCTCCGAGATGAGCGGCAACAGGTATGCCGACCAGCAGGCCTCGCTTACGGTGCGCGGACTTCACAGCCTCTCCGGCAGCAGTGCCCTCGTGCTGGTGGATGGCATTGAGCGCAGTATGAACGACATCAGTGCCGACGAGGTGGAGAGTGTAAGCATCCTCAAGGATGCGGCTGCCGTAGCCCTCTATGGCTACAAGGGCGCCAACGGTGTCATCCTTGTGACCACCAAGCGAGGCAAGGTGGGCAAGGGCAGCATCAAGGTAACTTACGACCATCTTTTCAACAATCTCGTGAGCAGTCCTAAGTTTGTGGATGCAGGTACATACGCCGATGCCATCAACGAGGCTTACGGGAATGACGGAATGGAGACTCCCCGCTATACCCAGGAGGAAGTGAAAGCTTTCAAGGATGGCTCGATGTCTAACCTCTATCCCAACGTAAACTGGTTGAAGGAAGTGTTCCGCAACCATGGCGTAACCAATAAGTATGGAGTAGAGTTTCAAGGTGGATCAGGTAAGATGCGTTATTATACCGCTCTGAATCTTCTTTCCGACAAGGGATTCATCAAGAATCCTGACATGACCGAAGGATACAGTACACAGGACAAATATGTAAAGGGTAATTTGCGCATCAACCTCGACCTAGACCTGACCAAGAGCACCTTGCTCAAGGTCAACCTCTTCGGCTCGTTGAGCGAGCAGAGCGCGCCCGGTGCCAACACCGACCTTTGGCAGCTTATCTATACCATACCTTCGGCCGCATTCCCCATCAAGGCTTCCAACGGACTTTGGGGCGGCAGCGAGACATGGGCAGGCACCAAGAACCCCGTGGCACAGGCTACGGGAGCCTCTTACTACAAGTTCCACACCCGCGACCTCTTCTCCGACATGACGCTTACCCTGCAGCTCGACAAGGTATTGCAGGGTCTTTCCGCCACACTGCGTATAGGCTATGATGCCCAGAGCACGCTGTATGAGGACTATAGCCGTACCTATCAGTATAATGTTACCACGATTCCGCAGGAGGCATGGAAGGATGGCGAACTCGACATGAACCTTGTTTCCGATAAGACTTATGGTTCTCCGGGCAAGATGGGAACTACTGCTGCCACCAAGAGTTTTGCCCGCCGATTCCACTTTGACGGTGGCTTCAACTATCAGCGCAGCTTCGGCAAGAACGACCTCTATACCCAGTTGAAATGGGACTATGAGTTTAATGATGTGCTGGCCACCAATTCTACCATCTATCGTCAGAATGCCTCTTGGTTCACCCACTATGGCTTTGACAAGCGATACTACGCAGACTTCTCGCTCGTGGCATCAGGTTCCAACAAGTTGGCTCCGGGGCATAAGTGGGCGGTGTCGCCTACGTTCTCTGCCGCTTGGGTCATCTCCAGCGAGAAGTTCATGAAGAATGTGAGCTGGGTCAACTTCCTCAAACTTCGTGCTTCGGCAGGTATCGTAAACACGGACATGTTGCCTAACGAGGAGAACAGCAGCCCGGCCTGGACCTACTACCTGCAGGGATATTCCGACTCAGGTCCGTCCTACATCTTCGGCAGCAACTACGAGTCTTCGGCCGGCAGAAGCATAGGTGCTTTGGCTTCCACCAACATCAAGCACGAGAAGGCATATATGTATAATGTAGGCTTGGAGGCCCGCCTCTTCGAGGGACTGAACCTCACGTTGGAGGCATTCAAGAACCATCGCACCGACATCTGGGTGTCCGGTTCCGGCGCATACTCTAACCTCGTAGCCTTCGGCGCACCTTACATCAATGCCGGTGTGGTAGACCAGCAAGGTTTCGAGATAGGTATCGACTACACGAAGACCCTTGCCGGCATCACCTTCAACGTTGGCGCAAACTACCTCTACTCTGAGAACAAAATCAAGGAGATGGCAGAAGAGCCGCGCGCATACGCCAACCTCGTGAAGACCGGCAACCAGCTCAACCAACTCTACGGTCTTAAGGCTATCGGCTTCTTCAAGGACGAGGATGACATTGCAAATTCGCCCGAGCAGACCTTCTCCACCGTTGTGCCGGGCGACGTGAAGTATGAGGACGTTAACCAGGACGGAAAGATTGATGCCAACGACGTGGTGGCCATCGGACACTCCACAACGCCGGGCATCTACTACCAGTTCCATTTTGGTGCAGAGTGGAAGGGTCTTGGCTTCAACATGATGTTCCAGGGCACGGGCAAGTACTCCGGCATGCTGAATACCAAGGGCATGTACTGGCCGCTCATAGGCAACACCAACGTCTCGCAGTACTACTACGACAACCGTTGGACACCAGAGACAGCCGAGACAGCACTCTACCCACGACTCAGCTCCACCAGCAACGACAACAACTACCAGAACTCTACCCTCTGGCTTGTTGACCGCTCATACTTGAAGCTACGCAACATAGAGCTGTACTACAAGTTGCCTGAGTCAGTCTTCAATGCTGTGAAGTTCGTGCACGGAGCAACGGTCTACGTACGTGGCATCGACCTCTGCTGCTGGGACAATATGCCCGACGGCTATGCCGAGAGCTACGGTCAGAAGCAGCCGCTGACACGCAGCGTCGTGGCTGGTGTGAAGCTCACGTTCTAACCGCGAAGAGAGTGAAGGATTCATTTGTTTAAGTCAATAACGAACATAATATGAAACGATTTAATATATTATCCTCAGTTGCTGTGGGATTGCTCGCCCTATCGTCCTGTTCCGAGCAGATGGACTACAACGAGTACTACATCTACGACCGTGACTATATGACACAGGAGTTCGGACGTGTGGAGGGCTTCCTAACCACCGCCTACAACGAGCTGGACTATGAGAACGACAAGCAGTACTTTGCCAACTATAAGGACATAGTCAACTACGGTGCCGCAATGCTGGCATCCGCCACCGACGAGAGTGAGTATGCCTACACTGGCAATGCGATAGAGGACCTCTATAACGGAGCCTTGAGCCCCACCAATGCGCACAACACATTCTGGACTAGCAGTCTGAAGGGCATTGCCTACTGCAACCTGTTCCTCGATGAGTTTGCCGACGAGAAGTTCGAGAACTTCTATTACAACGATGACTATGCCCAACAGATGTTCAAGTACAAGAATATGCGGTGGGAGGCCCGCTTCCTCCGTGCATACTACTACTTCCGCCTGGTAAGGCAGTACAATGGTGCGCCCCTCTACTGCCACAACAGCTCGGCAGATGTACTGAATCGCTTGCCGATGGCGACGGCCGATGAAGTGTTCGACTTCATCAAGGCATCTTGCGACAGCATCAAGGACAGCATCGTCGTGGACTATACTAAGCTGGGTGATATGGCCATTAGCGGTCAAATAGAAACGGCCCGTGCCAGCCAACTCGCCGTTCTCGCACTGAAGGCCCGTGCTGCCCTCTACCACGCCAGCCCTCTCTTCAACCCAGACAACAACGCTGAGCTGTGGCATCAGGCTGCGCTGGCAAGCAAGGAACTGGTTGACTCTGCCGCAAAGCAGGGCAAGGACCTCGCCCCTACGTACGATTGCCTCTGGGCATCGGACAACTACAGCAATGCCAAGTCCACCAAGGAGATACTCTTCTACCGCAGCGTAGCCGAGGCAAGGACTCTGGAGCAGGCCAACTTCCCTGTGGGCTTGGAGAACTGCAATGGTGGAAACTGTCCTACCCAAGACTTGGTAGATGCCTATGAGATGCAGAGCACGGGCATGGGCATCAACGAGGAGGGTAGTGGATACAATCCGGAAAAGCCTTACACCGGCCGTGACCCACGTTTCGAACTGACCATCTGCCACAACGAGACAAAGCGTTGGCCCAACTGGTCTACATCGCTGGTTTACACCTATCAAGGCGGTGCCAACGGTCTGCCTCTCTACGGCGGTACGCCGACGGGCTACTATCTGAAGAAACTGCTGAATTCAGTCATCGACACGCGTCCCGGCACAGCCAACACCAACAAGCACAGTTGGGTAATCTTCCGCATGGGCGAGGCATACCTCAACTACGCTGAGGCTGTATTCCAGTACTTCAAGAGTCAAGGCAGGACAGATGCAGCCGATGCCACCAACGAGGAGTTCCCCGTGGCTGCTCGCGATCTCGCTAGCAAGACTCGTCTTCGTGTCAAGATGAAGGCCATTCCTACAGGTATGAGTAACGATGACTTCTGGGCCAAGTACCAAAATGAGCGCCGTGTGGAGCTGGCCTTCGAGGGCCATCGCTTCTGGGATGTACGCCGTTGGAAAGAGGGTGCCAAGTACTTCTCCAAGATAACGGAGATGCACATCACCAAGAATGAGGACGGAACCTACACCTACACCCCGAAGACCGTGAGCCGCAAATGGGACGAGAAGTATAACTTCTTCCCAATCCCACAGAGCGACATTATGAAGAATCCTAGTCTCGACCAAAGCATTACAGGATGGAAATGATAAGCATGATTATAATCGGAGGCTTTATACTAAGTTTACTCTATCTGATACATTCAAATAGAGAGGCTGTAAAAAGCCTCCGTTCCCAATCTCCGACCCCTAAGCTCTTTTGGGTGCTGGTGATTAGTATCGTAGTAGCCATCGTCTTGGTGGTGAGTGTGGCATGGATAGGTGTGTGCTTGTACATGAAATAATGGGAATGACGTATTTTTCGGATAAAAAACACAGCTTCGGGATAATATTCACGAATGAATTTCTACAAGACACACTACCTTTGCTATCGAAATCAAACAATTATTAACAACCGTTGGTTTATTATATATGGTATTAAAGGATATAGAACCAACACTAAAAACTTAACAATTATGAAGAAGCAATTTTTACTCCTCGTGGCTCTCGTAGCCTCAGTGTTCACAACAGCTAATGCCCAGGTAGAGTATGGTAACGTAACAACCCCCCTTACAGGTGCAAAGACATGGGACTTCGCTAGTTTCCCCGGTTTGGAAAGCAGCACGCTGGTTGACGCATGCACCATAGACAATCTTTACTTTGGTGTTTCAAGCAACACAGGTATGTACTATGCATCGGCTAATGCACGTATAAGTCTGCCTTACTCTGCCAACCAGACATTCCTTGATGACGAAGCCACAGACTGCGTACTGAGTTTCAAGGTACCTGCAGGCAAGGGAACAGTTACCGTAAACGGTAAGTCAGCTTCCAATACCCGTCCAGGCATCGTTTTCATAGGTACCCAGAAGCAAGACCAGGAAGGTGACTCTATCAAATCAACTCTAGCTGATTATACATACAGCATAGATGTAGCCGAACCTACATCCATCTATATTATAGCCGAAAATGCCAAGAGCAACGCTAACGCATCCAAAGGACAGGGACTCTATGTATATAAGTTGACATGGACTCCTGGAGATGGTGATACGACAGGAATCACTCAGATGGAGACTGATGCGTTGAATGATGGAAATTACTATAATCTTCAGGGCATGCGTGTAGCTGACCCAAAGAATGGTATCTTCATCCATAACGGTAAGAAAGTTGTTCTAAAATAACCGAAGACATGAAAAAGAAAGTTTTGTTCTCAGCCCTGCTTTTAGCGGGGCTGATGCCTTTACAACAGGCAAATGCCCAACGCTTGCAGCAGAAACTGGGGCGCGGCGTTGTCGCTGTTCAGCGCTCGGGCAATGTCCTCATCTCTTGGCGCAAACTGGCGCAGGAGGGCGACAGTGTAAAGTACAACATCTATACCCGTGCGGCTGGCTCCGGCGACTATACAAAGCTTACCAGCGAGCCATTGGACAAGACCAACTACAGCACCACGACCTCCGCTTTGCCGTACAACACCGAGATAGCCGTGACGACGGTCATCAACGGCAGGGAAAGCGAGAAGAGCATACCGTGGCTGTTCAAGCAGAACACCAACGCCAACGTCTTCATGGACATCAATTTCGAGACCAAGCTTCTCGACCCCAACGACTACAAGTGCAAGTACGTATGGCCTGCCGACATGGACGGAGACGGCGAGATAGACACGTACATCGTGGACCGACTCTACTGCGGACAGGGTGCCTCGGGTGACGATGACGAGAGCGACGACGATGCCAGCGACACTACGACGGGCACTACCCAAGCCACACAACACAAGCTGCAGGCTTACCGTGCCGACGGCACATGCCTCTGGACTATCGACATGGGACCCAACGTCAGCATCGATGCGGGTCAGAACGACATGGTAACCGTCTATGACATCGACTGCGACGGTAAGTGCGAGGTGCTCATCAAGAGTTCGGACGGCACACGCTTTTGGGACCAGAAGAACGACACATGGGGACTGTACGCCATGCACAGCGAGAATCCGGACGTGGACGGCGACGGCATTGTGGACTACGCCGCCACGAGCAACACCAAGCGCAACCCTCCGTTCTACATTTCTGTTGTGGACGGACTGACAGGTGCAGAGAAATACTGCGCCGAACTGAAGTACGAGGAGGTGACCGACGGACTCGACACCTACACACGCGACAACCGTTCCATCTACATGAACCAGAAGGGATACTACCAGATGGGCGGACACTTCGCCGTCACCTACGACGACGGCATACACCCGGCACTCTTCATGGAATGCTTGGACCGTCAGCAGGACGAGTCGCCAGCACCAGGACATCACAACTACGTCTTCGCCTTCGGCTTCGACTGGGTGAACGGCAAACCGACAAATTTCCACCACTACTACACGTGGAGCCGCAACGACAAGACACCGTGGCCGGCAGAGTTCCATCAGTTGCGTGTAGCCGACGTGGACGGTGACGGCATCGACGAGATGCTGCAGGGCGGCTATGGCGTGAACTCCAAGAAAGGCATGGTGTTCTCGGCTGGCATCAACCACGGCGACCGTTACATCGTCACCGACATCGACCCCACACGCCCCGGTATGGAGACCTTTGCCATCCAGCAGAGCAACCTCATCGGACAGTTTCTCTACGACTCGGCCACTGGCCAGCACATTAAGGAGTGGTACCTCTCTTCCGTCTTCGACGTAGGCCGTGGCGCAGCATTCGACATCGACCCCGACAACTTAGGACTCGAGCTTTGGAGCTACGCCGGCTCGCACCCATGGACAGCGAAAGGCAAGGTGATGGAGAACGCCACACGTGGCGACATCACTGACGGTATCTGGTGGGACGGCGACCTCGGCAGAGAGCAAATCTCGCAGAACGGCGGCAGCGGCTACGACAGCAACCTCTACATAGCCAAGACCACCGTCGACGGCAGCAAACACCTCAACGACCTCTTCCGCCAGCAGTACACGCGAAACAACGGTACGACAGGTACGGTGCGCGGCGGCACGGGTACACGCCCCGCCTTCTGCGGCGACATCAAGGGCGACTGGCGAGAGGAGATAATTCTCATGAAGCAGGACTCACAGTCGTCAACGGGTATCATCGGCTACAGCACCGACATCCCCACCGTCTATTCTATGTACACCCTGCTGGAAGACCCGCACTATCGTCTCGACTGCACCACACGCGGCTATTACCAGACGCCAAACACGAGCTTCTATCTCGGTTACGATATGTTTGACGCTCCGCTACCACCGTTCATGGAGGCAGAGCTGAGATACAAGAACGGTGCCGCCTTGGGGCAGGGGGCAAGCGGATTCACCACCTTCGACCAGACGACGCAGCAGACTTATCAGGATGGCAAGAGCGTCATCTTCGACATGAGTGGCGACAACTCCAAGCCTGTCACACTGACTGGCGATGTGAAGCCGTCTGCCATGTACGTGATGGCACCGAAGAACCACGACTATACCTTCGACGGCAGTGGAAAGCTGGCAGGTGACATGACGCTCTACAAGTCCATGCAGGGCAAGGCAACCTTCAACAACGACCTCGACTTCACGGGCAAGACCATCGTGAGCGAAGGCGAGCTGGACGTGAACGGCAAGATAGGCGGACTGGTTGTGCTCAAGGCGAACGGCACACTGGGCGGCAACGCCGTGCTCAATGGCGGCATAGAGTTCGAAGGCTCTCACAACTACGCCGGTTGCCGCCTGGCCCCCGGTGCCGGAGTCGGTGCTACGGGCGAGGACAAGTACGGAACGATAACAGTCAACAAGGACGTAGTGCTGACAGGCAAGGTATATGTGGAGCTGGATGCAGACTTGACGAACGGCAAGCAAGACCGCCTGTTAGTGAACGGAAACCTCACGCTGCAAGGCAAGAACACCTTTACAATAGATGGCGTTTCAGCCAGTGATACCGGTAAGTTGACTTTGGCGGAGTGCACAGGTACGCTGGATGCCGACCCAGCCAACATCAACGTGCAGGGACTGGACGGCAAGGACTGGACAGTGACCCTGGATGGCAATAAGCTGGTTCTGACCATAGCAAAGAGCCGCGAGGCCGCAGAGAACGTCATCTGGACCGGCAACGAAGGAGGTGAGTGGGACTACAAGGAGAAGAACTTTAAGCTGAACGGCAACGCCACTACCTTTGTCACCGACGACCAAATCATCTTCGACAACTCGGCAAGCCAGCGCGAAATCTCGCTCGGTCAGAATATAAAGACCAACGGTCTGCTCTTCGACTTCAACACCGGCAGCTACACCATCTCCGGCGAGGGAAGCATCGGCGGCGACGGCTATCTGACCAAGAAGGGCAAGGGCGATCTCAACATCGGTCTGACCGAAAACTCCTTTACGGGTAAGGTAGATTTGCAGGAGGGACACGTCACCGTCAAGAACCTTGCCAACGGCGGTGTGGCAAGCTCTCTGGGAGCAGCTACAGCAGACGAGGGCAACCTCCAGCTGGGCAATGTAAAGCTCTCTGTATTGGGAGACAACTGCGCCACCGACCGCATCATCACGTTGACGGGCGACTCTACGGAGATAGACGTCGCTGGCTCGATGGCGATCACGTCAGACATCAAGGGCCCGAACTCTGTGCTTGTCAAGAGCGGTGCCGGGCAGCTTAACCTGACGTACAAAGCTCCTTACAGCTATAAGGAGACAGTAGTGAAGGAAGGTACGCTCAGTCAGGGCAACTATCAGACCTACTTCGGTGCCAAGGATGCCAAGATGACGCTGGCTGGTGGTCGTGTGAAACTGATAGACAACCAGGTCTCTACTTCCACACCAAGTTATACCTATGCAACAGAGGTGGTGGAAGGAACAGAGAGCATCGTGCAAGGCTCATTCCGTAGCAATTTCCTCGGAACGTTCACAGGCAAGGGTACTCTGGTGCTCTATGGCGGTGGCGACCGTAACGCCGTACACTCAGACTTTTCTCAGTTTGAGGGAACACTGAAGTTGCAGGGTGGCAACTCACTTTGGCGCGAAACGGTGAAGGACATGCCTCTGACTGACGTAGTGATAGACGCAAAGATTACCTTGCAGCACATCACGAACAAGTACGTAGGCAATGCCTCAATAAAGAAGACCATAGGCTCTTTGGCTTCTTCATACTCTGATGCCAAACTGGGTGCAGGTATCTGGACCATCGGTGCCAACAACCACGATGCCGTGTTCAACGGACAGTTGGCGAGTGCAAGTGCTGTAACAAAGATTGGTACGGGCACTTGGACGCTGAATGGTGCCAAGAACACCTCCAGCATCGATGTCAACGAAGGCCGTGTCATCCTCTTCTCTGGTACATCGGGCAGTGTGACCGTAGAGTCTGCCGCAACCTTGGCTTTCGGTGATGGCGAGACCAAGTGCAGTGCGCCAAAGGTTGGTACAGATCTCATCGTGAATGGTGGTAAGGTAAACTTCAATGTGGATGTTTATCGCAACGACCAGTTTACATCTGTGAAATCTGTTGTGCTCAACAATGCCGTCATCTCTGTCAATACCATCAATGGCAAGACATTGGCTGAGGGTGATGAGATTACGCTTTTCAAGAACTTCGAGTCCATCTCGGGTACTTATACCATCCAGAGCGATGGCTATGTCTTCGATACTACCGACTTCTTGACATCAGGTAAGATTCGTGTGAAGGCTGTCTCTACAGGCATCGACGGTGTTGTCGTAGGTGCAGATGGTGAGACCATCCAGCAATATGACTTGCAGGGTAGGGCATACGGCAAGGATGCCAAGATGCAGGGAGTAAGCATCGTGAAGCAACAGAAAAATGGTAAGATTGTAGTAAGAAAAAGAATACAGAAGTAATTGAAAGTATTCTTATAACTAAAAGGAAGTTTCGTTCCGAACCTCGGGGCGAAACTTTTTTGTTTCTATATTTGCCCATATTAGAAAAATGTATTACCTTTGCAAGCATCAAAGACCTAATATATAAAACAGCGAAACATGAAATATTGCATTTTAACTATATTGACATTCCTGTTTGGCCTATGCCAGATACAAGCCCAGGCGTTCGATCAGATGGCTAGCAGAAGTCTTTCGGCGAAGGACGGATTGTTGAGCAATCAGGTGTATGACATCGTGCAAGACAAGCAAGGATTTGTTTGGTTTGCTACGGTCAATGGTATCTCTCGCTATGATGGCTATTCGTTCTTAAATTATAATATGTTGAATAGTCCACGTATGTCTCAGGTGCAAGCTGCGCTTGGACATATTCGCTATGATGCCCAGAACGACTTGTTGTGGATCAACTCTTCACTGCTCAATGTAGCTTGTTATAGTCTGAAAAATGCCAATTTCGTGGATTATACAGGGCGTGGCGATTATCTACGTCCGTATGTACATTCTGTATATGATGACAACCAACTGTGGCTTTATGACGACAAGAACGGCATTCGCCATGTCACATACGGCGATGGACAGTTTGTCTCTACCGACTATACGGTGGAGAATGGGCATCGCTTCGTGGAAGGTGTCAAGCGCATCTATGTGGATAAGGCGCACCATGCTTGGGTTACGACCCAAAGTGGACTTTATTGGATAGATGGCAACAAGGTGCAAAGCAAGTTGAAGGAAAAGGTGGCTTGCGGACAGCGACTGGGCGACCAGATGGCTTTCCTTACCGACAAGGGGATGTTCTATCTTTTCGACAAGCAAGGTAAGATGCTCAAGAAAGCCAACCTGTCTTCCCATCCGTCGATTGCGAAAAAGGTGTTGGCTTCCGTGGGCTGGAATCATCAATGGATTCTCTTCCAGAAAGACGCAACCTATTCCCTCGACATCCATACGCTCGAAATCTCTCAACCGAAGGATTTCCAACTCTCGAATGCTCGCCTAATAGAATCCGTCAGGGGAAATGACTTTGTGGCATCTAATAATGGCGACATGATTGTTTTCTCTCCAACAGGTATCTACCGTCGTGTCAATCTCTTGGAGGGCGTGAAAGACCAAGGCAATCGCCAGCGCAAGTACAACATCTTTGCCATGGGCGATACTCGTTTCTTGATAGCTTCTTATGGCAACGGTGCCTTTGTCTATGATTTGAACAAGGGCGTGTTGGAGCATTTCATGGCAGGGGACGGCAGAAATCTCTTGACTTCCAACTTCCTGACGGGAGCTTTCGTTGACCATGAGGGTAGCTTGTGGTTGAGCCAGGATGAGGGAGGTGTGGTCTGCATCTCCAAGGCGTTCAATAACTTCATGTTTGATAAGTTCCCTGTATCCAACATACCGTTGGGCGACAATGCCAATGCCATCTTGCGTATTCTCAACGATGCCAATGGTCATCCTCAGATAGTCTGCAAGAACAAGACCAACTATGCTGTGATGCAGCCCGACTTGACCTTCGGTGCAGCCCAGAAGTTCCCTTATAGCCTCTATTCTAGCTATAAGGACAGTAAGGGACATTTTTGGGAAGGACTGCGTGGCGGTGGCCTCTATGTAGATGGAAAGTTATGCCAAGAAGTAGGCAAGGGCGAAGAAATCACCATCAATGATGTGTATGCCTTGCAGGAGGATAGATATGGCAGAATGTGGATTGGTACGCTTCGAGCAAGTACCCAGGGAGGATTGCTCCTGACTCGATATGTTGATGGAACCCCATTGACTATAAAACGTTTCTTCTGTGAAGATATGAAGCGGAGCTGTATCCACTCTTTCTCCATGGATGCTAACGGATTGCTGTGGATGGCGACGGCAGATGGTTTGTGCTATGTCGATACCAAGGAGAAAAATATCACGGATAAGTCTTTCCATTGGTTTAACATGGACAATGGTAAGTTGCCATTCTCGGAGCTGACCACCGTGAGATGTGTATCCAATGGTATGGTTTGGGCAGGTGGTGTAGGTACAGGTTTGCTACGCTGTCGATATGATGCCAAGAAGGATGAACTGAAATGGGAACAGTTTACTACTGACCATGGCTTGGGCAGTAACAATGTGTCTAGCATCTTGGAAGACCCTGCGGGCAACATCTGGGCAGGTACGGAGAACGGCTTGGCTCGTGTGGATTTGAAGACAGGCAGAATCGACAACAATATCATCAGCGACGATATTCAAGGAAATGCTTATCAGGAGAGCAGTGCTATGCGCCTGACGGATGGTCGCTTGCTCTTTGGTACGAATAATGGTATGGTGGTGGTCGATCCTTATCTTGCATCCATGGCTCGTGTGAGAACTGCTACCATTCCTACGATTACCGATGTATTGGTAGATGGTATGTCGGTCTATAAGATGGATGATTTCGAGGGTGCGCCTAGTGCCGTGAAAGAGATGCGATTCCGCAATGACCAAAACTCCATCACCTTCTCTTTCTCCAATTTCAACTATTCCGAATCGGCTTCATCGGTCTATCAGTATTGTCTGGAGGGAGTGGATAAGACTTGGAATCATCTGACCAACAAGAATTCCGTGACCTATAACGATTTGCAACCAGGCAACTATGTGTTCCATCTTCGTAGTTTGGGACATGGTAACCAGTGGTCGAAGGAGCGAGTGCTGAAGTTTCATATCTCCGAACCTTGGTATAACATGTGGTATGCCTGGATGGTTTATCTCTTGATAGTGGGCATCGTGGCTTACTATGTCTTCATGAACCGCAAGGAGAAGTTCCAGTTGCACCAGAAGATGAAGATGGAGAAGCAGGTCAATGACTTCCGCATCAACTTCTTCACCCATGTTACCCACGAGTTCCGCACGCCTTTGGCTATCATCCAGAGTGCGGTAAGCAAAATCGTGGATGAGAAGACGGGGGCAGTATCTCGTGCTTCCTTGCAAACTGCCGTCAGGGGTACTCGACGACTCTCCCGATTGGTTACCCAGTTGATGGAGTTTCGCAAGATTAATTCGGACGGTGTGCGTTTGCAAGTATTGGCTGGGGTAGAGGTGATAGGCTTCGTACGCGACATCTACCAAGACTTCTGGTATGCTGCCAAGCAGAAGGACATCACGCTTAATTATAAGACTTTTGAGAAGAAATACGAGATGACTTGTGATAGGCACATCGTGGAGACCGTGGTCTATAATCTCTTGTCGAACGCCATCAAATATACGCCAGACCGTGGTATGGTGAACATCAAGATAGAGGGCGATGACCAACAGGATGTGCTTCGTATCACGGTATCGGATAGCGGTGCAGGCATCTCGGAAGAACAACAGAAGAATCTCTTCCAGCCATTCATGCACGGTTATGTATCGCAGGGCGGTATGGGTATCGGACTCTATGTGGCTCGTATGATGGCTAAGATTCATCATGGTAATCTGAAATATCAGAAGAGCGAGGAATTGGGAGGTGCAGAGTTTGTCTTCACCATCCCATTGAGCGAAGACTGCTATACTTCCGAGGAATATCTCGACACGATGGCTGTGGCGGATAATCATACCACGGAGAAGGAGGAGCAACAGTTGGAGGACATCCGAGAGATGATGCCGAAGGCTCTGAACGACATCATGGTGGCTGTCATCGAGGATGACCCTGATATGCAAGAACAGATTCGTAGTGAATTGGCGCAATACTTCAAGGTGCAGACTTATAGCAACGGTAAGCAAGGCTTGGAGGGTGTGATGAAAGAAAAGCCAGCCCTGCTCGTTTGCGACGTGATGCTGCCTGACATGAATGGCTATGACATCGTGAAACAAATCAAGGAACAGCCAGATGGATACACCCTGCCTGTCATCATGTTGACGGCTCTGAACGATGAGAAGCATCAGATTAAGGGATATAAGGCAGGTGCCGATGACTATATGATGAAGCCATGCAACTTCCGATTGCTCGTGGCTCGCATCATCCAGTTGATTACGTGGTCTATGAAGTTGCCTAAGCAACTGGAGGAGAACAGTAAGCAGGACGATACTTCTTCTGCTACACCTTTGAAATCAACGGAGGCTCCTAAACCAGTGGTGATGGAAAAGGTGGTAGATAAGAACTTGCTGGATAGATTCCAAAACATCGTTGCCCAGCATATCTCTGACCCAACTTTCACCATTGATACGATGGCGAGCATGATGCACATGGGTAGAACCAAACTCTATGGTAAGATCAAGGAGTTGACAGGTGAGACACCAAACAAGTACATCATGAAAAGCCGAATGAAGATGGCTGCCGAGCTGTTGGAGACAGGCGAGTATAACGTTTCTGATGTTTGCTACAAGGTAGGCTTGGAGGATGTGTCATACTTCAATAAGTGCTTCAAGAGCTATTATGGTGCATCACCTAGTAAATATGGGAAGTAGTTGAACAATAGTGCTTTACGCAAACAAAAACATCTAAAGGCGTGTACAATAAACTCATGATTGGAACAATAAACCATCATGAGTTTATTGTTTATATGGTAATTTTGCTTCCGAAATCAATCATAACAACAATCTTAAATTAAAACAAATGGAAGTAAAGAAAATCATGTTGTTGGCATGTGGCATCATAGCCTTGTCTCATGCCCCAGTACAAGCGCAACAGCTCTATGTGGGTGCCAACTATCACCCTCATGACGATAAGAATATAGATAAGGTGAAGAGTGACATCCAACTGATGAAGAAAGCTGGCTTCTCTGTGGTCAGAATGGGTCACCTTGCTTGGGACAGTTATGAGCCTAGGGAAGGACAGTTTGACTTCAAGTGGTTTGATGCCGTGATGGACGAGATGGCGAAGGCACATATCAAGGTGATTCTGGATGTAGCCGTAAGGCCGGCTCCTTTGTGGCTCCATCATCAGTATCCATCGGTCAATGTGGCGGATGTCAATGGCAATGTCACTTATCCGAACACTCGCTATATGGAGGATTCGGGCGACCCTACCTATCAGAAATATGCCTTGCGATATACCGATTCCATCTCCAAGCATTATGCCAATCATCCTGCTCTGCTAGCCTTTGGTGTGGATAATGAGCCAGGCTATGGCAAGATTTCCTATTCGGAGGGCGTGAGAAAGAGATTCATCCAATGGTTGAAGAATAAGTATCAGACCACGGACAACCTCAACCAAGCGTGGGCTGGATGGAGATGGTCAAGAAAGGTGGGCGACTGGGATGAATTGTTCTTGCCTGCCAACACGACCACTTCTCCAGAGAAGGCACTCGACTTCATGCGATTCCATTCTGATGAGTTGAATACCTTCTATCTCAATATGCTCGACATCATCCATAAGAATGCGCCTAAGGCACTGACCAATACCAATGGCTGGTACTATGCTACGCCTAAGTATTATGACTATGCGCCAACAGCCTATTCGGGCAAGATGACCCGAGAGGGAAATGGATTCTATCCAGGTACTTCCTTGCAGTCGAACGACAAGTTGAAGGATGCCTTGTTTGGCATTACCCGCATCCAGTATGAGACAAAGAATCCTTTCTGGTGCAATGAGTTCACCTCGTTTACCGCTACGCCAGGTGCCGTAAGAAAGTATGCTTACCTGACCTTGATGTATGGCAACGAGATGGTTTGCGGATGGACTTGGCAGACGATGCGTGCTGGAGAGGAGAAATTCTTGCAGGGTATGATGGACTGGGATGGCAAGACCAACGAGAAGTATGAGGAGTACAAGCAAATAGCCACCGAGTTTAAGAAGATAGAAAAATATTTCCCTTATCAGGTGAATGCTGATGTGGCTTTGGGCTTCTCCTATCCTAGTCAGGTGTCCAAGGGGTGGATGGCTTCGAAGCACGATGCGCAGATAGAGAAAAGCTTCAATGCAATGTTCGACCGTAACCGTGACGTGCGATTCATAGATATCGCACGTAGCGACTTGAAGTACAAGCTCCTCATCGTGGCAGGTATGTCGGTAATGGATGAGGCAACCGCAACTAAGATTCGTGACTTTGTGAAGAAGGGAGGTACGGTCATCATGGCAGGTGGTTCTGCCCAACTTGACGAGCATGGGCAGGTTTTTGCCTCTACCTTGCCTGGTAGATTGAGTGATGTGTTTGGCATTCGAGTAGGAGGCTATGGGCAGACCAAGGACAGAAACGAATTGTCAAGAGTCGATTTCTCTGACAACCAGATGACTGTGGCTTACAAGGATAAGACTTGGAAGTTGAATTCTGAGCGATATGACTTGATTACCGCACAAGGAGCTGAGGTCTTGGGCAAGATAACCAGTCTTGATACCGATTATCCTATCATCACTTCCAATCCATACGGTAAGGGTAAGGCTATCTATGTAGGTTTGCCAGTCGATGAAAATATAATGGGGCAGTTGATAGATGAGTTGACTCCTGTCTTGGGATTGAAGCAAGGTCCTGACGTGCCAAATGGCATCAGCGCTCGATGGATAGACAGCAAGCACTTGTTGATGTTCAACATGACATCCAAGCCTATCGAAGTGAAAGCATCTGGCAAGAGTTTGTTGACAGGCAAGAAATATACTGGCTCGTTGGTAATGCCAGCACAAGAACCAGAGTTTATTGAGGTAAAATAAAGCCTGAGTTTATTCAGGTAATATAAAGGAGAAAGAAAATATGAGATGGACAGAAAATGCTAGGAAATTCTTCTGCTTGTTGGGGTTGATAGGGCTTTGTACCCTGTCAACTTTGGCACAGAAGAATACGAGATATACCTCGTTCAAGCCAGGCGAACCTTGGCTTGACGACAAGGGTGTGCATATAAATGCGCATGGCGGCGGTATGCTCTATCACCAAGGCAAGTACTATTGGTTCGGTGAGCATAAGATTGCAGGTAGGGCTGGCAATGTGGCTCATGTGGGGGTGCATTGCTATTCTTCTACCGACCTGTATAACTGGAAAGATGAAGGCATCGCCCTCTCGGTAGTAACGGATAATCCTGCGAGTGAGATAGCCAAGGGACGTGTCATCGAGCGTCCGAAGGTGATATACAATCGCAAGACCGAGAAGTTTGTGATGTGGTTTCATCTGGAACCTTTCGACCGTGAGACACCTGAGGGGCATCGCAGAAACGTACAAGATGGAGCTTGTGCGGCGGTGGCTGTCAGCGACAAGGTAACAGGTCCTTATCGCTTCGTCCGTTCCGTACATCCAGATGCAGGACATTGGCCTATCAACGTGAAACCTCAGCATCAAAACAATCCTTATCCCAAAGAGCGCAGAAAGTATCCGCAAAACCTGACAGAGGCACAAGTGGATTCGTTGAATCTGGTGGCTAGGGATATGCAGCGAGGACAGCAGTCTCGTGATATGACTCTCTTTGTGGATGATGATGGCAAGGCTTATCACATCTATTCTTCTGAAGAGAATACCACGCTGCACATATCCGAGTTGACCAATGACTATATGGGGCATACAGGTCGATACAAGCGACTTTTCGTAGGAAGATACATGGAGGCTCCTGCCATGTTCAAGCATAATGGCAAGTATTACTTGATGATGTCGGGATGTACAGGTTGGAAACCGAATGAGGCTCGTTCGGCTGTGGCTGACTCCATCTTTGGGGAATGGCGAGAACTGGGCAATCCATGCGTTGGTGCCGATGCCCAGACCACTTTCCATTCGCAGAGTACCTATATCTTGCCTGTGGCAGGAAAGAAGGATGAATATATCTACATGGGCGACCGATGGAAGGCAAACAATGCCATTGACGGCAGATATATCTGGTTGCCTATCCGTTTTGAGGATGACCGTTTTACCATCCGTTGGCATGATGAATGGCGATTGGAGGACAAGGAGTGTTTCCAAACTTGGAGTAAGGAGAAGTTTCCTGACGGCAGTCTGATGAGTACTTGGTTTCACGACACCACTCCTTCCTCGCTCTCCTCATTGGGCAAGCAATATGTGGTTACGGCACATGGGGTTGTCAATGACAGCTCTATCGTTCAGACCCAGGCTTTGCAGGCGGTCATCGACCTCGCCTATAAGAATGGTGGAGGCGTGGTGGTGATTCCGAAAGGTACTTTCCTTAGCGGTTCCTTGTTCTTGAAACCGAATGTCAACCTCTATTTACAGGAAGGTGGCGTGCTGAAGGGGAGCGACAATATCGCTGACTTCAAGATGTTGGATACTCGTATGGAGGGACGTAATGTCAAGTACTTTGCGGCATTGGTCAACGTGAACCATACCAATGGTACAGTGATTACGGGCAAGGGCACTATCAACGGAAACGGTTATCGCTATTGGACTTCCTTTTGGTTGAGAAGGCAGTACAATCCTAAATGCACCAATATGGAGGAGTTGCGTCCTCGCTTGCTATTCGTTTCTCATAGCGAGAATATGGAGGTGTCGGGCATCCGACTGATAGACTCTCCTTTCTGGACTTCACATTACTATAAATGTGAAAATGTGAAGATATTGGGCGTAACCCTATTGTCTGGCAACAACAATGGCTACAAGATTATTGCGCCTAGTTCGGACGGCATCGACTTGGATGTTTGCCATGACGTACTCGTCAAGGGATGCTTAATCTCTGTGAATGATGATGGCGTATGCCTGAAAGGTGGCAAGGGACCGCTGGCAGACAAAGACCCGAACAATGGTGAAAATAGCAATATCTTGATAGAGGATAATACGTTCCGTAGATGCCCTGTGCTGACCTTGGGCAGTGAGTCGGTAAAGAGCTGTAATGTATGGATGCGCAGATGCAAAGTGGATGATGTCTATAATGTATTGCTGTTTAAGATGCGCCCTGACACGCCTCAGCAGCATGAATATATCAAAGTGGAAAATATGAAGGGTACAGCTAAAGGGCTGATAGAAGTGAGTCCTTGGAAACAGTTCCTTGACCTACAGGGACAACCAACCCCACATTCTTCCGTCAGCCACATTCAGATGCTTGATAGTGAATTGGATTGTGGTAAAATCTTTAGAATCAAGTCGTCAGGGCAATACGACTTTTCAGAATTTACCTTTCAGAATTTGATGCTCAAGACTCCGCAAGAGGATGTTTCTTTGCCGAAAAACATGATAAATGGGCTACAGGTCAAGAACGTGAAGGTAAACGGTAAAGCCTTGAAGATGTAATTTCATTTATGTATCTAAGGGAGTTAATGTAGCATAAGTAGTTAACGTATTAGAGGATGTATATGAAGAAGAGTAAAATATTGGCTATAAGCTTTTTGTCATGTTTGGCGATGGGGATGCAGGCGCAGTCGTGGCCTGCATCCTCTGATGCGTCCAAGCCTGCCACCCGTTGGTGGTGGATGGGTTCTGCCGTCAATGAAGCCGACTTGCGTTGGAACATGCAGCAATATAATAAGGTGGGGCTCGGTGCCTTGGAGATTACCCCTATCTATGGTGTGAAGGGAAATGAACAAAACGAGATTGACTTCTTGTCGCCACGCTGGATGGATATGTTGCGAGTGGTAGAGGACGAGGGTAAGGCTCACGGTATGCGTGTGGATATGAATACGGGGACAGGATGGCCTTTCGGCGGTCCTTTTGTTCCGATAGAAGAAGCTGCCGCCAAACTTTCTTATACCGATGTCAAGACAACAGGTGCTGCGTTGCGTAAGGGCGTGGATGTGAGTTTGAGCAATGACCAGGAAAAGACGTATGCCCAATTGAGCCGAGTGATGGCTTATGTAAGGAATGTGAATACTGGTAAGGTGGATGAGGTCATCGACCTAACGGCTTATGCGACTTCGGAGGGTCAGGTGACTTGGAAGAAAGCTGCCAAGAAGCAGTCTTACCAACTGATAGCCATCTATTGTTCTCGTACTTTGCAAAAGGTAAAGCGAGCAGCCCCAGGCGGTCATGGCTATGTCATCGACCATTTCGATAAGAAGGCGGTGGCGCATTATCTGAATCATTTCACCCAAGCATTTGAATCGACCAAGATTCCTTATCCGAGTGTCTTCTTCAATGATTCCTACGAGGTGTTTGGGGCGAACTGGACGCCAACGCTGTTTGAGGAGTTTGAGAAACGAAGAGGATATAAGTTGGAGAATCACCTCTTGGAATTGCTCGGTTTGCAGGAAGATGGCAACCAAGTGTTGAGTGATTATCGAGAGACCTTGGGAGAAATGCTGTTGGAAAACTTCACGATGCAATGGACGGACTGGGCGCATCAGCATGGAGTGAAGACTCGTAACCAAGCGCATGGTTCACCTGCCAACGTGATGGATGTTTTCTCTGTTGTCGATATTCCAGAGACGGAAGGATTCAATACCACCGACTTTGGTATTCATGGACTTCGCACGGATCGTGGCTTTACTCGCAAGAGTGCCAATGCTCCATGGATGTTGAAGATGGCATCCTCCGCAGCCCATGTGGGTGGCAAGCCTTTGACGAGTTGCGAGTCCTTCACTTGGCAGACGGAACATTTCCGTACCTCTCTTTCACAAATCAAGCCTGAGGTGGATTACCTCTTTACATCGGGTGTCAACCATGTGTTCTTCCACGGTACGGCGTATTCACCAAGGGATGTGGCATGGCCAGGATGGAAGTTTTATGCCAGCATGGATATGAGTCCCACCAACAGTATTTGGCGTGATGCTCCTTTCTTGATGAAATACATCGAGCGTTGCCAGAGTTATTTGCAGAGTGGTGTGCCAACCAACGACCTCTTGGTGTTGATGCCTATTCGTGAGATGTGGCACAAGCGTATCGGGACCGGTGCGGAATCCTTGCTGATGCAGTTTGACTTCAATTCCATTCGTAAGAATTTCCCTGAGTTCGTGGATGAGATGCAGCGAATCGAACACACAGGGCTGGATTATGATTATATCAGTGAAAAAAACATTCTTGGACTTTCCTACGTGGACGGAAAGTTGCAGACGGTTGTTGGTACCAGATACGCTGCGCTCGTTATTCCTGGAAAAGGAATCCTATCGGATGCGGCAAAGTCTCATCTAGAGAAATTGCGCCGACAAGGTGCTCCTGTTATATATGGTATAGATAACGAGAAAATCCAGCAAGTAGCAAATCCTGAACCGATGTGCAAGAATGAAGGTTTGCGTCTGATTCGCCGAAAGAACCAAGATGGTTATTTCTATTTTATTGCCAATCTTTCTCCTCGAGATATAGATAAGGACATCAAGTTGGCTGTGGATGCGAAAGATGCACGTTGGTTTGACCCGATGGATGGAAAGATATATAAGGCAGACTTATCGGAGAAAGGTGTGAAGGTAAGGCTGAAAAGTGGTGAATCCATGATATTGCAGACATACCAGACGGTTCTTCCGATGAAGGCTGATGAACAAAGGTTGAAACCTGCTGACCAAAAGCTGATGGCTGATAAACAAAAGCAAATGGCAGATTGTCAAAGGTTGATGTCTGAGGGCAATATCGTCAAACTTTTAGATGGCAAATGGTCGCTTTCTTTTAAGGACTGTGCGCCAAAGGTGGATAAGACGTTTGCCTTGGATTCTTTGCAGACATGGGAAATGTTGGCGGATGATTCCGTAAAGGTAACGATGGGAACAGGTGTCTATACGACGACTGTGACGATGACAGCCAAAGAAGCCAAGGAGCATTGGCTGATAGATTTAGGCGATGTCAGGGAAAGTGCCAGAGTCTATGTCAATGACCACTTTGTAGATTGTGCATGGGCAGCTCCATTTGAATTGAAGTGTGGCAACTTCTTCCAAAAAGGTCGCAATACGATTCGAATTGAGGTGACGAACCTTCCTGCCAATCGTATCGCCGAGATAGACCGCAAGGGAATCCCTTGGAGAAACTTCAAGGAAATCAACTTTGTAAACATCAATTACAAAAAGACTTCCTTTGCTAATTGGAAGCCAGTGAAGAGCGGCTTGAATTCTCCTGTCTATCTCAGGAATTTGCAGTAAATACTTTTAGCCTGAATTATTCATAAACATAAAAAAGAAGCTGAATTTCTTGCATAATTCAAGAA
>CAVBGK010000012.1:0-38310 GCA_963594995.1 Bacteroidaceae bacterium
ATAGAATTATGGCAGAAAATAGACAAGAATTGAACCGCAACTTGGCTCAGATGCTCAAGGGCGGCGTGATTATGGATGTGACAACCCCCGAACAGGCAAAGATAGCCGAGGCTGCAGGTGCATGTGCAGTAATGGCATTGGAGCGCATTCCCGCTGACATCCGTGCGGCTGGCGGTGTGTCGCGTATGAGCGACCCTAAGATGATAAAGGGCATCCAGGAGGCAGTCTCCATCCCGGTGATGGCGAAGTGCCGCATCGGTCATTTCGCTGAGGCTCAGATTCTCCAGGCTATCGAAATCGACTATATCGACGAGAGTGAGGTGCTCTCTCCTGCAGACAATGTTTACCACATCGACAAGACCAAGTTTGACGTTCCCTTCGTTTGTGGAGCCAAGAACCTGGGCGAGGCACTTCGCCGTATCGCCGAGGGTGCCACGATGATTCGTACCAAGGGTGAGCCAGGAACGGGCGATGTGGTACAGGCTGTTACCCACATGCGAATGATGCAGAGCGAAATCAAGCGTCTCACTTCTATGAGCGAGGATGAGCTTTACGAGGCCGCCAAGCAGTTGCAGGCTCCTTACGACCTGGTGAAGTATGTGCATGAGAACGGCAAGTTGCCCGTGGTGAACTTTGCTGCCGGTGGTGTGGCTACTCCTGCTGATGCAGCCCTGATGATGCAACTCGGTGCAGAGGGCGTGTTTGTAGGCTCTGGTATCTTCAAGAGCGGCAACCCTGCCAAGCGTGCTCAGGCTATCGTGAAGGCAGTAACCAACTACAACGACCCCAAGATGTTGGCAGAGTTGAGCGAAGACCTCGGCGAGGCAATGGTGGGTATCAACGAACAGGAGATTGCGCTCTTGATGGCAGAGAGAGGGAAGTAAACCTTTTTTGCAGACAAATGCTTATGAGAATAGCAGTATTAGCATTGCAAGGCGCCTTTGCCGAGCATCGGCAGAAGTTGGCTCAGCTGGGCGTGGACAGCTTCGAGATTCGCCAGCGGAAGGACTGGGACCAGCCCAAAGACGGTCTCATCATTCCCGGCGGCGAGAGTACCACGCAGGCGAAGCTCTTGAACGAACTCGGGTTGCTGGAACCTGTGAAGGAGGCAATCGCCGCAGGACTGCCCGTGTACGGTACCTGCGCCGGACTGATTCTCCTTGCCAAGAAGATAGAGGGCGAGCCGAGCCAGCGCATTGCCTCCATGGACATCACGGCATTGAGGAACGCCTATGGTCGCCAGCTTGGCAGCTTCTATGTGGAGGCTCCGATGAAGGGCATCGATGGAAAAGTTCCCATGACCTTTATCCGTGCTCCTTATATTAAAGAGGTATGGGGCGACGCTGAGGTCTTGGCAGAGGTAGATGGTAAGATTGTGGCTGCCCGTCAGGGCAACCAGCTCGTCACTGCCTTCCATCCCGAACTGAACGATAGTCTGGAGATACACAAGTACTTCTTGGGAATATGTAAGAAGTAATAGAGGGATTATCTTTTATCCTTAGATACAGAAGTCTGTAAGCCTAGAGAAAAGTTGTGTTGCAAACTTCTGAACTTGTGTTCAAAACTATTGAACTTAAGTTCGGAAGTTTGGAACACAAGTTCAATAGTTTTGGACATAGATTTTTATTTGTCCTTATGGAATGGTACAATGTGCTTACAGCAATTCCGGCAGCTGGAAGAGCTTCACGCTGTTGCTGCCCTTGATGAGGATGTAGTGGTCGTGGGGCTGAGTCTCCTTGATGGCTTCCTTCACTTCCTCTACATCGTGGAACTTGCGGTAGGGACAGTCGATGCCGGAGAACTCGTCGCCTACTAGCCATACGTTCTCCAACTGGGCAGCTTGGAGCTGGTCTACTACCTTCTGGTGCTCCTCGCGGCTCACCTCGCCCAGTTCGCCCATCTGTCCGAGAATCGCCATCTTGCCGGGCACGTCCATCAGGCGGAAGTTCTCGATGGCGGCAGCCATGCTCGACGGGTTGGCGTTGTAGGCATCCACCACGAGTTTGTTGTGTGCCGTCTCTTCCAGTTGCGAACGGTTGTTGCTCGGGATGTAGCTTTCCAGGGCGTGGTCTATCTGCTGAGGCTTCACGTCGAAGTGTAGGCCGATGGTGATGGCGGCAAGCATGTTGTCGATGTTGTAGGAGCCGATGAGGTGGGTCTGCACCTCATGCCAGTCGCAGCTCTCCGTGCGCCAGCGGAACTTGAGGAAGGGGGCGCAGGAGATGACCTCGCCCCATACGGCGCTGTTCTCGTCCTTGCCGTAGGTGATGAGGCGGTTGATGTCGCGCTCCTCTGCCATCTGCATCAGATGCTCGTTGTCGGCATTGATGAATACGAGGGCATTGTGGGCAGTGAGGAAGTCGTACAGTTCGCCTTTCGTATTCTTCACTCCCTCAAAACTGCCGAAGCCCTGCAGGTGGGCACGGCCCACGTTGGTAATCATGCCGCAGGTAGGCTCCACATACTCCACCAGTTTCCGGATGTCGTCGGGATGGGAGGCACCCATCTCCACGACGGCAATCTCATGCTCGGGGGAGAGGCGGAAAAGGGTCTTGGGAACACCCACGTCATTGTTGAAGTTGCCCTGGGTAAACATCACATTATACTTCTCTGCGAGAACGGCTGAGACGAGCTCCTTGGTGGTTGTCTTGCCGTTGGTGCCCGTGATTCCTACCACGGGGATGTCGAAGTGGCGGCGGTGCTCACGGGCGAGTTCCTTGAAGGTGGTGAGACAATCCTCCACGAGGATGTAACGCTCGTCGCCCTCCTTCGCGTATTCCTTCTCGTCGATGATTACATAGGCACAGCCTTTCTCCAAAGCCATGTCGGCAAACTTGTTGCCATCGAACGATGCGCCCTTCAAGGCGAGGAAGATGCTGCCCTTGGGGCAGTCGCGGCTGTCAGTGGTAATCACTGGGTGCGCTTGGTAAATCTGATAGAGTTCTGAAATGTCCATAGTCTATAACTGTTGTTTTCTCTGCAAAAGTAATCTAAAATGTGGAAATAACAAACAAATTCCTTCGAAAAAAGATGGTAGTCTCGAATATTCTTTTTATTTTTGCAGAAGAATCAAAGAAACTTTTGAAAAGTGAGGCTTTTAATGGGCGTCAGGGACGAAAAAGGCAAGACGAAAGTGAGGAAGGAAAAGCTGGCAGGCTATTTCTATAATATTTTCCAGTTGACGTTTACGGGGACTGGGGTAGGAGGGTTCTTGCCGTTCTTGAAAGGAACGGCGACTGTTGGTGATGCGTTCGTATTAGTGTTTGGCGCATGTGCAACTTTTGGGTTGCGTATAGTGCCAATAGAATTTTAAAATATTAAGAATATGAGTTATTTGGCATTGTTCTTTTTGGTTTGTACGATTTTTAGCTTTAGTTTTATCGCTTGGACGTATACAAAGTCAGGTGAGAAGTGGCTAAAGGAGTTGTAGATGATTCTATGGATTATACAATCAATATCAAGGGGCACTTGATGGACTTGAGTACCCCTCAGGTGATGGGCATCCTGAACGTAACGCCCGACAGCTTCTACTCCGGCAGTAGAAAGCAGACAGAGATGGAAATAGCCGACAGGGCTAACCAAATCATAGAGGAAGGGGGAATCATCATCGATGTGGGAGCTTTCTCCACTCGTCCCGGTGCCGATGAGGTGTCCGAGGAAGAGGAAGGCAGAAGACTGAAGTTTGCCCTCGACATCGTGCGCCGAGAGCAGCCCGACGCAGCCATATCGGTAGATACCTATCGCCCCACCTTGGCACGCAAGTGCGTCGAGGAGTGGGGTGCCGACATCATCAACGATGTGTCGGAAGGCGGAATCACAGGCATTGCCAACGTGCCTTTGGAGCAGCGGCAGGAGGAATATCCCGAGATGTTCCGCTTGATCGGCGAACTGAAGGTGCCTTATATATTAATGTCGGTGCAGCCCACGCTCAAGGATATGCTGATAGGCTTTGCCAGAGAGGTGCAGCAGCTGCGCGACCTCGGGGCGAAGGACATTATCCTCGACCCAGGCTTCGGCTTCGGCAAGAATCTCATTCAGAACTATCAGATATACAATGAGATGGAGAAACTGAATGTGATGGAACTGCCCGTGCTTGTCGGCATCTCCCGCAAGAGTATGATCTACAAGTTGCTAGGTGGCAATGCCACGACTTCACTGAACGGAACTACTGTGCTCGATACCATCGCTTTGATGAAGGGAGCAAGCATCCTGCGGGTTCACGATGTGAAAGAAGCGGCCGAGGCAGTCAAAATTGTTGGAGCGATGCAAGACAAACTAGACTAATAAGAAATGATAGAATTTGGTATCAAAGATATTCTCGATATACTTCTGGTGGCCTCGTTGCTGTTCTATGTATATCGTCTGATGAAGGAGTCGCGGTCACTCAATATTTTTGTGGGAATATTGCTCTTCGTGTTGATTTGGCTTTTTGTGAGCCAAGTCCTGGAGATGCGCCTGTTGGGCTCTATTCTCGACAAGTTGGTGAGCGTGGGAGTCATCGCCCTCATTGTTATTTTCCAAGAAGATATCCGGCGTTTTCTTTATGAGATTGGCTCTCAGAAAGGGATGCGCCGGTTGGTACGTTTCTTCCACTCCAATAAGGATGGGCAACGGGAAGTGGACAAGGAGACGATAATGCCAATAGTGATGGCTTGCATGAGCATGGCGAAGAAATATGTGGGAGCACTGATAGTGATAGAACGAGGTGTTCCGCTGAATGACATCATGGACACTGGAGAGGAGATTGATGCAAAAATCAACCAACGACTGATAGAGAACATCTTCTTCAAGAACTCGCCTCTGCATGATGGAGCTATGGTCATATCCAACAAGCGAATCATGTCGGCTGGGTGCATCTTGCCTGTGAGCCACAACCTGGATATACCTAAGGAGTTGGGACTTCGACATCGTGCGGCCTTGGGAATTTCCCAAAGCAGTGATGCCATAGCAGTCATCGTGTCGGAAGAGACGGGAAGAATCAGCGTTGCCATCAAGGGTGAATTCAAACTCCGTCTTTCGGCTGAGGAACTAGAGAGGATTCTTACTCAGGAAATGATTTAAGTGAAGAGTGAAGTCTCTTCGTAAACCTTTACAATGCCCAGTATTGTCCGATTTAGCTTTTTTTACACAATGCAATAAGGTATATTTTAAAGAAAATGCGTACTTTTGCAAAGTCTATATAGCAAAAAGACAAACAAATGAAATTAAAATATAAAAACAATGGATTTATTACAGCAAATCGTAGCTCGCGCTAAAGCTGACAAGCAGCGCATCGTGCTCCCCGAAGCAGAAGAGGAGCGTACACTGAAAGCAGCCGATAAAGTTCTGGCTGATGATCTCGCAGACATCATCCTCATCGGTAACCCTGCCAACATTAAGAACCTCGCTGCTCAGTGGGGACTTGACAACATCGACAAGGCTACTATTGTGGATCCACAAAACAATCCCAAGACGGAGGAGTATGCCGAGAAGCTCGCCGAACTTCGCAAGAAGAAGGGCATGACCGTAGAGCAGGCCCGCGAACTCGTGACTAAAAACAATCTCTACCTCGGTTGCATGATTATCAAGACTGAGGGTGCTGATGGTCAGATTTCCGGCGCATTGAGTACTACGGGCGATACGCTCCGTCCTGCACTCCAGATCATCAAGTGCACTCCAGGCATCACTTGCGTGAGCGGTGCCATGTTGCTCATCACCGACCAGAAAGAGTATGGTCAGGAGGGCGTGGTGGTAATGGGCGACGTTGCTGTAACTCCTAATCCTACAGCCGACCAGCTTGCTCAGATTGCTTACACCACTTCTCAGACAGCCAAGTCTGTGGCAGGTATCGCAGAGCCTAACGTGGCCATGTTGAGCTTCTCTACCAAGGGCAGTGCCAAGGATGCCATCGACAAGGAGACAGGCAAGAGCGTTTATATCATCGACAAGGTGAAGGATGCTGTCGCTATCGCCAAGGAGAAGTTCCCTGAGCTTCACCTTGACGGTGAACTTCAGGCAGATGCAGCCCTCGTTCCTTCCGTAGCAGCCAAGAAAGCTCCAGGCTCTGACGTGGCAGGTAAGGCCAACGTGTTGGTAGTGCCTAACCTTGAGGTGGGTAACATCGGCTACAAGCTCGTTCAGCGCTTGGGTGGTGCCATCGCCATCGGTCCTATCCTCCAGGGTATCGCCCGTCCTGTGAACGACCTTTCCCGTGGTTGTTCCGTAGATGACATCTATTATATGGTAGCCATCACAGCTTGCCAGGCACAGGATGCCAAGAAGGCGTAGGAGTGAAGAATTCGTTGGCTTCGTTCTGAATGATTAATTATACATTATTATTTATACATTAAGATGAAAGTTTTAGTACTTAACTGTGGTAGTTCTTCTATCAAGTACAAATTATATAACATGGATGATGAGTCGGTATTGGCTCAAGGTGGTGTAGAGCGTATCGGTCTCGACAACGCATTCATCAAGGTGAAATTGCCCAACGGCGAGAAGAAGCAGATTATGCACGATATGCCCGACCACAAGGAGGGTGTGAACTTCGTGTTCAAGTGCTTGCTCGACCCGGAGATTGGTGCCATCAAGGACCTGAAGGAAATCGACGCCGTAGGTCACCGTGTCGTGCAGGGTGGCGACAAGTACAAGGAGAGTGTCATCGTAGATAAGAGCGTGGAGGACGGTATCGAGGAACTTTGCGACCTCGCCCCTGTTCACAATGCCGGTCACTTGAAGGGTCTTCGTGCCGTTGACGCTTTGATGCCTGGCACTCCTCAGGTTTGCGTGTTCGACAACGCATTCCATAGCACAATGCCTGATTATGCTTATCTCTATGCCATTCCTTACGAGTTGTACGAGAAGTATCACGTGCGCCGTTATGGCTTTCACGGAACCTCTCACCGCTATGTTTCCAAGCGTGTGTGCGAGATTCTCGGTCTCGACCAGAACAACTCCAAGGTCATCACTTGCCACATCGGCAATGGTGGTTCTGTCGCAGCCGTATTGAACGGCAAGGTGATGGATACATCCATGGGCTTGACTCCATTGGCAGGTTTGATGATGGGTTCTCGTTGCGGTGACATCGACGCTTCTGCCGTTACTTACTTGATGGAGAAATTGAACATGAAGCCACAGGAGATGGCAGACTATCTGAACAAGAAGAGTGGTGTGCTTGGTATTACGGGCATATCTTCCGATATGCGCGACATCGAGAACGCTGCCAACGAAGGCAATGAGAAGGCTCAGTTGGCTCTCCGCATGTACGAGTATCGCATCAAGAAGTACATCGGCGCATACGCTGCCGCCATGGGTGGCGTGGATGCGATTGTCTTCACAGCCGGTGTGGGTGAGAACCAGACCGACCTCCGAGAGGATTCCTGCAAGGGCTTGGAGTTCTTGGGCATCAAAATCAACAAGGAGGTGAACGACAAGGTGCGTGGCGAAGAGGCTATCATCTCTACCGACGACAGCAAGGTGAAGGTAGTGGTAGTTCCTACCGACGAGGAGATTGTCATCGCGCGCGATACAATGGAGCTCGTGTCCAAGAAGTAATTTTTTATATACATCAATCGCATAATGAAGGAGTTGGGGAGTTTTCTCCTTGACTCCTTTTTAAAGTTTATCAATATGAGAACAAAGATTGTAACTTTCGGAGAGATATTGCTAAGGATTTCCAGACCTGGTTATCAACGCTTGTCGCAGGGACGGTGCATGGAAGGCAATTATGGGGGAAGTGAGGCGAATGCCGCCATCTCCTTGGCTTGTTTGGGTGATGACGTGGAGTATGTCACCCGGGTTCCATATGGTGAGTTGGGCGAGGCTGCGTTGATGCATCTCAGGGAGTATGGTCTGAATGTTTCTCATGTGGTGCGTGGCGGCGACCGACTGGGTACTTATTATTTCGAGGAAGCTGTGGCGATGCGCAACTCACGCGTCATCTACGACCGCAAGAATTCCTCCTTCTATACCTTGAAGCGAGGAATGGTGAAATGGGAGAAGGTGTTGGAGAATGCAGCCGTGTTCCATTGTTCGGGCATCACTTGCGCCATCAGCCGCGATGCGATGGAGTCGACGATGGATGCCATCAAACTCGCCGTAGCAGACGGCTTGACTATTGCCTGCGACATCAATTACCGCAAGAATCTCTGGGGGTATGGCTTGGAACCACACGATGTACTCTTCCAGATGATGCAGTACAGCGACATCATCTTTGGCGACCAGAATGAGTGGGAGGTGGCAAGTGGCGTGCCTCATATTCCTTTCGAGGCGCTCGATGAGAACTATGAGATAGACCAGGATACATACTTGGATTACTTCCGCAAAATGCACAAGTTCTTCCCCAAATGCAAGAAGATGGTGATGGCAGTACGCAACCAGATAGCCAGCAGCCATCATACCCTCAGCGGTTTGCTCTATGATGCCGTGGAAGACAAGCTCTATACCACAAGAATCTACGATATACAGCCTGTCATCGATCCAATGGGAGTGGGTGATGCCTTTGTCGCTGCCTATATCCACGCTTATCAAAAATGGAGGGATGATAATCAGCGTTGCCTCGATTTCTCCCTCTCGGCCAGTGCCATCAAGAATACGATACCGGGAGACCAAAACTTGGTGTCGGAGGAAGAAATTATCTCCAATATGACTTCCTCGGGAGGACGTATTCTGAGATGATATTCAACACTCAATATTCTTTTTACGGTTGACTTTCGCCTTCCACATATTCTTCCATGAACATGTGATCGCCGTCGAACACGGCATAGGTGAACTGCCAAATCCAGTCGCCGAGAATCATGAGGCGAGTCTTCTTGCTCAGCATGAGGTCCAGCTCGATGTGGCGGTGACCGAACATGAAGAAATCGATGTCCTTGTGGTTCTGCATGTATTGCTTGGCAAAGCGAACGAGGAATTCATTCTTCTCGCCCATATAAGGTGCTTCTTTGCCGTCGGAGCGCTTTAGGCGGCTATGCTTTGCCCAGTTCAGTCCTAGTGCCATTCCCCAACGGGGATGGATGGCATTCAGCAAGTGCTGGCAGGTGCGGTCGTGGAACATCGCCTTCAAGAATTTGAACTTCTTGTCGGGGTCGCCCAGTCCGTCACCGTGGGCAAGGAAGAATACCTTGTCGTATATTTCCACGGTTTGTGGCTTGTGGTGTACGATGACACCACATTCCTCCTCCAGGTAGCCGTAAGTCCAGAGATCATGGTTGCCGGTGAAGAAATGCACCTCCACACCCATGTCTGTCAGCTCGGAGAGCTTGCCCAAGAACCGGGTGTAGCCCTTGGGCACCACATACTTGTATTCGTTCCAGAAATCGAACATGTCGCCCAACAGGTAGATTGCGGCAGCCTTGTTCTTGATGCTGTCGAGAAATCTTACGAGTCGTCGCTCCTGCATTCGCCCATGCTCGATGGCAAGTGAGCCAAGGTGGGCGTCGGAGAGAAAATAGACATTCTTCATAAGCGATGTTTTTAAGTGAAGGGTGAAAAACGAAGAATTCTCTTGTCTTTATTCGAATCCTAACTCGACACGAGCCTCTTCGCTCATCATGCTCTGGTCCCAGGCAGGTTCGAATACGAGGTTGACGTTGGCAGATTTCACTCCCTCCACACTGTCCACCTTGGTACGCACGTCTTCCAGGATGAAGTCGGCGGCGGGGCAGGAGGGGGCAGTGAAGGTCATGTCGAGATCTACGTTGCCATCGTCCTTCACGTCAATCTTGTAAATCATGCCGAGGTCCCAGATGTTTACGGGAATCTCAGGGTCGTAAACGGTCTTGAGCACATCTACGATTCTTTCTTCTATTGTTGTCTTTTCTTCTTGTGTCATAATCTTAATTTATAATTTGATTACAAAGATAATGCAAATAGAGGACAATACAAAAAGAAAAGGTAGTTTTTTTCGTTTGGGGTGCCAATACGTTTGTTTTGGACTATAATTTTCCCTTGTCGTGGTAGGAATAGAAGGCCCCATCGGTGATGATGATATGGTCCATAAAGAAGAGGCGCATAATCTCGCACGCCTTGGCTATCTTCTGGGTGAGCATGTCATCGGCTTTGCTTGGGGTGGGGTTGTTGCTGGGATGGTTGTGGCAGAAGGCAATGATGGTGGCGTTGTTGAGTACGGCTTCCTTGATGATGAGGCGGATGTCGGTGGCTGTCTCCGTGATGCCGCCCTTGGAAATGCAGGTGGCTTTGATGAGCTTGAAGTTCTGGTTCATCATCAAGAGCCAGGCCTCCTCGGTGCTGAGGTCTTGCATCTTGGGGAGCATGTAGTTGTAGACAGCGAGTGAGGAACCCAGGTCGGGGCGTGCGCCTATCTTGTCCAGTGCACGTCGCTTGCCCAGTTCACAGGCGGCAAGGATGGTGATGGCCTTGGCTGGCCCCATGCCTTTGTAGCGTGTTAGGTCTCTGATTTCCATCTTGCCAAGGGTATTGAGGTTGTTGTCGCAATCGTTGAGGATGCGTTTCATTAATTCTACTGCACTCTCATTGTGGGAACCTGACCCGATGAGGATGGCGCATAGCTCGGCATTTGACAAAGCACTAGGACCTAAATTCTCAAGACGTTCGCGAGGCTGGTCTTCTGAAGCCCACTTCGCAATAGGTAGTTTTTCGCTCATATTGTTATGTGAAAGGGTTTCCGCTAAAATTAAGTTTACGTTTCTTATTGATAGAAAGTCTGGTTGTAAGCGCTAAACTCGTTTTTGTCCAATACGCACCTCTTCCACCAGGCAGACAGAAAACCGCAGCCATATCCCATCAACTGGGTGAAGGCGGCACGGATGCTCAGCAAGCCTATCTTGATACTCTTGTTTTGCAAGGAACTGTCGATGCAGAGGGCTATGCTGTAAAGAATGATGCAGAATAGTCCTATGATGCCCAATTCTGCTATTGCGTTGCCTAATGTGGGAAAAATATGGGTAGTCCCCATTGCGTATGGTAAGAAACCCAAGAATATGGACAAGCATGTGCAGATGATTCCCACGGTGAAAACCATAGGAAGGAGATGTACGAGTTTGAGGCTCTCAGGATATTTCTTGTAGAGGTTGATGCGGGCAATGCCACTGTTATAGACTTGTCGCCAGAATTTGCGGAAGTCGGTGCGACGCTTGTGCCATACCCACGCATTCGGAAACAGGCGGCACTTGCAACCTGCTTTGAAGATGCGGATGGAGAAGTCGATGTCCTCGCCGAAACGCATATTTGAAAAACCATTCAATTTGAGATATACATCCTTTCGGATGCCCATGTTGAACGAGCGAGGATAGAATTTGTCCATTTTCTTCTTTCCCCCGCGGATGCCGCCGGTGGTGAAGAAGGAGGTCATGGAATATGAAATTGCTTTTTGCGTGTCTGTAAATGATGAATGTGCCTTGTCGGGACCACCGAAGGCATCGGCAGGCTCTCGGCTCAATTCATCACTTACAGATTTTAGGTAATTCTCTGGCAAGACAACGTCACTGTCGAGTATCAAGAGGTATTCACCCGAAGCCTTTGAGGCGCCATAGTTGCGACTTTGCCCTGGACCAGAGTTTTCTTTGTAATAATAATGAAGGTCCATCATGCCTATGTATTTTTCACAAACCTCCTTGCATGGAGTCTGTGAACCGTCTTCGATGATGACCACCTCAAAGTCCTTGATTGTTTGGTGGGTCAAGCTCTCCAAAAGTTCATTTACTTCGTCTGGACGGTTGAATACAGGAACTATGATGGAATACTTCATATTGTGTTACAAAAAGTTGAAGTCGAAATGGTTTATTCGCTGACGCGGCCGAGATAGCTGCCGTCACGAGTGTCGATCTGGATAGTCTCTCCCTCGTTAACGAACAAAGGAACGCGAACCTCTGCACCCGTCTCGAGTGTGGCAGGCTTGGTTGCGTTGGTAGCGGTGTTGCCCTTTACGCCTGGCTCGGAGTGAGTAATCTTCAAAGTGGTCTTCACGGGCATCTCAGCCAAGAGTACAGTGCCGTCAGTAGCATCTGTAACAACCTCAACCACGTCGCCTTCCTTCATGTACTGACCGCCGGTAACGTTCTCCTTGTCGATTGGCACTTGCTCGAAAGTCTCCTGGTTCATGAAGATGCAGCTTGCGCCATCCTCATAGAGGAATTGGTAAGGACGGCGTTCTACGCGAACATCCTCCAACTTGAAACCAACCTGGAATGTGCGCTCCAATACGCGACCGTCGGCAACATTCTTCAACTTCGTGTTCATCACCGTGTTGCCCTTACCTGGCTTTCTGTGCTGAAAGTCGATGCAAACCCATACCTTGCCATCCATACGGATGCAAGTACCTTTCTTAATTTCCTGTGAATTAATCATTTTGTTTATTTTGATTTTTATTACTTAATCTGAAAAACGGTGCAAAGTTACGGTAAAATCACGAAAAACCCAAGCAAATAGCGAAAAAAACATAAATATTTAAGCTAAATTTTGCAGTTTTCTTTGTTATTTCAGAAATAATGCGTAATTTTGCAGCCCGAAAGGTGCGTTATGCCCTCTTTTTTGGAATATTAATTAAAAAAACGATAAAGAAAAATGAAAAGAACATTTCAGCCTCACAATCGCCGTCGCGTAAACAAGCATGGTTTCCGTGAGCGTATGGCAACTAAGAATGGTCGTCGCGTATTGGCTTCTCGCCGTGCTCATGGCCGCAAGAAGTTAACTGTTTCTGACGAGCACCACGGAAAGTAATTTCCTTTTGTCTCTATCAGATATTGACGATGACATTAAAAGCAGCAAAGGATAGTGCCTTGGCTGCTTTTTGTGTTTATGAAGAGATAAAAAAGAAAAAAATGCTTTTTCTTTTTGTATTGTCTTCGATTTGCACTATCTTTGCACACAAAAAAGAGTGAAGTATGACTCCATCTGAGTTTATCAATAAGTTTAAGAGTAAGTATCTTTGGGGCAATCTCTTTGCGATGGTCATCGTGGGGGTACTTCTTTGTGTCGGTGTCAAGTTTGGCATCGACCTCTATACCCATCATGGTGAGGTTGTCGTGATTCCTGATGTTCGGTACAAGAGTTTTGCGGATGCAGAGCGAATCTTGGACGATGCTGGCTTGCAGATAGTGGTGAGCGATACGGGATATGTACGCAATCTTCCTCCTGATTGCATCCTGGAACAGTCGCCGGGAGTAGGCGAAAGGGTGAAGGTGGGACGTGTTGTCTATGTTACCATCAATTCTGACCATACTCCTACGTTGACGGTCCCTGATGTCATCGACAACAGTTCGCTTCGTGAGGCAATGGCTAAGTTGACGGCGATGGGATTTAAGCTCGGTTCGCCTGAATATATCGCTGGTGAGGAAGACTGGGTATATGGCATTCTTGTCAAAGGTAGGCATGTGGTGGCTGGCGATAAGGTCTCCATCGACGCAGTGCTTGTCATACAAGTCGGGAACGGACAGCGTGATGTAGGAGACTCGGTCAATTTTATAGATCCTATTCGCCAACACGATGAGTTGGAAGAGGAAAAAGAGAGTGGTGGAAACACTGACGATGGTTTTGAGGTCGTTCCAGGGACGGAGGCTACAGAGCCGTCAGCTCCGTCTCGTGCACATACTCAAAACGAAGTGGTAGAATAGCAAAGGTGAAGAACGAGGTTTTCAATACTAAAAAATGAACGGAATTAGCTATATATATAATAAGGTGTGTACCCCAGTTGAGGATGACTTGGGATTTTATGACGCTGGAGACATCGAGGAATTGGAAAATGATGTTTCTTACGGAGACTCTTCAGACAATGGCGAACTTTATGAGCATTGGCGAGTGGAGGTGGATGCCAATCAGGCGCCATGCAGAATTGACAAGTACCTCGCCGACAAAATGGCTTACCAGAGTCGTAACCGAATTCAGCAGGCAGCTGATGCAGGCTTTATACAAGTGAACGGCAAACCAGTGAAGAGCAATTACAAAGTTAGACCGAATGATGTGGTGACGTTGATGATGAATCGCCCTCGCCATGAGACCAGCATAAAGCCAGAGGAAATTGACATCAATGTGATTTATGAGGATGACCAACTGATGGTGGTCAACAAGACAGCAGGCATGGTAGTTCATCCTGGGGCAGGCAATTTCCATGGCACGCTCATTCAGGCAGTCGCCTGGCATCTGAGGGATATGCCCGAGTTTGATGCCAACGACCCGGAGGTAGGTTTGGTGCATCGTATCGACAAGGACACTTCCGGCTTGCTCGTCGTGGCTAAGACCCCTAAAGCAAAGTCAGCTTTGGGGAAGCAGTTTTTCCACAAGACTACCCATCGCAGTTACAATGCCCTCGTTTGGGGTAATATCGTGGAGAATGAAGGCAGGATAGAGGGCAATATCGGTCGAGACCCCAAGAACCGCCTTCGCATGAAGGTCTTCGACCCAGAAAGCGGCATCGGAAAGAGTGCCGTTACTCACTACCGGGTGTTGGAGCGTTTCGGCTATACCACCTTGGTGCAGTGTATTCTGGAGACGGGGCGTACCCATCAGATACGTGCCCACATGAAGCACATCGGGCATCCGCTCTTCATGGACGAGACTTATGGTGGTACGGAGATACTGAGAGGGCAGCGCAGTAGCAGCTACAAGGCGTTCATCCAGAACTGTTTCAAACTGTGCCCCCGCCAGGCTCTCCATGCCAAGACCCTCGGCTTCGTGCATCCTGCCACCAGGCTGCAGATGGACTTCGACTCTGAGTGGCCTGAGGACTTTAGTAAGTTGATAGAGAAGTGGCGTGGCTTTATCGCCGGCACCACACAAGATACATTCAAGGCGCAGTAACGCCAAGAGTAGAGATAAGAGAAACAAAAACATATTTTAATGATGGAAAATAATAAGAGAACAATAGCCATCGTATGTGGTGGTGATTCTTCTGAGCACGATGTCTCATTGCGCTCTGGGCAGGGTTTGTACTCTTTCTTCGATAAAGAGCGCTACAACATCTACCTTGTCGATGTGAAAGGCACCGATTGGCATGTGGCTTTCGACAATGGGGAGACAGCAGAGATAGATAAGAACGATTTTTCTTTTGTGATGAATGGCAAGCGCCAGTATTTCGATTATGCTTATATTACCATCCACGGACAGCCAGGTGAGAACGGGGTGATGCAGGGTTACTTCGACCTCATTCATCTTCCGTATTCTACCAGTGGCGTGCTCGTAGAGGCGTTGACCTTCGACAAGTATGTGCTCAACAACTACCTGCGTGGTTTCGGCATCAATGTGGCTGATAGCATCTTGCTGCGCCGTGGCGAGGAGTATGACGAGGAGGCTATTGCCAAGCGCATTGGTATGCCTTGTTTTGTGAAGCCTGCCGCTGATGGCAGTAGCTTTGGTGTCTCGAAGGTAAAGGAAGCCGACCAGTTGGCACCAGCTCTCCGTGTTGCTTTTATGGAGGCTGAAGAGGCTATGGTTGAGGCTTATATGGAAGGTACTGAGATTTCGCAGGGCATCTATAAGACCAAGGACAAGAGCGTGGTGCTCCCTGCTACCGAGGTAGTGACCAGCAATGAGTTCTTCGACTATGATGCCAAGTACAACGGTCAGGTGCAGGAAATCACTCCTGCCCGTCTTGCTTCTGAAACTGCTGAGGAGGTGGCCAAGACTACCTCTCGCATCTACGACATCCTCCATGCCAATGGCATCATCCGTATAGACTATATCATCACGAAGGATGAGAATGGCAAGGACAAGGTCAATATGCTCGAAATTAATACTACTCCGGGTATGACAGTGACAAGCTTCATCCCCCAGCAGGTACGTGCGGCAAGTCTTGACATCAAGGACGTGCTCAGCGACATCGTGGAAAACCAATTCTAAGATAATCCATATAGTCCTGCGAACTTCGCAGGACTATATATAATTATGTATAGTATGAAAATCCCTCAAGAATTTGATACCATTCGCCCTTGGGAACCGGAAGATCTCCCGGAGGTGTACGACCGCTTGATTGCCAATGAGCAGTTTCAGAAGGTGCTTGCTTTCCTTTATCCGCAAGTGCCTTTCGAGTTGATAGTGCAGAAACTGAAAGCCTGCAAGACCAATCTGGAGTTCCAGAAGGCTTTCTGCTATGACTTTGTGCATGGTGTGTTGAAGAAGGCGGGCAAGGGCTGCGAACTCGACAGTTCTGCCATCGACAATACGCGCAACTATACATTCATCAGCAACCACCGCGACATCGTGCTCGATTCTGCCATCCTCGATGTCCTACTTATCGACAACGGTTTCCAGACCACCTGCGAGATAGCCATTGGAGACAACCTCCTCTCCCTGCCATGGGTGAAGGACCTGGTACGCGTCAACAAGGCATTCATTGTGGAGCGTGCCTTGGGCATGCGCGAGATGCTGAAGGCGAGCAAGCGTCTCTCCGACTATATGCACTTTGCCATCAAGGAGAAGAACGAGAACATTTGGATAGCACAGCGTGAGGGTAGGGCGAAGGACAGTGACGACCGCACCCAGAAAGGCATCCTCCAGATGATGTCGATGGGAGGTGAAGGCAGTATCATCGACCGCCTGAAGCAGCTGCACCTTGTGCCGCTCTCCATCAGTTATGAGTATGACCCCTGCGACTTCCTCAAGGCAGCTGAATTTCAGCTGAAGCGGGATGTGGAAGGATGGAAGAAAGGGCCTACCGACGACTTGGTAAGTATGCAGACCGGTATCTTCGGTTATAAGGGACATGTGCACTATCATGCCGCCCCTTGCCTGGACGATTATCTCGACAGTCTCGACCCGGAAATGCCCAAGCAGGATGTATATAATAAGCTGGCTGCTTATATCGACCACGAGATTCATGCCCGCTACCGCCTCTATCCTGGCAACTATGTGGCACTCGACCTCTTGGAGGGAACTATGGCTTATGCCGACAAGTACACTCAGGAAGAAAAGGAGAAGTTTGAGGGGTATATAGCCGGGCAATTGGCAAAGATAGATATCCCCAATAAAGATGAAGCATACTTGCGGGAATGTCTCTTGACGATGTATGCCAATCCATTAAAAAATTACCTTGCTGCCCAATGAGCAGCAAGGTATTTTTTTTATAAATCATTTTTTATAGGTTTACCTTTATACCGGCATTCACCTTCACCCCATAGTATTCCACCTGCATGGTGCGGTTTTTCTCGCCTTGGTAGTAGCGCAGTGGTTGGTTGAGTAGGTTGTTGGCGTTGGCATACACAGTAAACTTGGTTTTCTTGCCCCATGTGTAGCTGGCATTGAGGTCCAGATAGTTTACATGGTCATAGTAGCGGTCTAGCGCCCGGCTGTTGCTCATCTGGTCGATGAAAGCTGAGGCGTAGTTGTAGGAGAGGCGCACATTGATGCCACTCTTCTCAAAGAAGATGGATGCGTTGGCAGTATGCTCTGGCGATCCTGCCACTTTTACGTCATCGCCATCCTTGATGCCCAGACGGGAGTTGAAGTTGCGCGTGGTGCTATGCGTATATGTATAGTTCCCGTAGAAGCCGATGCATTTGAGCGAAGGGGCTATGAAACCGAAGTCGCGTTGGTAGGCTACTTCTGCACCGATTACGCATGCATCATAGGCATTGATGTTTTGTGTTACGGTGAATTGCTTGTCTGCATTGTCGCCCGTAAGACCGAGGTCGCTGCCCAGATACTTGTTGGAAGCCCATTCTACATTTACATTCTTGATGTCCTTGTAGAATATGCCTGCACTGACGAGTCCCACACTCTTGAAATAGTGGTCGGCAGAGAGGTCGATGTTGACAGACTTGGCTGGCTTGGTGTTAGGGTCGCCTATGGTTGCTTCCTCGTCTGCGATGTTGAAGGTCTTGTTGGCTATCAGCGCAGAGTATTTCGGGCGTGAGATGGTCTTGGTTATCGAGGCTCTCACGCTACCGTCATCACTGTATTTGTATTTCAGCAAGAGGCTGGGCAGGATGTCGGTATAGTGACTCTTGATGTCCCCAGTCGGTACCATGGTAGTCTCGCCGTCCTCGGGTACGCTTACGTTGTAGCCGCTTGTCTTGAGGTCGGTACGTTCTAGGCGCAGACCGGCTGTCAATGACAGTTTCTTTCCCAGTTTTTGGTCGAAACGGACATAGCCTGCCGTTATCTGCTCGCGTATCTTGTAGTTACCGGCTTCTTCCTCCAGATTCTCGGTGCCTTTGTAGTTGTCGAAGTTGATGTTGCCCAAGGTCTGTATGGTGATGAATGGCGAACCTGTTGGATATTGGTTGCCGGGCATGAAACCGTTTCTGATTTGCTGTGTTGTCTGCGTTCTCCAGTCACTGCCTAGCACCTCGTCTGGGTCGTAATCAAAGTATGACTTTGTGCGAGTCTTGTCCTTGCTGGTGTATTTGCCGCCAAACTTCAGGGTGTTGCCGTAGAGACCGTTGGTGAGGGGCAGACTGAAGTTGATTCTGCCTTTCCGCTCGTTTTCTATGATGTCCTGGTTTGAGTTGGTAAGCTCGTCGAGTTGCCAGTGCGAGTCGTCAAGGCTTGGCAATGATTTGCTGTAGTAAGGCTGTCGACCGCCTACGTCCTTGAAGTCGGAAGCGAAATCTATATAGTCGGTCTCTTTCTTGCCGTATTTATATTTATAGGAGGCGTATCTTTCATTGGGGCGTTCTTCGGTGGCGCGCGAATAGCTAGCAGCCCAGTCCATTTTCAGATTGCCGAAGAGATGTTCGCCGTCAAGCGTATAGTCCATGGTTTGCTGGAGTTCGAGACGGGCATTCTTGGTGTCCGAAGCGCCTGCTTTGGTCTGGAACACGGCATATTGTTTCTTGGCTGCACTGGAGAGTTTCTTGTAGGATACTCTATATCGGTTCTCCCAGTCGCTGCGGCGATTGTAAATGCCCTTGAACGAAATCTTGTGGAGTGGACTGAACTTATAGTCTAGGGCGAGCGAGTAGCTTTGTCGCTCTCTTGTTACATAGTACTGGCGCACCTGTGCTTCCTTGAGCTGTACCTCGCCGTTGTCGCCCTCTACATATTCAAATTCGGTGTTGTCCGATCCTCCCGGGTTATATTGGTAAGAGGCGGCTGCCATGATACCCAGTTTGTTGTCGAAGAATCGGTTGCCCCAGGTTGCTCCCAGGTCCCATTGGGGTTTGCCGCTTATCCATGAGTAGCCGGAACCTACATTGAAGTTGAGTACGCGATGACTGGGGGTATTCTTGGTGACCAGGTTGATTTCGCCACCGATGGCATCACCGTCCATGTCTGATGTTACCACCTTGTTCAGCTCGATGGTCTGTATCATGTCGGCAGGGATGAGGTCTAGCTGTACGTTACGGGTGTCGCCCTCGGCAGAAGGCATGCGGTTGCCGTTCACGGTTACCGATGTGAGGTCGGCAGAGGTACCTCTCACTTGTCCGAAGCGAGCTTCGCCTTGGTCGTACTGTACGTTGACGCCATTGATGCGCTTGAGGGCATCGCCGATGTTGGAGTCGGGGAATTTGCCCACTTGGTCGGCACTCACTACGTTGGTGATACCCATGTTCTCTTTCTGCATCTGTAGGGCCTTGCGCTGACCGTAGAAGGCTCCGCTCACTACCACTTCCTTCAGTTCGTTTCCTTCGCTGAGTTGTATGTTGCGCTCTATCGTGTTGCCTGTGAGTTTGATGACATATGTCTTGGGTGTATAGCCCACGTAAGATACCTTTACCTTGTATGTTCCAGGCTTCAGGTTGGTGAGGGTGTAGAAACCGTTTACGTCACTGGTGGCTCCTGTGTGGAGGTCTTCGATGGTGATGTTGGCACCTGGTAGCACCTGATGGTCTTTGGCATCGGTAATACGTCCTCGGATGCTTCCCATCTCCAGGGAGTTGTTGTCTGGTGCATCCACTGGGGTTGCTGTTGCGCTCACTGTCGCCAATCCCATTGCCATGATCATGGCCGCAGGCTTCAGTCGTTTTGTATTCATAAATAATGCGGGTTGTGTTAACTGAAAATATCTTTTTACTCTTTATTTCTTCTTCACGATTTCATGCAGTAGGTTGCCGTTGTGGTCTATCATGGTCATGCGTAGTTGCTTCTTGTCGGCGGTAAAGACTGAGAATCCGTCTTCTGGCGAGCAGTATACCGTACCTTCCACAGCCTCTACGGGGCGTGCCAGCGAAGCGGAACTGTTTACCACATAGTCTATGTTGTCGCCTTTCATCTTGATATGCTGGAAGCTGTGGATGTGTCCACATGCATAGATGGCTACGTTGTTGTATCGTTTGAGGATGGGGAGCACTCGTTTCTGCATGTCCTGTCGCTCGGAGATTGTTTTCTCCGTGTAGGCGTAAATAGGGTGGTGTCCCACTACGATGACCCAGTCTTCCTTGGCGTTGCGCAGTGTCTCGTCTAGCCATGAGAGCTGTGCCTCTACGTCTTGCTTTACGGCATCTGGGTAGGAGACGGTATCCTTGCGGTATTTGTCTATCAGGGGAGTGGTGTCCAGGAAGATGAAGCGTACGGTCGTGTCTTTCTTCTTGAAGGTACGCGTGTAGTAACGGGATGGCATCATCCAGCGACGGCTTATCATGCCGTAGTCGATAACTGCCTGCGTGTTGCCGCGGTACTCGTGGTTGCCGCAAACGGGAAACCAGTCCAGCATCAGGTCTGGATGTGAGTAGATTGATTCGTAGTTGGTCATCCACAAAGGGTCGCTAGTGGAAGCTACACCATTGAAATGATGTATGTCGCCTATGGCGAGTACACACTCAGGATTGACGGTTTCTGCCATCTCACCCATGAGTTCTGCGATGGCTTTCTGGTCGTAATAGCCATTTCGCCCTAGGTCGTTGGCCATGTAAAAGGTGAGTTGGCCTTTTAGCTTGTTCCAACTTTCCCGACTATCGTAGTCTTTCTTTACAAGATGGGATGGCTGTATTCTGCATCCGTCTTGTAAGCCTCCTACCGTCTGTGCTTGGATGCTTGTACTTTCGGCAAGGACAAGCAGGCTTGCCAGAAGAGTTGCCCTCATGGAGCTTCTCCATACTGTTTTTGTTTTCATTCCTTTGTAATATATGATTATGTAATTTGCGTGCAAAGGTACGCTTTCGGCATGTCGAAAGGATTACAAAGGTTTGAAAAGAAAGACAACAGGGATTACAATGTTGTGACACGAAGAAAGGGGAAGCTCAGGCGATAATGCCTCAGCTTCCCCCTTGGGTGTTGTGTTTTGTCAGTAAGTTCTTGGCTTTTTTAGAGAGCTTCCAGCATGCGCTTGATGACTACCTGTGCGGAGATTTCGCGGTTGGCGGCCTCCGGGATTACCAAGCTGTTCTTGCTCTCTATCACGTCGTCGGTAACGATGAGGCCGCGGCGAACGGGCAGGCAGTGCATGAAGCAACCATCGTTGGTCCAGCTCATGTGCTCCTCGTCGATGGTCCAGCTCATGTCTTTGCTCAGTATCTCGCCATACTGTGCGGGGTCTTTCACGCCCGGGCAACTCCAGTTCTTGGCATATACGAAGTCTGCGCCTTCGAGTGCCTTCTTCTGGTCGTACTCCACCTTGGCATCGCCCACGAACTTGGGGTCGAGTTCGTACCCCTCGGGATGGGTGATGACGAAATCCACATCGGCAGCGTTCATCCACTGGGCGAAGGAGTTGGGCACGGCCTGTGGCAAGGCACGGCAGTGAGGAGCCCATGTCAGGACTACCTTCGGGCGTGTCACCTTCTTGTGCTCCTCGATGGTGATGAGATCGGCGAATGCCTGGAGAGGGTGAACGGTGGCTGTCTCCATGGCGAACACAGGGCGACCGCTGTATTTCACGAATTGGTTGACGATGGTCTCGGCATAGTCGTAGTCACGGTCTTTCAGTCCGGCGAAGCTGCGCACACCGATGAGGTCACAGAAGCTGCCCATCACGGGGATGGCCTCCAGGAGGTGCTCGCTCTTGTCGCCGTCCATGATGACACCACGCTCGGTCTCCAACTTCCATGCACCGGCGTTCACATCGAGCACGATGACGTTCATGCCCAAGTTCATGGCTGCCTTCTGGGTGCTGAGGCGAGTGCGGAGGCTGTTATTGAAGAATATCATCAGCAAGGTCTTGTTCTTACCCAACTCTTGATAACCGAAACGGTTGGCTTTCACTTCCTGTGCCTCGGTGAGTGCTGCCTTCAGGTCGCCAAGGTCTTCCACATTGAAAAATGTCTTCATTGTTATATATTGTTTTAATTATTATTATAGAATCATGATGCCGTCTTTACTTCCTCGTTTGTCCGTTGCCGGTGATGAGCCATTTGTAGGTGGTGATCTCCTCCAATGCCATCGGGCCTCTGGCTCCGAGCTTCTGGGTGCTGATGCCAATCTCTGCTCCGAGTCCGAACTGTGCGCCGTCGGTGAAGCTCGTCGGGGCGTTGACATAGACACAGGCGGCATCCACCATCATTTGGAACTTTTTCTGGACCTCGGGGTTGTTGGAAACGATACTCTCGCTGTGTCCGCTTCCGTAGGTGGCAATATGGTCGAGTGCCTCGTCATCCGAACAGACGGTCTTGATGCCCATCTGCATACTGAGCCATTCGGTATGCCAAATGCTATGAAGTTGAGAGTCACGGGCTTTCATCTTCTGCTCGCTTTCCTCTGCCTTATATAATAAGGTGTCGGGATAATGCCCCTTCAGAGCCTCGTAAGCCTTGGCATCGGCATGGATTTTCGTCTCGTGCTTCGCAAGGTCTTCGCACAGTGTTAGAATGTCGTTCAAACGGCTTTCGTGGATGATGAGGCAGTCGAGGGCATTGCATACGCTCACTCTTCGGCACTTGGCGTTGGTGATGATGCGCTTGCCCATCTCCGTGTCTCCGTCCTTGTCGAAGTAGCAGTGCACCACGCCCGCTCCCGTCTCGATGACCGGCACTTTGGCGGTGTCGCGTACAAAGTTGATGAGCTTCTTTCCGCCGCGGGGGATGCAGAGGTCGATGTAGCCCACGGCATTCAGCATCTCGCCCGTCGCCTCGTGGGTGGCAGGGAGGAGCGTCACCACGTCGGGATTGATGCCATACTTTATCAACATCTTGTGGATAACTTCTACACTTGCTGTGTTAGAGGCGTTTGCGTCCTTTCCACCTTTCAGTATACACGCATTTCCACTCTTGAAGCAGAGGGAGAAAACGTCGAAGGTAACGTTGGGACGAGCCTCGTAAATCATGCCGATCACTCCGAAGGGAACGGCCACCCTTTGCAGGTGCAGACCGTTGTCGAGCGTCTTCTCCTTGAGTATTCTCCCGAGCGGGGAGGGTAGGGTGCTGACGTGCCTCATGTCTGATGCGATGTCCTGCAGCCGTTGTTCCGTGAGTTGCAGTCGGTCGTAGAGCGGGTTCTCCTTGTCCATCTTCGCCAAGTCTTCAGCATTGGCTCTTAGGAGCGCAGGAGTCTCGGCGATGATGGCATCCGCCACCGCCTGCAGTATTTCGTTACGCTGTGCGTCGGTGAGCAGCCCCAGGGTCTTGCTCGCCTTCTTTACCTTTTGGAAAGTTTCTTTCAGTTCCATCTGTCCCTTCTTCCTTGTTAGTTATCTACCTCTTTGCGAAGAGACTTCCTGCCTCTTCGCAAAGATGCGACAAAGTTAAGCATAAATATTGATAATCGCAAACTTTATGCAGGAAAAAGAGCTGATGGTAGCTGTAAACGGATAGTTATGCGGTTTCAGCTTCCCTCCTGTCTTTTGGTGTCAAGAAAACAAATCACAGTTTGAATGATTTATGTTGCCACTATATCTTCACCCACGATGTGATTTTTCGGAACACCGGGCGAATGGTTACGGTTAATGCAAGGGTAAGGATGACGGTGCAGACGATGAACAGGTAGTCGTTGTCCAAGTCCCACCGTGAGTTTCGCAAAAGCCACATGGCAAGACCTTGCATGACATAAATCTCCAGATAGATGGCAGATAGTTTCTTGGTTATGCCAGAAGCCTCGTGAATGTGGTTGCCCAACAACATCAGTGCGCCGATAATCATGAGCGAAGAGAAAATCCCCATGGTCATAAGGGCAAGATAACGAAGGTAACGGAAAATGTAGACATTTGCAAGGCTATTGTCTTCTCCACTTGTTGTATAAGAGAAGGCGAAACTGCCCAAGAACAAAACTAATCCCAAGCAAAAGAAAACTGTATGGCGTTGACGAAAGATGGTATCTATACGCATCTTGTACTGCCTGAAAAACACTCCGCAAGGGAATGCCAAGCATGACGAGTACCAATAGCTGGGCATATTTATGTCCTTTGCCAAGACCATGTATAGCATAGTCATCATCACGGCAGCCAAACACACATGGCGACTACAGAACTTGACACTCAAATAGAACAATTCGTAAAGCACCATGATACACAACAGATACCACCCGTAAATAACAATGCTTCCCCCATAAAATAAGGACATGACTACTTCGGTTGCTGTTACCCCCGCTCCACTCAATAGTCTCGGTAAGGAGTAGAGAAATACCAAGAATGCATTGATGGAAAAAATAGGTAACACTCTGTTACGTTGAAAGTTGGTCAGATACCCCCCCCGTTTTTGCTATAGGAAGCCATCAACCCATAGCCGGAGATAAAGAAGAACATACTTACGCAATAGCTTCCTAAGCTACCAAACAAGAAGCCGAGGAGAGAATTGGCGGGAATCAGGTCGGTTCGCTGGAACAGATGATGCGCCAAGACTCCTATGGCGAGCCATCCCTTCAAACATTCCGTTTTTTCCCGGCTGAAATAATCTGAAATTGATTTTGTCATTTTGTTATTGATATTTGTGATTTCTTGGTCAAAGACACTGTGACGATCTTTTCTTTGGGTGAAATAAACGTCTATGCTATAGCTTCTTGATGTCCTCCACGGGAAGTGAGGTGGCGATGGAGACTTGCTCGGGCGTGAATCCGGCGGCAAGCATGCGCTTTGCCGTGGCTGCCTTCTCGTCGTTGGCTCCTTTGGCAATACCTTCAGCCCTTCCTTCAGCCCTTCCTTCTTGATAACTGTCGTGTTGTAGGCTTTTCTCCACCCTCACGCTATCCCAGAACTTATCGTATGCCCGCAACTCTTCCTCGTTGAATGCAGACACTTTCACTTCCTCCAACGCCTTGCTGATGTCCGGGTCGTTAAGCAGGTCGGTAGGGGCTTCTTGGGTGTTGGCATCTATTTCCGTAAGGAATCGGAGCCATAGCACCATCATGCGCTTGTCGGAGATGCTGTGGGGCGTGAACTTGGGCAGCTCGATGAATGTGAAGTGCAGTCCCTCAATCACCTTGTCGCTACTCTTGTCATGCACGATACGGTAGTTGTGGATGAACCTCCCGGGCATGTCGTGCTCGAAGACATCGTTCACGAGGTTGAGGGAGTACACGGGCTGTAGCTCGCTGTATTTCTCCTTCTTCATTGCCTGGGTGACGTATAGTTTGGAGGCGTTGAAGAACACACGCTGCTTGAAGGAGTTGCTCCATTCCATCTGCATCTCTACGCAGAATTTCCTGCCCGTGATGTCTTCGCACAATACATCTACGATGGAATTCTTGTGTTGGTAGAGTTCTGGTACAAGCTCCGTGGGCAAATACTTGATTTTCTGTATTTGCTCGTTCTCGCCAAGTGGCAGCAATGCGTTGAGCAGGCTCGTCAGCAAGTCGGGATGCTTGCCGAAAATCTTCTTGAAGGTCAAGTCTGCCTTGGGATCCAGATATTTCATATTCTTCAATTATTAAATGTGACGTGGCAAAATTACAAAAAATCCTTGATGCTGCAAGCTTTTGGAGGAGAAATATTAGTGGTTGTCTATTTCCTTCAAAACCCTGCAGGGCACGCCGACGGCGATGACACCCTCGGGGATGTCTTTCGTCACGACACTCCCTGCGCCTATCACGCTCCCCTGGCCGATTTTCACACCGGCCAGGATGGTGGTGCCCCCGCCTATCCATACGTTACTGCCGATAGTGACGGGGTAGGCGTACTCGATGCCTTCGGCCCTCTTGGCTGCATTGAGGTGATGCTCGGCGGTATAGATGCCCACGTTGGGACCGATGAATACGTTGTCGCCTATCTCCACCTTGGCACCGTCGAGGATGGTGAGGTTGGTGTTGGAGAAGAAATTCCTGCCGATATGGATGTTGTAGCCATAGTCGCAGAAGAAGGGAGAGATGACCGTTCCTCCTTTGCCGATGTGGATGATCTTCCTGATTTCCTCATTGCGTCGCTCTTCCTCCTCGTAGGGAATGTTGTTGTATTTCTGCACCATGGCATGGGCTGCCCGCATCTCGTCGAGCAGTTCCTTGTCGCGGTTGGGGTTGTAGGCAAGTCCCTTGGCTGCCTTTTGCTTTTCTGTTTCCATTGTAAACGCTTCCATTTAATATGATGTGGCAAAGTTACAAAAAATCCTTGACAATGCAAGCTTTTGGGCGGGAAATATCATGTATGCTGGTCTCCAATCTTTCTGTTAGGTGCTTGGGATATTGCAGAGGAAATGTACAATTTGCTCCAAAATATACATTTTGAAAGTTCCAGCTTTAAAATATCCTATAAAAGAGGTGTTTTGGAGGGCTTCGTTTGGAAGGACAGCATAAATCCGCTAACTTTGGGGACAGGAAAAATTATTTTCAATTATTGGTAATATATGCGAAAACTGGGGGGAGGCTTGGGCAGTGTAACGCCTGGCCTCCCTCTAAATGTCTCGTTCTGTTGTCCTCTTCCTTGCCAATAGCCTCTTAGTGATATCCATACCTTGAAGTCTATCAGCGGACAGTTCGGATTCGACCCGATTTCAAATACCCTACTTTTAGCCAAATACCCGGAGAAGAATGTGGAGGCATTGCTCCGCACGCATATTCAGGCAATGTCCAACTGCCGGTTCATCTTTGCCGGCAGTGAGTATCATCAAGAAACATAAGTTAGCTTCTGCCAGTGCCGATCAGTATGCCGCCAAACAATTGATGGCAAGTGGTGTAATCACCAAACTCCATGGCAAGTATTCGCTCAACGAACAGTTCTTCGATATTTGGATAAACCGAATGTATGGTCGGGGTTTGGCCTTGGTATGATGTTTCGGACAAGTCCTATCTCGGTTTTGCCGCAAACTCTGTGTGCGGAGTCTCCTCGGGCTGCTCTTTCAGCTTGACGAGGATGTTGGGCGTGTTGCCGTTGGCGATGATAACCTTGATGCCTGCACCTGCCACCTCCTGGGCGGTATGCGCCTTCGAGGTCATGCCTCCCCTGCCATGGCTGCTCTTGCTGGCCTGGATATACTCGCTGATGTCGCGGTCGTAAGCTACGGAGGGGATGATATGGGTGTCGGGATGGCTCGGCTCGCCGTCGTAGATGCCGTCCACATTCGTCAACAGGATGAGCGTGTCTGCCTTCATCATCTTGGCTATCAGGCCCGACAGTTCGTCGTTGTCGGTGAACATCAGCTCGGTGATGCACACGGTGTCGTTCTCGTTGACGATGGGCAGGACGCCGTTCTCCAGCATCACCTCCATGCACGCCTCCTGATTCCTGTACTGCTCCTCGGCACCGAAGTTCTCCTTCATGGTGAGCACCTGTCCTACCTTAATCTTGTACTCCCGGAAAAGGTCGTAATACAGACCGATGAGTTTCACCTGTCCGATGGCGGAGAACAACTGTCGCTGCTCCACGCTGTCCAAGTGATGGTCTACGTGCAGTTCCGCCCTGCCGGCAGCCACGGCACCGGAGGATACCAGTATCACCTCATAGTTATATCGTTTGAGCCAGACAATCTGGTCAACGATTGCCGACATTCTTGTCACGTCCAGTTTCCCGTCCTCGCGGGTCAGCACGTTGCTGCCCACCTTTACTACGATTCGCTTTTTCATTTCTTGTTGTCTTTTTCTCTGATTTCTACTCTTCGAATCTTGCCCGAAATAGTCTTTGGCAATTCATCTACGAACTCGATGATGCGGGGATACTTGTATGGTGCCGTTTCGTGCTTCACGTGATTCTGAAGTTCCTTGACAAGTTCTTCGCCTGCCTTGGTCTTGTACTCTTGAGCAAGCACGACGGTTGCCTTCACGACCATGCCACGGATAGGGTCTGGCACTCCCGTGATGGCACACTCCACCACTGCAGGATGAGTCATCAGGGCATTCTCTACCTCGAAAGGACCGATGCGATAGCCCGAACTCTTGATTACGTCATCGATTCTGCCCTCAAACCAGAAGTAGCCTTCCTCGTCGCGCCAGGCCATGTCGCCCGTGTGGTAATAGCCTTCATGCCATACCGACTTGGTCTGCTTGTCGTCACGATAATAGTACTTGAAAAGGCCGAGCGGTTTGTCGTCGCCGATGCGGATGCAGATCTCGCCCTTCTCGCCATCCTCACATTCCGTTTTGTCGGTGCGGAGGATATGTACGTCATACTGTGGGTTGGGCTTGCCCATGCTTCCTGGCTTGGGCTTTATCCATGGGAAAGTGCCGAGCGTCATCGTGGTCTCGGTCTGTCCGAAACCCTCGTAAATCTGAATACCTGTCAACTTCTGAAAGGTCTCTGCTACGGATGGGTTCATCGCCTCGCCCGCTGTGGTGCAATATTCGAGACTGCTGAGGTCGTACTTGGTAAAGTCCTCCTGTATCATAAAACGGTAGATGGTGGGAGGGGCGCAGAAAGAAGTGATGTGGTACTTCTCTATCTGGCGCATAATTTTGTCTGCCGTAAACTTCTCATGGTCGAAGACGAAGACGGTGGCTCCTGCAAACCATTGTCCGTAGAGCTTTCCCCATACCGCCTTGCCCCAACCCGTATCGGCTACGGTGAGGTGGATGGAGTTCTCGTGCAGGTTGTGCCAATATACGCCGGTGGTCAAGTGGCCGAGGGCATAGAGGTGGTCGTGCGCCACCATCTTAGGCTCGCCCGTGGTTCCGGAAGTAAAATACATCAGGAGGGTATCCTCGTTGCTGTTGGTATGTTCGGGGCGTACAAAGGGCGTACAGTTGTTCCACTCCGACATCCAGTCGTGGAAACCCTCCGGGATGTCGGGGCCGATGCTCACCAAGGTCTTGACAGTAGGACTCTCGGGCATCGCCTCGTTGATTTGCTCCACCACATAGTCGTCTCCACAGCAGATGATGGCTTTCACGCTTGCTGCATTATTGCGGTACACGATGTCGTGCTTGGTGAGCATATGGGTGGCAGGGATGGCTACGGCTCCGAGTTTGTGGAGACCGAGCATGGCGAGCCACCATTGGTAGTGGCGTTTCAGGATGAGCATCACCTTGTCATCGTGTCCGATGCCGAGGCTCTGGAAGTAGGCGGCGGCCTTGTCGCTCTGCTCCTTCAGGTCTTGGTAGGTAAAACGTATCTCTTCGCCACGCTCGCTGGTCCATAGTAGCGCCACGTGGTCGGGCTTGATCTTCGCCCACTCGTCCATCACGTCGTAGGCAAAGTTGAAATCTTCGGGTATGATAAACTCCAGATGCTCCTTGAAGTCTTGCTCTGAAGTGAATTGAGTCTGTTTGAGAAATCTTTCGATCATAATCTCTACCTTAATTATATAATGATACACAGGAATTTCGCAGGCTTGCCATCCAACGAGCGGAAGCAGTGCTGCTTCTTGCTGTTGAAGTAGATGCTGTCGCCGGGGTGCAGTTCCATCACCTTCTCCTCGATGGTCACTTCGAGCGTGCCCTCTATCACATAGTCATACTCCTGACCATCATGCCCGTTCTTATGGGGTTTCTCGTCATTGGGCAGCGGGTCAACTTGCACCATGAAGGGATTTACCTTCCTGTCCTTGAATCCTACGGCGAGGCTCTGGTACTTGTACTGGTTGTTGCGCTCTATCTCCGGCCCTTGTCCGCTACGTGTCACATAGTACCCCTTCATACGGGGTTCCTCGCCGAAGAGCAGCACGTCGAGGGCAATGCCGTATCGCTTCGAGATTCTGGAGAGACGATAAACCGAAGGGTCGGCCTCTCCCGACTCTATCTTGAGATAATGCTCCAGACTGGTCTCGCAGAGGTCAGCCACTTCCTGTGCTGGAATGTCGAGTACCTCTCGCAGACCTCTCAGTCTTTCGCCGATTTGCTTGATTGCTTCATCCATTTTCTTCTATGTTTTATAGGTTTGGCGGCAAAATTACGCTTTTTTGTTGATATGGGCAAACTATCTGCCGATAAAATGCCCCTACTTCCTTTTCTGGGACTGCTTAATGAGTGTTAAATCTTGGAAAGGCGGACAAAATTAGGTCTGATTGAAAATGCGGAACGACGCTCATCTTTTTTGACGAGGTGTAAGGAATGTTGGGATTGCTACTATCGTTCTTGTTCTCTTCCCTCAAAAAAGTTATCCGCAGGTTTTACTTTTTTCTTTTCATCGGGTCATATAGTTGTAACGTTCAGTAAAACATAGGAGATTACGATTATGAAGACAATGATGAATATTAAGAAGGTAATGCTCGTCGGCATGATGGCATTGGTTGGCACTACAGGCTTCGCACAGCGCAGATATCATGGTTATGTACATCGTCCGTACAGTCATTATGGATATTGTCGCCCCGCCGTGGTAACGGTAGTGAACCGTCCGGCTGTCACTTCCCACGTCAGCAATCGGCTGAACAAGAAAGACCGTCTGGACATGGCGTTGGCATATCTGAAGAACAACAAGACGCTCAGTATTTCCAAGTACAGCAAGATGACCGGCTTGGTACGTGCCACTGCAGAGGCCGAACTGGATGCCTTTGCTGCCAGCAAGGCTAACCCCATCAAGATGGTCATCAATGGCAAGAAGAAACTGTATGTAGTATGACAATAGAAGACAAAGACATCATCCAGGCTGTTCGGGAGAAGTCCGAGAGGGGATTCCGGCTTCTGCTGCAGAAATACAAGCAACCCGTCTATTGGCACGTTCGCCGACTGGTGGTTGTCCACGACGATGCACAGGACGCCACGCAGGAAACCTTCATCCGCATCTTCCGTTCTTTCGATAAGTTCAGGGACGAGAAATCTTTCCGCAGCTGGATTTTCCGAATAGCCACCAACGAGGCACTTCGGCTAATAGATTCCCGGAAACAAGGGCAAGTCTCGTTGGAGGAAGAAGGAAACAGCGCCAACCGCGTCATGGCAAGCGACTATGTGGATTTCACCGACTTGGAGGCTGTGAAACTGCAAAAGGCGATTCTCTCGTTGCCCACAAAGCAACAGGCGGCGTTCAACCTCCGCTATTACGACGAACTCAGTTATGAGGAGATTGCGGAAGCCATAGACTCCACGGCCACTGCCGTCAAGGCAAACTTCCACATAGCCAAGGAGAAGATCATCAAATACATGAACTCAAACGACTAAAACGTATCAAACATGAACAAAGAATTTGATTTCGACCATATCGGTAAGCGAACGCCTTATACCGCCCCCGATGGTTTCTTTGACCAACTCGAAGATGACATTTGGAAAGAGGTGAAGGGGGATTTCCAAAAGAAAGAGGATAACAAAATTGTTGTTGTATCCATGAAACCTCAGGCAGGACGAAAATCAGCAAAGTTGCGCCTCCTGATGCGGAGTGCCATCGCCGTGGCAGCATCCATCGCCTTGGTGCTTGTCATCGGCATGAACTTCTCCAAGACGAATGCAGCTACCATCAATGATGTAGATCAGGCATTCAGCCAACTCACCACCGATGACCAGGCTTACTTGCTCAACGTCTATCAGGAGGATGTCTTCCTCAACGAATAAGCATCGCTAGAAAAGAAAGCGTGTAATATCTTATAATATATATGATTATGAATAATTTAATGAAAACTTTAGTTGTTGCAATCATGATGATTGCCTCTTGTGCCACTGCTTTTGCACAGCAGAGCACCTCACAACTCCCTAACCAAAAGCAGCGTATCTCGCGTGAGCAACTTGCCGAGGTACAAGCCAAGCACATCGCCAGTGAACTGGCTTTCGGTGATGACGTAACGGAAAAGTTTGTCAAGACTTTCTGTACTTGCCAAAAGGAAATATGGGCATTGGGGCCTCGTCCTCGTCCGAGCAAGCAGGGTTTGTCTGAGCAAGAGAACGAGGACCGTATCAAGCAACGCTTCGCCATGAGCGAGAAAATTCTCAATGTACGTCAGAAGTACTACAAGGAATACTCCAAGTTCCTCACACAGACGCAGATAGAAAAGGTGTATGAGCAGGAGCGCAAGATGATGAACCGCCTCGCCAAACGAGGGCAAGGTAAGCATATAAAAAAAGGAGGCTCTAGAAAGTGAGACCTGCACCAGGGAAAAGTCAAAGACGAAAATACTGCAAAAAGTTCCATGCCTTGGAACTATGAGTTTCAAGCCAAGAAACTTACAGTTCCAAGGCGTGGAACTCATTACTATGACCTGTGGCGTGACTTTTCCTGATTTGGCTATGACTTTTTTTGCTTTACAGACAGGAATATCCGTCTCCTTTTAACGATTATTAGCAGACGTTTGAGCAAGTTTTCCCAAGGCATTGCATTTAAAGAGATAGACGAACGGAAGAAAAACAGTAGGCGCGCAACAGTCTTTCCGAAGTGACTCTCTAAAGTTACAACAGAAAAACGTTAAAAACGAGAAAAGATATGAAGATTAAATCATGGTCATGGGCTGTCCTTGTGGCTGCCCTCATGGGTCTCTCCTCATGCAGTACTTCGGAGAAGGCCATCGGCTATAAGGAAGCCTTGCGCTATTTCGTCAGAAACGATGTGAAGGATTTCTCTCCTCGCATCATCACCAGCGAAGAGGAACTGAATCTGTATTTTGGAATGGGGGCTGTAATGGGTACACAGGGGATGCCTACATTAATCGACTTCGACAAGGAGAATGCCATCGCTATCCTTGAGCCTACTACTAACCGAGATACAGAGATTAAGATAGAGAACATCAAGAAACAAGGTGGAAAGGTTGTGGTCAGATACAAGTCCCTTGTATCCAATGAGCCACGTTCTTACTCCATCACTCCTTTCCAACTGGTGAAAATCAGCAAGAAATATGGTGACAACGTGGAGTTTGTCAAGGAATAAGCTAGGATAGACTATGTGAAAGGTTTTGTAAAAGATAAAAAGAATGCCGTCATGGCATGAGGGTGAAAGCCAAAGGGAGGCTCGGCAGTTATGCCGAGCCTCTTTCTGTACGATGAGTCTATGGAGAATGTTATTTGTGGTTGCTTTTGGCAAGTTTTTTCATCATTCTTCCCACGAAATTCCATGTTGGCATTTTCTTCAATGTGCTGCGAACCGGCTGGAGATCCCAAAGCAGGAAGATGACCAGTACGGCGATGCCGATGACGCAAGTGATGCCATAGAGCTGGCGGACACTGACCATCAGGAGGTTGGTGGCATCGTAGGGTAAGCCGCGAGCCATGTTGTCTGCCATCTGGTGGCGAATGCCGAAACTGAACAACCCTGAGCACATCGTAGAGATAGGGCCGTTGCGGATGATGCCGGCCATGGTCAGTCCCATGAAGAAGTGCTGGAATGGCATCAGTTCTTCCAGGTAGATGGTCAACATACAGAAGAAGATGGCATTACCGAAGGAGCGCAGGAATGTGGGGACATATAGAGCCTCGATAGGCAGCCCTGGGTCGATGAGGAAATACATCATCACGGGATAGCAGACCATGGCAGCGACACCGAGTGTCAAAAGGCGGGTGTATTTCTGGTGGAGTACCTTGCACCAAAACAGGCAGAAAAGGCATCCGATGATGGCTGCTATCCACTCCACGAAATTGAGCACGTTGGTGGTTACTGTGCCGAAATGAAGTACGCCGCCCGTGATTGCCGTCTGCAACACTTTGGGGGTGCTGCCCATAAACTCGACGAAGGCGAAGAGGATGAGCAGGGGAATCAGCCGCTTGTACTTCCAGGCGTCAGCCGTGATATAGGCATGGCGGATATGGAACATTCGTTGCAGACAGAAGTAGCCGGTTGCGATGAACAAGAGTAAGTCCATCTGCATGACCTTGGAGTCTAGCCAGTTGTAGTGCTCCCCATAGTTGAAGAAGAAGATGAATTCCAGCATCCACGCTGACCAAAGCACGCACCCCAAGTAATCAATGCTGATGAACGGCAGTGGCTTCATGAATCGGAAGTCGTGGGTGGTGACATACACGATGAGAGCCACCGTGAGCAAAGCCCCGGTCATCGTCCAATTGATGATGCGCCAGTCTTGGAAGATGTAGATCAAGTGCTCTGTCACCCAGGGCGACAACGACATGTTTCCCAATACGAAGCAATAGAGCAATGGGAAGAAAATGGTAAAGTCTCGTTTCGGGGTCATCCACAACTGGATGGTGCTCATGCACTCAAAAGTGCCGCAGAGCTTGAAAAAGCCCGCTATGTAAGCGAGGATGCACATCACGGGAACCGAGTCAGTCCACATGATGAGGAAATTGCAAGCTGCCACAATCAACGCTGCATTGAGCAACAGCTGGCGGTTGGTGAAGCGGAACTTCATCTTGAAGAGGAAGGGGAATGGCATCGCCACACCCACCACATTGAACATGACAATCATGAGCACATCCTCTCTCATCAGACTATATTCACCCATCACTTGGCTCATCGCTCCGCCATAGATGCCACCCGACATCAGAAAGACGAAGGCGAAGAGGAGATAAATCCACGGCTGCAAGCGGCGAGGAACATAGCTGTTGAATGAAGGAACTCGGAAGGGTCCCTGTAACATTGGAGGTCCTGGCATTTTTCAATTTATAATTAATGATATATTATTTGAGGGACAGCTAGTGCCTCCTTACTTAATGCTGACTTTTGTCTCCACGTTGAGACCGGCGCGGAGCAAGCTCACGGACTTCGGGTCGTTGTCCTTGGTGAGGGCGATGCGGACTGGCACACGCTGTTCCACCTTCACAAAATTGCCAGTGGCATTATCCACTGGAATCATGGAGTAGGCGTTGCCTGCTGCGGCAGAAAGCGACTCCACCTTGCCTTGAAACACCACGTTAGGGATGGCATCGGCTGTAAATTCTACGTTTTTTCCCACGGTGATGCCATTCATTTGGGTCTCACGATAGTTGGCCATCACCCAAACGTCGTTGTCATCCACGATGCGGGCCAGCATCTGACCGGGCTGAACCAACTGCCCTACATGGATGTCCTTCTTTCCCATCACACCGTCGCAAGTGGCCACGATGACTGTATAGGACAGGTTCAGGCGAGCCAGATTGAGCTGTGCCTCTGCCACGCTCTCGCTGGCACGTGAGCCACCCAGCTGATGGGTCTGTACGCTCTTCACGGAGGCTGCGCTCTGTTTGCGGCTGTTGGCTTGCTCATAGCGAGCCTTGGCAGCCAAGTACCGTGCGTAGGCATTGTCGTACTGTTGACGGGTAACAGCATCCTTCTTCATCAAGGCGGAGAAACGATCGAAGTCTTGCTTGGCGTTTTGCATATCTACGCGAGCCTCCTCGATGCCAGCCGAAGCCGTCTGCACATTGCTGTTGGTGGTGGTCATCGTAGCAGAAACGACAGACGAGCTAGACTTTGAACCGCGCAAGCCTGCCTCTGCCTGTGCCACTTGCAGGCGATATTCGGCATCCTCGATGATGACGAGCGTATCACCCTTCTTCACATGCTGGAAATCATCGAAGCGTATTTCCTTGATAAAGCCTGGCACACGGGTGTTGATAGGGGTGATATGGCGGCATACCTGTGCGTCATCCGTATATTCCACGTCGCTTCCGTGGTAGAAGTGGCTGAAGCACCATGCCGCAGCGCCTACCAAAAAGAGGATGATTACTACATTATATATTCTCTTGATAATCTTCTTGTTCATGTTGTCATTATTTATTTTTACCGTTTTACTTTTTTACCCTTTTACCTTCCTAGATTTCTCCTGCCACATACTTCATGCGATAGTAGGCATAGACGATGTTGATGCGGGCATCCACCTCTTGCAACTCTGCGTTGAGGCGGAGGTTGGAGGCATCTACCATGTCAGTGATGAGAGCCATCTGGTTGAGATAGCGGGAGTTCATTACATCGTAGTTTTGTCGAGCCAGTTCCACACTCTTCTGCTGCGTCTCCAATTCCACGTAGGTTTGTAGGTATTGTACGTAGGAAGCCTGTACATTGTTGTTGAGTTGCTCGGCCTGGAGGGCGTGCGTTTCCTTGGCTTGGCGAGTCTCGATGGCCGCTTGCTTGATGCGCTTGTTGCTCTTGAAGAGTGAGCTGAGACTGTATTTCACTCCCACTCCCACATACCAGATGTTGAGGTTCTTGTCGATTGGTGGAAGTTCGAAGGTGATGGGACCATCGAAGTTTTCAGCTGCCACGAACGCCACCTTCGGCAAGAGGTCGCTCTTGGCGATTTTCTCCTTCTGTTCGGCGATGTGGATGGCATTTGTCGCTTGTTCCAAGAGGGGGGAGCTTAATGCGCTTGCACTCTGCCAATGCGCCTCGCCTTCCTTGCCATATACCTTGTCTATGATGGTGGCATCGGGTATGATCTGTATGTCCTGTGCCTTCAGACTGTCAGAGCCTGCGCTTTCGCTTGTGCTCATTCCGAGGGTGTTACAAAGCTGGTGGTTGAGAATGCTCCGGTTGTTGTGAAGGGCGGTCAGACCAAGCTTGAGACTTTCCATCTGCAGTTCGTATCGGGTGATGTCATTCTTCAGTGCCATACCTTGCTTCTGCTTCTCCTGGATGTCGGCGATGAGCTGTTGGGTCAGGGAGATGTTCTTCTCATACACCTTGATTTGATTGTCAATTTTGTAGAGGTCGAGATACTGGCCGAGAGCAACAAACCGCACTTGCTGGCGAGTGAGCTTGACACCGACTTCTGCCTGTTGCTTGCCTAGCTCTGCGAGTTTGATTCCAGCATTGATGGCACCGCCGGCATAGACCACCTGCTGGGCTTGGAAGGTAAAGGTGTTGCCGTAGTGAGGGGATTTCAGTCCGTGTATGTTGCTGAAATCGCGGTCGGTGAGCAAGGCGTTGCCGATGTAACTGAACGAGAGGGAAGCATCGAGGTCGGGGAGTCGTTGGCTCTTGGCAGACTGGATGCCGAAGTCGGCTGCTTCTACACCCGATTTAACCGTGCGAAGACTCTTGCTGTTTTCCTCTATCTTCCCGAAGAGTTGGTCTATGGTCATCGATTGTTGTGCCATAGTCCAAGTAGTTCCTCCCATGAGCAGGAGGCTTGCAAACATGATTTTCTTGATCATTCGTCTTTACTTTATAAAATTCCTTTGTTGTCTTCCGTTTTACGGGTGCAAAGGTACGGCGATTTTTGCAATCACTCATTTTAAAAAATACGCAGCGGATGGACTTTTAGGGAATAAAAGTTCTTTTATATCACATTTATTGCGTACTTTTGCAACCAAAAAGCGAATAGAAAGGTATGTCCTTATTATAATTAAGGTGGATTTATGAAGTTATCAGAATTGAGCAGTAGCCAAGAGGCTGAGTTGTTTACGACAAATTTGGAGGAATGGCAGGCTAACCCACAAGTGTTGACCTATGGTGGAATATTGATTTGCCGGAAGGGCAGGGCAGTGCTGAATGTCAACTATAAGGATTGGCAGCTCTATGAGGGGGCTGTCATTACGGTGTTCCCACATGATGTGGTAGAACTGAGAAATATGCAATTTGAAGAGGTTGGGACAATCCCATTGGCATCTCAGTTTGCGGCTTTTGAGGTGGAGATACTGAAGTACGATGCCTCGCTCTTGCGTGAGGCGAGCCTGCAGTTGGAACAAACTGTCTATTCGTCTTTGCGTGAAGACCGTTGCCGACAGGACACGCCAGTGGTCACCAATATCGTCAACCATATGTTTTCTTTGCTCAAGGTATATTTCGAACAGTCGGAATGTACCTGCATCTCGCAGTTGGTGCTATGCCAGTTGAAGACGTTCTTTATTGGATTCCACGAGTACCTGCAGCGCAATCCGCATTATCGTCCCGACGAAGTGAAGTCGCATCGGGTGAGAGAGCTGTTCAATCACTTCATGATGCTGATGGAGCGGGATTACAAGAAATCCCGTGATGTCAACTATTATGCCAACCTGATGAACATCACCTCCAAGTATCTCACCAACATCGTGCGTCAGGTGACTGCTCATACCCCCAAGGCCATCATCGACCAGTACGTCATCCTGCAACTGAAGATGCAACTCAAGCGTAGCGGACAGAGCGTCAAGGAGATGGCATGGGAATATCATTTCACCGATGTCAGCTTCTTCTGTCGGTATGTCAAGAAGCATACCGGGCTGACGCCGCAGCAGCTGAGGGATGGCCATACCACGGACATGTAGGCGTGTTGGTGCTGTCCACGCATGTTATAGACTAATATTGCTTGAGTTGCTCTTTGACCTTAGTTGTCAGTTGAATAGCCTCCTCCTTGTCTTTCAATCTATTTGCATTTGCGAGAAATAATTGGAGATACAACTTTGCTTTCAGCTGATTCTTGGATGCAATAAACA
>CAVBGK010000013.1:0-14615 GCA_963594995.1 Bacteroidaceae bacterium
TCTGAGTAATCTCAACGGCATTCGTACTCCAGGGAGTAATCATTTCACGGCGTGGGCCCACATAGAAGCCCTGCAACTGCTGGGCATCCTCTAACGTTGCGTCACCATAGAGCCAACAAAGTTCATTGATTTCGTCCAGAGAAGGCTGGTGGTCAATCTCGGTCGCAATCACACTCTTGGATGGAGTTCTAAAAAAAAGAATCATACTAATTTCTCTTTTTATATTGTTAATGTATTTCTTCTTGTTTCGGAAACTGGTGCGGTGCATCAGCTTTTCGTGTGCAAAGATAATACAATTTAGAATAAGGACAAAATAATTGCCTCCTTTTTTTATATTTTTATGCTTGTATTGCAGTACTGGCTGTTTCAAAAGGAAACCGTTCCTAATTTGTTAAAAATGAGAGGTAAAGGCGAAAAAAATGGTTTGAGTGGTTAAAATAACATAAATGGAGTTGACAAATGAGGTTTATTCATGTCTTATTTGTAACTTTGCAACCGAAGAGGTGATGTTCTCTTCCATAAAAGTAGATAAACATTGTGCTTCAACTACGATAAAAATCATTAACTTAGAAATTAAAACCATAAGAAAATATGAAACAGAGTAAAGTATTAGTGCTGACTTTGATGGCTAGTGCATTGTTGGCTACAAGTTGTGCAAGCAAGAAGGAACTCCAGAATTGTCAGAATGAGAACCGGGAGTTGACAGGTAACTACCAAAACGTTAAGGAGCAGTTGGCTGCTTCACAGGCACGTGCCACTTCTCTCGAGGATCAGCTCGCTCAGATGAAGAAGGACTATAAATCTATGCAGACAGCTCTTGACAAGAGTTTGAACAATGCAAGCCAGAACAATATCAGTATCGACAAGCTCGTTGACCAAATCAATGAGTCCAACCAGTATATCCGTCACTTGGTAGAGGTGAAGAGCAAGAGTGACTCTCTCAATATGGTTCTCACTAATAATTTGACCCGCTCACTCAGTAAGGACGAGTTGAAGGAGGTTGATGTGCAAGTGATGAAGGGGGTGGTTTATATCTCTTTGGCTGACAATATGCTTTACCAGAGCGGTAGCTACGAGGTAAACAGCCGTGCTCAGGAGACTTTGAGCAAGATTGCCAAAATCATCATGGATTACAAGGACTATGATGTGCTCGTAGAGGGTAACACGGATAATGTACCTGTTAGCACTACTAGCGCCAAGATGAAGAACATCCGAAACAACTGGGATCTCTCTGCTCTCCGTGCATCTTCTGTAGTTCAATATTTGCAAGACCATTTCGGTGTGGATCCCAAGCGTTTGACTGCTGGTGGCCGTGGAGAGTATAATCCCGTGACAACCAATGATTCTGAGGTAGGCAAGCAGCGCAACCGTCGTACTCAGATTATCATCACACCTAAACTTGACCAGTTCATGGACTTGATTGACAAGGCCCCAGAGGAGAAGTAAAAGTATATATTATTTCACATTATTATATTATATAGGGCGTGTCGTGTATTTGACACGCCCTTTGTCGTTTTTCAGAGTGGTTTATATTCCACGAAAGCTTCCATTGCCTCGTAGCAGGCAAGTCCCAGTTCGTCGTACAACTGGGCTGTACTATGGTTTCTGTCTTCGGCACGTTGCCAGAAGAGGCGTTCGTCATTGCCCATGAAAGGGGCACTTTCCATCTGTGACTGATGCTTGAGGATGGAGTTGCGTTTGGCTCTCAATTCTTCTGGACTTAATGGAACGCACATTTCAATGTTCTCAATTTCCCATTCTGCCCATGCACCGCGATACATCCATATCCTGCAGTCTTTCAACCATTTTGCTCTTGCTTCTTTCTCTAGGTCAATGGCGGCCAGTACTGCGTCTGTACATTTGCGGTGCGTGCCATGTGGGTCTGCCAAGTCACCAGCCACGTATATTTGGTGTGGTTGTACTGTTTGTAGGAGATGGCGTACAATTTCGACATCTTTTTCTGTCATCGGTAACTTCTGAACCTTGCCGCTTTCATAGAAAGGTAAGTCGAGGAAGTGTACACGGTTGAGAGGGATGTTGTTGTAGGTGCACGCCGTGCGTGCTTCTCCACGGCGGATAAGTCCCTTGATGGTCAGAATGTCACGTGAGTCGCAGTCACCTTCTTTCTTGTTGGCAAAGAACTCCTTGATTTCCTTGTACTTGTTTGCGATGATGTTATCCTTGGAGTCGGCGAAAAGTTGGTTGAAACCATTGATGAAGTGCATGAATCGTGTCACTTCTTCATCTCCTACGGCGATGTTGCCCGATGTCTCGTATGCTAGATGTACCTCATGCTTTTGTTGCACCAGCCGACGGATAGTTCCGCCCATGGATATGACATCATCGTCGGGGTGTGGTGAGAATACGACGATGCGCTTGGGATATGGGACAGCACGCTCCGGTCGGTAGGTGTCATCGGCATTTGGCTTACCGCCTGGCCACCCCGTGATGGTGTGTTGCAAGTCGTTGAATATCTTGATGTTGGCATTGTATGCTGAACCATAGAGTGCCAACAATTCGCTTAGGCCGTTTTCATTGTAGTCTTTGTTGGTCAATTTCAGAATAGGCTTGTGCAATTTCAGGCAGAGCCAAACCAAAGCGGAACGAACGAGCTTGTCTGTCCACTGGCAGTTGGTGACAAGCCATGGGTGCTCTATGCGTGTGAGGTGGGCAGCTGAACTGAGGTCAAGTACCACTTTGGCATTGGGGTGCGTTTGCAAGAAGGTGGCTGGCAACGTGTCTGTGATGTGTCCTTCCACGACATTCTGCATAATTTCCGATTTTTCTTCTCCCCAGGCTGTAAGGAAGACAGTCTTGGCAGAGAGTAGGGTAGCAATGCCCATGGTGAGCGAGCAAGGAGGTACTTGCTCCTTGGTACCGAAACTGTTTTCCATCTCTTCGCGTGAGGTGTTGCCTATCAATATGAGGCGTGTTACGCTCTGTAGGCTTGATCCTGGTTCGTTGGCGGCGATGTTGCCCATTCTGCCAATTCCTAGCAAGGCGATGTCAAGCCCACCAAAGGTCTTGATGCGCTGTTCGTATAGGTGGCAACAGTCGATTACTGTCTCTTGGGTAACGCTTCCGTCAAGCGAGAATATGTTCTGGCTCTCGATGTCAACATGATTAAGAAATCGCTCCTTGAGTTGGTTGATGCTGCGGACGGAACTGTCTTTTTGTAAGGGGTAGTACTCATAGGCGTTGAAGACCACAACATTTCTGAAACTGAGTCTTCTTTCTTGGTATTTCCTTATGAGTTCTTCATAGACAGGATTCAATGACAACCCCGTGCCCAATGCCATGACATAAAATTTTCCACGATGCTGGGCGGCGATGATTTCTTTCTCGATACAGTCGGCGATATGTTTCGCTCCTTCCTGTGAAGATGCGAAAATATCGGTGTGGATTTTCTCCATACGGGAAATCTCAGAGTATTCTACGGTTGTTTGGGGCTTGTAATACTCGATTGGTACTTTGTTGAGTACGATCTGGGAACTTAGATTGAGTCTCATAATGATATATGATTAAAGGTTCTTTTGTTCTATGTCCTTGAAATAGCGGTAGGTTCCTACTTTCAACTCGTCAGTGGCGGCTTCGTCGCACACAATGATGCCGTGCTTGTGGAGTTGCAAGGCACTGATGGTGCAAGTTTGTGTCACAGGTCCTTCTATGGCGGCTTGTAAGGCACGTGCTTTGCTATGGCCATTGCAGAGTATCATGACCTCATGGGCATCCATGACGGTTCCTACGCCTACCGTAAGTGCTTGTTTGGGCACTGCCTTTGGGTCGTTGCAGAAGAAGCGGGAGTTGGCGATACGGGTGTCGGTGGTCAAAGTCTTGACTCTGGTGCGGGAGGTGAGTGAGGAGAATGGTTCGTTGAAGGCGATGTGACCGTCTGAGCCTATCCCACCGATAAAGAGGTCTATGCCACCTGTCTCTTCTATCATCTTTTCGTAATGGCGACATTCGGCTTCCAGGTCGATGGCGTTGCCATTGAGTATGTGGATGTTTTCCTTGGGACAGTCGATGTGGGCGAACAGGTTGCGGTGCATAAAGGAATGGTAACTCTCGGGATGTGTCTCGGGCAGGTTGACATATTCGTCCATATTGAAGGTGATTACATTTTTGAACGATACCTTACCTTCCTTTACAGCCTTGGCCAAGGCTGCATACATACCCATGGGTGAAGAACCTGTGGGGAGTCCCAATACATAAGGCCGGTCCGTAGTAGGTTGGAATCGGTTGATGGATTCTATCACATGATTGGCTGCCCATTGAGACAGCTTGTCGTAGTTTTTTTCTATAATTACACGCATCGTTTTTTGCTTTTAGTTATTGATGTTTTCATGAATTAAAGTTCTGCAAAGGTATGAAATTTAATTGATTTTTGAAAGATAAGGTTGCTAATTAATACTAATCTATCAAAAAAACGAGAGTGTCAGGATTGTGTCGGGCTGTGATGATGGGTAGGCGACGACTAGAAGTCATGAGTCTTTTATGCGGAAAATATACGGAAAAATGTTATTTTGATATATATTTCTAGCAAATGTCTTTCTTTTTTAAATTATTTTGTTAACTTTGCAAGCAATTTGGTTAAATAACAAAGAATGTTGCTTATGGAAAAGATTCAAATGACAACTCCTTTGGTGGAGATGGATGGTGACGAGATGACTCGTATTCTTTGGAAGATGATTAAGGACGAATTGATTCTTCCTTTCGTGGATTTGAAGTCGGAATACTATGATCTAGGTTTGCCTTATCGTGACAAGACCAACGACCAGGTGACTATCGACTCTGCCGAGGCAGCCAAGAAATATGGTGTGGCAGTGAAGTGTGCTACCATTACCCCTAATGCCCAGCGTATGGAAGAGTATAAGCTACACAAAATGTGGAAGAGCCCTAATGGCACGATTCGCAGTATCATGGATGGTACGGTGTTCCGTGCTCCAATCACCATCCCGAGCATTCACCCTTGTGTGAAGAATTGGGAGAAACCTATCACTATCGCTCGTCATGCTTATGGTGACGTATATAAGAGTGTGGAACTTCGTGCGGACGAACCTGGCGTGGCTAAACTTGTGTTCGAGGGTAAGAGTGGTAAGAAACATGAAGTGGAAATCCACAACTTTGATGGTGCAGGGGTTATTCAGGGTATGCACAATACCGACAAGAGCATTCGCAGTTTTGCTCATAGTTGCTTCAAGTTTGCCATTGATACCAAGCAGGATTTGTGGTTTGCTACCAAGGATACCATCTCCAAGACTTATGATGCTCAGTTCCGAAAAATATTTGAGGAGGTGTATGAGAGCGACTACAAGGAGAAGTTCGCCGAGTTGGGCATAGAATATTTCTATACGCTGATAGACGATGCCGTGGCTCGTGTTATCCGCAGCAAGGGTGGTTTCATCTGGGCTTGCAAGAATTATGATGGTGACGTGATGAGCGATATGCTAAGTACCGCCTTCGGTTCCTTGGCGATGATGACTTCTGTCTTGGTATCTCCTGACGGCAAGTATGAGTATGAGGCAGCCCATGGTACCGTGACTCGCCATTATTATCGTTATCTCAAGGGTGAGGATACTTCTACCAACCCAATGGCTACCATCTTTGCATGGAGCGGAGCGCTGAGAAAACGCGGAGAGTTGGATGGCAACGAGGCATTGCAGAAGTTCGGCGATGAGCTGGAAGCTGCTTGCTTCGATACCTTGAATGACGGTATCGCTACCAAAGACCTCGTCAATCTGATGGAGGGTGTAGTGGCGAAGGGTGTCAACTCGGCAGGTTTCATCGCTGCTATCCGTGAAAGATTAGAAAAACGATTGGGGTAAGAAAAAACAACATATAATAAAGGTGGCTAAAACTCTAGAAAGAGCATAGCCACCTTTGTTTATTTCATGAAAGAAGTACCTCGGCGAGGAGAGATTACTCATGAGTTTTCTTTTCATATTCGTCGAGAGCAACTTGAAGAAGTTATATTCCAATATTCTGCGGATTTGTAGCAGCAACCTTAATTATTGATGTATCGTCGATAGGATAAGTGAGGGATTGTTGTCGCATCTTTGCTCATTCTTCGCTTTCGTCATCCCATAATGAATATGAGGTGTGCTGCTTGGCGTCTCCTTCTTCTCCTCCTCCTTGCCCTCCATTTTCTAGAGTGGTTGGTGGGGAACCTGCAAGAAGGTCACTTTCTGTGCAAATGGGCACAAAGATAGTTATTTTTGGGGAGATATAATTTTCTGCTAGCTTTATTTCCATATCAATTGTTTTATTTTACAATGTATTTTCTATCTTTTTTTATGTAAACGCCTTTTGGAAGGTTTTGTTGTTCTTTTTCAGTAATTTTTTGCCCGTTGATGTTGTATAGGGGTGTTGTTGTGGCATTTGGATATGCGTCCAGATTTTCGATACTAGTCGTTTCTCCATCCACGCTCATGGTTGTAACTTTTACAAGATTGTGGCTGTTGGTGGGCTTGAAGTATGCGCGATAGCCCTTGAGGGTGCTCTTGCCCACAGAATAATACACTTTGCCATTTGATAGATACAGATAGCCATAATCCAAAGTCATTTTCTCACTGTAGTTGCCCATGAAGTCATAGTAGATGCCTTCGTCAATAGGTGTGCCTTCAACCACCTCTACACTGTCTATGTCGAAAGTTGTCTCTGTTGTGTTTGTAACCATGAGGAACGGCTTGTTGGCCTCTATTCTGTTGGTGGAATAGAATGACATATTTTCGCATGAGTTCGTGATGAAGGTGTATATTTTTGTGTCTCTTCCGAAGGTGGCGGCAATTTGTTTGTCATTCATGTCGAAAGGAAGAGCCACTGTGTTGTACGTTCCGGTTTTGAAGGTGCGCTTGAGGATTACGTGCTTTTTTCCGCTGCATCCAGTAGGCATGGCCTCGTTTTCGTCGAGAATGAGCGTGTCGAGGGGGGCGTATTCCATTTCGCTGAGGATGTATTCTATACCTGTCAAGGCGTTTACCTTGCCAGCACCAGCCTGCTTTCCTTGATTGTAAAAGTGGTTTGCTTCCCCACAGTATTCGTCCACGTCGGCAGTCTTTTGTGCAATTGCCTTGATTTGCTCATGGGTGAGCTTGGGATTTGCTTCTAACCAGAGGGCGGCTACTCCAGCCATGTATGGAGAGGCCATGGAAGTTCCGCTCAAGGCGCAGAACTTGTAAGTGGCATTGTTGTAAGTATCAGTATTCGTAACTTTAGTTTGAGTTTTGTAGTATCTGTTGAAGGCGGAGACAATGTAAGCACCAGGGGCCACGACACAAGGCCATTCTGTTCCGTCATAACGTGTGCCGTAGCTGGAGGAGTAAGCTACCTCTCCTTCTTGTGTGCCCCACTCGTCGCTACCATTGTATATGGTGTTGGTGATGCCAGACAGGTTGGTGTAGCTTGGGGAGGTTATGTATGAACCAACCACCAGCATCTCGCTGGCACTACTCGAACTGTTGACAGTGCCGTTGCTGGTCAATCCTTGTGCGTATTCGTGGAAACTTGCATTGAAGGGATATCCGTTGTCATTATAAACTACCACTTGTTGCCCCTTGGCACTCGTAATGATATAGCCGATGCGGTAATTAGAGTCTTTGATATTTAAATAGCTACAAGTCAATGCATAGCCTGCAAGACCGTCGTGTATGGTCTCTTTGGCTAGGATAATATTTGTGCAGGAAATCAAGTCATCGTTGATGATCAACGATTGTGCTTCTCCATTGACGATGGCAGGATATCTGCCGATGATGGTTTGACACTTGTCACTGATGGAAGTCACTATGATGTCCATGTTGATGGGTGATGAGTTGTTGGTGGTGATGTAGCTGTTGATTTTATTGTTGCTTGTGTAGAGGTCAAAGAGTGCTTTCATCTCGTCGGTAGAGGAGGTGAAGGTATGCCTCTGCACGAGGAGCTTATTGCCACAGTTGCCGGCCGAGTTGCAAGCCACGATATCGTATTCCTTGATTAGTTCGTTGAGTGCCTGTGAGTAAAGGTCGCTGCCGTCGTGAGGTCCAACGGTCGTGCCGTATGACATATTGGTGACGAGTCGCTGGCCGTTTTCCTTGCAGTATTCTGCTAAGTTCTTGAGAGCCACCAGCTCGGATGCTGACTGCATGATGGGACCCATGGCAAGATCGGCTTGGGGAGCGACGCCTTCGATTTCAAAGTTGTCTCCCTTGTAGTAACCTGCTGCGATGCCACTCACGTGGGTGGCATGTGTGCTGTAAGTGTAGTCGCTTTTGTAAGAAGCGATATATGCAGAGTCGGTTTTTAGAGATCCATCTTTCTTGATGATTACCTTGAAGCGGCTCTTGCCGTTCTTGTCGAGGAACATGGCGTGGTTGGGGTCGAAACCATTATCGAAGATGCCAATCATGACTCCTTTTCCTGTATAAGGTTGGGTGAGGTTTTTGCCAAATTGTGTTTTTTCGTTGGTACTGGTGCCTTCATGTACGAGAGTTACCCCTGTCATAGCATTCGCCTTGTTGAGGTCAAGTTTCATGTCATTTTCGCCGAAAGAGATGCGCTCCACGTCCTTGTAGCCAGCCAAAATTTGAAGGCTGTCTATGGTGGTGGTGACAATGCCGAAGTGGCTCACCAGAGGTGTCACTTGGAAACTGCGGCTAGTTAACGTGCTTGGATTCGTGCCTGCAGTCATCTGCACAGTGGCGGTGATGCGGCTGGACTCCTGTGACGATCCGCTTTTTCCCATAGCTTTTGCTCCAGTGGTGTTGGCCTCTATTTGTTGCTTTTTTTGTATGGCTATCAAACTCAGCGCATCAAACTTCGCAGTTTGATTAGCCTGCTTGTAATCAGTTGCGTAACCGCTTGCGCATAGCAAGAAGGCTACAATTGTTGCATAGACGTTTTTCATAATTTGTATATTGTATTAAGTAAAAGATGATTTTCGATGGCAAATTTAAGTAAAAAACTGATAAGCACAAACTTTTTAACTTTTGTTTGGAGTTACTTTTCCGGGGGATTTTATGCAAAAAATACGCAATAGGGAGATAATTTTAGGGGTAATTTTTGTATTTTCCTTAGAATTTGTTTGCGCATATCTGCTTCTGCCAAAAAAAGACGGTGGAATAATTGGAGGCGAATCTATTGGTGGGAATTTAGAGTAGAAAAAGTTACTTTTGGAAGACTTATTACAGAAACGAAGTTAAAAAATGAAAGAAAATGCATAAAAAATGATTTTTCTATTGAAAATATTTGGTAGTTTCAGCCAAAAGCCGTAATTTTGCACCAATCTAAAAATAAGGGTGGTGGAAAATATGAAATAGTACACATCCATAAGTAAGTAAATATAGTGTATAATCTGATTGAAAAGTGTAGTATAATGTATAAGTAAAAGATGATTAGTTTGGTTGCTGCACTCCTGATATCTGATTAAGTTTTTTTAAGAGAAATTGTCTGAGGTAAAGAGATGTCTAGTCTTTTTATCTTCGTTTTATATTATTGTCTATATCCAATTTCATGGCAGGTTCGTTGGTTTGGGGGAATCTTGAAAACTTTCCGCTTCTTCACCGTAATCAAATTTCATTATCATTGAAATGAAAATGTAATCAGATGTAATGCATGTTACAAAATAAAAGTCGTAACTTTGCAGCCGAGGAAATACCTCAAGGCATCCGGTGCAAATGGGTGTTTGACGGAGGCTTATATAATAATTAAGGTGTAGAAATAAGATGAACGAAAAGAATTATAAAATTCTGGTGGTGGATGACGAACAGGACCTTTGTGAGATTCTGAAGTTTAACCTGGAGACGGAAGGTTATCTCGTGGAGACGGCCAACTCGGCAGAGGAGGCGTTGGAGAAAGATATCGCCTCTTTCCGTATTCTCTTGCTTGATGTGATGATGGGAGGCATGAGCGGCTTCCAGATGGCCAAACAGTTGAAGGCTAATCCTGCCACAGCTCACGTGCCTATCATTTTCCTTACAGCTCGTGATACGGAGAATGACACAGTGACGGGGTTCAACCTAGGTGCGGATGACTATATTTCCAAGCCTTTCTCTATCCGCGAGGTACTGGTGAGGGTGCGTGCCGTGCTTCGCCGCACAGCCAGCAAACAAGGAAAGGAGGTGGAGCCTTCTATGATTAGTTATCAGGGATTGGTGCTCAACCTTGACAAGAAGACGGTGAACATCGATGGCGAGGAGGTGTCTTTCACAAAGACGGAGTTTGAGTTGCTTCGCCTCCTGTTGGAGGAGAAGGGCAGGGTATTCTCCCGACAGGAACTGATCGACCGGGTGTGGCCGAAGGATGTGCTGGTGCTTGACCGCACGGTGGATGTCAACATCACGCGCATGAGAAAGAAGATAGGCAAGTTTGCCAAGTGCATCGTCACGCGACTTGGCTTCGGTTATTATTTTGACGCTTAGGTATGCTTTATGATTAAGATTAATAGTGTAGGAAGGAAATTATACTTCTATGTGCTGACGGTGTTCCTCGTGTTTGCCGTCAGCTTCATCGTATTCCAGCAAACTCGTGAGAAGCAGTTCAAGGTCAGTACGTTGACGATGAAGCTGGAGGGCTACAATGCTCTGTTGGAAGAAGACCTGTCGTTGGCTCATGACAAGGGGGTGCTCAGAAGTGATGAAGACAGCGATGCCCCGAACGCCCAAAAGGGGCAACGGAGAATCTTCGTGTCGGAGGATAAGTTGAATGCCTTCGTCAGGGAGCACGAGAGTAAGGACTTGCGTGTGACCTTAATTCGCCCGGACGGCAAGGTGCTATACGACAACATGAGCAATGATTATGAGCATTTTCCCAACCATCTCAACCGAAAGGAGATACAGGATGCCTTGAAACTGGGACAAGGGACGAGCGTGGAGCGGCAGTCGAAGACCTTGCGACAGGACTACTTCTACGTGGCATCCTATTTTCCCGCCGACTCGGTGGTCATACGCAGTGCCTTGCCTTACAACAACGATCTCTCCAAGTCGCTGCAAGCCGACCAGCACTACATCTGGTTTGCCATCTTTGCCATCATCCTACTCACCATCGTGCTTTATCGTTTCACCAACCGGCTGGGGAAGAACATCTCCAAGCTCCGCATCTTCGCCTATAAGGCCGACCATAATGAGAGTTTGGAGGTAGAGGACTTGGCGACCTTCCCCAATGACGAGCTGGGTGAAATCGCTGAGCGCATCATCAAGATGTACAAGCGAATCCAAACAACCCGTAAGGAGCAGGATGTATTGAAACGTCAGCTTACGCAGAATATCGCCCACGAGCTGAAAACCCCAGTGGCGAGCATCCAGGGGTATCTGGAGACGATACTGGACAATCCACATATCAATGAGGAGATGAAGGAGCAGTTCCTGCAGAGGTGCTATGCCCAAAGCGAGCGACTTACCTCGCTCTTGCGAGACATCTCGACCTTGAACCGTCTGGACGATGGGTCTGACATGATAGACTTCGAGGCGGTTGATGTCACTCAGATAGTGAGCGACATCATGAGGGAGACGGCCTTGGAGAGGGAGGAGCACAAGATGGGGTTTCACAATCTTTTGCCTGAGCGCATCGTGGTGAAGGGAAATCGAAGTTTGTTGTACGGTGTCTTCCGCAATCTCACCGACAACGCAATAGCTTACGCAGGCGACGGCACAACGATTACGTTAGAAGGCAAGGAGGTGGGTAACAAATGGCATTTCATCTTCCGAGACAATGGACAAGGGGTGCCGCAAGAGCATCTTGCCCGTCTCTTCGAGCGTTTCTATCGGGTGGACAAGGGCAGAAGCCGCAAGATGGGAGGAACGGGCTTGGGACTTGCCATTGTCAAGAATGCTGTGCTCTTGCATGGCGGCACTATCCGGGTGAACAACCTGCCGGAAGGCGGATTGAAGTTTGAATTCACAATTAAGAAATAAATCTGCTTTGGAAAAGTGTAAGGTAGGGTTGGGGATTCCCACGAGATAAATGTCGGTAAGTTCTTCGAATGAACAGTATTTGAGAAAATTAAGTGTATGTGCCAGTTTTGACTTATAAGTCAAAACTGGCAATCATGTCGCCTTCTTTTTGTCCAAAGGATTTGTGTAAATCGATATTTTTGTTTAATTTTGCATCTAAATAAGACATACATGATTAATAAATGAATCAATTTACGAAACTGATTGCAGCCCAGCTCAACCTTCGTGAGCAGGCTGTAGAGAATACGCTGGAGCTGCTCGAAGAGGGTTGCACCATTCCGTTCATCTCACGCTACCGCAAGGAGAAGACGGGGAATATGGACGAAGTAAACATTGAGGCTATCGCTCAAGCCAATGATAAACTTAGGGAGATGGCGAAGCGCAAGGAGACCATTCTCAAGACCATTGAAGAGCAGGGTAAACTAACCGATGAACTGAAAAAGCGCATCGAACAGTGCTGGGATGCCACCGAACTGGAAGACATCTACCTTCCCTACAAGCCCAAGCGCCGCACTCGTGCGCAGGTGGCTCGTGAGGCAGGGCTCGAACCGTTGGCCCAACTCATCCTCCTGCAGCGTGAGAACAATCCGCTGCAGGTGGCCAAGAAATTTGTGGGCGAGAAAGTGAAGGATGTAGAGGCTGCCATCCAAGGCGCCAAGGACATCATCGCAGAGACCATCAGTGAGAACGAATTTACTCGCAACTCTGTGCGCCAGAGATACAAGCATGGCGCCACTATCACCTCTAGGGTCATTGCCAAGAAGAAGGACGAGGAAGAGGCACAGCGATTCTCAGACTATTTCGACTTCTCCGAGCCGCTTAGAAAGTGCTCGTCTCATCGTCTCTTGGCTATGCGCCGTGGCGAGGCTGCAGGTTTCCTGCGTGTCAGTATCTCTGCCGATGAGCAGGAATGTACCGACCGGCTGAAACAACGCTATGTGCGTGGCAATGGAGAGGCTTCCAGACTGGTGGCTGAGGCTGTGGACGACTCCTTTAAGCGATTGGTGAACCCTAGTATAGAGACCGAGTTTGCCGCCCTCAGCAAGCAGAAAGCTGACGAAGAGGCTATTATGGTGTTTGCCGAAAACCTGCGCCAGTTGCTCTTGGCTGCTCCTCTTGGTCAGAAGCGAGTGATGGCGGTTGACCCAGGGTTTGCCAATGGATGCAAAACTTGTTGTCTTGATGCCCAGGGCAATCTTATCCATCATGAGATAGTTTATCCTCATCCACCTCGCAACAAGAGGGGAGACGCTACTGCAGCCATCTTGCGCATGGTTCGCCAATATCAAATGGAGGCGATGGCCGTGGGCAATGGTACGGCGAGCCGTGAGACCAGCGAATGGTTGCATGGCATCGACTTCGTGCATCCTATAGACATCTATGTGGTGAGTGAGGACGGTGCTTCCATCTATTCGGCTTCTAAGATAGCCCGTGAAGAATTCCCCGACGAAGATGTCACCGTGCGTGGTGCTGTGAGCATCGGGCGTCGTCTGATGGACCCCTTGGCAGAGTTGGTGAAGATTGACCCGAAGAGCATTGGCGTGGGGCAGTATCAGCATGACGTTGACCAGACCCAGTTGAAGAAGAGCCTCGATACGGTGGTGATGAGCTGCGTTAACTCCGTGGGCATCAACCTCAACACCGCCTCCCAGCATCTGCTTACCTACGTGAGCGGCCTTGGACCTACACTTGCCAAGAACATAGTGGAGTACCGCCGTGAGAATGGGGCGTTCGTATCCCGTGCCCAGCTGAAGAAGGTGCCTCGCCTCGGACCTTCTGCATACGAGCTGTGTGCCGGTTTCCTCCGTATTCCCGGTGCCAAGAACCCCTTGGACAACAGTGCCGTGCATCCTGAGCGTTATGCCTTGGTGGAGAAGATGGCGAAAGACCAGGGGGTGACGGTGAAGCAACTTGTGGAAGACAAGGCTCTACAGAAGAAGATAGATATCAAGGAATATGTCACCGCCGAGGTGGGCGTGCCTACCTTGACGGACATTATGGCGGAGCTTGACAAGCCGGGTCTTGATCCCCGTGGCAAGGTAGAAAAGTTTGAGTTCGATGCCTCCATCAAGACGCTGGAGGACTTGCAGGTGGGCATGGTGGTGCCAGGTATCGTGACCAACATCACCAACTTTGGTGCCTTTGTCGATATAGGTGTTCACCAAGATGGTTTGGTGCATATTTCCCAACTGGCCGACCGCTATGTGAGCGACCCCAATGAGGTGGTGAAACTCCATGAGCACGTGATGGTGCGAGTGACGGAAGTGGATTTGAAGCGCAAGCGCATCGCCTTGTCAATGAAGGGGATGTAAATTACTGTTTCTAGGTATTGCGTAGTTGTTCTTTTCATCGTGGCTTTGCTGCCGAAATGAATGTTATATAAACGGTATAAGCAAAGCCTGGATGAAAAGAATAATTTTCTACTGAAACACAGAAGCGCTTTCGTTAGCGTTGACAAGTAGCATAAAGCCGCCTTCTAGGGAATTTGCAAGAACTCCCTAGAAGGCGGCTTTGGGGGTGTGGGTATTGATGTCTTCAGAAAAAAGTTGAGAAAAGATGCCAAGAATAAGTAAAATAATTATTATCTTTGCAACTTATATTTGAGTATTGGTTAAAACATAGGAATAATGGCAAAAATATGTAACTACTCAGTCATCTAGAAAAAGGGATACACGTATTCAAGGGAGGGCTAAA
>CAVBGK010000014.1:0-56228 GCA_963594995.1 Bacteroidaceae bacterium
AATCCTTGCATATCTCAAGAATTTTTACGAATTTTGTATATAAGTTGTACATACGCTGGTTTATATTTAATAGTTTGGACGCTACTAAATTACTAAAAATCAGCGATATGTACAACTTTTTAAACATAAAATTCTTTAAAAATTAATTCCGCCAACGGGTTAGGTGTATAACTCTTACTCAAGCCTCGCAAGTACGGGAACTCAATTTTAATCGATTTTTCTAATCTTAATACCACTCAAGAAAGAAGTTCCTTGTTTAGCAACTAACTTTATGGATATACAAGATTCCTCATTACCGATGACATAACGACGCTGGAAAGCGGTACGATAATGTCGCCCATCAGACGGAGTAAAATCCTGTTCCACAGCGTTTCCATTGATGAAAATGTCAAACTTCATGTCCTCGGATGATGTCTCAGAAGTACTTCTTGACAACAGGTTTGGAAGTTGTGTTGATGGCTTGGTAACATCAGCCATCAACAATTCAACCTCATATTCTCCTTTAGGTGCATCAATCTTGTATTCAAAATTACCTTCGCGCCCAGTTTGGTAAACAGGCCCATCTTCAGTGTTTATAATCTCTGAGGTTGTGCTCTTTTCCTTGCCTCCTATATAGCCCCAACTCCCAAAAGTGTATGCTTGGTCTGGCAACCAATCCAGATTGCTCAAAGAAGATATGAAATGGCAATTGCTTCCCACATTGATGGCGAGTTCCTCCCCCTTTGCTACATCTGGTTGTGAATTATAAGTAATCATCATCGCATCCTCAGCATTGCCTTTGATAGGACCATATCCCTTAGCTTGCAGCGTCGATTCACCAAAAGGAAAAGCTACGTCAAATACAGCATGGCAATTTTCTACTTTCTTCTTACCAAGCCCTTTGCCATTGACGAATAATTCCACCTCCGACATATTGCTGTAAACCTTAATGTGTTGGAATTCGCCAGCCTTGCCAGTTCTGACAGCCCAATCACGACTTGCAATATGAACAACAGGTATATCCTTGCGCCACATCGATTTGAAATAATATGCCACATCCTTTAGATTTCTATCATTGTAAGCGATACCTTTATTGTTGAATCTTGGCATTGATTCTTGGCGAGCTGCAGCATTGAAATCAACAAAGCACCAGTAAGTACATCCACATATCCAAGGTTTCTGCTCAATAAATGGCAAGTAATGCTCTATGTAAGTTTGCTGGTATTCCATACTGAAATCAAACGGATGTCCATGATATGAGTGAATTCTGTGGTCACTTCCTGCTCCCCATTCCGTTATCATAATGGGTTGATTAGGATATCTCTTATGTTGATCTTCACACCAACGGTCAAACCCAGCTAGTTCTCCTTCATACCAACCAAAATAGAGATTCCATCCTACAACATCTATTAAATTCAAACCTATCTCATTGTAAGTGTTGGTCATATTGTATGCCATCACGCTTTTCCGGGTAGGATCTTCCTCCTTAAGGACTTTTTCAAGTCGTTGTGCCAACTTCACAGTCCGTTCCTTATACACGGGCCATTCCTTTGTACCTGGGCGAGGAGTGACAAGAAGGATTTCGTTCATGTATCCCCAATTGATGATGCAAGCATGGTTGTAGTGTTGCCGAATCATCTCTCGAAGATTACGCTCACAATTATCAGCATAGCCAGGAGTATCTGGCACTATATTGATGATAGGAATTTCTTCCCAAGCCAACAAGCCCAGCTCATCGCAAGCCTCCAACAAGGCATCATCCTGTGGATAATGGGAAATACGAATGTAATTACTTCCCAATTCTTTCATTATCTTGATGTCTCGACGATGACACTCATCATCTAAAGCCACACCCACTGGAGCTTGGTCTTGATGACGATTGAATCCACGCAACTTATAAGGCTTTCCATTCAAAAAGAAACCTTTTTCTCCATCAAAAGCAAACCATCTGAAACCAATCTTATGTGTTTTCTCATCAAGAGTTTTTCCTGTGTTTGCATCAATAAGAGATGTTTTTACCTTGTATAAAGTCGGTGTTTCTGGAGTCCAAAGCAGAGGAGAAGGTATCATTTTAGATATACTCTCCACCCGTTTGGTTTCTCCTGCTTTCAACGATACTTTCTTCTTAAAAGTTTGTATCGTTTTACCTTCTGGAGACACAATCTCATTTTTTACCTCTACAACAGAAGGTCTTTGTCCATCATTGGTTACTTCGCTAGCCACTTTCACTGTGCCTTGCTTCTGATTGACTATGGGAGTAGATACAAATATGCCATCACTTCCCATATTGAGCATATTGAAATGAATATTAGGTGTAGAGATAATCCACACATCACGATAAATTCCACCCCAAAAAGTAAAATCTGCAGAAATTGGTGAAATGTCCTTGCGCCCATTATCCACAGTTATCTCTATAGTGTTTTCTTTCTTAACGCAATCTGTGATATCAAAGGTGAAAGCTGTATATCCACCGGCATGGTTCCCCACCTCCTTACCATTCACACGAACAGATGCCGCCTTGCTCGCCGCATCTATTTTCAAGAAATAGCGATTACTAGATTTCACCTCTGGCAATGTGAGGATACGACGGTATTGCGCTTTGCCTTGATAGTATTCGCGCACTTGATACGCATCGAGATTATAAGTGTGAGGAAGATTCACCGAAACCCATTGCTGATTTTGTGGCTTCTTGAACTCCCAATTATCATTAATGGTTTTAGCTTCTCGCTGAGCCAAGGCTGGTATTGCCATGGCAGAACAGAGACAAGCCAATAGAAGAAAATGTTTCATACTTACAATTGTTTAATTAGAATGCACACATTACCTCTTTATCCCAAAGAGGTAATGTATTTATATTTATATAACTAACCTAAAACTAAAATTATTCATCAGCCACAGCTTCTTCCCAAGTTGACCATTCTTCAACAGAGGCGTCATAGCCATCATACCCATAGTTTTGATGCAATTTACCATTTCGGTTAGCATCGATGGCTGTTTGTGGAATAGGCCAATTGTAGTTGTGCTTGCCCATCGTATATTTACGACCCTTGATTTGCACTTTTGGATTCTTATTGTAATAATTGTTGTAATCACAAATACGATGCCACCAGAAGCTATTCTCATAAAGCTTATCCTTGTCATATACCATGCCTGTCTTATCAGGCTTACCACTCAAAGCCAAACAATATGACATACGATTTAACTCTGTAAAGCGCCATTCCTCAAAATATAATTCACGTGCACGCTCATCGGCAATATCATCAATATCCACCTTGTCATAAAGTTGAGAACAATGTGCACGCTTACGGATGATATTCACATCATCCACAGCCGTAGGGTCGCCCATGTAATATTTAGCCTCGGCACGAAGAAGATAAGTTTCTGCCAAACGATAACAATACATATCACCATATCCTCCTTGATAGTTGTTGGCAGAAGCGTTTTCATCTTGTGGAGACTCCAACCACACTTTATAATGTGGCCATCCAAACCAAGCACGAATCGTATCTGTACACAAAGGAACGTTCTCTCCCTGCTCATTCACATAAGATTTCATCAGATGCTTACCATGCCATTTAGAAGCCTTTACATTATATTTCAGATCTTCCATGTTCACCCAGTTACCAACAGTGTTGTCATGACGCAAATCCGTAACATCAGCCTTGCCATTTACATTCCAAACACCTTGTTCTGCCCAATAGGTAGGACGCACAACACCCTGTCCGCGTCCCAACGCACGGTTATAATCCAAATCATCCTCATAGAGCTTGTTGTTAAGGGCATATCGATCTACAGCCAAGTAGTTATCTGGAGTCTTTATCAAATTACTATTCCACTGGGCACCCACATTACGCATCAATCGCATACGAATACCCGAATCCGTACCATAACGATTGGCCATAATCAAGATGGCTTCTTTATTTGTACTGATGGACTTGTTCGCAGGACGATGCAAATCCCAAATCACATTCTCCTTGATATTCCAAGTCTTTGGATTTGGATTCACGAAAGTACCAAAGTTATCAGTCATCAATTGATAGCCTGAATAATTAATCAAGGTATCTGCCTGCAACTTAGCTTTTTCAAATTCACCATTCGCTAAATAGCATTTAATCAGCAATTGACGGCATGCTCCTTTATTAATCATACCCAAATAAGTCATCTGGCTCTGCTCCGGCACATATTGCACCGCAAATTCCATATCCTTGGTAATCATCTTGATGATAGCCTCCTTTTTGGTGCTCTTATAGTTCATCTTAGGAGATTCCAATACCTTTGTCACCAAAGGTACATCGCCAAATTCAAAGCACAAGTTCATATAACGATAAGCACGATGGAAATAAGCGCGTCCCATGTAAGCATTACGAGTGGCATCATCAAGAGTTGTCACTTTTGGTAAATACTGAATCACAGTATTGGCATATTTGATGCCATTGTAAGTCTCTCCCCAAAATATGGTAAGACGATTACGGTCATCATTATAATAGCCTTGAGTTGGGGTAAAACGTTCATTGATATCTGTAAACGCAAAAGCATCATCCGTCTTAGATGCTACGGCGATATCAGAAAACATAGACTCACTCATTAATGGTAATTGTAAATCGATTGCTGTCGTATTAGTCCAATAAGCTTTCAATCCCTTGTCGGCAGAAGCCAAAGCCGCATCAAGTCCTGCCTGTGAAGAGAAGGTTGCCGTTGGCTCATACGATGATAGTGGATCTGGATTCAAAAAAGAATCCTTACAGCTTGTAGATAGGGATGCCATTGTCAGCAATCCCATCAAAGCCTTAACTGATATATTATTTGTTTTCATTGTCGTTTCTTTTTTTGATAAATATGAGATTATGCATCGTTTTATAATGTGACATTGAATCCTAAGGTATAGGTTCTTGGTACCAAACCATTAGATGCTTCAGGATCGCCAAATTGCCAATCCTTCCTCCAGCATGCCACATTTCTCACTGTGCAATAAACCTTAGCACTCTGAATATTCAAAGGCTTCAGCCATTTAGCAGGCATCCGATAAGCCACTGAGATATTCTCCAAACGGATAAACGAGCGATCTATCACCTTGACTGGGAGTTCGATACCAGTTGGTCCTTGCGCATTTAGGCGAGCATACTTGTTTGTTGGATTATCTGGTGTCCAATACTCTTTCTTGTATACATTACGGCAGTTGGTAATCTGTGAATAGTTATTGTCATTGTTCATATAGTCTGTGCTGGCATACTTATGTCCCATATAGGAATAAATATTGAAGGATATATCCCAATCATTAAACAAAGTAAAACTATTACGCATTGCCCAATGTACAGGAGCCACGGTCTGTCCCAAGAACTGCTTATCCTTATTATTATATACAGGAGTTCGGCTACCATCAGCATTGATGATGTCATCTTCGGTGTAAGAGTTCTCCACGATTGGGTCGCCAGGACACTGACCATACTTAGCAGCTTCCTCTGCTTGGTCTTTTTGCCAAATACCCGTCACCTTATAATTCCAGATGGCACTGATAGGATGACCTATAAACCACTCGTTAGCCACATCATCACTTTCCTTGGTCGTCACATTTCCATTGGCATCTACAGTTGTCTCGTATTCACCATACAAATGCTTGATGCGGTTCTTGTTCCAAGACAGTGTAAAGGTGGTGTTCCATCGGAAGTTCTTGGTATCGATATTGGTTGAGTTGACACTCAGTTCGATACCTTCGTTCTCCACTCTACCTAAGTTGGTTGTAATGGAAGAGAAACCTGAGAAATCAGGCAAACTCTCATTCATAATCATATCAGTGGTTGGCATGAAATAATAATCCAAGCTAGCTGTAATACGATTATTCAAGAAGCCCAAATCGACACCCACATTCCATGAAGAAGTTTTCTCCCACTGCAAATGTGTATTGGCAAGACGACTCATAAACAAATATTTCATGTCATAAAGAGCCCCCGTACTACTGATATAACCTTGCTGATACTGTCCCAAAGACAAATTAGCCAAAGCTATATAGGAATCAGCCAAACTACGGTTACCATTCTGACCGAATGAAACACGCAATTTACCCATGCTCAGTGACTCCCACTTCCAGAATTTCTCGTTCACAAAAGACCAAGCCAACGCTGTAGAGAAGAAGTTGGCATACGGATTGGTGGTACCGAATGCAGAATATCCATCTCGACGAAGAGAAGTGGTTAGCATATAACGATTTTCATAAGCATAGAACAAACGAGCCAAATAACCCGTAGCCGTTTCCTTGGCATCTGTAGAATTGAATGAGCTCAAAGATTTATCACCATTGGCTGTACCATGGATCGTAAGTGCTTCACTTGGCAAAATGTTGCGTGCATAAATCGCATCAGCCCAACTTTGACGTTCTTCTGCTTCTTGTACCAAAGTCAACATCACATGATGTTTCTTAGCAAAAGTATAATCCCAGGCAAGCGTATTGTTGAGAGACCAATCAAAACGAGTAACTTGGTCGCGGTTTACTCGATCATGGTCTTTTGCCTGCCAATCAGGATGTTCTGACGACTGATAATAACGATTGTGATAATATTGGAATCGTGGAGAGGCATTGAAGGTATAAGTAATGCCGAAAGGCAAAGTTACCTTCGCTGTCAAGATGTTATTAAAGATGGTATAACCACGTTCCAACTCTAAATATTGGCGATCGAAATCATAATTATAGCCTTTCCAGAAAGCTTGCTCGCCCATTGGATGAGCTGTCAGCTTGCCCTCACTATCGTAAGGAGTAGAATAAGGACTATCATCCAACATCTGACTCTCCCAATTACATCTAATGTCACCATCTGTACGGTTTTGGAAATTAACGTTGGCACCAATAGAGAGCCAAGGAGTTACTTGTGAATTCAATTTAAGATTGGAGCGGACTGTACTATAATCATTGCCTCGAACAATTCCCTTGTTATCCATATAGCCTAAAGACAGATAATAATTCACCTTGCCTGTAGAACCAGAAACACTTACATTATAGTTCTGATTCACACCAGTGCGGAATGACTGATCTTTCCAGTCAAAAGTTTTGCCTGCCAGAAAATTATCCAAAGTAATATTACTTGTAGCCAGTCCCAATCGACGTCCCCAAATCTCTCTATCGCTCATAGAGGCATCTTGGTTACTCATGGCACGCCACTCCTCCAAGCTCAAGCCATATGCTGCTAAATTTGCAGCAGTAGGCTCTTCATAATAGCCTGCGCTCTTACCTTTCTGGTAAGCCTCATAGTTTCCCGTCTGCGGATTGGTTCCATAGGTGTCACTACGATAAAAATCCTGACGATAGCGAATGTATCCAGAAGGGTCATACACATCACGGATATCTCCAATAGTGGATACGCCCCAATCTGCGGCAAAATTGATGGTTGGTTTACTATCTCTACCTTTTTTGGTTGTGATAAGTACTACACCATTGGCAGCCTTTGCTCCATAAACGGCAGCAGAAGAAGCATCTTTCAACACATCAATTTGCTCAATGTCATTAGGATTAATTTCTGACAATTCACCATAGAATTGCATACCATCAAGAATTATCAACGGAGCATTATGGTCACCACTGGAATAGACAGAACGCTGTCCACGCAACGTCATAGAGCCACCACCCTTGGCATCATTGCTAAAGCCTACATTCAATCCTGCTGTTCCACGCAACACATCCTGTACGGTTGTAGGAGCTTCATTTGCCAATTTATCAGGACGCACCTGAGCCACACTACCCGTCAAGTCTTTCTTCTTCATTGTGCCATAACCCACAACAACGACTTCTTCTAGCGACTCCGAATCCTCTGACATTTGCACATCTACTACAGCAGATGTCACGGTTACCTCTTTTGTTTGAAATCCGATATAAGAAATGACCAGGACTGCGCCCTTAGGAGCAGACAACGTAAAATGACCATCCAAATCCGTGATAGTTCCATTGGCTTGTCCTTTCACCTTAATCGTTGCTCCTATTACTGGTTCTCCTGTAGAATCTGTAATAGTACCTTTTACCAAAGTACTTTGTTGAGCAATACCACTTACCATCTCATTTGCATAAACTTGATACGGAGATACGGTAAGTAATCCCATACTAATCAATAAGGCTGCTCCAGCCTTTCGATTGGAAGTTTTTAGGTTCATATTCATGACTTCGTATTGTTTGTAAATATTAGGTTTTTGCACTGCAAAGATATAAGGAATAAAAATCGAATAGAGCATTCTAGGTATGTCAAAAAGGGTGGCAAATCGGTTATTGAATGATTTATCTTCCTATTTGAATGATTCATCTAGCATTCTTTCCATCATTTTATTTGGTAAATCCATCAAAAACGAGTACTTTTGTCTAAAAATAAATAGTCATGAGAAAATTACTATTAATCATTCTATTACTCCATCTGCTCTTACCATGCCAAGCTCAATTGTCCATCACACAGCATTTCAATGCAAGCAATGGACTTTCCAACAACTTTGTACATGGCATAGTGCAAGATTCTAAAGGACGTGTTTGGATAGCCACCGAATCAGGATTAAACTGTTACGATGGTTATCACTTCACCATTTATAAATCTCACAACTCTCCTCTCAAGAGCAATTACCTCAATGCTATTTATCGAGATAGCCAACAGCAAAAGATTTGGATTGGGGTAAAAGGATATGGAATCTACCTGCTAGACGAGAATACAGGCATAATCTCAGATGTTACTCCCCACAAATTCAACATCAACAATGTGATGTCAATCTCTTCTGCCAGCGATGGTGGCATATGGATTGTGTGCCATGACAAGATAGTACACTATAGTTATAAACAAGGAAAATTTTCTTTGTTCCAATCAGTCCGCCATAAAGAAGCATACCGTAATGCCTTGGACGACCAAAAAGGTCACCTCATCATTGCTGGATATTATCATGGCATCCAGGTTGTTCATTTCAAAGACAAGAAGAAGGTTCGTATTCATGCTGCTAATCGCCATATAGATAAAGAAACTATCAATCGGTTCGAACTAGACAAGGATGGCAACATCTGGATTGCTTCTAATTTTGGATTAAGAAAATTGAACTGCCATAAGTTACAATTGGAATATATAGACAAAATAGACGCATCTAGCATTAATGACGTGAAAATATATGGCAAGCAAATGATGTTGGCCACGAATTCTGATATCCGAATTGTAAATATATCAAACTTTACCATACTGCAAAAGTTTGATATTTGGGGAGCTTGGAATATTTATAAAGATAAATATCATAACATTTGGCTAGGAGCAAATGGAAATGGAGTGCATTTCTTAAGCATCAACCATAACCCATTCAAGCGTATCCTGTCAAATGGAGTATGGTGCATCATACCTGACGGCAACAACATCTGGGCGGGAGGCACCAATGCCTTATACCTTTTATCACAAGACAAGTTGGTGCATACCTACTCTATTCCTTCACAAATAGCCTCTGGTGTTATCTTGTCAATGCAAGAAGAAGATAATCAACATATTTTATTATCTATAGCAGGCAAGCTCGTCAAATTTGACAAACAAACGGGCTATTTTTGTGAAGTAAAGTACAATGGACGTAACATATCTGCCATCACATTCTATAAAGATCAAAAGAACACGATATGGATGGCTACCAATAATGGTATCTATAGCATTAAAAATGGAATTGTTTCCTATGAACATAAGCTAAACAAAGTCCTAGGCAATCAAGTTACCAATTGCATACGAATAGATGCACTTGATAATATTTGGGTAGGTACTATTGAAAGCGGCATCTATATATTTAATAAGCAACATCAGCTTACCCAGCACCTCGCCCAAAGCAATTCCTTCTTCTCCAATACTATTATGCACATGCGAAATGGTAAGAAAAATCGTCTTTGGCTAGCTACTTCCGAAGGCATTGGACTTATTGAAAATACGGCAGAATCCAGCGAATGCAGCCATTATAATTACAAGCAAGGACTCAAGGATCCATTCATCAGGACTTTACAAGAAGATTTAAAAGGGAACCTATGGGTAAGCACAAACAATGGGTTATCATATCTAAATATGAAAACTCATCTTTTTTCTAATTTCGACCTGAATGATGGAATTCCAACCAACAACTTCACTGGTGGACTCTATCTTAATAGTAAGGGAATTGCTTATGCCACCTCGCTCGATGGCATCATATCCTTTGATACCAATTACTTGACGGCGAAGCGTCAAACATCACCTATTTATATTACTCGATGTGCCGTTCTGAATGCTTCGGTAGAACAAATGAGTGAACAAATTATGCAACCGAAAGAAGATGGAACTTATTTGCTAAATCATAATCAGAACGACATTCGAGTGAGTTTTGCCACTGCTAATAAAGCACAAAGTAGATTGGTTGATTACAACTACAAAGTGGATAATCTCGTTAATGAGTGGACTGTTACTGACGAAAACACCATCACTTTCAGAAGTTTAACACCAGGAAAATACATCATTCGGGTACGAGCTCGCCTACACGGGCAAAGCTGGGACACAGCCTCAACTACCTCTATGACCGTCATGATAGCCCAACCTTTTTGGTGGACATGGCAAGCCCGCACACTCTACTTACTGCTACTCATCGCAATTATCATTTTTTCATCACGTAGATACAAACATCATTTACAGATAAAGAATGATTTAGAACTTGAGCGTAGGAAAAATATTACAGAGCAAGATATTAACAGAGAGCGCCTACAGTTCTTCACTAATATTGCACATGAGATTCGCACCCCGCTCTCACTCATCTATGGACCTATCATGGAGTTGGAGCAAAGCAAGAACTTGAATCAAGAAGACAGATACCAAGTAACTGTCATCCAGAAAAATAGCAACCGATTGATGGAACTCATCAACCGGTTGCTAGAATTCAGAAAAGTAGAGACCAACAATAGACAACTGATTGTCTGCAAAGGAAACCTCAAGGAATGCATCCAAGGAATCGGAGAGAACTTCAAGGCAACCAACCAAAATGAGAACGTAACCTACATCATCGACCTCGAAGAAACATCTCCATTCATTTATTTCGACAAAGAGGTCATCAAGAGCATCTTGTCTAATTTGCTCAACAATGCTAGCAAATACACAGAAAAAGGAAACATCGGGCTTTCACTCACGCAAGTGGTAAAAGCACAGCACCAATATTCCTGCATTAAAGTGTGGGATACAGGATGTGGTATCGCAGAAGAGGCAATTCCACATATCTTTGAACGCTACTATCAAGCCAACGGAATTCATCAGGCTTCAGGAACAGGCATCGGACTTGCTTTAGTCAAGAAACTTTGTGAGCAACATCATATTCAAATCTCTATCGAAAGTGATTTGGGAAAGGGTACTGTATTTACACTCCTCATCGATAATGAGGAGAGTTATACGTATGCCTTGCACCAAGAAAATAACACGCAAACACAAGAAGGAACATATCTTCAAGAGCCAAAAACAACAGAAAAGGAATCTATGAAAACTGAAGAATCGCACCCTACTCTGCTCATCGTAGAAGATAATGTCGAAATAAACAATTACATCTCGCATTCCTTGAAAGCACATTACAACATACTACAAGCCAGCAATGGGCAGGAAGGTCTGCAAATGGCATCAGATAGAATGCCCGACATCATCATCTGTGACATTATGATGCCTATCATGGATGGTTTCACGATGACCAAGAGACTGAAAAATGAACTTAGCATCAGCCATATACCTGTCATCATCCTAACAGCAAAAACTAGTACAGAAGACCAGCAACGTTGTTACGAATGCGGTGCAGACTCATTTATAACCAAGCCTTTTAGCATCAATCTTCTCAAAAGTCGAATCAACAACATCTTTGATTCACAAAAGACAACAGCCTCATTTATTCTTCAAAAGATAAATGCCAAGTCATCTGCATCCGAGGACAACCAAGAAATGCCGAAGCTCAGCACGCTCGACCAAAAGTTCTTAGCTCAAATCAATGCTATTATCCAGGAGAACATTTTTTCTGAAAAATTGAACCTTGTATTCATCGCCGAGCGATTAAAGGTAAGTCAATCTACTTTATATCGAAAGATGAAAGCCTTGACGGGTGTTTCCGGCAATGAATACATTCGCAAGATGAGACTGAGCAATAGCCTTCACCTCATGTTGGAAGCCAACAAAAACATCTCTGAAGCTGCCTATGAAAGCGGATTTATAGACTTAGCCTATTTCCGTACATGTTTCAAGGAAGAATATGGAGAGGTACCATCTGATTATTTAAAGAAACTTACTTCACAATAGAAGTAACCTGGTTGCGTGCTCCCTTCATGCCTATAAGGAATGCCTTGGCACTACCAAACTTCAGGAACATATCCAAGCGAACAGGGATATGGTTGGCATCGTCGGTGACATAGAAATCGACGATTTTCTTGTACTTGCCATCCTCCAACTCCATGTAAGCTAAACGCAAGCAACGGTACTTCACACCATTGTCAGCCTTGATGGTTTCCTTGCCAGCAAACTTAATCTGGGCAGGAGTGCGGTTCTTGCCATCCACGATAGGAAACTTCACCACATAGCCTTTCTTCCAGTTGGCAGGGTCGAAGCTACGGGCACGGAGGAAGATGTTGAGCATGTCATATACACAGTCGTCGTATGTCTCGTTCTTCCAAGCATGAGTGCCATCATTGTGCTGGCGGTGCATCTTGACATGACACTTGCCACCTGAATAGCTGTAAAAGTCCTCATCCACCGTATATCGCTTGCCCTCACGAGCACCCTTGCGGAAATACATCGGAGCCATATCGGTACCCGTATAGCAAAGCAATGTATCACGAAGCACGAAGAAATCATCTACCTTCTTGTTGCCCCTTGTCACCAAAGAGGTGCGGTAGGCAGGCTTGCTGTTCCTGGTGCTCTGCACGATAGACATACTGGCAGTACCAGCCTTCACCCAAACAAACTTCCAGTTGTAATACAAGTTGTAGGTGAGGAACTCACCCGACTTGAATGCCGTATTACGGAAAGTACACTGAGCAGACACCGTAGTGCTGACCATGAGCAGTAACACTGCTATCCACAAAGACTTGATTCTCTTCATAACTGTTACATCATTTTAGGAATGTATTGAATGCCCAGTTTCTTGGCACGCTCTGCATTCTGATTCTTTACTTTTTTCTCTTTGTCCGGCTTCTGCTTGGTGATGGCTCCGGGTTTCTGTCTTGACAGGAGGGTTGACTTAGGATCCCATGATTCCGTGACATCCCATTTCGCCTTGCACTCTATCATGTCGGGATAATAATACACTTCCTCCGCCTGCAGGTCCTTGCCATAATCGCCGGTGTCCCATTTGCCATTGTCGTTGCTATCCACGATCAAGCGCATGTAGTATTTCTCTGGCTTGAGATAGAAAAATTCCGCCACGCCATTATTGGCCTTCACTTCCTTCACCACCTGGTCTTGTCCATTGAGCAACTGTACCAGCAAAGGTTTGTCGTTCAGGCTCGTGATGTTGACCAAGAGCGTACTGTATTCATCAAGTGAAGTCACCTTGAAACCTTGCTTGATGGGCTCGGAAACTAGTCCATAGATGTCTTCGAAGGCTGCCGAATCCACCTCCAGGCTATACTCGATGTCCGGTCGCCACTCTCCTCGCAACTCATATTCCCGATTCCGTATCTGCTTGAACTCCAAGGGTGCCCGATACCAAAGCGTGTCGTGCTTGGCATAGAGATGTACGCCTGCCGTATCAGCCTTTGACAATGGGGTTGGGAAGGTAAAGCGGATATTCTTGTCAGGGTCTAGTTGGGAGCTTACGCCCACCTGCACCCGCAATGGCTTGATGGGCATGATGGAGTCGTAAGGCTGACCTTTCTTCTTCAGTTTCTCTTGTTTCTTGGTCCATTCCTCCAGTTCCTTGGCCATGTCCTTCTGTCGCTTGGCGTAGGGTTGCTTGGAAAGGATTTCCAGCGTGTCTGTTTTGCTTTGGAGCACCCCTGTGCTGTCGGTCATGCGATAAGTCAACTCGAAATGAAGCGTGTCCTGGTTGACCAACGCCGTATCTCTCAACCAATAAGTGACCGTGTCCTTATGCTCCGTGCTCTCCACGACAAAGGCATCTTTCTCGTTGAAGTTTAAGCCCCGTATCTGCGGCAAGACAGAGTCCCCATAACTGAAGAAAACCGAAAAGTTGTTGGCTTCCTTCCGCTCTGCCTTCAGGAAAGCCCTGTCGGTAAGTGTCTCCGTGAACGCCCGCAACACGATGTCATCGGGTAGAAAATGGGTATAATTCGTCTGGTCGATGGACTTGATGTGAAGGGAGTCTATCCAAGTGGTGTCTTGCCGTACGTCGGGCTTGGAAGTCGGCACAATGATGTCGTGGCTAAAGGCGAGTTTTTCGCTCTTTTGGTTAAACATATAGTTGCCGTCCATGTCTTGCAGCGCATAGATACGGTATTTTCCCGGTGCTATGCCCTTGATGACAAAGCCCCCCCGGCTGTCGGTACGACTTACACGGAGCATGGGCTTGGTCTTGAAGGCGGAATCGGCGAGGTCGTCATAAAGTCCGACCAAGATACCCTTGATAGGCTCCAGATTCTCCGCCTCCAACACATATCCCGACACCTCCATCGTGTCTATCGCCTCACCTGTAGAAAAGCTATAGGTGAAATTGCCCATCGGATTACTCTCGTTGTTGTCGCTGATGGCATCCGAGAAGTCGATGGTATAAGTGGTGTTAGGCTTCAAGGAATCCACCAGGGAGATGGTTATCTTCTTGCCCGAAGCCTTGATTTCGGGTGTTTCCAACTGTGGTGGCGACACGACTACCTTCTCCGTAGGATTGTCCAGTTTGATGAACTCGTCGAAGAAGATGGTTACCTTCTTGGCATTCACGTTGACACCTCCATCGGATGGGTTGGCGCCGATTACCTTGGGAGGGGTCTCGTCGTACCAGCCACCGTCCGGCTGTCCCATCTTGGCGCAGGAAGCCAACAGCAGGAAAGCCATCACATAGAAAGGAAGATACAACTTGTTTTCCTTCATCTTGCCTATTATGTCATAATACTTTATCATTCTCTATCCTTCTCTTATGTTGCCGATATGGCTAAACATCTTATTTGTTCATTGCCAGCATCTCGTCTATGTTTTTCCGGCTGTTGCTCAGTCGGGGTATCTTGTGCTGACCGCCCAGCTTTCCCTTGCTCTTCAGCCAATCGTTGAACAGTCCTGGGCGCGCCTTGACGATTTCCAAGTGCTGCAACGTCACATCATGGAATCGCTTCGCCTCGTAGTCGCTGTTGATTTCCTGCAATTTCTTGTCGAGGACGGCGGCAAACTCTTCAATGTTCTCCGGCTCCTTGGAAAACTCTACCAGCCACTGATGACGGCACTTGGCGTTGCTGTCCATATATACGGGTGCGGCAGTATATTCCGCCACCTGCGCGCAGGTCTTCTCACAAGCATAGTGAAGTCCCTTCTCGGCATTGTCCATGATCAGTTCCTCACCAAAGGCATTGATGAAATACTTGGTACGCCCCGTGATGACAAACTTGTAAGGATTTTTGCTGGTAAACATCACGGTATCACCGATGAGGTAACGCCACAAGCCACAGGATGTCGTGATGACCATGGCATAGTTCTTGCCCACTTCGATGTCGTGCAATGGCACCACGGCAGGGCAGTCCGAGCCAAACTCGTCCATCGGGATGAATTCGTAGAACACGTCATAGTCTATCATAAGTGACATGGCAGGGTCGGAAGAATCATTCTGCAAGCCAAAGAAACCCTCGCTGGCATTGTATGTCTCCATATAGTGCATGTTGGGTGAGGTGATGAGCTGCTCATACTGCTTGCGATAAGGAGTAAAAGCGATGCCGCCATGGAAGAACACCTCCAGGTTAGGCCACACTTCCTCCAAATGTTTCTTGCCCGACAGCTCCATCACACGCACCAGCACACTAAGCATCCAACTGGGCACACCCGAAATGTTGGTCACATTCTTGTTCATCGTCTCCCGGGCGATACGGTCACGCTTCACCTCGAAGTCGCTGAGGAGGGCGGTCTGTTTCTTGGGCACTCGCACCAGGTTGGCTAGGGGGTTGATGTTCTCGATGAGAATGGCACTCAGGTCACCTACCAGACTATCGGACACATTGTAATTGGGCGAATGGCTTCCCCCCAGGATAAGACTTTTCCCATCGAATATCTTGCTTTTCGGATTGTTGCGGAGATAATAAGCCACGGCATCAAATCCACCTGCATAATGAATGCCATGCAAGCCATCCTGCGAGACTGGGATAAATTTGCTCTTGTCGTTGGTCGTGCCCGATGACTTCGCATACCATTTCACCATTCCCGGCCAGAGAATGTCCTGTTCGCCGTGGCGCATGCGGTCGATGTCGCCCTTCAGTTCCTCATAAGTGTTGACAGGCACGTTCTTGGCAAACTTTTCGTAGCTGTCTGTATTGTTCAGTAGATGCTTGACACCGTATTCTGTATTTTTACCTTTATTCAAAAGGCGCATCAGTACGTCATGCTGCAAGCGCTCTGCATCATTGACATACTTCTCCAATTCCTTTTGGCGAGGCTTGAAGACGTTGCTGACTATAGTTGTTAAACTCATAAGTGATATTAATATCTTTTGAGTTGCAAAATTAACCTAAACTTTTAACATAGAGAAAGTTTTTACTATTTTTAATATTAAAAGAAGAGCATATTGAGGAAAAAGAACTCCTTCGAGAAAAAGTCACACCGCCACACTCATTTCCACCATTGACTAGGCTTTGTTTAGTTTCACGTGATGGAACTGCGAGTTTCACTGGATGGAACTCACAGTTCCTCCCTATGAAACTCTTGCAAGATGCCCTCCTCGTTGCCTTCTACTACCGCAGGACATCCAACCATATAAAAATGCGCTTTTTGCTCCCAAGGACATCATTTCTTGTGATAGATACCCCATAAAATGTGATAGATAACAGTATGTTTTCAGAATCTATCACCACTGTAAATGCATATAGGGACTGATGTTTTCACTATTTTTGTGATAGATGATAGATAAATTTTAAATATATATAATATAAGGACGTATAATGACGTTTTTCATAATACTATTGGCCGCTTGCAACTTTTGGAAGGTTGCAAGCGTCTAAGGTTTATTAGTTCTAATCAATACAATAAGAAATATGTCACTGATTCATCTAAAAGACATCAACAAAACTTACCAAGGAGCACAACCACTCCATGTGCTGAAAGGCATTGACCTCGACATCGAGCGAGGCGAGTTTGTCAGCATCATGGGAACGTCCGGCTCTGGCAAATCTACGTTGTTGAATATATTGGGAATCCTCGACAACTATGACACTGGCGAGTACAGACTCAACGATGTCTTGATCAAAGACCTCTCGGAGACTCGTGCCGCCGAATATCGCAACAAGATGATAGGCTTCATCTTCCAGTCGTTCAACCTCATCTCGTTCAAGACTGCCGTGGAAAACGTGGAGCTTCCACTATTCTACCAAGGTGTAAGCCGCAAGAAACGTCACGAGCAGGCCATGGAATATCTCGACAAGCTGGGATTGACGCAATGGGCTGACCACTACCCCAACGAGATGTCCGGCGGCCAGAAGCAACGTGTTGCCATCGCCCGCGCCCTCATCACCAAGCCACAGATTATCCTTGCCGACGAACCGACTGGTGCCTTGGACTCCAAGACGAGCGTGGAGGTGATGAGCTTGCTGAAGGAGTTGCACGAGAAGAACGGCATGACCATCGTCGTGGTGACTCACGAGAGCGGTGTCGCCAACGAGACCGACAAGGTGATACACATCAAGGACGGACTCATCGGAAGCATCGAGGAAAACCGTGACCATCACCTGGTAAGCAAAGACTACGTCAAGTAAGTGAATTATGAGAGATTTATTAAAAGAAATCTGGAGCACGTCGAAGCGCAACAAATTGCGCACATCGCTGACGGGATTCGCCGTGGCCTGGGGCATCTTTATGCTGATTTTCCTCTTAGGAGCAGGAAACGGACTCATCAACGCCCAACTGGAACAGAGCGACCGTTTCCTGGCAAACTCCATGCTGGTATTCGGCGGCAGAACATCGAAAGCCTACAACGGACTGAAGGAAGGACGTTCCATCACCCTCAACGACAAGGATATGTCCATCACCAGCCACACCTACGGCAACTATACCCATGACGTAGGCGGGCAACTGGAACAGTCCGGCGTTAACATTACGTACGGAGACAACTACATAGCTGCCCAAACCCTCACCGGCGTATATCCAGCACACGTCAAGATAGACAAGACCGAGATGACGGCAGGGCGTTTCATCAACGACCTCGACCTAAGAGAGCGCCGTAAATCTATAGTTCTGAGCAAGAGCCAGGCCAAGGAACTCGCCAATGACTACAGGTCGCTCATAGGCAAGACCGTAAAGATCAGCGACATGGCCTTCAAGGTGGTAGGCATATACAAGGGCGATGAATCCCGCCAGAACAACGAGGCGTTCTGCGCCTTCAGCACCGTGAAGACCATCTACGGCAAGGGCGACGAGGCAGGAACCATCGAGTTTACGCTGAAAAATCTGAAGACCAAGGAGGAAAACGAGGTGTTTGAGAAAAACTATCGTGCCAGCCTCAACAAGAACCACCAGGCCGCACCTGATGACGAGCGCAGCGTATGGCTTTGGAACCGCTATATGGACAACATCCAGATGAACCAAGGCATCGCCATCATACAAACTGCCCTGTGGATTGTGGGGTTGTTCACCCTCCTGAGCGGCATCGTAGGCGTAAGCAACATCATGCTCATCACTGTGAAGGAGCGCACCCGGGAGTTCGGGGTGAGAAAGGCCATCGGTGCTAAGCCTAGGTCGATACTGAAACTCATCATCACCGAGAGCATCATCATGACATCCTTCTTCGGATACATAGGCATGATACTCGGCGTGGTTGCCAACGAAGTCATGGACATCACCATCGGACACGCCATGGTCGATACAGGACTCTTCAAGGCCGCCATGTTCGTCAACCCCACGGTGGGCATCGGAACTTGCATCGGAGCCACCGTCACCATCGTCATCGCCGGCACCATCGCCGGACTCATCCCTGCCATCAAGGCTGCACGTATTCGACCGATAGAGGCATTGAGAGCGGAATAAAAATAAAGAACAATGAGATTCGACTTAGATACATACAAAGAGATACTCGACACCATCACGAGGAACAAGAGCCGCAGCCTGCTGACGGGCTTCGGTGTGTTCTGGGGAGTATTCATGCTCATCGCCTTGATGGGTGGGGGGCAAGGACTGAAGGAGAAACTGCAAGACAATTTTGCAGGTTTCGCCACCAACACGGCTGTCATCTGGGCACAAAACACCACCAAGCCCTACAAGGGGTTCAACAAGGGACGTTCCTGGGACATGGAACTGGGCGACATGGAACGACTTCGGCAGCATGTGCCCGAATTGGATGTCATTACTCCACTACTCTTCGGAGGTCGCAAGAGTGTGGTATATGGAGACAAGGCCTTCAGCGGTTCCGCCCAAGGAGTCAATCCAGACTATGCCAAGGTCTGCGTGCCCAAGCTGTTTTACGGAAGATACATCAACAACATGGATGTCAAGGCACAACGCAAGGTGTGCGTCATTGGCAAACAGATATACAAGAACCTCTTTCCTGGCGGAGGAGACCCCTGCGGCAAGAGCCTGAGGGTAGATTCCACCTATTACACCATCGTAGGGGTAGATTACCGTTCGGGCAACGGCGTGAACTTCGGAGGTCGTGCCGACGAGACCATCACTCTTCCACAATCGGTATTGCGAATAGCCTACAACAGAGGGAACGCCGTAGATATCATCGCAACAACCGGAAAACCAGGAGTCGTCATGAGCAGCATTACCCAACGCATGAGGGAGACTGTGGCAAGGGCACACTCCATCGACCCTACCGATGAGAAAGGCTTGATGGTATTCAACACCGAGGTACTCTTCCAGATGCTCGACAACCTGTTCAAGGGCGTCAACTTCCTCATCTGGCTCGTAGGCATCGGAACCCTCTTGGCTGGAGCCATCGGTGTGAGCAACATCATGATGGTGACGGTGAAGGAACGCACCACCGAGATAGGCATCCGACGTGCCATCGGTGCCACGCCGCAGATGATTCTCTCACAGATTATCTCGGAGAGCATCATCCTCACGATGGTGGCAGGCATGAGCGGCATACTCTTTGGAGTAGCCATCTTGCAGATGTTGGAACTGAGAAACACGGTGGACGGCGTACTCACTGCCCATTTCCAAGTCAACTTCTGGACGGCAATCTTCTCTGCCATCCTCATCTGTGTTTTAGGAGGCTTGGCTGGACTTGCCCCTGCCTGGCGAGCCATGAACATCAAGCCTGTCGATGCCATGAGAGACGAATAAACAATGTGAAGTGTTGAATGTTAAATTACATCTGAAAATATAAAGAAACTACGATATGAAAAAGTATTCAAAGTTGATTGTTGCGGCTATTGTCGCCTTGATTTTCGTCGGGACCTTCGTGTTCCTCTATCAGAAGTCACAACCCAAGCCTACGGAATACCAAGAGCTGGATCCCAAGATGGCGGATGTATTGAAGACCACTGTCATCACTGGCAAGATAGAACCTCGCAACGAGGTGAATGTGAAACCCCAAATCAGTGGTATCATCACCGAGATTTGCAAACAGGCAGGCGACTACGTTCAGGCAGGCGAGGTTGTCGCCAAGGTAAAGGTGATTCCCGACATGAGCCAGCTCAGTTCGGCGCAAGCCCGTGTTCGCTTGGCTGGCATCAACCTCAAGCAAGCACAGGTGAACTATACCCGAGAGGAACAACTCTACAAGAAGCAGTTGGTCAGTGCCGATGAGTTTGACAAGGTAAAACAATCCCTACAGCAAGCCAAGGAGGAAGTGACCGCAGCCGAAGACGCTCTCGAAGTAGTGCGCGATGGTGTGAGCAAGAGCAATGCCAGTGCATCCTCCACCCTCATTCGCTCCACCATATCAGGTATCATCCTTGACATCCCAGTAAAGGTGGGCAACTCTGTCATCCTCGCCAACACCTTCAACGACGGTACCACCATTGCCAGCGTTGCCAACATGAACGACCTCATCTTCCGGGGCAACATCGATGAGACTGAGGTGGGGAACCTTGTGGTCGGCATGCCGATGAAAATCACCATCGGTGCCTTGCAAGACCTCAAATTCGATGCCGATCTGGAGTATATTTCGCCAAAGGCTGTAGAGAACAACGGCGCCAACCAGTTTGAGGTAAAGGCCGCCGTACGGTCGGTCAAGGGTGGCAAAATACGATCGGGCTACAGTGCCAATGCCGAAATCGTGCTAGCCAAGGCGACGCACGTGCTCACCATCCCTGAGAGTGCCATTGAGTTCAGCGGTGACTCAACTTTCGTATATATCATCAACGGCAATGGTGAAAAGAAAATCTACGAGCGCAAGCAAGTAACCACCGGTCTGAGCGATGGCGTGAACATAGAAATCAAAAAAGGTCTGAGGCTGAAGGATAAGGTTCGCGGTCCGCAGATTGTTGCAGACAGCAAGGAAGAATAATGTTGCAGAATCAGTATATTCTATTAGTTGATTACCAGTATTATATTCCTTAATTCCACAAGTTAATGATTAACTTGTGGAATTAAGGTTTACTTTTGACGATAATCTTCTAGAACAAAGGAGAATAAAGGCCTATCACAAAAAAGATTTTTAAAACTTTTTATGTAAGATTCGGATTTATTGCAACTATTTTGCACGTAATCGTAATGTGACTCATTTGGAGTTCTATCATAAAACCAATTATCATCTGAGAACTCTATAGCAGAATTATTCATACTATATACATCACCACCCAAGATAGGAATCGCTAAAAGTTTACATGATTGCACTATTTTAAGTGCTTCTTGGTATGGAAAAGCATAGCCCTCAACACCTAAATTCTTCAAGGAATAATATTCGGAAATATGATTATCTTGAATAATAGAAATGATATCATTCTGTTTCATTTTAAGGGGTTAAATAATCTATGATTACTATCTCCGTTTGGCTCATTGATAAAGTCAAAAATACGCTGTCCAATAGCCTTAAAATAGGAACCGCATATACGGCGGTGTGAGAGGTCGAAAAACGGAGGTAGGAGAAAAATCACACCGTTTTCCTCCTACTCGTTTTGTCAAAATATTCTTATTTGTTCAGTTTCCAGGTCACACCATCCTTAGTGTCCTTGACCTCAAATCCAGCACTGGCGAGGGCATCACGGATTTGGTCGCTGGTAGCCCAGTCCTTGGCAGCCTTAGCCTTGGCACGAAGGTCGAGCACCATATCCACCACTTTGCCATAAGCCTCTTCGCGGGCATCGTTGTTGGCACCCTTCTCACTCTTCAAGCCGAGCAAGTCGAAAGTGAAGAGATGCATGGTATCAGTCAACTCCTTCGAGTCTTCGGCAGAAATGTTGGTCTTGTGGTCGAGGGCTGTGTTGATGATATGGCAAGCCTCGAAGAGATAGCTGATGACGAGCTGTGTCTGGAAGTCGTCGTTCAACGCATCGTAGCAACGCTGGCGAAGTTCGCTCACGAACTTATGTACTTGCTCATCGCTCTGCTTAGCCACTGGTACACGTTCCAGGTCGTTGATTCCGTTCATCAGTCGCTCCAATCCCTTTTGGCTTGCTTTTAACGCATCGTTAGAGAAATCTACGGTACTGCGGTAGTGAGCCGAGAGGATGAAGAAGCGGATGGTCATTGGCGAGTAAGACTGCTCCAAGCTATCGTGGTTGCCAGTGAAGAACTGTTCCAAGGTGATGAAGTTGCCGAGGCTCTTGCCCATCTTCTGACCATTGATGGTTATCATGTTGTTATGCATCCAGTAGTGAACCATCTGGTCGCCCTGTGAAGCCACAGCTTGCGCAATCTCACACTCGTGGTGAGGGAAAATCAAGTCCATGCCACCTCCGTGGATGTCGAAGTGATTGCCCAAGTACTTTCTGCCCATGGCAGTACACTCACAGTGCCATCCAGGGAAACCGTCGCTCCAAGGACTTGGCCAGCGCATGATGTGCTCGGGAGAGGCTTTCTTCCAAAGGGCAAAGTCGGCCTGGTTTTTCTTCTCGCCGATGCCGGCAAGCTCGCGGCTCTCGTTGATGATGTTCTCCAGATTGCGCCCGGAGAGGATGCCGTACTTATGGTCTTTGTTGTATTTCTCGATGTCGAAGTAGATGGAGCCGTTGCTCTCATAGGCATAGCCGTTGTCGAGAATCTCCTGCACCAGCTGCTCTTGCTCGATGATGTGCCCCGTGGCATGAGGCTCGATGCTGGGCGGCAACACGTTGAGAGCCTCCATGGCTTCGTGGTAGCGGTTGGTGTAGTACTGTGCTATCTCCATCGGCTCCAACTGCTCCAGTCGTGCCTTCTTCTCTATCTTGTCATCGCCCTCATCGGCATCGTGCTCCAAGTGCCCCACGTCGGTAATGTTCCTTACATAGCGCACCTTGTAACCCAAGTGCTTGAGATAGCGGAAGAGTATATCGAAGGTGATGGCTGGGCGCGCATGACCAAGATGCGGGTCGCCATATACGGTTGGACCACAGACATACATGCCCACGTTGGGTGCGTGGAGCGGTGTGAATCTCTCTTTCGTTCGAGTGAGCGTGTTGTAGATCAATAATTTCTGTTCCATCTTGTATGAACCTTTCTTTATTATATTATATTTGGATGCAAAGTTAATGCTTTTTTCTGAGTTATCGGGCTAATTAGCTGCAAAAAGTTTGGATTGCAAGAATTTTTATATCTAGATTTTGACAACTACTACGGTATATTTTCTCTTTCCCGTCATCATGTCTTCTTATTGTGACTATTTCTTGATTTCATTCCATCTTGGAGGATCTACCTCAAGGAGATTCTTCACGAAGAAATCATAACGCTTATGTTCGCCAAAACTCTCTCCCATCGTATGATGAACACCAGGCAACACCACCAGGTCAAAATTCTTGTCGGCCTTGATGAGGGCGTTCACCACCTGATAAGTGCTGGAAGGATCCACGTTGTCATCCATCTCGCCCACCACAAGCATCAAAGGACGCTCCAATTTCTTGGCATTCTCCACATTGCTACACTCCACATAACTGGAGTCTATGGGATAACTCATCCAAAGCTCATTCCACCAAATCTTGTCCATGCGGTTGTCATGGCAACCACAGCTGCTATAGGCTGCCTTGTAGAAATCGCCATGCAAAAGTACTGCCGTTGTACTCTCTTGCCCTCCGGCAGAAGCTCCAAAGATACCTACCTTGTCTGCATCCATGTAAGGATACTTCTGGGCGGCAGCCTTGATCCAAAGTTCGCGGTCTGGGAACCCCGCATCCTTCAAGTTCTTGTAGCAAACCTCCTCAAACTGTTTGCCTCTCCAAGCTGTCCCCATGGCATCCAACTGCACGACGATAAAACCGAGCTCTGCCAATGATGTCATGTTCCAATTATAAGAGCTGAAGCTCTTCGGTGTATAGGCATCGCCAGGTCCGGCATAGATATATTCGATGACAGGATATTTCTTTGTTGGGTCGAAATGGGTAGGACGTTGGATGATCCCCCACATATCGGTCTTGCCATCACGCCCCTTGGCAACGAACACCTCTGGAGCCACCCATCCATGTCTTTTCAATATGGACAAATCTGCTGTCTCCAGAGTCTTGATAATCTTTCCATCCCAGGCATCACGCAAAACGGTGATTGGGGCAAGATCTACCTTGGAATAGGTGTCCAGCAAATAACGATAGTCATAGCTATACTGCACGCTATGGTTTCCTTCCTCTGGTGTGAGAGCCACCATGTTCTTGCCGTCCAATCCTATTTTATAATAATGTATCAAGTAGGGATCCTCATTCTTGTTGACACCGCTTGCCGAGAAGTAGATAACACCATTCTTTTCATCCACTCGCTGAACTTCCCTTAAGCACCAAGCACCTTTGGTTATTTGGCGAATCACCTTACCCTTTTGGACATCATAGAGGTAGAGATGGTTCCAGTTTTCACGCTCGCTAGTCCAAAGCAGTTGCTTGCCATCGCTGATGAACTGACGCCACATACGAGCATAGTTGACAAACTTATCCGAACGTTCCTCTACCACAGTACGCAACTTGCCAGTCTCGGCATCCATCGCCAACACTTGGTAGAGATGGTGCCCACGCTGATTGTATTCCATGGTCACCTCACGGCTATCTGGAGTCCAACGCATCCACTCCAAATCATACTGATTCTCGATGGTGTGTGCATCCGCTTCCACCTTATTGCCAGTAGCCAAATTGATGATTACCGGCAAATGCTGTGGCAACTTGTCACCAGGTTTGGCGTACTCCTGTTTATGCAAGATGGGCTGAAGCTGGTCGGCTGGTGATGACTCGACATAGTAAGCATAACGTTTCTCCACAGGCGTGCGCTTGCAAACAAAGATACGCTTTCCGTCAGGACTCCACTGAATACGGTTGCTATAATAACAGCCGATGGTACCGTCTTGTGTCAAAATGCGCTTTGCCTCGGTATAAGGCTTACCCACTTCATGTACCACAACATTATAACCTTCTACATAAGCCTCCATCTTTCCATCAGGTGAAACCACAGGGTAAGCCTCCTTTTCTTCATCGACTTCCATCCAGTGACGCTCATGATGTCTGCCAAACTGAGGACGTGGAGCAGACTGAGGTTTGATGTCCAAAGCCTTTTCCATGGCATCGCGGGAATCATAGCTCTTCATCTCTGCCTTGTCTGCATCATAAATGATGTATTTCTTGCCTTGTGGCGTAGAAATCTGATAGTGCAACACATGGGTAGAGTCGACCCAGGCTGAGGAGCGAGCCCAATGGTAAACAGAATCAGAACTAAACTGATGTCTGAGGGCGTAAGCACGATTGTAATCATCTAGCGTACCTTGCGCAAAGGCTGCCTGAGTGGTTGGAACCATGGTTGTTGCCATGATTATCAAGAGTAATATCTGTTTCATATTTGATTAAATTTATAATTCTGTACTTTACTGACAGGTAGCTTTCTTCAGTCTCGAAACAGCTTCTGCGATGAAGTCTTTCGTACCACTGCCATCTGTCACATATTTCATAACCATTCTGCCATACTCGATGGCTTCACGCAAATCCTTGTTGGTATTCTCATCAGGATAACCTGCTCTGCGAAGCAACGTAGAGAGAGGTTTGAGATCTTCTATCTCCGCAAGATTGCCAGGGCGCATGGTATTGACTGCCTTGTTGAGAATAGAGGTTGTACCCTCCAACTCATCAGCAGTAACCAGTTTCTTTTTCTTTGTCATCAATGCTTGCGCTTGTTCCATTGCCTTCAACATACGTTCGTAGCCAAAAGGAGCCCAAGGCGCATATTCCGGAACTTTATTCGAGAGTGCATTCCATTTCTCTTGGGCTGCCTTACGTTGTGTAGCCATGCCTATCAGTGAGTTCAGTTCTGTAAAGTCCAGACTAGCCTTCTTCGCCATAGGAGCGTCGGTCATGTTGATTCGATAATAGTGGGTGGAGTTCACATTCCTGTAATAATCAGGCAAGAACGTTTTTCCGTCCACTTCCAATACCACCAGGTTGGCATCTACGCCAGAGTTACTTCCGTGAGCATCTACCACCTGGATGGCATTCAATTGTGAATCCAGGTTTAGTGTAGCTTGCTTCCAGATGGTGGCACCAGTCCCTGTCATCGCCAAAGGACCATACATTAAAGTTCCCACCCAAGAAGTTTTCAGAGGAGTTCCATCCAAACTAGCCACTTCGCTCGACAGTTTGTCTGCGCCATACTCAATATGTTTGGTGAAAGGCATATCTATATCTATGACATCTCCTTCCTTCCACGCCTCATCCTGCAAGGCAATGTATGAGCTAGGTGTATAATCGGCACGGACAGCCTTTCCATTCTTCGTCACCTTAAAACCTTCAGTCGCCCAATAAGGAATACGTAGCTTGATGGTCAAGGACTTGCTGCCCCCTTCCACCTTTTCGATCTTAACGGTAGAATGTTGTGCTGGCCACTGGCACTCTTGCCTCAAGGTCACTCCCTGTTCTTTCCAGTGAAGGGTAGATGGTATGTAAAGTCCCACCCACAACGTGTTTCCTGAGGCAAAATAGGCCGCTTCCTGATATTTGGTATGATTCTCAGACCCGGTGCCGCCACAACAAGAACTTTGTGGAGTCTCGTTGCCAAAAGGTTTGCTCGCATTAAGACCGACCGCATATTGATAGCAAGTCTGGTACCGTTCAGGATTTAAAGAACCAATAATCTGGTTATACAAGCCACGCTCATAATAATCCATATAAGCGGCATTGTCTGGATCATAGCAATTCAGGCCTTTTGTCAACTTGAGTAGATTATAGGTACAGCACGTCTCATTGATGTCAGGATTAGCCTGTACCTCACCCTCTTGCATACCATTCGTCGCCATGCTCAATATTTGCGCATAAGGCTGTCTGAACATCTCGCCGTTGCCCACACCTCCTGTAGCATATAGGTATCTACCTTGTACCAAATTCCAAAAATTCTTGGAAAGATGATAATAATAAGGATTCTGATTGGACTTGTAGCTACGCAAAGCACCGATAATCATCGGAATATGTTGGTTGGCATGCCGTGTGCGGATGTCATCAACGTTCTTCGACAACGGATTGTAGAACTTAGGTGCATCGAAGTAACTTGCCGCCTCTATCAACTTAGCTTTCTCTTCCTTGTCGCTCACCATTTCCGAGATTCTAGCCAGTGACTCACTCATGCCACCTACCTCACCAGCGATATACATATCCCACATTTCATATCGATTGCCTGGCTTGGCACGTCGCTCATCTTGAGTTCCGTCTTTCTTGACGTAGGTACGGTAATGCATACGATTCCATACCCAAAGTCCCATGTCCTTGGCTATCAGCAAGGCCTTGTCGGCAATTTCCTTGTCATCAAAGTAGGTAGCTATGTCTATAAGTCCTGCCAACTGCTTATGAACTGTATAATAAGGAGCCCAAACCCAATCTGAGTTGTTATAGGCCCTATACATCTCTATCAGGGCACAGTGCTGTGCAGGAATAGCGTTCAGATAACCATAACCATATTTCTCAGGATGCAGCTTATACTCGTCGAAAGCATCCCAAGTACCCTTCAAGCCTCGAAGTTCCTCCTCTGGCGCAAAGTCACGAGCCTCCCAATAGCGGTTTAATTTCTTGTCAAACACAAAGGTACGTTCCTGGCACTCACGCAACTCATTGACCATTCTTGTGATATTCTTGCGCAGGATTTCTTTCTGTAGGGTATCCTTTGTCACAACGTATGCTTGGGCAATAGCCGACATATAATGCCCAGAGCCATGACCTTTAAGCTTGGTATCGGGAGAATCCCAACCATCCGACTTAACATAGCCTTCAGTGCTCATCCCATACGTATCACGATAGTTGTAAAGTTGCTGGGTTATGTCCCAAGAACAAATCTCCCGTAACGCCTCGTCACGGTTATGTGTCAACCTATTGTCACCATCGATGGTCACATCCGCCAATGAGAAAGTATGGGCTTTTTCCTGCGAAGGAACGGGAGCAGCCTCATTTGCCACGTTGACCTTGGCAGAAACAGGAAAACCATTCTCGGTAGTCTCGTCACCGATTATATAACCATTCACTGTATATTGGCTACCCACAGCATGTTTTTCTTCACTAGCCTCCGACATCTCCTCGGCCAGAGAAGAATTATTCCATCGCACCTGGCGATACCCACCTGTGCCATTAGAATAAGTTACCCAAGCCCTATAAGGAAGTACAGGGGCAGTGCCTACAGGACTAGTCACCACCACAGGATCGACCTTGACGATTTGCCTAGGCTTAGACTTATCCGCTACCAAAACCTTGGAGACTGGCAGTTGCTTCGCCGCCTTAGGTTCTTTTCTCTTCATAGTACCCATGCCATGAGTACGAACTGGAGAAAAAGAATATAAGACGAGAGAGCAAAAAACAGTTTCCAAAGCCAACGTAAACTGATTTGATTTCATATTGTATTTAACTTTTGTTCTTTCTAGTCTTTCCAAAACTAAATTTTTTCTTTCAGGTACAAAATTACAATAATATTTATAATAAACGTGACAGAATCGTCCCAAAAACAAGTTCAATCGTATATTTTGGCTTGTTTTGCCACTTTTTGGGATTATAATCTTAATGAATTGCACTATCCTTACATCCTCACAGCTCTGCCAAGACGGAAAATTGGAAATAGTTTCTGGCAATGCACAATTAATCGTAACCAACATACGTTATTACTATAGGCAACAGGCAGAAGCGGAAAAGAAGTTTCACGCAAAGAGCGACATCCTACGCAATGCCCCTTACACCATCGACGCTTGGATTCATTCAATAGTATAACAAAACATTAAATATTATAATGAAGAAGATTTTCATGACCATAGCCTTGGCGGCATTGGCACTGATGCCAGCCTCGGCTCAAAAGGTGAAAAGTGCTGGCTACCCTATCACACCAGTACCATTCACATCTGTAAAAGTGTGGAACAACTCTTTTTGGGGACAACGCATCGAGACCTCTCGCAAGGTGACCATTCCGTTGGCTTTCAGCAAGTGTGAGAGTGAAGGAAGATACAAGAACTTCGAGCGTGCCGCTCACCCTAGCGACAAGTATGACGTTGGAAAGTTAATGCCTTACAGTTTCGACGACACCGACCCATACAAGACCATCGAGGGTGCCAGCTATGTGCTCCAGACATATCCAGACAAGAAACTCAAAGCCTATATTGACAGTGTGCTCGACATCATCGGAAAGGCACAAGAGCCAGATGGCTACCTCTACACTGCCCGAACCCAAAATCCAAAGCATCCCCATTTTTGGGCTGGCGACAAACGATGGAGCATGGAAGAGGATTTGAGTCATGAACTTTATAACCTCGGTCACATGGTAGAAGGTGCTGTCGCACATTACCAAGCTACCGGCAGCCGCAAGTTCCTCGACATTGCCATCCGCTATGCCGACTGCGTGGTCAAGGAGGTGGGACCTAAGGCAGGACAGGCTTGTGTCGTCCCTGGACACCAGATTGCAGAGATGGCCCTATGCCGCCTCTATCTCATCACAGGCAACAAGAAGTATCTCGACGAGGCTAAGTTCTTCCTCGACTACCGCGGCAAGACCAAGATTAAGACCGAATACTCTCAGAGCCACAAGCCTGTGCTGGAACAGGACGAGGCTGTAGGACATGCCGTTCGTGCCACCTATATGTATGCTGGTATGGCAGATGTTGCTGCCCTCACAGGCGATACCGCTTACGTCCATGCCATCGACCGCATCTGGGATAACATCGTGAGCAAGAAGCTCTATATCACCGGTGGTATCGGCGCCACCAACAACGGCGAGGCCTTCGGCCCCAACTATTACTTGCCAAACATGAGCGCATACTGTGAGACTTGTGCCGCCATCGGCAATGTATATGTCAACTATCGCCTTTTCCTCCTCCATGGAGAAAGCAAGTATTACGATGTCTTGGAGCGCACTCTCTACAATGGCCTCATCAGTGGTGTGAGCATGGACGGTGGCGGATTCTTCTACCCTAACCCATTGGAGAGCATGGGGCAGCACCAACGCCAGGCATGGTTTGGGTGTGCTTGCTGCCCTAGCAACGTCTGCCGCTTCTTGCCATCACTCCCTGGTTATGTATATGCCGTGAAAGATCGCAACGTATATGTCAACCTCTTCTTGAGCAACTCATCTTCTCTGAGCATAGCAGGCAAGAAAGTTGCCCTCAGCCAAGATACCCAATATCCCTGGAACGGTGACATCGCCATCAAAGTGGATGATAACAAGGCGGGGCAGTTCGGCATGAAGATTCGCATTCCAGGATGGGTGAAGGGACAGCCTGTTCCTAGCGACCTCTACTATTACAGCGACGGCAAGCGTCTGGGCTACACCATCGCAGTAAACGGCAAGAGGGTAAATGCCAAGGTGACAGAGGATGGCTACTACACCATCAACCGCAAGTGGAAGAAAGGCGATATGGTTCGTGTTCACTTCGATATGGAAACTCGTACCGTGCGTGCCAACAACAAGGTGGAAGCCGACCGTGGTTGCGTGAGCATCGAGCGTGGTCCTCTGGTCTATAGCGCAGAATGGCCAGACAACAACTTTGACATCATGAGTATCTTGGAAAATCAAGAACCAACCTTCACCGAAGGTAAACTCTCCTACGATGGATTTATTTCTAAGGAGTATAAGAATGCGTTGAACCTCTACAAGAACTTGGAGTTGGAGACATTGGCATCTCCCGTACAGACACTTGCCTTCGACAAGAGCGGCAAACTCACTGCCAAGGACGAGAGTCTGAAGCTCATCCCTTACTTCGCATGGGCACATCGTGGCAATGGCAACATGAAGGTTTGGTTACCACAGGATGTGAAGGCAGCTCGCCCATCAGCCCCAGCCACATTAGCTTCCGAGGCGAAAGTTGAGTTTTCTTCTCCTGTACCAGCCAAGAGCAGCATCACCGACGGCTTGGTACCTGCCGACGAGAACGACCGCTCTATTCCATATTGCCACTGGTGGCCTAAGCAGAACACCACGGAATGGATTAGCTATACATTCCAAGAGGCAAAAGAAATCAAGTCAAGTACCGTATATTGGTATGATGACCAACCATGGGGTGGTTGCAAAGTACCAGACTATTGGAAGATTTACTACCAGGATGAGACTGGCAGTTGGAAAGAAGTGACAGGTGCAGACAACTATCCTATCCAGAAAGGTGTAGCCTGCACAGTGAATTTCGACCCTGTGAATACAATGGCTGTGAAACTCGAACTCAAACAACCTGAAAAACAGTCTTGTGGCTTGTTCGAGTGGAGCGTCAAATAACCTCTTTCCAACAACGAGAAAAAGAAGCGTGTATTTTGTATATTTATACGAGAATCATAAGCAAATAGTCCTTTCTTTGCATAAAATCATCAAAAGATTAGTCAATATGAAAAGATTTGTGTAACTTTGCAGCCACAAAAAAAGAATAAACTGAAGAAATGGCATACACAAGACTGACAGCTGCCGAGGCAGCGGCAATGATAAATGACCAGGACAACATCGGACTGAGTGGGTTTACTCCTAATGGCGTACCTAAGGCTACTTTCCGCGAACTCTCCAAGAGAGCCATCGCCGAACACGAGGCAGGTCGTCCATTCCAGGTAGGAATCTTGACAGGAGCATCCACCTCACAAAGCATCGAGGGTGACATGGCTGCGGCACATGCCATCAAGTTCCGTGCGCCATTTTCCACCAACAAGGACTTTAGAACTCATACTAATCTCGGCGAGATTGACTACGAGGATATGCACCTCGGGCATATGGCAGAGCGTCTGCGCCGTGGCTTCTATGGCGAGATAGACCTTGCTGTCATCGAGGTGTCAGACCTAGAGGAAGGCGAAACTATCTGCAAGGCATTCCTTACCTCAGCCGGTGGCATCGTACCCACCATCGTCCGCCTTGCCAAGAAAGTGCTCATCGAGAAAAATACCTTCCACAGCACAGCCTCACGTTATCTGCATGATGTGTATGAAATCGCAGAGTGCCCTTTCCGTACTCCTATCCCCATCATGAACGTAAGCGACCGTATTGGCAAGGAGTATGTGGAGATTGACGCCCATAAGATAATAGGGGTTGTGGAATGCAATATTCCTGAGGAGGCCCGTGCCTTCAAGCCACTCGACCCAGTGACAGAGCAGATGGGACACAACGTGGCCGACTTCTTGATCAGCGACTTGAAGAAAGGTCATATTCCTCCACAGTTCTTGCCATTGCAGAGCGGTGTAGGTGTCACTTCCAATGCCGTGCTGGAGGCATTGGGGCAGAATCCGAACGTACCCGTGTTCAGTGTATATACCGAGGTTGTGCAGGATGCTGTGGTCAAATATATGCGTGAAGGACGTATCAAGGATGCCTCCTGCTCATCACTCACCGTGACCAACGATACATTGAAAGAAGTATATGACGACATCGACTACTTCAAGCAGCACCTCACCATCCGCCAAAGCGAGATTTCCAACTCTCCAGAGGTGATTCGCCGACTGGGGGTCATCGCCATGAACACTGCCATCGAGTGCGACATTTACGGCAACGAGAACTCCAGCCACATCTGCGGCAGTAAGTTGATGAATGGTATCGGTGGTTCTTGCGACTATGAGCGCAATGGTTTCATCTCCATTTTTACGACCCAGAGCACCACTAAGAATGGTTGCATCTCAGCCATCGTACCAATGTGTAGTCATGTGGATAGCACCGAACACGATGTGGATGTCATCGTCACCGAGCAAGGTGTCGCTGACCTCCGTGGTAAGGGTCCTTTGCGCCGTGCCCAGGAAATCATCGAGAACTGTGCTCACCCAGACTATCGCCCAATGCTGCGCGAATACCTGAAATTGGCGGAGAAGGGACACGAGCCACAGAGCATGAGGGCCGCCCTCGCCATGCATGACACCTTTCTCAGGAAGGGCGACATGCGACTCACAGACTTCGGCGAATACTTGAAATAGACTTATTGCCGCCCCAACAATATCTTCTTGATTTCATTGAGCTTGTTGAGTGCCTCCACAGGTGTGAGGTTGTTGATGTCCAACCCCAGAATCTCATCACGTATCTGACTCAATACAGGGTCATCTAACTGGAAGAAACTGAGTTGCACGCCATCCTTAGGCTCGTCCAAGTGCTGCATATTTGGCTTGCCGGCACCTCCCACCCCGGCATTGTCATCCTCCAACTGTTTCAAGATGACAGTGGCACGTTTCACGATACTGCGGGGCATACCGGCTATCTCCGCCACATGAATACCAAAGGAGTGCTCGCTTCCACCTGGCTCCAACTTACGCAGGAAAATAACCTTGCCATCAACCTCCTTCACACTCACATTGAAGTTCTTGATGCGGGGGAAGTTCTTCTCCATTTCGTTCAGTTCATGGTAGTGGGTGGCAAAGAGCGTACGGGCATTGGCCTTCTTGTGCTCATGCAGATACTCCACGATTGCCCAAGCAATGGAGATGCCATCGTAGGTGGAAGTGCCACGCCCCAACTCATCGAAGAGCACCAATGACCGAGGCGACACATTATTTAATATATTAGAGGCCTCCGTCATCTCCACCATAAAGGTAGATTCACCCAGTGAGATGTTATCGCTGGCACCAACACGAGTAAAAATCTTATCCACCAGGCCCACTCTCGCACTCTCTGCCGGCACGAAGCAACCCACTTGTGCCAACAACACTATCAGTGCCGTTTGGCGCAGCAAGGCAGACTTACCTGCCATGTTAGGGCCCGTAATCATCATTATCTGCTGTTTTTCTGTATCGAGCAACACATCGTTTGGTACATATTGCTCGCCCAAAGGCAGCTGGGTTTCGATGACAGGGTGACGTCCTTGCTTGACGTCAAGTATCTCGGAATCATCTATGGCAGGACGCACGTAGCGATGCTCGTCAGAAGCCTTGGCAAAAGACAACAAGCAGTCCATACGGGCAATCAAGTTGGCGTTAATCTGGATTTGGGGGATATAGTCCTGCATAGACGCAATAAGTTCGTTGAAGAGCTGAGCCTCCAAAATCAAAATTTTCTCGTCGGCACCCAATATTTTCTCCTCATACTCCTTCAACTCCTGGGTTATGTATCGTTCAGCCTGCGCCAGCGTCTGCTTGCGAATCCATTCCTCTGGCACCTTGTCCTTGAAGGTATTGCGTACTTCTAGATAATAGCCAAACACATTGTTATAGCCCACCTTCAGACTGGAGATTCCCGTCTTCTCTATCTCCCTCTCTTGTATCTTGAGCAAATAGTCTTTGCCATGTCGGCTGATGGCACGCAGGTCATCAAGCTCGGCATTGTAGCCATCAGCGATGACATCACCCTTGTTGACGAGCTGAGGAGGGTCTGGTTGGATTTCCTTGGCAATCCTGTCTTTCAACGTCTCACAGAGATTGAGTTGCTCCCCTACTCTCTTCAAGGCATCATTCTTGGCATGTTGACAAGCCACTTTGATTGGTTGGATGGCTTCCAGGGCATGCTGCAACTGCACGACCTCGCGAGGCGAGACCCTGCCTACGGCAACCTTGGAGATGATGCGCTCCAAGTCTCCGATGCGGTGCAACTGGTCATCCAACAACTGGCGGAACTCTGGCTCCTTGAAGAAGTATTCCACGATATCGAGGCGCTCGTTGATGGGGCGAACTTCCTTCAAAGGGAATACAAGCCAACGCCTGAGCATACGGCCGCCCATAGCTGTCACCGTACGGTCGATCACATTCAGGAGCGAAGAACCGTCCTCCTGCATTGGAGCCACCAACTCGAGACTTCGGATGGTAAACCTGTCCATGCGCACAAACTTGTCTTCCTCAATGCGGGAAAGAGCCGTGATATGATTGATTTGCGTATGTTGCGTTATCTCTAGATACTGCATAATGGCACCGCTGGCGATGATGCCATTCTTCAGATGTTCCACACCGAAGCCCTTCAGGTTCTTGGTCTTGAAGTGAGAGAGGAGTTTCTGTCGAGCCGTCTGCTCGGTGAAAACCCAGTCATCGAGTTCAAAGGTACAGTATTTGGTTCCGAAACATTGTTCAAACTTCGACTTCATGGCGCGGTCATATAGCACCTCCTTCGGTTGGAAGTTGCCCATCAACTTCTCCACATAGTCGGGCGTTCCCTCACCGGTTAGGAACTCACCCGTAGAGATGTCGAGGAACCCCACGCCACAGGAAGCCTTGCCGAAATGTACGGCGGCAAGGAAGTTGTTCTCTTTATAGTTCAAGACGTTGTCGCCCATCGCCACACCCGGAGTTACGAGTTCGGTGATGCCTCGCTTCACCATTTTGTCCATCTGGCTCAAGCCTTTCTTTCCCTTGATTTCCATCCTTTTCTTCTTAGGATCTTCCAGCTGGTCGCAAACCGCCACACGTTTGCCAGCCCTAATCAGCTTGGGCAAGTAGGTGTCGAGAGCATGGTGAGGGAACCCCGCCATCTCCATAGCCCCCGACTGCCCACCGTTGTTACGGCGGGTCAAGGTGATGCCGAGCACTTTGGAAGCCTCCACAGCATCTTCGCAATAAGTTTCGTAGAAGTCGCCACAACGGAAAAGCAGCAATGCCTCAGGATGTTTGGATTTCATCTCGAAGAATTGCCGCATCATGGGTGTAAGTTTAGCATCGTTTGCCATTATATCTATTCTTTCGTTTTAACCTTTCTTCTTATATTCTTGGAAAATATTCTTCCATCTTGCTTTTCAAGAATTGCAAATATAGGAAAAAAGGAGGAGATTGCAAAAGAACGCTTTTATTTTTAATGTTTTTTTGAAGAACACGTAAGCACTTGTAACTATTCAGCAGCCCCCATCCCAAAAGCAGAGCCTCTAGCCTATTGGGTAGGGGGTATCTGCCATCGCCAACCCGATTCCCCTCGACCATGAACAACGGTACCAACGAAGGCTTCAAGGCTCTCGCCGACAAACTGCACGCCATGGGGCTGAAGTTTGGCATCCACATCATTCGAGGCGTGCCCAAGGCTGTAGTGGGTTCCACCAAGTATAAGCTGAAAGGCAGCGAGGGCACGGCGTGGTCGAAAGTGTACAACGGCACCACATCGCCATGCACCTGGCTCAAGGACAATCTCTTGGTGCAGAACAACGAATATGGACAACTCTACTACAACAGCATCATGGACCTCTATGCCAGCTGGGGTGTCGACTTCATCAAGATAGACAATCTCTCCCGTCCGTTCTATACCGACGAAATACACATGATACACAAGGCTATCGACCAGACAGGACGCTTGCGGTTACGATACCAGCTGTGACACCGACAATCCTAACAGCACCGGTACTACGATGGACTTCCAGTTCTATGTAACCAAGAACAGCGGTTACACCTTCGACCTCACCCAGTTGGGTTACAAGGCCGACGAGACAGTACCAGTCTATGACATATGGGAGAAAAAGACCGTTGGCACAGCCACAGGCACTCTCACAGCCAAGGTTCCTAGTCACGGCGTGAAGCTCTACCGACTGGGCAACAACGTTCCCTCGGGCATCAAGATGGTAGGCTGTGAGGACACAGACCACCAGGGCGCTACGGCCGACAACGGCTACTATAACCTAGCAGGCCAGAAAGTCACTCCTATGGTCCCAGGTATGTACATCCACAAAGGTAAGAAATGGGTGATGAAGTAACCGATGAAATAAGCCGATTGGTTTATGGTTTTATTCGATATTCTTTTTGCATTGCAGAGCTGTCGTTACGATACTATCTCCGACAGCTCTGCAAAATCTTCAATCATCCATTCTGCCGAGGCCAATTGCTCTCTCGTTCCGTTGCCATAGGTCACGGCGCAAGCCTTTACCCCGGCATTGTGCGCCATGTCCACGTCGAAGTTCATGTCGCCCACCACAATGGTGTCAGAAAGCATCGGCCTCTGGTCTTCGGGCAATACATGACTGTCATCCTTATCCACCTTCTGTCCGGCAATCTCCATCAAAGCCTTGAACACCATGTCGGGTTCAGGTTTTACGCGGGTTACGTCCTCCTGAGCCACCACCGAGGAGATGCAGTCCTCGAAGCCCATCTGGCGGATGAGTTCGAGCAATGAATCACGCCCACGGCTGCTTGTCACTGCCAGGACGAATCCCCTGCGGTGCAGTTCCTGGATGGTCTCCACGGTGTGGGGGAAGGGCTTCATGCCCAAGGCTTCCCAGTTCTCCAGGAAAATCTTGTGATAAACCTCGGCGCATTTCTCGCCTTCCTCGATGGAGATATTATAGAGATGGGAGAATGCCTCGCTCAGACGCATGCCGATGGTGCTGGCGCATTCCTCCGCCGACTTCACCTCCCTGCCCATTTGGCGCATGGAGTCTTGGAAAGTCCTTACGATGAGTGCTTGTGAGTCGCCGATGGTGCCGTCGAAATCTAATAGAATGTACTTCATGATGCTTTGTCTTGTAAGATATTGATGAATACTGTGATTATGGTAATTCAAAATGTTGGTAGTCCTTGCGGCTAGTCCAGTCGCCGCCCCATTTGAACCCCTTTTCCGTGAAGAGACGGTAGCAGAGGTCGCCCTTCTCAATCTTGTAGTCAAACTTCTTGGTGCGGTCGAGATAGGGCTTGCCAGTGGCTGGCTCTATCACCTCTTTGCCATTGCGCAGCACCTTGTGGTAGGGGTTGTAGAGCGTATTGATGTCGATGGCGAGTCCTTTGCCGTGCTTCGAAACCGTCTTGGTGTGCGAGATGAAGCGGAAGTTGAAGGAGGAGGAGTTGTTGTCGCGCATAGCTCTCTCGTCGTCGGCGTTCCAGTAGTCTATCAGCAGCATCTTCTCGATGGGGTACTTCGCCTGATAGAGTTGGTAGAAGATGTCGAGTACGTCGTCTGCCACCCTCTTGTTCACCACCATCTCGCCCACGAGAATCTTTCCGTCCTTGTCTACATACAGACATTGCAGATAGCGCAGACTGCTGCGTGGCACGGTACAGTTTGCCTTAAAGCTCTTGCCCTGCATCAAGGCGAAGATGTTGTCGGGGATGGGGATGGAGAAGAAGAAACTCTTGGCTCCCGCTTTCTCTACAACCGATGCGGGCACGATGTCACCGGGAGAGAAGGTCTGCAAGGTATCCTTCTTGGGAATCTCCGCCTGTGCCTTGTTGTCGTTGTAGGTGCATAGCGACAAAACGGTGAGTAATAGGGTGATGAGGCCCCGTCTGCGTGATTTCTTGCTTGTCATCATTGTTAGTGAATTCGTCAATACGGGTGCAAAGGTAGTGAAAAACATCTGTAAGCGCAAATTTTCGGGAGGATAAAGACATTTTTTTAGGGTTTTGCAGCCTATCCCGTTAATTTTGCTTATAAAGGAACGAGCCTTGAAGTGACTAACGAAAGTTTACTTCAAGGCTCGGGTTTCGTTCGAATATTCGCCGAATATTCGTCTCTTACCAGCCAATGTTCACGCTAGCTCCAGCCATAATCCACAGTCCGGGCTGCTTCACGTTGCTGAGGTCGTAGTAGCGGTGGCAGGTGAGGTTGTCGGCCTTCACGTAGATGCTGTACTTCTTCTCGTCCCACATCAGTTTGCAGTCTACCTTGGTGTAGGGATGGTAGCCGTTCATGCGCTGCTGCCAGCGCACGCTCCAGGAGGCGGAGAGCTTGTTCCATATCTGATGGTCGAGACCGAACACTGCCTTGTGTTTCAAGTACTCCAGGGCGTAGAGCGACTTCAGAATGGTGGCATCGGTCTTGTGGTCCTGGTGGATGTAGGCGTAGCCAATATTGATGCGGGTGATGAAACGATGCGGAATCAACTCTTGCATGTAGAAGGTGGCGTCGAGATTGCAGCCCATGTTGTCGAGCTTGCCGATGTTCATCACATGATACTTGCTGTCCTGCTGCTCCGTTGTCGAGGTCTGTACCCAGTCTATCATGTCGGTGCCGTGGGCGTAGAAACCGCTCCACACGGCTGAGAAGCCGGGACGGCGATACTGCGCACCCACCTTGAAGGTAGAGTTCTTCTCGGGGTTGAGGCTCTTGTCGCCTTGCTGCACTACATTACTTATATATAGGTCGGTATAGGTGGGCATTCGGAGTGCCTTGTTCCAGGAGGCATAGAACTTCCAGTTGTCGGAAGGACGGTAACTTACGTCCACGCCGGGATAGAAGCGGAAGTCGTTGTCGAGCCCTGTGTTCTTGTTGGCCAATACGCCAGCCGACAGGGTAAAGCCTCCGAAGATGAAGTTGTGCTCCAGCATGATGTTGGTGTTGGTGCGCTCGCCCTTGTGGTCGTATTTGCGGTCGGAACCAGAAATGTTCTTGTATTCACTCTCTGCAAGGGCGGATCCGAGGGCGGTGGAGTAGATGCGCTCCTTGCTGATGTCGAAGCCTACGGCGGTTTTGCCCAGGAACCAGGAGAGGTTGGCGTTCAGTCCGCCGCCCCAGATGTCGAGGTCGTGGTAGTTCTCGCCGGCCTTGGCACCTTCTTGTCCACGAATCAGCTGGTAGTGGTCCTTGAACTTGTTATAATGCAAGGTAGGGGAGACCTCCCACGTCTTTTCCTGGTCGTGCAGGCTCAAGTTGAGGGAGACGATGCCGTGCTTGGTCTTCTCGTATTGGTTGTTGTACTTGGCGGAATAGAAGGTGTTTGCCCCATAACTCTGCGTGGCGAAGCCTGCCTGTACCCCGATGTCGAAACGGCGGTTGTAGGAGAAGGAGAAGTTGCCGTAGCCCTGTCCCTTCTCGAAATCGCTGTTCTCCGTGCCTCCGTCCGATCGCTTGTATCCTCCGCTCACGGAGTAGCCGTGATGCCACTTTCCCGTTTTCATAGCCGTCTGGATGCGTCCCTGTGCCCCGAAGCTGCCGAAGGAACCTCCCTCCACGCTAGCTTGCACACGAGGGTCTTGCGCCTTCTTGGTCACGATGTTGATGGCACCGTTGAAGGCGGACGTTCCGAAGAGTCGCGAGGCTGCCCCTTCGAGCACTTCGATGTGATCGATGTCGGCGAGGGTTACGGGAAAGTCGGAGGCATTGTGTCCCGTCTGCGGGTTGGAGATGTTGACCCCATTCAGGAGAATGGTAATCTGGTCGAAGGTTCCACCGTTGATGGAGATGTCCGTCTGAACACCAAAGCCACCGCGCTGACGGACATCCACGCCCGTGGCTAATTTCAATACGTCGTTGATGGTCTGCGCCGCCGCACGATGAATGTCGTCACGGGTAATGACAGACACAATCTTGGGTGACAGTTCCACAGTCATCGGCGCACGGGAACCGGTTACGCTCACCGCATCCAGCTCGTAGGCTTTTCCGCCCTTGTAGAGCGCGGAGTCGGCCTTCATGCCCTCGATGCTGATGCCCTCCGCCTTGGCGTGGCTCAAAGTGGCTACGCTCAAGGCTCCCACGAGCACCTCTCTTCCCAAGACGGAGAAGAGGGCGTAGCCCTTGTTGGAGAAGCAGTTGAACCAAAGGCTGCTGCACTTGTTGTAAATTGTCTTGTACATTAATTAAAATGTTTGTAAATGAATAATAAATAAAGCCGTCGGCATGGTTAGCCAACGGCTTTCGGGGTGCAAAGGTACGGACTTTTCTTCTAAAAAGTGCAGGAAAACATGACAAATTGTCCAAAAAATGTGGGTATGTTAGGGAAAATCCGTACCTTTGCAGCCAGTCACTAACATTTAACAGGAAAGGAATCATGATATTCGAGATAGACGATACTGCGGAGGGACTCTACTTTCCCGACTCCCATCTGGACGATGACGACGGTTGCTTCGCCGCAAGCATGGAGGTGTGGGACAGCGAGACAGGAGAGCTAGTGGGTGGCAGGTACATTTCCTATGAAGAGTACATGAAAATCATGAACGAGAATTAAAGGTAAAAAAGTAAAAGGATAAAAAGACATTTAATTTAGGCAAAAGGGAAAGATTAGCTATGATGGAGGAAAAGGACAAGAGAGAGGCTTTTGGGCTCATCTTCAAGGCCCAATATCCCAAACTATATTATTACGCCTTGCAACTGCTGAAGGATGCGGAGGCGAGCCGCGACATCGTGAGTGAGACGTTCGCCCGCGTATGGGCAGACTTTGGCTCTTGCAATCCAGCCACGCTCCCTGCTTTCCTGATGAAGACCGTGCGCAACCGGTGCCTCGACCACCTGCGCCGCAATGCCGTTCGCGCCCAGTATGCCGACTACTACCTCCATGCCGTCGACGAGTGTTGTGCAGACAGCGAGGAGAACGGGGAACGGCTGCGACAGGTGGATGAGATGCTCGACCTCTTGCCCGACACCACCCGTCATGTTCTGGAGGAATGTTATCTTAACCACAAAAAATACCGGGAGGTGGCAGCGGAGATGAACATCTGTCAGGAAACGGTGAAAAGACACATTATGAGGGCCCTGAAACTATTAAGAGAACATTACAAGAAAAAATAATCCTAAAACGGGTGTTACCATTTTGAAAGGTAGAACGTATTGTTTTAGGTAAAGAAATAGAAACATGATGAAGAAAACGGATATTTTCAACGACGAGAACTTACAGAATGACATCCAGGACTTGGTTGCCATCGAACAGGGTATGCTGCGCACCCACTGCCCTCTTCCCGACCTGGACGCCGAACTGGAGAAAATCATCGGCAAGGCGGAGCCAAGGGAAAACAAGGACGAGACTGAACTGGGCGAGCCCAAGGAAACTCTGCTCTGGGCATGGGTCAGGCCCTGGATGGGTACCCTGTTGGGTGCTGCCGCCATGTTGGCGGTCGTGCTGGTATGGCAATGGGCAAGGAATGGGAATGAAGCTGGCAAGAGGATGCTTGCATCTGATGGCTCTACCGAGACGGCGACTGCCACCCTGCAGACCGCCGATGGCGAGATGATTACGCTCACGCTTGCCGACGGCACCGAGGTAAAGCTCAACGGCAATAGCAAGCTCACTTATCCCCACCGCTTCGAGAAGGGCAAGCAGCGCGTCGTAAGTCTGGAGGGAGAGGCTTTCTTCCGTGTGAAGCACAATGCTGCGGCTCCATTCATAGTAGATGCCGGGGGCGTTCTCACCAAGGACTTGGGCACCACGTTCAATGTGAGGGCTTATTCTGAAAGGGAGTGCAGGGTGACGCTCGTGGAGGGAAGCGTGGCGGTGCTCGCCAAGGGCGGCAAACAAGCCCCCGTGGTCCTCTCTCCCGGACAGGAGTACTCTACCAACCAAGAGACGATGCAAACCCAGGTGAAGACTGTGGATGCGGAAGAGACCACAGCGTGGGCGGAAGGCGTGTACAGTTACCGTGGCAAAACTTTGGAGTATGTGGTGGGCGACTTGGCAGCGCACTATCAGTTGGGTGTGGAGTTCCGTAATCCCTCAGCCAAGACCATCCACCTGGACTTTGCTTCGGAGAGGAGAGGCACCGCCGAGGAGGCGGTGCAGCTGCTCAATGACCTCGGAATCGCCAAGATGTCGATCAGGGCTGGCAAGATAGTCGTGGAGTAGGGTACTTTCTGCCTTGGAATCTCAAATCTCAGAATCTCAATTATTTTTTCAGCTCCCCCATTTCCCAACTTAAAAACCTTCAATATGGAGGAAAAACACCTCGAAAATCCCACTTTTTTTCATTTTCTTAGTTGATTCCCAATTAAGAAAATGAAACTTTTTTTGAGATAAATGTTACCATTTTAGTTCGAAAAACGTATTTCTAATGTTAACATGCAACAAAAACGAAATAAAAAGAGAGATTATGAGAGAAATTAAGCGTGTGATTTTCTTGCTCCTCCTAACCGTTTGGACGGTTCTTCCGGCAGGTGCACAGAAGGCGAAGGGCAGCATTACCCTGTCGCTGCAGAACGAACCGATGACCGCTGCGCTGAGAATGGTGCAGCAGAAGTCGGACTACAAGGTTAGCTTCGTCGTGGAAGACGTGAAGCCCTACACTGTCACCGTGCAGGTGAAGAACGCCTCGGCGGTGAACGCCGTGAAGCAAATCATCGGCACCAAACCCTTTTCCTGCTCGATGAACGGCAAGTTCATCACCGTGAAGAAGGTGGCGCAGGCGCAGCCCGCACAGAGGAAGGACGGAAATGCCAAGTCAGACATCCGCTACCTGGAAGGTAGCATCGTAGATGAGGACGGTGAACCTATGATTGGAGCCACAGTGAGCGTACCAGGCTCTCCCTACGGCACCGTGACCGACCAGGACGGCCATTTCTCCTTCTACATTCCCGAGGAGTGCAGCCAAGTGCTGGTTTCCTATGTAGGCATGGACTCACAGAACGTGAAGGTGAGCGGCAAGGAGAATGTGAAAATCGTACTGTCGGAGAACAAGACCTTGCTCGACGACGTGGTGGTAACGGGTTATCAGACACTCTCCAAGGAGCGCGCCACGGGTTCGTTTACCAAGGTGACCGCCTCCGACTTGAAAGACAAGCGACTGAGCAATCTCTCCACCGTGCTAGCAGGTGAAGTGGCGGGCTACAACGATGGTTTGATACGAGGCGTCACCACCATGAACGCCTCCACCTCTCCACTCTATGTCATCGACGGCTTTCCTGTGGAGAAGACCAAACTTACGGGCAACGGAAACGGCATAGAGGAAGACCTTCCCGACCTCAACATGGACGACATCGAGAGCATCACCGTGCTGAAGGATGCAGCCGCTGCCTCCATCTACGGTGCCCGTGCCGCCAACGGCGTGATCGTTATTACCACAAAGAAGTCGGCAGCCAAGGGCAAGACCAACGTTTCCTTCAACGCTTCGCTCACCTGGCACCCTTACTCTTATTACACCGGCAACCTCGCCAGTTCCGACCTCGTGGTGGAGCTAGAGAAGGAATGGGCGGCGCAGAACCCCAACCTCACGGGAGAGGGCGTGCAGGACTACGCCAAGAACATGCTGAGCCAGAACATCTATCCCAGTTCCGGCATCCGCTCCATCTTGAACTATTATGCCGGCAACATCTCCGAGAGCGAGATGAACGCCACCTTGAGCCGCCTTGCCGCCAAGGGATACAACTACTACGACCAGATGGAGAAATACGCCAAGCGCGATCCCCTCTACCAGCAGTACAACGTCAACATCGTGAACAACTCGGTGAACAACCTCTTCAAGGCATCCGTCACCTACAAGCACGACAGCCAGGAGGACAAGTACTCTAACAACCAGTCGCTCGGCTTGAACCTTACAAATTCCACCAACTTCACCAAGTGGCTCTCGCTCGACCTGGGAGCTTATTTCAAGATAGGTGAGGACAATACGCAAGACTACAGCGTTTTGTCTCCGGGTTATTCCATTTTGCCCTACGATGACTTGGTGAACGCCGACGGCAGCAACTATACCAAGCCCATGAGCGAGAGATACAACGCCAGCACTTTGGCTTTGTACCAGAAATATGGACTCTACAACATGGACATTACCCCCTTGGACGAGTTGGGCCGACAGATTACCACCAACAAGGAGTTGGCGCTGCGCACCTTTGCCCGTCTGAACATACAGTTCTTTCCTTGGTTGAAGTATTCAGCCTCGTTCCAATACGAGCGTGCCTCTTACCGTGGCGAGGCTTTGCAGAACAAGGCTTCGGCAAGCGTGAGAGGCACTGTGAACAACTATGCGGTGGAAGCCGGGGAAAACTCCGTGGACTACGCGATTCCCTACGGCGACATCCTGACCCGTACTGACCAGTACACCTCTGCTTACAACTTCCGCCAGCAGCTGAACTTCGACAAGACCTTCAGCGACGTTCACAGCGTTACCGCCATCCTCGGTACGGAGACCATCCAAAACAAGCAGGAACTGCACCGCAACAAGCTCTTCAACTACGACTCGCAGATGCTTTCCTCCAGCATGGTAAACAATGCGGCCATCAATAGTGGTGTGAATGGTGTGCTGGGTTATAGCAGCATGCTTGAATCGGCACTCTCTGCCAGCTATGAGAACGTGAACCGCTACGTCTCCGTCTACGGCAACGCGGCCTACACTTACGACGACCGCTACAGCGTGACGGGCAGCTTGCGCTGGGACCGCTCCAACCTCTGGGGCACCAGTTCCAAATATCAGAACAAGCCCATCTGGTCGGTGGGAGCCAGCTGGATCATCAGCAAGGAGAAGTTCTTCCATGTGCACTGGGTTGACTACCTGAAGCTCCGCGTCTCTGACGGTATTGCCGGAAACGTGTCGAAGAACTCAGCCCCCTACATGGTGGCAGGCTACAGCAACAACAGCCATGTGGGCGGCACGCAGGGTTATGTCCAGTCGCGTGCCAACCCGATGTTGAGCTGGGAGAAGACCAACACCCTCAATATCGGCGTGGACTTCGCAATGCTGAAGAACCGCCTCACGGGTACCATCGAGTATTACAACAAGAAGGGCACGGACCTCTTGGCAAGCACCATGGGCAACCCCACCGAGGGATGGGGCTACAGCACCTATACCATCAACAATGGCGAGATGTACAACCGCGGCGTGGAAATCTCCCTCAGCGGCGAGATTGTCCGTGCCAAGGACTTCTCTTGGCGCGCCAACATGACCTATGCTTACAATAAGAACAAGGTGACCTATGTGAACGTGAAGGCCCCTGTGTACTTTCTCCAGCTCGACTATCCCTACGCTTATCCCGTCGTCGGCAACGAGTATAATGCCATCTATGCCTACAAGTGGGCAGGGCTGAGCGAGGAAGGTTTGCCACAGGTATACAACGAGAACGGAGAGAAGGTTTCCGACCAGCCCACCACGCTCGACGCCATAGTGTATGCAGGCACCACTACCCCTAAGTATAGCGGTTCTTTCGGCACATCCGTGAGCTACAAGAACTTCGACCTGAGTCTGCAGTTCCTCTTCGCCGGCGGTCATAAGGTGCGCAACGCCAACCCAGCGTTTCTTGCCTGTTCCTACTCCAGCATCGGCTACATCAGCAACGTCGCTGGAGCCAGCGCCGGTCTCGCCGACCGTTGGCAGAAGGCTGGCGACGAGCTGCACACCAATGTGCCAAAGGCGGTGTTCGCCGAGAGCGATTGGTCAGCTTCATCGTTGTATAATACCTATTATTATGCCGACATCAACATCCTCGATGCCAGCTACATCCGTCTGAACAACATCTCGCTGGCTTATCACCTGCCAAAGACTGTGTGCCGCTCGCTCTATATGCAAAGCGCCCGCATCCAGGCCAATGTGGAGAACCCTTTCTTCTGGGCAAAGAGCAGCCAGGCGAAGTATCAGCTCGGCGGTTACAATGCAACCAACTATGTACTCGGCATTTATCTCAACTTCTAAAACGGATATCAAGATGAAAAAGAAAACATTATATACGGTATTGTTGCTGCTGGGGATGACTATGGTATTCTCCTCTTGCGACGACTATCTCAACATCGAGCCCAAAGGCAAGCGCATCCCCAAGTCGCTCACCGACTATGAGGCTTTCCTGCGCTATGAATACGGCACCCACCGAATGCCCATCACACAGGCCAACTACCTGCTCAATGACCAGTATCTCACCAACTCCTACGCCAGCTACTATCCCATGTACAAGGCGAACTACAACTGGGAGGAAGAGACCGACCGCGCCTATTGGAACAGTTCGGACGAGGGCACTTATTATGCGGCATACGGAAGCATCAACACCTGCAACCTGATATTGGAGGACGTTCCCTCCACCATCGAGGGCACTGACAAGGAGAAGGCGGAGGTGATGGCTTACGCCAAGGTGCTGAGGGCGATGAACTACTTCAACCTCGCCAACTACTACGCCAACACCTACGAGGCTTCCTCGGCTGCCGCCAAGTTAAGCGTGCCGCTCATCACCAGCAGCTTGCAGGATGCCGCCTACCATCAGGCCACCATCCAGGAAATCTATGATTTCATTCTCAACAACTTGACCGAGGCGGTGGATGACCTTCCCGACATGGGCACTACCCTCTTGCATCCGGGCAAGGGAGCTGCCTACGCCATGCTAGCCCGCACCTACCTGCAGATGATGAACTACGACAAGGCGCTGGAGTATGCGGAAAAGGCACTTGCCATCAATAACAAGCTCGTGGACTGGGTAAGTTTCTACCAGGAGAACAAGAGCAAGATAGACCAAGAGAACGTTTATCCCTCCTTGCCAACTCCACTAGGCTTCGATAGTAAGGATTGCTACAACTTCAACTATGCGGAGAGCTCCTATGCTTCCACCATCAACAGAGTGCCGCTGGCGAGAGCCGAGGGCTTCGAGGAAGGCGATGCTTTTTTCCTGAGCAACTGGAAGCTGAGAACCATGGGAAGCGAGACGTACTATCAAGGCTTAACCAACGGCAACATCAACTATCAGGGAATGCGCACCGTGGAGCAGTACCTCATCAAGGCGGAGTGTCTCGCCCGCAAGGGACAGATTGCTGAAGCGATGAACGTGCTCAACCATGTGCGCCAAACCTACATTCTGCCCGAGAAGTACCAGCCACTCACTGCCTCTACCGAGGCAGAGGCAATCCAGTACATCCGTCAGGTCAAGGGCAACCAGCTCATCTTCTCCATCGTGCCCTTCATCGATGCCCGTCGCTACAATGCCGAAGGCACCTACGCCCGCACACTGACCAAGGAGGTGGACGGCAAGCAAGTGAGTCTCGCGCCCACTTCCCATCTCTGGACCTTCCCCTTCCCACAGGGCGCACTCGACAATCCCGGCAACGGAAGTTTCGTGCAGAACGTGGAAAAGTAAAGTATAAACTCTCTTAAACAAAACAACAATAAAAAATGAAGAAAACAATCTTATCAGCAGCATTGGCACTCCTCTCTCTCGTGAGTGCCAATGCTCAGAATGCCAACGAGAGCGTGGTGACTGCCACCATCAAGGGCATTCCCGACGGAACGGAGATGCAGGCGGTATTGGCTGCTACCCATCGTGACGAGTCTCCCCTCGCTACCGGTGTGGTGAAGAACGGCAAGGTATCCTTTACCCTCCCCATAAGCGAGGCTCGCATGATTGGCGTGGGTCCCAAGAACGCTCCCTACACCTTCACCTACATGACCAAGGGCGGTGAGAACGTGAAAATCTCGCTCACGGCGAAGAACTATGGCGACAACACCAATCCCGGCTACTATGGTGAGGACGTGAAGGTGACCGGCAGTCCCATGAACGAAGAGTACGAACAGAAGATAGGTTCGGTGAAAGCGAACCTCGACAAGCTCTACCAGGATTATCATCAGCGGCATGAGGGCATCAACAAGAAGATAGCACAGGCACGAGAGGCAAAGGACACGGCACAGGTGAAACAACTGCAGAATAGCGATGAATACAAAGATTTTGCCAATGACGAGACCCAGTTCTTCAAGACTGTGGAGGATTCGTACAGCAAGCTCTACGGCGACAACAAGGACTCCTGGTGGGGACCTTTCGCTATGCTCAACACAATGAGCTATTTCACGAAGGAAAACAAGAAGGAGTGGGCGATGTTCTCAGAGGCAGCCAAGAATAGCTTTTATGGCAAGTGCCTGAACGAGCAGGTGAACCCCAAGACCTTCGAGGGCGAGACACTTCCTCAGTTCGACCTCCAACAGGCTGACGGCTCGAAGAAGAGCATGGCAAGCTGTGTGAAGGGCAAGAAGTACTATCTAGTGGATTTTTGGGCCTCCTGGTGCGGTCCTTGCCGCAAGGAGATACCTAATCTGAAAAAAGTGTATGAACTCTACAAGGACAAGGGGTTGGAAATCGTGAGCGTCTCCATCGACAAGAAGGAGGAGGCTTGGAAGAAGGCCTTGAATGAGGAAAAACTTCCTTGGCCCAACGGCGTAGACCGTGCCGGAATCGCCGACTCCTACAAGGTGCGCGCCATCCCAGCCATCTTCCTGGTGGACGGCACTACGGGCAAGTGCATCGCCGAGAACATACGCGGTGCAGAGTTAGCCATCAAACTGGCAGAACTATTTGAAAATTAAAATAGTAAAAAGAATCAGCGGCTTGTGCATAAGTCGCTGATTTTGTTTATAGGGATAAATGCCATATCTGTGGAATATTTTGTACCTTTGCACCCGAAATCATCAATAGAAGAAAGTATCAAGACAATGAATATCAAATCAATAAGCAGCAAACTGAAGGGCAACCCAAAGATGGTGGAGGGCACGGTGTATTCGATGCTCATCATCTGTAGCATCTCGCATTTTCTGAACGACATGATGCAGTCCATCATCGCTGGCTTCTTGCCGAATACGCAAAAAGTGAAATGACATGAAACAGATTGTCAACATCCAATATTACGACTCACCTTGCGGAGAGATGGTCTTGGCATCCACAGACGATGCGCTTTGCCTCTGCGATTGGAACGAAATGTCATGTGCAGAACGCAACAAGCAACGATTGGCGAGGCGCTTGAATGCAGAATTCATCACCAAATCCTCTCTTTTCTTGGAACAAGTCAAGAAAGAACTCGACGAGTATTTCGCCAACAAGCGCAAGGCTTTCGACATTCCCCTTCATCCCGTGGGCACCGACTTTCAGAAGTATGTATGGAAGGCTCTGCTCAAAATCCCATACGGCGAAACAAGAAGTTACAAGGAGATAGCCCGAAGCGTGAACAACCCCAAAGGGGTAAGGGCCGTGGCGCAAGCCATCGGAGCCAACGGCATCAGCATCCTCATCCCTTGCCACCGAGTAATCGGCACCAATCATTCCATGACGGGATTCGCAGGGGGCATCGAAGCAAAAAGAAAGCTTCTGAGCATCGAGCGGAAATCTTTTGTTCCAAAAGAAACAAGAGATTTTTTACTGCCACAAGCAGTACTTGAACCAAACGAAAAATCCGCGTTGCAAATTTAATATCTGCAATACGGACTTTTCGTTTTTGAATGGAAGTAGGGACGATCGGGCTCGAACCGATGACCTCTGCAATGTGACTGCAGCGCTCTAAACCAACTGGGCTACGCCCCTGTCTCATTCAAAACTAATTGCAAAAGTAATCAAATTCTCCGAACTGACAAAATCTGTTAGCACTTTTTAAACTTGCGATTCTGCAATTCTACAAATCACCGATTTTTTCCCTACTCTTTACATAAGAGAAACATCCAAAACATCAAGTCATAATTGTTCATTTCTTCAATAGGGGAAGTATATAATTTGAGTCGTTTCCATCTTTTCCACATATCCGCGGAAAAGTGTATGTATAACCCTTATAATAACTTCTTAATAACTTTGTGGAAATCCACAGCCACCTATCCCAAGCTTAGGAATAGCGGATATCCACAGAGTTATTATTCGGTTTTTAGGAAGTTTTTCACGATTTTTGACCGAAAAAAGATATAAACTTATTAACTTTGCACCGAATTGGGGAAAAGTTAATAAAACAATTAAAACATTATGATTCAACAAGAAAATTTCAGACCCTTTAATGAATAAATGAGGATAAGACTTGGATAATAAGATATCCAAATATATATGGGATTTTTTATCCACTTATCCACGACATATCATAATCCCTATATTCTTTTTTTTAAAATAAAGAAATAAAAATATAATATAAATGTTATGGTGAAAAAAGAATGGACAGAGAAAGGTTACGTTGACGAACCTGTTGATGAGACCTTGGACTTGAAAGCTGAAATCAGAAAGCTTTGCAAGGAGAAGGATGCTATCATCCTGGCTCACTACTATACCGTAGGAGAGATACAGGACATTGCCGATTTCGTGGGCGACAGTTTGGCATTGGCTCGCAAAGCTGCCGAGACGGATGCCAAGATAATGGTGATGTGTGGCGTACACTTCATGGCTGAGACTTGCAAACTCTTGAGTCCAGACAAAACTGTGTTGTGCCCAGACTTGAACGCCGGTTGCTCTCTCGCCGACAGTTGCAAGGCAGAAGATTTGAAGAAATACAAGGAAGAGCATCCCGGATATAAGGTGGTAAGCTATGTGAACACAACGGCAGCAGTGAAAGCTTTGACCGATTGCGTGGTGACCAGCGGCAATGCAAAGAAGGTGATAGATTATTTTCCGCAGGACGAGAAAATCATTTTTGGTCCAGACTACAACCTCGGCAACTATATCAACAGTGTAACAGGAAGAAATATGCTCCTTTGGAACGGCGGTTGTCATGTGCATGAGAAATTCTCTGTCGAGGCTATTGTCAAGCTCAAGCAAGAGCATCCTGAGGCTATAGTGATGGCTCATTTAGAGTGCAAGGCACCTGTGTTGGCTGTAGCCGACGTGAAGGGTTCTACGGCAACAATGTTGCATTATGCGGAGGAGCATCCAGAAATCAAGGAATACATCATCGCTACGGAAGCAGGTATCCTACATGAGTTGGAACTTAACTGTCCTCAGGTGACTTTCTATCCAGTTCCTCCAGAGGTTAGCGAAGGTGGTGTCGGTTGTAGCTGCAATGAGTGTGAATACATGAAGTTGAACTCTCTAAAGAAAATTTTCAACGCCTTGAAGTATGGCTGGCCTACTGTGGAAGTGGATGTAAAAATAGCTAAAGAGGCGGTAAAGCCGATTGAAAAAATGCTCTCTTTGTCCTAATGGTGTAAAAAATGTACGGAGAGGTGGTATAAACTATTGAATATGGTGGTAAAATCAGATTTTGCACCCGAAAAACTGATATTTACGACAAAGTGCGTCTTAATGGTCGTATCTTTGCACCAGTTAAATCAAACAGACGTTGTGAAACGTTTATATCATCTTTTACTTATACAATATATATTAGAAATACTAAAATGAGAATACTCTTAACGAAGAGCATTCTCATTTTTTTAGTCTCCCTGTTTAAAGTATATTTTGGTAATATGTCTCATATTGTTTTGCCACTTTTAGGTAATCATGGTGCTTGCTGATATACTCTATGCTTTGGCGTTTGAGTACAGGAATTTGTTCAGGATGCAAAACAAATTGCTCCAACTGTTGATATACACTTTCATAAGTGGGTAAAACATTGATGATGGGTTTCAACTTGTCCTCATGTATTATCTCGTAGTTCTCTGGTTCTCCCCCACCGATGCAGATGATGCCTCTCGCCATGGCTTCGAGAGAATTCATGCTAGGGGTATAACTGTATAGTTGGTCGAGGATGGCGTCAGCTCCATTCATCATCTTCACATATTCCTTGAATGGAACGCTTTCGGCTATGCGTAGTTTTACTTTGTCTGGATATTTTTCAGCGATGTCTTGTGCTGCTTGAAGCATGATGTCTGTCCCCTTGTATTCGCTTCTTGACTTGTTGATACCGATGAAGAGGTTCACTTTCTTTAGGACTGTATCTGGAATATCGGATGCCTGTGCATAAGTGCATATTGGAAAGGGGATAAACGTGGTTTTATGTGGAAAACACGGTTGATAACACCCCCAGTATTCGTAGAGTCCAGTAATAATACCATCGCAATCTTCCGCAATCATTCGATTGAGTTTCTCCTTGGCTGTTCCAAGCCAATCTTTTCTTTCCTTCAAGGCATCGGTATTAGTTCTTAATTCTTTGCCAATATTGAAGTCACTGTATCTCAAAGGCTTATTGTTACAGCAAACGCTTACCCAATAGTAGTCCATACCATATCCACCAAGGATAATCTTCTTGTTATGCTTTCTTAAATATCGGTAGATTGGGAAAATTCTTTCCGCTTTCAACTCTAGAAACATAGGGTTAATGAGCTGTACAATGTCATATCCACGTAGTTTATGAACAATTGTGTATAACTTCATCATATATAGGATTCCTCCTAGCTTTCCCGGTTTGCGAACAAGATCAATATCTCGTGGATAATTTTTCCAAAAGTCACCATTGGAGAGGACGGTGACACGATGGCCTAATTTGCGCAGTCCATCGGCAAGGGTAGCATGTACATTGCTGTATTCTCCTAATAATAGTATTTTCATGTAAGAGTTTGCTTTGTTTAAAATATGAGAGTATTTTCTCCATTTATTATGATAAGTTGAGGGCTGTAAGCAACAATTACTTCCTGATGCAAAGTAATAGTCCGATTCGCCCAATATAAGTACAGATTGCTTTTCTGAACATGGTATATTTTTTGGTATAATTCTTGTTCGGAAGTGGATACAAACCATGTTCTTTAAGTTGTGTGATACTTTTGTTGAGATTTGTCAAAGAATGATAGAGTCGAATATTGTTGTAGAGATAATCCATGGTAAGTTGTGCAATACGACGGTTTAGGGCCTGTCGTTCTGCAACAGGAATTTTGTCTAAAAGACTTTGTAGGTGCAAGAGTACCTCTAAGCTGTTGTTCATACGAAGCTGTACTTTTTCCTTATTAATTTGATGGCTTACGGAGTTATCATTCTCTCTATAGTAATAGGCTTCGGCATTCGTCTTGAATATTCTCTCGGCTCGTAAGAAGAGTTGTGGAGTAAATTCTTCATCCTCTCCATATACGATGCCAGGGGTGAATTGGAGGCTTCCTATGATGGAGCGACGGAAAATATATGACCATACAGCCCCATGGAGATTGTTGTTGTTGAGATATTCCGTACCAGTGATAGGAGTAGGAAGTTCGTAAGAAACCTCAGTATCCTTTCCTTTAGAATAAAGGAAAGTAACGATATCAGGCTGATGGTATCTTACGATGTCAAGGCAGTGCTCGTATGGAGATTGTATGAGATAATCGTCTCCATCAATGAATTGTACATATTTTCCTTTGGCTATCATCATGCCATAATTGCGTGCTACGCTTACCCCTTGATTGGGCTGACGTAGATAGATGATGTCATGCAAGTATTCTGTTAGCTCATTGAGAGGACATATATCGCTACCATCATCTACAAGGATGATTTCACGTTCTTTTGGGCTAAGAGATAACTGTAGGATACTTTTGAGGCATTCTACGATATATTCTGTAGGCAGGTTGTAAGTTGTAATGATAAAACTTACTAGTATATTCTGTTTCATTTTCTCTTATAGATTTTGTGTATAAATGTATTGATTCTGCATAGTGTGTGATACCCTAGTATATTCAGGAGTTTGAGTTTATATGATGTTATCCTCACCTTTTTGCTAAGTTTTTCCACATAGTGGATAAGGGATGGATTCTGCTCGTAATTTCCAGACAACTCGTAGAGGTCGAGTAGAACATTGAGAATTTGGAGCATGAAATTTTGGAGAGAACTGCTATGTTTCTCCAATAAGTTTTTATGTTCTTCAATTTCTAGAAAAATATATTCAAGTGTCTTGCAATGTCCTTGGTAGAGGTTGTATAAGTCTTCATACTTGGCATTAGCTGTGATGCCATTGTCATTATAGTAATAATAGTAACCTCCTATGTTGGTAACTCTTATGACTGGATGAGTTTGGCAAGAATTGTTGAGTCCCAGCAACCTAGGGATCGTCAAGACATCCTCAAAATTCTTTCCTTTAGGAAAACGTACCTTATCAAAGAGTGTACGTCTGAAAATCTTGTTCCAAGCGTATGTATGGTTAAATCCATTTTCTGTCAACCAGTATTCCAGTGAATTATTATATGTATGGGGAGGAAAGGTAAGAAGGCGTTCTCGTGTAGGATGTCCTAGTCTTTCCCAACTTGGATATTCCAAGATATCCACATTTGTATGTTGATAAAGTTCGTTCATAAGAGGTTGCAACGTGTTCTCTTGGATGGCATCGTCACTATCTATAAATGTGATGTATTCTCCTTTTACCTCGTTTATTCCTGTATTTCTGGCATCGCTAAGTCCACCGTTAGCTTGGTGTATAACCTTGATATGCTTATATTTATGAGCATAATTGTCACAAAGGATAGGGCTTTCATCAGGGGATCCATCATCTACGAGAATAATCTCATAGTCGGTGAATGATTGCCGTAAGATACTTTGCAAGCATCTGTCAAGAGTATCTTGGGTACGATATACAGGTATGATAATGCTTAGCTTCATGCCTACAAAGTTACGGAAAATAGTTGAGAGAAGATAAACTTATTAACATTTTCTTAAAAAGTAAGTGCTTATAATTTAAAATGTAGTATTCCTATTTTCCATTTATTCGTTTACCATTTAAAATTTGTGTAATTTTAGGTATGTGTGTCTTCATTAAAATATAACTAGATATACAGCATAGTGTGCTGAAAACTGTTATTGATATGACGCATATAATGCTTTCTAGCGCATTGTTTAAGCACCAATTCTTTGTTAGGTTTAATCCGATAGATGTAAAATAGCGGTGAATGGCAAATGTAAAGAAGCTACTATTGCACAAAAATAAAGTTAGTTTGGTTGGTTTGTTGTTTTTGGTTAGAATGTGAGTTATGTTCAGAAAGAAAAATATGAGTAGGGTCTCGTCTATGATTTTATAATTGTCTAGTTGGAAGAATGTTCTGCAAGTGTATGCTGCGCTATACCCCACTATTAGCAGAATTACTGTATGGACCTTGTCTGAATACCATGTTGTTCTAGTTATAGAGAAATAGGCACCTAGAGTAAAGTAAAACAATGCCATTGGGTTAAATCCGGGTATATTGGGAATTATGTCGGCACAGTTTAATCCTACTAGTGTCATAAGTAAAATGAGTTTAGTCTTTTTGATTGCAAAATATATGATAGGTGATAGCGTTGTGAATACAAAAAGACATTGTATAAACCAAAATTGTCCGACTAAAGGACCTTGTTGGTCTGTGGGGATTTCTGTTATTTTCTGAATGTTCCAAAAAATGTAGAAGAAGTCTTCCAGTTTAAAATCAACAATCTGTTTGTGTAACAACAATGTGAAATTATTGAAAATGTGCTGCATAACAAATATAATTGCAAAGCATATTGCATTCCATAGTATATATGGTATAAGTAGGCTATGTATTCTATTGTTGATTT
>CAVBGK010000015.1:0-18667 GCA_963594995.1 Bacteroidaceae bacterium
AAAAACCGCCAAAAGAGGTGATTTTTTGAAATTTTATTTGTACTTTTGCCATGTCATTCAGTTTTTTATTTATTTTGTTTTTGCACCACTAAAGTAAGTGAAATATCTGACATGGCAAAATCCTGGGCAATATATTATTGCTCAGGATGTTATAAAAAATATTAATTAAAGTGGTGCGGATTTAAGAAGTACAGTTGAACGAGCAACGTCGAAGCCCACGCCGATATGAATACACTTCTCCCTATACGAATATAGGACATCTTACTTACGTAATATGCCATACCAGTAAAGGGATGTGGAATACACATCCCGAGGGCATCTACCGTTGCAATGCTCAAGACTGTACTGAAAGTTGCGAAGTTTCGATTCGTCAAGAACAAAGCGTCAAGTAAACGCCTTTATATTATGTCGTGATACCGTTATCCCACTTACCTTAGTTCTTCCCATCTTAGCACAAGAAAGTCGTTCAGAACGGCTCTAAATGCCTCAATACGGCGTGAGCGAGAGTGGTATCGGCTGCAAAGGTAATTAAAAATCTGATAAGTTGTATGTTTTTCGTTGATTATTTTTCAACATAAGCAAAAATATAGTGTTTTTTCTTCATTACCTAATATTCACAACCCGAAAGAGACAACTAAGAATGCTGGTAGAGAAGACTTGAATCTCCGAAGAAAAGAGCTCGAAAACCTAAGAGATAGAACAAGGAACCCGAAAGATAGAACACGTAACGCCGAAGAATAAAATTCTGAATTAGGGAAATAGGACTCCTATTCAAGCCTAACAGTTCACTGTAACAACCAAGATAGCTCACTGTAACATCCAGGACAGCTCACTGTAATACTAAGGACAGCCCACTGTCCGATAAGAAGACAGTCAACTAACTAAGCCAAACAGCTCCTCCCGCCTTCGGTAAGGATTATCTGAAGATAAGGAATCGTCAAAAGAACTTCAAGGAATTGCTTTTTTCATCCCCACTCTCAAAAACGCCCTTCACCCTTCACCTTTTCGACGTAAGCAACTGATTATCAATAAATAAGGCTGTTAAAGGGATGAATATACCCTTCACCAGCCTTCATCACCTTTCACCCGAAAGTGAAGAGTGAGTGAAAGGTCAAAGCGACTCTTCACCCACTCAACTATCTATCCTTCAACAACTTACACCAAAAAGGTGAAGGGTATTTTCAGTATTCTCTTGCATCCAAGCACAACAAGGATGCAAGAAGAACAAAGATTAGTCTGCCAACTTAGCCTTCAAGAACTCACGGTTCAAGCGAGCGATATTGGCGATGCTCTCGTTCTTAGGACATACTGCCTCGCAAGCACGAGTGTTGGTGCAGGTACCGAAACCAAGCTCATCCATGCGAGCAATCATCTTCTTAGCGCGCGCAGCAGCCTCTACACGACCCTGTGGGAGAAGAGCCAACTGGCTTACCTTTGAGCTGACAAAGAGCATGGCAGAGCCATTCTTACAAGCTGCGACACAAGCACCGCGACCAATACATGTAGCGCAATCCATAGCCTCGTCTGCATTTTCCTTAGGAATCAAGATGGCATTGGCATCCTGAGCCTGACCTGTGCGAATGCTAGTATATCCGCCAGCCTGGATAATCTTATCGAAGGCAGAGCGATCGACCATACAGTCCTTGATGATAGGGAAACCGGCACTGCGCCAAGGCTCTACGGTGATAACATCTCCATCGTTGAAACGACGCATATAAAGCTGGCAGGTAGTAGCACCACGCTCGGTCTTGCCGTGTGGAGTACCGTTGATGTAGAGTGAGCACATACCGCAGATACCCTCGCGGCAGTCGTGGTCGAATACGAAAGGCTCCTGACCAGCCTCGATGAGCTCCTCATTCAAGATGTCGAGCATCTCAAGGAATGAGGTATCATCAGGGATGTTCTTCATCTCGTGTGTATCGAAGTGACCCTGCTCGTGAGGACCATTCTGCTTCCAATACTTAATTGTGAAACTTATATTTCTTGCCATTGTCTTGTACGCTTTTTAGTTCTTGTAATTTCTTGTCTGTACCTTAATTGCCTCATACTCAAGAGGCTCCTTATTGAGCTCTGGGGCCTTGGTGTCATCACCCTGGTACTCCCAGCAACCTACGTAGAAGAAGTTCTCGTCATCGCGTTTTGCCTCGCCTTCCTCTGTCTGGTACTCCTCACGGAAGTGACCGCCACAGCTCTCGTTACGATGCAATGCGTCGTAGGCAATCAACTCGCCCATCAAGATGAAGTCACGCAAGTGGATAGCCTTGTCCAACTCTACGTTCAAGCCTTCCTTCTTGCCTGGGATGAAGAGGTTCTTGTTGAACTCATCGCGGAGAGCCTTCATCTTCTTCAAGCCTTGCTCAAGACCTTCCTTGGTACGGCCCATACCTACGTGCTCCCAAAGGATATGACCCAACTCCTTGTGGATAGAGTCAACAGAACGCTTGCCCTGAATACCCATCAAACGATTGATTTCCTTCTGTACGCCAGCCTCAGCCTCAACAAACTCTGGCAGGTCGGTGGAAAGACGTGGCCACAAAGCCTGATCGGCCAAGTAATTCTGGATGGTGTACGGCAACACAAAGTAACCATCTGCCAAACCTTGCATCAAGGCTGATGCACCGAGACGGTTGGCACCGTGGTCAGAGAAGTTACACTCACCGATAGCGAAGAGACCTGGGATAGTGGTCATCAACTCGTAGTCAACCCAGATACCACCCATTGTATAGTGGATAGCAGGGAAGATCATCATTGGGTTGTAGTATTTCTCACCATTGATTTCGTTGGCAAGCTCACCAGGGTTCACATCGGTAATTTCCTCATACATATCGAAGAGGTTGCCATAACGCTGGAGGATTACGTCGATGCCGAGGCGGTTTATAGATTCGGAGAAGTCGAGGAACACGGCAAGACCGGTGTTGTTCACACCAAAGCCCTTGTCGCAACGCTCCTTGGCTGCACGTGAAGCCACGTCACGGGGAACCAAGTTACCGAATGCCGGGTAACGGCGCTCCAAGTAGTAGTCGCGGTCTTCCTCAGGAATGTCAGAACCCTTCTTGGTGCCAGCCTGCAATGCCTTGGCATCCTCTAACTTCTTAGGCACCCAAATACGACCATCGTTACGGAGAGACTCCGACATCAATGTCAACTTACTCTGGTTGGTACCGTGTACAGGGATACAAGTAGGGTGAATCTGAACGTAAGATGGGTTGGCGAAGTCTGCACCCTTACGGTAACACTGGATAGCGGCTGTACAGTTACAGCCCATAGCATTGGTAGAGAGGAAGTAGGCGTTACCATAGCCACCGGTGGCGATAACCACTGCATTGGCTGAGAAACGCTCCAACTCGCCAGTGATCAAGTTCTTGGCAATGATACCACGAGCGTGACCATCAACGATGACAACATCCTCCATCTCATAACGTGTGTACATCTTTACTTTGCCAGCCTCAATCTGGCGACTCAATGAAGAGTAAGCGCCGAGAAGGAGCTGCTGACCCGTCTGACCCTTGGCATAGAATGTACGGGAAACCTGGGCACCACCAAATGAACGGTTGGCCAACATACCACCATACTCACGAGCAAAAGGAACACCCTGGGCCACGCACTGGTCGATAATATCGTTGCTCACCTCAGCCAAACGATAAACGTTGGCTTCACGGGCACGGTAGTCACCACCCTTTACTGTATCGTAGAAAAGACGATAAACAGAGTCACCGTCGTTCTGATAATTCTTAGCTGCATTGATACCACCCTGTGCAGCGATAGAGTGGGCACGGCGTGGAGAATCCTGGATGCAGAAGTTCAGGATATTGAAGCCCATTTCGCCGAGAGAAGCAGCAGCAGAAGCACCTGCCAAACCTGTACCTACAACGATGATATCGAGCTTTAACTTATTCTTAGGGTTAACCAAACGCTGGTGAGCCTTGTAGTTGGTCCACTTCTCAGCAACTGGTCCTTCAGGTATTCTAGAATTTAATGTTTTAGCCATAATCTTTTTTAATACTTAAATATGATTACATTTGATTAAGCTGCGCAGCACAATGCAGGGGCGCAACCGAAAGCGAATGCCAATACGACGATGATGAAGAGGGCTGTCAGGATGGTAGTATATACCATACCGATGGTCTTCCAGCGGCAGAACCAAGTCTTGCCGTTCCATCCCAATGTCTGAATGGCACTCCAGAAACCGTGGGTGAGGTGGAACCAAAGTGCTACCAACCAGATGATGTAGAGAACTACATACACAGGGTTAGCGAAGGTGTCCTGGATGAATGCAAAACCGTCACCAGGATTGTGAGCCACCGCCATGCCAGTCAACTCAGCAAACATCATGTTGAACCAGAAGTTGAACAAGTGAAGCAACAAACCGAGAACGATGACGATACCGAGCACCAACATGTTCTGGCTAGCCCACTCTACCTTCTCCGGCTTGGCTGTTACCTCGTAACGCTGATTGCCACGGGCACGACGATTCTGTGCCGTCAGGATGAAAGCGTAAACGATGTGACAAACTGCCAATGCTGCCAAACCCAAGGTTGCAACTACGGCGTACCAGTTAGCACCCAACAACTCGCAAATCATGTTGTAAGCCTCTCCAGAGAAGAAAGCAGCAACATTCATGCAGCAGTGGAATGTCAAGAATAGAATCAGGGCGATACCAGTTACAGACATCACTACTTTTCTACCAATTGATGAATTGATTAACCACATAAATGATTGATTTTTAATATTTAACTGTTTGAAACTAATTTATATTTCTTCATCCGCATTTCACTTGCAATACCTAATCATCACGATTCGTTAATACCTACTTCTAGGTATCTCATCGCAAGTTTGCTGCAAAATTACTATAAATTCGTGATTTATCAAAGTATTTTTGCCAAAATTTCAATTAAAATTCTTACTTTTGCCGAAAATTAGAAAAAGTATAGATTATGATTTTCAAGTATGACGTACTCGTTATCGGTGGCGGACACGCTGGTTGCGAGGCTGCCGCAGCCTCTGCCAACATGGGTGCCAAGACCTGTCTGATAACGATGGACATGAACAAAATCGGGCAGATGAGCTGCAATCCTGCCGTGGGTGGCATCGCCAAAGGGCAGATTGTCCGAGAGATTGATTCGCTGGGTGGTCAGATGGGCATCGTCACCGACAAGACCGCCATCCAATTCCGCATGCTGAACATTGGCAAGGGTCCCGCTGTATGGAGTCCTCGCGCCCAATGCGACCGCGGCAAATTTATCTGGGAATGGCGCACCCTCCTCGACCATACCGACAACCTTGACATCTGGCAAGACCAAGCCGACGAGCTTCTCGTGGAGGATGGCGAGGCAGTGGGCGTTCGCACCATCTGGGGCGCAGAGTTCTTTGCCAAGAGCATCGTTGTCACAGCCGGCACTTTCCTGAACGGTTTGATGCACGTGGGCAGAAAGATGGTGGAAGGCGGAAGATGCGCCGAACCAGCCGTCCACAACTTTGCGGAAAGCATCACACGTTGGGGCATTACTTCAGCCAGGATGAAAACGGGCACACCTGTCCGCATCGACAAGCGAAGCGTACATTTCGAGGACATGGAGGAGCAACTGGGAGATTCCAATTTCCATCAATTTTCCTATATGGGAGAGCATCACGCCTTGAAACAGTTGTCTTGCTGGACTTGCTATACGAGCCCCAAGGTACACGAGGTCTTGAAAAGCGGCCTTGCCGACTCTCCTTTATATAATGGTCAGATTCAAAGCACGGGTCCCCGCTACTGTCCGAGCATAGAGACCAAGCTCGTCACCTTCCCCGACAAATCCCAGCATCCACTCTTTCTGGAACCTGAAGGAGAAGACACGAACGAGATGTATCTGAACGGCTTCTCGTCAAGTATGCCAATGGATATCCAGCTCAAAGCTCTCCACGAAATACCAGCGTTGAGGGATGCCAAGATTTATCGACCAGGGTACGCCATCGAGTACGATTACTTCGACCCTACCCAACTCAAGCACTCGTTGGAGTCAAAAATCGTCAAGGGACTCTTCTTCGCCGGACAGGTAAATGGAACTACTGGCTACGAGGAAGCTGGAGGCCAAGGAACCGTCGCCGGCATCAACGCTGCCCTTCATTGTGTCGGCGACAAAACATTCGAGATGCAACGAGACGAGAGTTACATCGGTGTGCTCATCGATGACCTCACCACAAAGGGAGTTGACGAACCTTACCGAATGTTCACCTCCCGCGCCGAATATCGCATCCTGCTTCGCCAGGATGATGCAGACGCCCGGCTCACAGAAAAGGCATACAATCTAGGCATTGCCACGCGAAACCGTTACGATTGGTGGATGGAGAAAAAGGAAGGCATCGAAAGAATCATCAATTTCTGTGCAAGTTACCCCATCAAGAAAGACGAGGTGAACCCCAAGCTGGAAGCACTCGGCACAACCCCACTCCGGGCTGGCTGCAAACTCATTGACTTAGTGGCACGCCCACACTTGAATCTCGAAAACTTATCAGAAATCATCCCTTCTCTGAAAGAAACATTGGAAGCATCAGCCAACCGAAAAGAAGAGATAGCGGAGGCAGCCGAAATCAAGATGAAGTACAAAGGTTACATAGAGCGAGAAAAGCTCACCGCCGACAAGATGCGCCGTCTGGAAAACTTCAAAATCAAAGGACGATTCAAATATTCCGAACTTCACGAAATATCCACAGAAGGTCGCCAAAAGCTAGAACGAATAGATCCAGAGACCTTGGCACAAGCAAGCCGCATCCCTGGCGTATCCCCAAGCGACATCAACGTCATGCTGGTACTGCTTGGAAGATAAGAACAAAAAAAGGCTCACACCAAATTGAAACAACCCACAAAGTCACAATGTTTCACGTGAAACAAATGAATACAAAAGCTATTGGTTTACAAAACATTAGCTGCGGTTACATCAAGTATTTTGCGGTTAAAGCAACACTTCAGCTCCCATGCGAAACAAAAGAGCCTATTTTGGGCATTTAGCTTCTAACGGACCTGTCAACAAGAATAAAACAAATATCATAATAAAGCAAAAAACATGAACAATCAACTGTTATTAGACAATCTGCGTTGCATTCCAGATTGGCCTATCAAAGGAGTAAACTTCCGAGATGTCACCACACTCTTCAAGAGCCCAGAGGCTCTCAAAGAGATCAACGATGAGATGTACAAATTGTACAAAGACAAGGGCATCACCAAGATTGTAGGCATCGAATCTCGCGGATTCGTCATGTCTTCAGCCCTCGCCATCCGCCTCAGAGCAGGCGTTGTACTTTGCCGCAAACCTGGAAAACTCCCCTGCAAGACGGTACAGGAAAGTTACGCCAAAGAGTATGGCATCGACACGATCGAAATCCACGAAGATGCCATCAACGAGAACGACATCATCCTTCTTCACGATGACCTCCTTGCCACAGGCGGCACCATGAAAGCAGCCTGCGATTTGGTCAAGAAATTCCATCCGAAAAAAGTATATGCCAACTTTATCATAGAGTTAGTAAACGAGAACTTCGACGGTCGCAAGGTGTTCGATGATGACGTAGAGGTAACAACCCTCATGCAATTGTAACACACAATTGGCTTACGCACGTACGCGCACCGATTGGAGTCATGTACGTGCGTTTACTTATATGTGCATATTCGCTACAGATGGCAGGAATGCACCAATGTTCCATGTGAAACAATTCACCATACATATCCTTTAACAAAGGGCTTTTCGACATGACCAAACAAGAAAACGAAGAAAGACTCACTAAGCTCAAGAACATCGTGCTAAGCATGCCCGAGAAACCAGGCAGCTACCAATACTATGATGAAAGACACACTATCATCTATGTAGGAAAGGCAAAGAATCTAAAACGAAGAGTTTCGTCCTACTTCCACAAAGAAGTAGATAGATACAAGACAAAAGTACTTGTATCCAAGATTTACGACATTTCCTATACCGTGGTCAACACAGAGGAAGATGCACTTTTGCTGGAAAACAGCCTTATCAAGAAATATAATCCCCGGTACAACGTCTTGCTGAAAGACGGCAAGACCTACCCCTCTATCTGTGTTACCAACGAGTATTTTCCACGCATTTTCAAAACCCGTAACATCAACAAAAAGCTCGGCACATTCTTCGGTCCTTACCCACACTTGGGCAGTATGTATGCAGTTCTTGAGATTATCAAGAAACTATACAAACCTCGCACATGCCGTTTTCCCATCACAAAAGAAGGAATTGCGGAAGGCAAGTACAAGCCCTGCTTGGAGTACCATATACACAACTGTGGAGCACCATGCATCAACAAACAGAGTTATGACGAATACCAGGAAAATATGCGCCAAGCACGTGAAATTCTCAAGGGGAACACACGGGAAGTAAGCAAGTATCTTTACGACATGATGATAAAAAACGCAGAAATCCTACAATTTGAAGTGGCCGAGGAATACAAGAAAAAATATCTCTTACTCGATGATTTTGAGGCCAAGAGCGAGGTTGTTAGCCACACTATTACCGACGTGGATGTATTTACCATCGTCAATGATGACACCTACAAGAATGCGTTCATCAACTATATACACGTGAAAAATGGTACCATCAACCAGAGTTTCACCTACGAATACAAGCGCAAGTTGGAAGAAAGCGACGAGGAACTACTCATCACAGCCATCCCAGAGATTCGCGATCGTTTCCATTCGACCGCCAAGGAAATCCTCGTGCCTTTCGAGATAGAATGGAAGTTGAAAGATGCTACGTTTTTCGTCCCTCAGAGGGGCGACAAGAAACACTTGCTTGACTTGTCGGAGATGAACGGAAAACAGTATAAATTCGACCGTTTGAAGCAAGTAGAGAAACTCAATCCCGAGCAAAAGCAAACCCGATTGATGAAGGAATTACAATCGAAACTGAAACTACCCAAGTTACCATTCCAAATAGAATGTTTCGACAACTCCAACATTTCCGGCACGGATGCCGTGGCTGGCTGTATAGTATATAAAGGTATGAAACCATCTCGCAAGGACTACCGAAAATATAACATCAAGACGGTAGTCGGTCCTGACGATTACGCCTCTATGCAGGAGGTTGTACGCCGCCGATACAGTCGCATGATTGAGGAAAAGACGCCCTTGCCAGACCTCATTATCACAGATGGCGGAAAGGGACAAATGGACGTAGTAAGAGAGGTTGTGGCCGGAGAATTACATCTTGACATCCCAATTGCCGGCCTAGCAAAGGATGACCGCCACCGTACCAACGAGCTTCTGTTTGGTTTTCCACCGCAAATCATCGCACTGCCTCCAGAAAGTGAGCTTTTCAAAGTTCTAACACAGATACAAGACGAAGTTCACCGCTATGCCATCACCTTTCACAGAGACAAGCGTAGCAAGCATGCCTTGCACTCAGAACTGGACGACATCAAGGGCATCGGTTCCAAGGCTAAAGAGGCACTTCTAGACAAGTTTAAGAGCGTCAAAAAGATGAAAGAAGCAAGCTTAGATGAGCTCATAGAAGTGCTAGGCCCGCATAAAGCCAAGATTTTAAGTAAATATTTCCATGAAAACGATGAGAATCTGGAATAAAAGTTGTATATTTGCAAAAGGAATACACCAATATAACAGGATGAGTCCCAAGCACCATAAAGAAAAAATAAAATGAGAATTGTAATACAACGTGTCAACCATGCTTCCGTCACCATAGAAGGGCGGGTGAAATCTGCAATCCAGCAGGGTTATCTCATCCTTCTGGGAGTAGAAGAATGCGACAACTCGGAAGATGTGGATTGGCTAGTCAGAAAAATCATCGGACTACGTGTCTTCGATGACGAGAACCATGTGATGAACAAATCCATCATGGATGTCAATGGCGAGATTCTTGTCATCAGCCAGTTCACCCTATTCGCCAGCTACAAGAAAGGCAACCGCCCTAGTTGGCTCAGAGCCGCCAAACACGAAATCAGTATACCCCTTTACGAGGAATTTTGCATGAAACTCTCTGGTGCGCTTGGGAAACCTGTAGAAACAGGGGAATTCGGGGCAGACATGAAGGTAGAACTGCTCAATGACGGTCCCGTCACCATTTGCATGGACACGCATAACAAGGAATAAGGACAGCATAAATAGAAGATAAAACAACGCAAAACGGAGCACTCGAATCATGAAACTGAAGAAAACAAAGATCTTATTTGCTGTATGTGCCATCATAGGCGTCATCTCACACTTCATTCTTGGAAGAAGGTAAAACCAAAAAGCTTACCAAAGTCTTATTATTTCTCTTCAGTATCACATTTCTAGCTTCGCTCTGTGATTTAAGCAGTGTAATATACCATATAATAACAAAGTAAACAAGGTCGGCATGATGACAATAAAAGAAGCCCAAGAGACTGTAGATAAATGGATTAAGGAGTATGGTGTAAGATACTTCAACGAACTGACTAACATGGCTTGCCTTACAGAAGAAGTTGGCGAACTGGCTCGTGTGATTGCCCGAAAATACGGGGACCAGAGCTTCAAGAAAGGAGAAAATCATAACCTTGGAGAAGAAATGGCAGACATCCTATGGGTGCTTATCTGCCTTGCCAACCAAACAGGTGTTGACCTCACAGACGAACTCCAAAAAAGCTTTGAAAAGAAGACTAAAAGAGATTCCCAAAGACATAAGAACAACCCGAAATTAAACATTAACAATTAAACATCATATAAAGAATGAGTAGTATTAAAGAGCAAGTTCTTGCACAACAGCAAGGACAGGATAATGAGTCAGATGACAAGTATCTGGCAGTATTGAAGCAATACAACTGCAACCTCAATGACGAAGAAGTAGCTGCCGCAGTAAAAAAAATCCTCGATGAAAAAGTTGCCGAGAACGATACCCTTGAGGTCAAGAAATTCCTCCTCGGAAGTGTAGAATTGACCTCTCTCCACACAGATGATACGGAGGAAAGTATCCTTAGAATGATAGAGAAGGTGAACCAGTTCGCCAAGGATTACCCTGACCTCCCCCACGTAGCAACCGTCTGCACCTACCCCAACTTCGCAGGACTTATCAGTCAGAGTCTAGAAGTAGATGGCGTGGAAATCGCTGTTGTAAGCGGCAATTTCCCCTCTTCCCAGACCTTTATTGAAGTAAAGGTAGCAGAGACAGCCTTAACCATCAAAGACGGTGCCACAGAGGTTGACATCGTGATGCCAGTAGGAAAATTCTTCAGCGAGGACTACGAGGGCTTGTGCGATGACATTCAGCAACTGAAGGAGGTTTGTGGAGACCACAAGATGAAGTGCATCTTGGAAACAGGCGACTTAAAGAACTGCAACAACATCATGAAGGCTTCTATACTAGCCATGTATTCGGGCGCAGACTATATCAAGACCTCCACTGGCAAAGAGAAAATTTCTGCCACGCCAGAGGCCGCTTATGTGATGTGCCTGGCCATCAAGGCATACTATGAGAAGACGGGCATCCAGATAGGTTTCAAGCCTGCCGGCGGCATCAATACTGTTCACGATGCGGTCGTTTATTACACGATTGTAAAAGAAATTCTTGGCGAAAAATGGTTGACCAACCAATGGTTGCGTCTCGGAACATCTCGATTGACCAATCTTCTTCTGAGTGAAATTCTTGGCAAGGAAATCAAATATTTCTAACAGAAAACAAAATTCACAGATATAAAAGTCTTTCAACGAAATGAAATTCAATCAGTTGAAAGACTTTTTCTTTTTTTATAATATGTAGCGGAGACTATCACCACATCACGTAAGTTCAAACATCATGCCCCCAAAAATACCCTAAACCTTGCGCTCAATGACAAAATCAAGATAAGCCTTCAAAGCATTGTAAACATCTTTGTCATTCACGTATGTGTCAAGAAAATTCATTGCCTCTGCATGGAAATCCCACATCCGTTGATCAGCATATTCAATTCCCCCATTTGCCTTTGTAAAAGAAACGAGACGGGCGATTTCCTCTGGGGTAACGTCATGAGATTTAACCTTGCGTGCAAGAGCCAACATTTCCATATCACCAGTTGATTTCAAGGCATAGATAACAGGCAAGGTCAATTTGCCCTCAGTCATGTCATTTCCCGTAGGCTTACCTATCTCCTTTGAGTCATAATAGTCAAAAATATCATCACGAATTTGGAAAATAATACCGAGATTCTGTCCAAAACGTTTGGACTCCTCAACGGCAATCTGAGAAGCGTTGGCTGACAATGCGCCGATACCCGCACAAGCCTCAAACAAGGCAGCCGTTTTTTGCTTAATTACCTGATAATAAACATCTTCCGATATTTCTTCATTACTTATACTATTGAGTTGCAGAATCTCGCCATTCGATAAAATACGACCTAATTCAGCAAGATAGCGTACGATTTGCTCTGAATGGGAATAAGAGACATGGAGCAAAGCTGTAGAAAGAATATAGTCACCTACAAGCACTGCCACCTTGTTATTATAAGTAGCATTTACACTTGCCTGTCCACGACGTTCACCACTCTCATCCACCACATCATCATGAACCAGAGAGGCGGTATGAAGCAACTCCAACCCTACCGCAGAATGCTGCGTAACATCCGTCACCTTGCCGAAATTACGCGCCATCAACAGAATCAGCATAGGGCGCATACGCTTTCCTCCACGCTGACGGATATGATTAAGAGCTTGCGCAAGAAGTCCGTCGCTATGCATCAAAGACTTATTGAACAAATCAATAAAATCTGCCAGTTCTGCCTCTATAGGCTGTTTGATAAGTGATAAATAGTCCATTATATGAAAGCAAATCTACTTAATTTCTGAAATTTGTTACAAAATTAATCAATTCTTCTTGAAATATGGCAATTTTTTAGTAATTTTACACCATAAATATGAATATTATGGATAAATTATTCCTTTTAGATGCGTATGCGCTCATATACAGGTCGTATTACGCCTTTATGAAAAGCCCCAGAATCAATTCGAAAGGGCTTAACACATCATGCGTCATGGGGTTCTGCAACACCCTCAATGAGATACTGACCAAGGAGAAACCTACCCACATCGGTGTGGCATTCGACCATGGCAAGACCTTTCGGCACGAGGCATTTCCTGCCTATAAGGCACAACGGGAAGAGACCCCAGAAGACATCAAACTTTCCGTGCCCATTATCAAAAACATCCTCGAAGCCTATCACATCCCTATCCTTCAGGTAGATGGTTTCGAGGCTGATGACATTATCGGCACCATCGCCACCCAAGCTGGGGAAAAGGGTTTCGAGACCTATATGCTCACCCCAGACAAAGACTACGGACAACTAGTGCGTGAAAATGTATATATGTACCGTCCCCGTCATGGCGGTGGATATGAAAAATTAGGCGTAAAAGATATTGAAAAAAAATATGGAATCTCTTCCCCACTCCAGGTCATCGACCTTCTGGCACTGATGGGCGACACTGCCGACAACTTTCCTGGTTGCCCAGGTGTTGGAGAAAAGACTGCCGTGAAACTCATCAACGAATTTGGCTGTGTGGAGAGTTTAATTGAGAACTCTTCCAAGGTAAAAGGTAAGTTGCGTGAAAAAGTGGAAGGTGCTGTCAAGGACATCAAGATGTCCAAGTTCTTGGCAACTATCCGAACTGACGTTCCAGTCAACCAAAATATGGATGACTTGAAGCTGATGGAAGCCGACAAGGACAAATTAGAAGAAATCTTCACCGAACTTGAGTTTAAGTCGTTCGCCAGCAGAGTTCTTAAAAAACCTCAAAAAGTGCAAACGAAGTCTACTGGAGAGCTCGATTTATTTGGCGCACAGCCATACGAGGGGAAAGAAGAAGCAGAAAACACGAATTTTGAGACCATTAAAACAGTATCACACAAATACAAACTCATTGAGACAGAGAATGATGCAAGATGGCTTTATGACTTTTTAATTACAAATAGAATTGTCAGTCTAGACACGGAGACCACTTCCACTATCGCCGTCAATGCAGAATTGGTAGGTTTGAGCTTTTCCGTCAAGGAGAAAGAGGCATACTATGTAGCGATTCCCGCAAATCGTGAAGAAGCTTTAAAATTCGTAAACATTTTCAAACCGCTTTACGAGAACCCAGAAATTCTCAAAGTGGGACAAAACATCAAGTATGATTTCGAAGTATTGATGAACTATGGTGTCGAGATTCAAGGAAAGATGTTTGATACGATGATAGCCCATTACCTCATCCAACCGGAATTATATCACAACATGGACTACTTAGCAGAAATCTATCTCAACTATCAGACTATTCACATCGAAGAATTGATCGGCCCGAAAGGTAAAAGCCAAAAGTCGATGCGCGACCTCTCCCCTTCTGCCATATATGAGTATGCTGCAGAGGATGCCGACATCACCTTACGACTGAAAAATGTACTTGAGCCTAAACTCAAGGAAATCGGTTGCGAAGATTTGTTCTGGAATGTGGAGATGCCTCTCGTACCAATCTTGGCTCACATGGAGATGAACGGCGTGTGTATCGACACAGACACCTTGAAGGAAACATCCAATAATCTTACCAATAGATTGACAGAGATAGAGCGCAATATCTACGAATTGGCTGGCGAGAGTTTCAACATTGGATCTCCCCGGCAAGTAGGAGAAATCCTCTTCGGAAAGATGAAGATTGTGGAAAAGCCCAAGAAGACAAAAACAGGACAGTATGTAACGAGCGAGGAGGTACTGCAACAACTCCGCAGCAAGAACCCTATCATAGACGAGATACTGAACTACAGAGGTTTAAAGAAACTTCTAAGCACATACGTGGATGCCCTTCCGAAACTCATCAATCCACGCACAGGACATATCCACACCTCCTTCAACCAAGCCATCACTGCCACTGGCCGACTCTCATCAAGCGACCCCAACCTGCAGAACATCCCCGTACGCGACGATGACGGCAAAGAGATCAGAAGATGCTTCATACCCGAGCCAGGTTGTCTGTTTTTTTCAGCAGACTATTCACAAATAGAATTGCGCATCATGGCGCATCTAAGCAAAGATGCCAACATGATGGAAGCCTTCCGTGAGGGAAGTGACATCCATGCCGCAACCGCAGCCAAAATATGGCACGAGGACATCAGCCAAGTAACTGACACTCAACGCAAGAAGGCAAAGACCGCCAACTTCGGCATCATCTATGGCATCACCACCTTCGGCCTTGCCCAACGCATGAACATCGAGAACAAGGAAGCGAAGCAAATCATCGAAGATTACTTCCGCACCTTCCCCGGCGTACAGGCATATATGGAGAAATCGAAGGAAATCGCCCGTGAAAAAGGCTATGCCGAGACCATCTTCCACCGCCGCCGTTACCTGCCCGACATCAATAGCAGAAACGGAACCGTGCGAGGCTTCGCCGAACGCAATGCCATCAACGCTCCTATACAAGGTTCGGAGGCTGACATCATCAAAGTGGCGATGGTAAGAATCTTCAACCGCTTCAAGATGGAAGGCATCAAGAGCAAGATGATCATCCAAGTACACGACGAGCTCAACTTCTCCGTCTATCCTGAGGAAAAGGAGAAAGTGGAACAAATTGTAGTCGAGGAAATGCAGAACGCTTACCATCTAAATGTACCTCTGGTTGCTGATGCCGGCTGGGGGAACAACTGGTTGGAAGCACATTAACTTCACAGCATAACACGTCCCGATTGTTTCACATGAAACAATCGGGACGTGCCTTTCTCTCCCATCAATCGCAAATCATCAACTAACACCTGATGATTTCATAAGACAGAGCCACAACAACATAGTTGCGCCCAATTCCTCACGCAGATGGTTGATGGCACGTCGTTTCTGCACCTTTACCGTTTCCGCAGAAATTTGTAGTTGTTCGGCTATGTCCTTGTTCTTCTTGCCTTCCATACAGAGCAGGAAAACTTCTCGTTGGCGTAGAGGCAACTGGTCTATCGCCAAGAACAACTGGCGATAGATTTCCTCCTTGTTGAAAGTGTTGGAAGTGTCATCGACCAACATAAATTCCTGAAGATTGTCAATGATACTCTGCCGGTAATTGTTGTGTACGGTCTGATGGCGCAGATGATTGAAAGCCATATTATGCATGGTCGTATATAAATAGGTGGAAAGTTGTGCCATCCCCCCGAACTTCGGTTGACGTTCCCACAATACGGCGAACACCTCCTGCACAATGTCCTCGGCAATCTCCTTCTCCACGAACTGACATCCATACGCCACCAAGGCACGATAATACTTATCGTACAGTAGCCCTATCGTTTTGTCATTCCATACTATTGCCATCATGCCTGTCTTTCCGTTTGCAAAGGTAATACTTTTTACTAGATTTTTTGAAAATTTGCAAGATTTTCTAACTTTTTCTTTATCTTTTGTAACCCCAAATCCCCTTTTAAGTGTTATACTATAAATCAACACCCCTTCAAAAGGGAACGAAACAACACAAAAAGCATGGACAATAATTACAATATCAACACCCTCATAAGCAAGATGCTTACTGGCGAGATAACAGAAGAGGAATGTGAGGTCTTACTGCAAAAAGTGGAGACCGACCCTTCGCTGAAGAACAAAATACAAGTCCTCATGGAGGAGGATGACTTCGTGAGACACTATCGCACCTATCAATCCATCAACGCCTCGGAAGCCAAGGAGAAATTCCAGAAGAAAAAGAAATACAAGACGCAAGAGGAGGCTCCGCATACCCCACTCGTATGGTTGCGACGCCTTGCCACCGCAGCCGTCATCGCACTGGTAATCATCAGCGGTTGGATGGTACTGGGCAACCACAAGGAAAAGGCGAAGCCTGTTATCACCGCCGAGATAAGCCACGCCATCAAACGAGTACAACAGAACGGAATGAACGGTGCAACCTTCATCGTCAACGGCAAGAAGATGCCCGTGAAAGATGCCAAGGCTGTGTTGGCAAAGGTAGAGCATATCAGTGAAGACCATTCCGTCTTCGGAGCGGAAGACATCGTGGAAGGATCACTAGTCACCCAAAAAGACAAGGAGTTCTGGATGGTTTTGGATGACGGTACCTACGTACATCTCAATTATAACACCACGCTTGTTTATCCTAACCATTTCACGGGCAGCGAGCGCAGGGTTAAATTGAAAGGCGAGGCGTACTTTGCCGTAGCCCCCGACTCCAAGAAGCGCCCCTTCATTGTGGAGACCGCCAATGGAGACGTACACGACTACGGCACAGAATTCAATGTAAACACGATGAAGACCGTGGGTGCAACTCATGTCGTCCTTGTGAAGGGCAAAGTGGGCGTAAGCAGCAAGTATGGCAAGGAATATCTCCTAAAGCCTGGCGAAATGGCAATCTTGCAACAAGGCAGGACACCCCATATAGGAAAGGTGGACGTGAACCTCTACACCTCATGGAACACAGGCAATTTCTTCTTCGACGGCTGCACTCTGGAAGAGCTGATGCAAGTCATCTCCCACTGGTACAACATGAAGGTGGAATACACCACTGATGACCTGCGCGACATGCAGTTCACGGGCAGCATCGCCAAGTATGAGCCAATGGCTCCTACGCTCAGTGCGATAGAGCACATCACGGGTCTGAAGATAGCCGCCAAAGACGGTCTCATCACCATTCGCCACGACAACTAAGAGTATATGAACATAAATATTACACAAAAATGAAAAGGATTCTATCAATGATGGTGCTAGCCTTGGTGGCCTGTGTGGCAACAATGGCAGCCACAAAGAAAACCAATCTGAAGGTTCTCTATGTGGGGGGACATTCCGACATGGAAACGTTTGGCGTAAGTGATTATGACAAAGAGGCCTATGCCAAGAGCATTGTGGCTCGTACCGAAGCGTGGAAGTCATTCCTGGAGACTTACTTTACCACCGTGAAAGTGGTGCAGGGGGCTGATTACAACTACAAGATGTCGTACGACTACGACGTGACCATCATTGATGGAGACCCCAAACCATTGGAGCCGAAACGTAGCGTAACACAAAATGGCAGATTCTCGAAGCTTATTTATGCCAAATATTTCCCAGAGGACTTCGACCGCCCCGTCATCACCATCGCAGACGAGAGTGAGACCGTAGGTCGCCGCATCGGCGTAAAGAACGACTGGTATTGCCTCTGTCTTCTCGGCCATGCCTACAACATGCAGACCAAGAACGCCATCTTCAAGGGACCTTATAAGGTAAAAATTACCACTGAGATGCGTCCTACTCCTGTGGGGGCAAAGGAATATGCAGAGATGTGTCAGGAGAAATTGCCAGACATGATTCCTATGTGGAAAGTGCAGAAGAAAGACTATGACAACACAAAAGGTTATAAGATAGGTATGGTGACACGTCCTTGGGGCTATCTTGATTCACCTGATGCCGAAATCATATCTGGTGGCGAGAGTGCCAAGTGCTACAATGCCATTTCCATCGGGCGCCATGCCAACTGGTTGCACTGGGGATTCTCTGCATCTCCTGCCGACATGACCGACGAGGCAAAGCCTGTTTTCCTGAACGCCGTGGTGTATATCAGTAAGTTTAAGGGACACCATATCATCGCTCGCAAACTCAACGAGGGAATTGAGACACGAACTACCGTCGATGAAAGAAAGTACTTGGTGAGCAAGGAGAACTATGATGCATACGTCAAGATGATAGAGGCGAATAATAAAGCGATGAAGCACATGGCAGACTCTCTGAAAAAAGTGGAAGCTGCCGG
>CAVBGK010000016.1:0-76342 GCA_963594995.1 Bacteroidaceae bacterium
TACAGCAACTTACGGATGTAAAAACATAAGGGATGATTTTTATCGGACAGCAATAGAAAATAACACCAACCTGAGAACGGACAACAAGGAATCTATAAAAGTTGCATCACATGAGAATCAAACATATATTCATCAATCTTGCCGTAGTATTTGCTTTTTCCGCTACTACAATGGCTCAGTCTGCCAAAGACATCGGCTTAATCTGCCTAAACCCATACATCCCAGAGACAGAAACTCTTGGGCAAAGAGCTACTTCCATGCTTACTAGCAAACTTCAACAGATAGCAACCGCCAACGGCATGTCGGGGGCAGGTTTCGACAACCGATTTATCATCACGGCTCACGTACAGAAGTTGAAAAGCAGTCAGACACAGACTTTTCCCCAGAAAAATGCCGTACAGATAAGCGTTGGCATCTATGTTGGCGATGGTTTAGATGGAACCCTCTACTCTAGCTACAACTGTGAGGTCAAGGGTATCGGCGATTCCGAAGACCAAGCCATAGCCAATGCCGTGAGAAAGGTGAACCCTAATCAGGAAGAGTTGCAAAAAGCCATCTCCAAAGGCAAGGAACAAATCTTGAAATACTACGACAAGATGTCGGGCAACATCATTCAGACAGCCAAAGGTTCTGCTGCGGCAGGTAAGTATGAGGACGCAATCAACATGCTCTTTGCCATCCCGATGACCAACAAGGACTTCCAAACTGCTCAAGCACTCATCGCCCAGTATGGTCGCACATCCCTTGACAACAAGAATCTGGAGATTATCAGACAGGCACGTTCCGCTTGGAGTGCCAACCCTACGGAAGAGGGTGCCACGGAAGCCAACAGCATCCTGCAAAAGCTTGATGCTCCATCTGCCAAGATACAGACAGAAGCCAAAGGGTTACAAAATGAAATGGCTGCAAGACTAAAAGCTGTAAGCGACAGAGAATTCAGACTGGAAGCTCAAAAAGAGCAAAATGAGAAGGAAGTTAGATTAGCTGGCATTCGTGCGGCAGCATCAGTTGCCAAGGCATACATAGCTAGCCGCCCTAAAGTAGTGTATCACTATTATTGGTGGTAAATCGACTTCCACGACATTCATGTTTAAAAAGACAGATACAAATAAAACATCTTATGAATCATTCAATGAAAAAGAAAATTGCATTTACATTTCTCGTTTTCGGAGGAATTTTAGCATTGTCTTCGTGCAAGAACGATGACATGGAGGTTTTCGTGGGAGAAGACCTGAGAAATAAGGAAATCATAGAGGCCATCAAGGCTTTGCCTGAGCCTAAGACGGAAGTAGCAGAGGAAGATATAAACGAGAACTATAAATATCTCATGCCAGACGGCTACTCTGATTATATAAAATCAAACGTTGGCGGAAGAAGTGGCTATTACGGATATGTAGATTTAGGACTATCTGTGAAGTGGGCGACAAACAATTTCAACAATCCCCTGAACTATAATGACGGAAGCATCAGTCCTAATGAATTGTACCAAAAGGCACAAGAAGACATTACACCTGTGGAAAAACCAGGCGTAAAGGAGTACAACAAGCAGTATCCTACGACCATGAGCTATGATGAATACCTAGACTACATGGACATGGAAAAACTCGTTGAAGAATATGACAACTACCAAAGATACCTCACCAAGATGGATAATGCTTACACAAAGGCATGCAATACATATAACCGTAATGCCCAAAATTTTACTGAGCACATCTATAAGTTTGGCAATAAATATGTATGGGGAGCACTCAGCGACTGGACTCAGCATGCCCAAAGCGACGCAAACTCTCCTCAGAACATCGCTGGAAACCCAGAATACGATGCAACAACAAAATTTATCGGAGAAGACTGGCATACACCGACAAGAGCTGAATGGCAGGAGCTTGTGGATAAATGCCAATGGGAAGACCACGACAGATATTGGCTTATAACTGGTCCATCAGGAAAGAAAATCATACTTCCAAACTGGAACTTCATCTACAACACATCTGAAAGAGCAGACAACATAACAAAGTGGGACTTATATGATGTATATGAATTTCACCCAAACACAAAAAGCATTGTGCAGAAAGCTGCCTCAGAACACTACGCATCACTTATCCGTCCTGTTTACTCAAAATAACCAATAGCAACAATGAAATACGACAAAATAAAATATCTTATAGCCACCTTGCTTCTATGCTTGGTTGTGGCTCCACTCTCAGCCAAGAAGGCTTTCTATGATTCAAAAAGTAACATCGTAGGAATTACGGGTGATTACGAACTTCTTCAATATGCCGACAAGTTCTATTCTTTGGGCATCACTCCTGATTGTCCTGCCGGCATGACTCCAAAGGAATTATGCAAGCACTGGAACGAGGAGAACCTCGGCAAGAAAGTCTTGGATGCCTTGCTAGACTATAATGGCACTTCACTTTCCGAAGAGAAGTTGAAAGACTTGGCCCTCCAAAATGTGCTCAAGGCTGATGACGAACGTGCCTCTATCGGTGTCATCGGCAAGGAAAACATCCTGAAGGAAGACTACTTGCCTATCTTGGAGAACCAATATATCTTCATCAACCAAAGCATCAAGCAGAGAATCGGAAAAGGAGACAAGGCTCGTTGGAGCGCATACAAAATCAATATTGACAAGGATGTGCTCGACCAAGTGTTCAACTGTTGGAACGACATGGCAAGATACAACCAGATCAAGGTGACAATTTCTTATATCGCTTCTGGTGTAGCCAAAAACTCTAGCAACTATTGGGACACTAGCCGTGACCCCAACCAACCTATTGAACAATACCTAAAAGACAAGACCAGAAGAAAGATTGCTTATGAGGTTCCTGCATTTGCTATCCGTGGTCAGGTCGTGAGTCGCCATCCTTTCAAGATGAATATCGGTGAGGCAGCAGGCATCAAGAATCGTGACCGCGTAGTGGTTTACCGTGCCAAAGAAAAGCATGGAGAAATGGTTTCTTCTAGAGTCTGCACTACCCACGCTTGCAATGTGAAGGACAGCACTGCCAATCTCTACACTTTTGCTGGTGGTCAGGCCTCTTATAAGAAAGGAGATGTCGCAGTATATCAGCCTAGCAAGAATTCCAGCTGGACCATCTCAGCCAACTATATGGATCACTCATACAATCTCAACTTCACCTACGATCACCGTACCAAGTTGAGTCCATCAGGATTCTCTCAATATTTCATCACTATGTTAGGTGTAGGTGGTTACGAGAAAACAGACAAGCGACTATATGCCACCAATAATGGCGCAGTCGTATATAGTCCTGTCATAGCCAACTTTGGTATGGGATATGGTGTCGGCTATGAGTTCGCACACTGTGCAGAGATTGAGCCATACGTACTCGCACAATGGGAAGGCATGTTCTTTATCAGCAAGAAATCATCTCCATACGATGGCAAAGACGGTGCTTCGTATGCTAGTGGAGCAACATCCAACTCCGTTCGTTTCCCTCTCGGAGCAAAACTGAATCTCAATATCATGTACCCATTACAGTTGGTTATTGGTGCAGAATACATTTTCAATGTAAAGATTAAGGTTGCCAAGGACACAGAAAAACGTGTTCACAATGACCCTGAGAAATTCTTCTTTGAGCCTACAGGGTACAAACGTGATGGCCTGAACATCTATGCTGGTTTGAGATTCAACTTCTAAACAACTCATTCAGCATCACTGAAACTGCCCCTCATCTGATACCACTGCATCAGATGAGGGACTGATTTTCCTATCGCCTTGGAATACGACTTCTATGCTTGCCAAAGTGTCAGAAGTTTCAGAAAGGCAAAGCACCTATATCTCCGAACAACAGATTTCTAAACAACCTATTCATCATAGCTGTCTTAGTCAGACAGTTCCCGTAAACCCGAAAGCGCCATTTTCCTATGGCTCATATCTCCAAAATCTCAAAGCATACTCTCAAAAACCCTTCACCCTTCACCAAATCGCTCGAAAGCCCGATAAACACTAGGAATTCCAAGGGTGAAGGGTGAAGAGTGTTTTGCAAATTCTTTTCTATTTTTTTGTTTTCAACTAAGACAAAGGTAAATCTCTTATTCCGAATATTCCTTAACATACCTAAATGCTCCCCATTCCGACTTTTTGTACGCCGAGGCACTACCCTTAGGCACATACAAGACTACATGCGCAAAATGCTGGGATTCAAAAATCTGGCTTATATCAGTCTTCCAAAGCTTATTACCTATCCTAGGTGGGACATTGGAACGGAAATAAAGGCTATGCAAGTGAGGACATCCCACAAAAGCATCCTTCATCAGATGCAACTCCGCATTAGGAAATACGACACGCTGTAAATGACGATGGTCATAGAAAGCCTTGGCCGCGACCTCATTCACGAGATAACTGATGCCCTGGAAAGATACTGTACGTGGTATCTCCACACAAGAGTCTGCATCGCTGGTACTCTGTACGGTGACAAGCCCACCACCCCAAGACTGATAGCGCAAATACCCCACCTTGAAATCTGCCACGACCTCATAGGTCTGCTTAGGCTCCAGATATTGCCGATAAACAATGCCTGCAACAGAAAATCCCAAAAGAAGCACGACCATCCAACAAGTTAGCTTGTAACGATGGCGATAAGAAGCGAAGGCTTTTCTCACCGCTCCGACATCCTCATACCGCTTGTCTATCTCCTTTTGGCACTTGCTTGCCACCCTCTTTCCTATCCAGTCCAGTTTCATGCCATCCAAGATGACACCCAGGCTGTAGATATCGTTTCTCACATCAGGCGGACATCCCTCCAACTGTTCGGGTGCCATGTATCTCTCAGTGCCTGCCGGTTGCTTCAACACCGCATAATTATCAGTATCAGCCAACCCGAAGTCTATCAGCTTGACATGCTGCCCATTATGAGTTGCCATGATATTCTCAGGTTTCAAGTCACGATGCACAATCTGATCATGATGCACATATTCGAGCACATCCAGCAACTGATTGATAACCTTATCTTTCTCACATTTATCATGTGGGCGAGACAGCCATTCCTTCAGCGTCTCACCGTCAATCCACTCCATCACGATGCACAAGCCATAGCCATCCACCACCTCCATACCTTCGACAGCTACCACGTCACCATGATTCATGCGAGAAAGAATGTCGTATTCCTTATGCAACAACTGCTGATAGACAATATCTTGTCGATGCTCAGGCTTCAGCCCTTTCAGCATCCACCATTGTCCCTGCCTCTTGGCACGGACAAGCATGTTGAATCCCAACGTCGGTATCTCCTGCATATCCGTGAAATGCAGGGACACACCCATAGAGTCCAATGGCAAAAAATCTGAAACCGAGCTATTATCTATCATCTATTTCTCTAACTAATGTTTGAATGAAGAGAGCAACGAGCTGCAAAATTAAGCAAAATAAATGACACGACCAAATATTCCCCCCCCCCCGAAAAACGAAATATGCGCCCAAAATAAATAAAAAACACCATTTTCTTTTGTTATATCTATAAATAACCGTATCTTTGCACCCGAAATTGCAATTTTATGAATAATCAATGAAGATTCTAGTAACGGGTGCGTCGGGATTCATCGGCAGCTACATCGTGGAAGAAGCCTTGAGACAAGGCATGGAGACTTGGGCGGCAGTGCGCCCTACAAGTTCCAAGAAATACTTGCAAGACGAGCGTATCCATTTCATCAATCTCAATCTTTCTTCTGAGGAAGAGTTGGAAAAAGAACTCGCTCCACACGAGTTCGACTATATTGTGCATGCAGCTGGTGCCACCAAGTGCCTGCATACACAAGACTTTTATAAGGTCAACACCGAAGGCACCAAGCATTTGGTGAATGCCTTGCTGCATCTACGGATGCCCATCAAGCGATTTGTATTCGTCAGCTCGCTCAGCATCTTCGGAGCTATCCGTGAGGAACAGCCTTACCAGGAAATCAACGAGAACGACATTCCCAAGCCCAACACGGCTTACGGCAAGAGCAAGTTGGAGGCTGAGCGTTATCTCGACAGCATCGGCAACAACTTTCCTTACATCGTATTGCGTCCCACGGGCGTGTATGGTCCCAGAGAGAAAGACTACTTCCTCATGGCGCAGAGCATCAAGCAGCATATAGACTTCTCCGTGGGGTTCAAACGGCAAGACATCACCTTCGTCTATGTGCAAGATGTAGTACAGGCCGTATTCCTGGCCCTAGACCATGGCAGGAACGGCAGGAAATACTTCCTCAGCGACGGTGAGGTCTATCAATCGACAGCCTTTAGCGACCTGATCCGACAAGAGTTAGGCAATCCATGGATGCTGCGCATCAAAGCCCCCATCTGGGTACTGCGCATCGTCACCTTCTTTGGCGAGTACATCGGCAGGCTGACAGGCAAAATGTCGGCTCTGAACAACGACAAGTACAACATACTGAAGCAGCGCAACTGGCGATGTGACATTGAACCAGCCATGGACGAGTTGGGCTACCATCCACATTATCCACTAGAGCGAGGCGTGAAGCTTGCCATCAAGTGGTACAAGGAGAACGGATGGCTCTGATAACAATTTAAATAAACTTAGTGTGATAAAAGACTATTTTAAGTTAGAGAAGAACCCGAAGAAGGGGCTGATGGCGCTGGAGTGGGCGATGCTGGGGTACATGGCTCTCACGATAGTAACCATGCTATTCACATACACCAAACTCGTCAATCCAGAGTCCATGCTTTGGGGGCGAGCCCGAGTGCTTGTCATCACAGGTGCCCTTTGGACTGTCTATAGGATGATTCCATGCAGAATGACAAGGATGACAAGAGTGCTGGGACAGATGGCGCTACTTGCTTGGTGGTACCCAGACACATACGAAATCAACCGTTTGTTTCCCAATCTAGACCACCTGTTCGCAGGATGGGAACAACTGTTGTTCGGTTGCCAGCCTGCCTTATATTTCGCCAAGGCCCTACCATGGGCAGTGGTCAGCGAGCTTATGGACATGGGGTACTTTATGTATTATCCGATGATAGCCATCGTGGTCTATTTCTACTTTTTCTGTAGATACCAGGAGTTTGAGCGCATTTCATTTGTCGTTCTCACCGCCTTCTTCCTCTATTACATTGTATTTATCTACGTCCCTGTAGCTGGTCCGACATTCTACTACGATGCTGTAGGAATTGACGAAATAGCCAAAGGCATATTCCCGGCCATGGGAGATTATTTCAACACCCACACCAATTGCTTGCCGACACCAGGTTACACCGACGGCATTTTTTACCATTTGGTGGAAGATGCCAAGGCGGCAGGCGAACGCCCTACGGCTGCATTCCCAAGTTCACATGTCAGCATCAGCACCATCTGTATGCTACTGGCATGGCACACCAAGAACCGCAAGCTCGTATATATCCTCTTGCCTTTCTATATACTCCTCTGCATGTCAACCGTCTATATTCAGGCGCACTACCTCATTGACGCCATTGCTGGGCTCACGACAGGAGTCATTGTATATTTCATACTGATGTTCTTCAGCAGACATATATATAACAAGGTATAGCCATATCGTTACAGAATACAATTATCATAAAAAATAAATTAGAATTCATCTAGAACAATGAAGAAACTGTTTATTGAAACCTATGGCTGCCAGATGAACGTGGCAGACAGTGAAGTAGTGGCCAGCGTGATGGGCATGGCCGGCTATGAGATGTGCGAGAAAGAAGAAGAGGCTGATGCCATCTTCCTCAACACTTGCAGTGTGCGTGAGAATGCAGAGAACAAGATTTTCCACCGCCTCGACACTCTCCATGCCGAGCAGAAAAAGGGCAGGAAAGTAATCCTCGGCGTATTGGGATGTATGGCCGAGCGTGTGAAGGATGACCTCATCCAAAACCACTACGCCAACCTGGTTTGTGGCCCAGACAGCTACCTCAACCTGCCTGACATGATAGCCCAATGCGAAAATGGGAACAACGCCATGAACATCGAACTTTCGAAGACCGAGACCTACCGCGACATCGTACCCCAACGCATCGGCGGCAACCGTGTGAGCGGCTTCGTGAGCATCATGCGTGGCTGCAACAACTTCTGCCACTACTGCATCGTGCCTTACACCCGTGGCCGTGAGCGCAGTCGCGACGCAGAGAGCATCCTAAGAGAGGTACACGACCTGCACGACCGTGGTTTCAAAGAAGTTACCCTATTGGGGCAAAACGTCAACAGCTATGGCCTCTCCCCATCGGGCAAGCGTGAGGAAGGGAGCGTGTCCTTCGCCCAATTATTGAGAATGGTGGCAGAAGCCGTGCCTGATATGCGTGTACGTTTCACCACTTCCAACCCCGAGGACATGACCGAGGACATCCTTCACGCCATCGCCGAAGAGCCCAACCTCTGTAACCACATCCACTTCCCGGCACAGAGCGGAAGCAACAAGATATTGAAACTCATGAACCGCAAATACACACGTGAGGAGTACTTGGAGAAGATAGATGCCATCAAGCGCATCATTCCCGGTTGCGGCATCACCACCGACATCTTCGTAGGCTACCACAACGAAGAAGAGGAAGACCAACAGTTGACCCTGTCTTTGGTCAAGGAAGTAGGCTTCGACAGCGCCTTCATGTTCAAGTACTCCGAGCGTCCCGGCACATACGCTGCCAAGCACTTGCCTGACAACGTACCCGAGGAAGTGAAGATTGCCCGCTTGAACGAGTTGATTAAACTCCAGACAGAAATCAGTGCCCGACAAAACAAAAAGGACGAGGGTAAGGAGTTCACCATCCTCATCGAGAGTTTCAGCAAGCGAAGCCGTGAACAACTGATGGGGCGCACCGAGCAAAACAAGGCGGTAGTCATGGACAAAGGCAACCACCACATCGGAGAGTTCGTGAAAGTTCGCATCACGGGTTCTACCTCCGCCACCCTTTTCGGAGAGGAAATCAAGTAAAAGTAAAAAAAAGGATTATAAAAGGGCAGCTTTCCCATTCAAAAGTAGATAAAAGTTGTCTTTTACTCTTAATCAGACAAAGAAAACCGACAAAAATTTGGCGGTTTTCTTTAAAAACACTATATTTGCACCTATGAAGGAATTCTTGCAAATTTTACGCCGATTCGTCCCCCCATACAAGAAGTATCTGGGGTTGTCAGTCCTGTTCAATATCCTGTCTGCGATATTGAACATTTTCTCGTTTGCAGCCTTGATACCCATCCTACAGATTCTCTTCCAAGTAGATGGCGGCATCCGTGCCAACGACTACATGACTTGGAATGGCGAATGGGCAGACATCAAGGAAGTGGCAACCAACAATATGTATTACTACATCCAAGAATTTATCGTGGAATATAGTGCTTCGACTGCCCTGTTGGTCATCGGTTTGTTTCTCGCATTCATGACCTTCCTCAAGACAGGAGCATACTTCCTCTCCTCTGCGACCATCATCCCCATAAGGACAGGAATTGTACGAGACATCCGCAACCAACTTTACCAAAAGATAACCTCCCTCTCACTTGGGTTCTTCAGCGAGGAACGCAAGGGAGACATCATCGCCCGCATGAGCGGTGACGTACAAGAGGTGGAGAATAGCATCATGTCATCACTCGATATGCTATTCAAGAACCCCATCTTGATCTTGTTCTATTTCGGCACACTGGTATTCATCAGTTGGCAACTCACCCTTTTCACCGTACTTTTCGTACCAGGATTCGGATGGTTCATGGGATTTGTCGGCAGGAAACTGAAAGCCCAGAGCATTACGGCGCAAACTCTATGGAGCGACACGATGAGCATGGTGGAGGAAACCTTGGGCGGACTGCGCATCATCAAGGCATTCTGCGCAGAATCCAAGATGAACAAACGCTTTGACGAAGTAAACAGCGACTATCGCAACAATGTGATGCGAGTGAACATCCGTCAACAGATGGCTCACCCGATGAGCGAGTTCCTGGGCACGATTTTGATTGTCGTGGTTCTGTGGTTTGGCGGTATTTTGGTACTGGACTATGGGCGCATCGACGGTCCTACCATCATCTTCTACCTGGTCATGCTATACAGTATGATCAATCCTCTGAAAGATTTTTCAAAAGCCAGCTACAACATTCCCAAGGGACTTGCCAGCATGGAGCGCATTGACAAGATTCTACAGGCCGAAGTGGAAATCAAGGACAAGGAGAGCCCAAAACATATTGCTGCTTTCGAGCATCAGATTGAGTTCCGCCATGTTTCCTTTGCCTACACCGACACCAAGAACGACGAATTGGTTTATGTGCTGAAAGACATCAACCTGGTCATCCCTAAGGGAAAAACCGTGGCTCTCGTTGGGCAGAGCGGCAGTGGAAAGAGTACGATGGTCGATTTGATACCCCGCTACTACGATGTACAGGAAGGCGAGGTGCTCATTGACGGCATCAACGTGAAAGACCTTGCCGTACACGACCTCCGCCAACTGATAGGCAACGTAAACCAGGAGGCCATCCTCTTCAACGCCAGTTTCAAGGACAACATACGCTTCGGCAAGACCGATGCCACGGACGAAGACATTGCCAATGCGGCAAAGATTGCCAACGCCTATGACTTCATCACCAAGTCGGAAAATGGCTTCGACACCAACATCGGTGACCGCGGTGGCCGCCTCTCCGGTGGTCAGCGCCAGCGTGTCAGCATCGCCCGCGCCATCTTGAAGAATCCTCCTATCCTCATCCTCGACGAGGCGACTTCCGCCCTCGACACAGAGAGCGAGCGTCTGGTACAGGATGCGCTAGAAAAGTTGATGAAGACCCGCACCACCGTGGCTGTGGCCCACCGACTGAGCACCATCAAGCATGCCGACGAAATATGTGTGCTGCACGAGGGAGAAATCGTGGAGCGAGGTACCCATGAGCAGCTCATCGCCAAGGATGGATATTATCGCAAGTTGCACGATATGCAGCAAGTGTAACAGGGAATACAAAACAATGTATAATTAGCTATGACGAAGGTTGTTTACGCATTCTTTTATGCAATATCGCTGTTGCCTTTTTGGGCAATCTATTGCATTGCCGACTTCGAATACTTCATGATGTACCACGTCGTGAAGTACCGCAGGGGTATTGTGCGTAAAAATCTCACCACGTCCTTTCCAGAGAAGTCACTTGATGAAATTGCCGATATAGAAAGAAAGTTCTATCATTGGTTTTGCGACTATTTCTTCGAGGCGATTAAACTATTGAGTATCAGCGACAAGGAACTGCGTTGCCGCTTTAAGGTATATAACAGCGAAGAAGTGGAACGATGCTTTCAAGAAGGGCAAGATGTAGCTACCATCCTTGGGCATTACTGCAACTGGGAGTGGTTATCGTGCGTGGGCATCGAACTCCCCAAGACTCGCATGATGGGACTCATCTATCATCCTCTACGCAACCACGCCTTCGACGAACTATTCAAGCGCATCCGTTCGCATGAGGAAAATGGTGTACCAGTACCCAAGAAAGACATCTTGCGCTATCTCGTAGATTACAAGCGCAAGAATATCCGCAATATCTTCGGCTATATCAGCGACCAAGGCCCAAAGTGGGAGAACATCCACCTTTGGCTGCCCTTCCTCAATCATCCGGAAACCCCAGTCTTTACTGGTGGCGAGCGCATTATGAGAAAGATGAACGATGCCGTGTTCTATGTTGAGATGAGCCGTCCGAAGCGAGGCTATTATACAGCTACCTACAAGCTCATCACCCGAGAGCCAAATTCTCTACCCGAGCATGAGATAACACGTCGCTTCTTCCAGATGTTGGAAGAAACCATCCGCCAGAACCCTCCTTACTACCTCTGGACACACAACCGATGGAAGAGAACCAAGGAAGAGTTTGACAAACACTATAAGATGGAACACGGCAAGGCCATACAGATTGCCCCATGGTAAAAAGACACCAGCTAGAAACATGAGAAAGATTCAGATAAATCCAAAATACGAACATTTGAGAAGTTTCATCGGAAGCATACCCGATGTTTTCGAACAGGAAGGAGAGACCATCTACAAAAGCCGCAACACCATCAAGGTGATGACCAATCCAGGAGGACTTTCCTTCAATGTAAAACGCTTCCATGTGCCACATGGCCTAAACCAACTCATTTATTCCTGGGGCATAAGAAAGCCCAAGGGAGAACGAGCTTTCCAGTATGCCACAATATTGAAAGACAAAGGCATCGGAACACCAGAAGTAATAGCCCTTATCGAAGAGAGGAATCCCATCGGCATCCTCGGATTCAGTTATCTTGTCACGATGCAGTGTAACTATGGCCACACCATGTATGAAATAGGAAACAAGAACTTTGGGAACTACCAAACAATAGCCAAGGCCCTCGCCCACTTTGCCGCCAACATTCACAACCGCCAAGTCCTTCACAAGGACTTCACGCCCGGCAACGTACTATGGAAATATGATGAAGAAGGATACCATTTTATGATCGTTGACATCAACAGAATGCACTTCGGAAATGTCAGCGTAAAAACAGGACTTTACAATCTCCGCAAGTTTTGGGGACCAAAAGAATTCATACGTACCTTGGCCACAGAATATGCTTTGGTACGAAACGCCAACCCGGAGAAAGCCGTAGCATACGTAATGAAAGAACGGGCAAAATTCTGGACCCATTATCAGAAGAAACATGAAATGCCCTTTACACTTGAGTTGTAAAACAAACTAATAGAAGCAAGGCATGAGAATTGGATTTGACGCTAAGAGAGCTGCCCAAAACCGAACGGGACTAGGGAATTACAGTAGATTCATCATTCGCATATTGTCGGAAAGGCATCCCGACAATGCTTATCATCTATATACCCCAAAGCCTCAGCGCATCCCCTACCTGAAAGAAATCCCCACCCTAAGCCAACTCAAACTATGCTTCCCTCCCAAAGGAATATGGAGCAAGTTGCGCTCACTTTGGAGAGTATGGGGAATTACCAAAGACATTCAAGAGGACGGAATCGATATTTTCCACGGACTAAGCAACGAACTTCCTCTCCATATCGGCACACCCGAAAAACGGAAAAAACTTTTCGGAGAAAAACGCTGCAAATATATCGTCACAATCCATGACCTCATCTTCCTCCACACCCCTCAATATTATCACTGGATAGATCGGCAAATCTACAACTATAAGTTCAGAAAAGCCTGTGAGCATGCCGACCGCATCATCGCCGTCAGCGAATACACCAAACAAGAAATCATCGACTATTATCACATCCCGGAAGAGAAGATTGATGTCGCCTATCAAGGATGCGACCCTGTCTTTGCAAAAGAAATTGCACCAGAAAAGAAAGAAGAGGTAAAAAAGAAATATGCACTCCCCAATAAGTTTGTACTATACGTAGGCAGTATCGAGGAACGCAAGAACCTCCTTTTGGTAGCCGAGGCCGTAAATCTGCTCAAGCAGAATACTGGAGACCGCATCCATATCGTGGCAGTAGGTCGCCGTACCCCTTATGTGGATACGATTCAAACTTACCTCAAGGAGCAAGGCATCATACACTTATTCCATTTCTATCATCATGTGCCTTACGAAGACCTTCCTTCTTTCTACAAACTGGCCCATGCCTTTGTGTATCCTTCCCGCATTGAGGGCTTTGGCATTCCCCTTCTGGAGGCAATTACAAGCGGTGTGCCAGCCATCGGGTGTACGGGTTCATGCCTGGAAGAGGCAGGAGGTCCCGACTCCTTATATGTTGCCCCCGACCATGCAGAAAGCATGGCAGAGACTATACAGAGGGTCTGCAACGATGAGGTTTTGCGTCAAGAGATGATACAGAAGGGCAAAGAATATGCCCAAAACTTCTCGGACGAGAAACTATGCCAAGCCGTATGGGGCATATATCATAAGGTGTACTCCCACACACCAATTTCCGTTCACCCAAATAGATATTAAACTCAAAAAGACATGACCATCAATAGAATATGCTATATCAGCAGGAACTACTATAACCTGTCAAGTGCCGGCAACAAGGCCAAGACCGACAACGAAGATACCCTCTCAGAGATGGGAGCGGTCAACCTTGGTTTGCACCGCTCTGTCAATAACAGCAAGATTATCGCTTTCTTCCTTGACCTCATTGGCATCATCCGGGCCTGTATCTTGCTCCAGAAAGGCGACGTACTTTTCTTGCAATATCCTGTAAAAAAGTACTTTTCGTTCTTGTGCAATGTTGCACGGTTGAAAGGGGCCAAGACCGTATCACTCATCCATGACCTCGGTTCTTTCCGCCGCAAGAAGCTCTCTATTGAGAAAGAGATAAGCCGTCTCTCCCACAGTTACTACATCATCGCCTCCAACGAGAACATGAAAGGCTGGCTTCAGGAACATGGATTACAAAAGCCGATAGGCGCATTGGGACTTTTCGACTATCGTTCTGTGTCGTTCAACCAAAATAGCAGCAACTTACCATCTACAGCGAGCGTAGTATATGCCGGCGCACTGAGTATGCGCAAGAATTCCTTCCTTGTAAGACTAACACAAAGTCTCCAAACATGGAATCTGATGATTGTTGGCAACAAGGACGGATTGCAAGGTTTGCAAGACAACCCACATATCAGCTATAGAGGTTTCTTGCCCTCAGAAGACTTCATTGCTCACATAGATGCCAGTTTCGGACTCGTATGGGATGGCGACTCACCCGACACCTGTTCAGGAGATTACGGCAATTATCTGCGTTGGAACTCGCCACACAAGGTTTCCTTCAATCTCCGTGCAGGTTTGCCAGTCATCATCTGGAAAGAAGCAGCCGTAGCCCCAATCATAGAAAAAGAAGGAGTAGGATTTGCCATCAATTCCTTGAAGGAACTCGACAATATTCTCTCTCACCTCTCACAAGAAAAATACGCAATGATGAAACAAAAAGCCCAACAAATGGCAAAGAAACTCAACCAAGGCTATTTCTTAAGAAATGCCCTGCAAATAGCAATCGAACAGCTATAGACACTTATACTCGTCATATTATTCTCAAAAGATTTGGCGCAACGGATAGTTTTTTGTAATTTTGCTATCATAACAGAATACTTATATGAAACACGTATTAGTTGACTTGACAAGATACAAAGAGAAATGTGGCTTTGGAGAAATAGCCAATAACCTGGGAGAACGACTCAAAGACGGCATCATCGATGGCATCCAGTTTGTCATATTGGTCAAAGAAGAGTTCAGAGGTGTTCTTGGCGATGCAGTGGATTATGTAACTGTAGAGCATATCGACCAAGATCTCAAGACTTTAGGTTACAAGATTGACCTCTGGCATACCACCGACCAATTGTTCATTGCCCGAAAGCATGCCAAGGGCATGATCAACTTGCTGACAGTACACGACCTAAACTTTCTCTATGAGAAAAAGGGTATCCACCGCATCAAAGCACTTCTTAAACTCAATTGGTTCGTCAAACGATCCGACTGCATCACTGTTATTTCTGAATATGTGAAGCAAGACCTCCTATCCCATGCCAACATGGGAGACAAGCCCTTGAATGTCATCTACAATGGCATCCAAGACACCACAAATAATCCACAAAACAAGCCCTCGTTCATCACCGACAGCCAAAAGTTTTTCTTTACCATCGGACAAACAAGAAAGAAAAAGAACTTCCAATCACTCATTCCCATGATGAAGTATTTCCCAGAATACAAACTATATATTTGCGGCAAGAAACACCATAAATATATAGGAAAAATGGAAACGCTGAAGGAAAAATGCCATGCCAGCAACGTTTACATCACAGGGGAAATCACAGACGAAGAGCGCAACTGGATGTACGCACACTGCGAGGCGTTCCTTTTCCCCAGTTTACTTGAAGGATTTGGACTACCCGTACTGGAAGCCATGAGATATGGCTGTAAGGTATTCTCTTCCCGACACACCAGCCTGCCCGAAATCTGCAAAGACCACGCCAGCTACTTTGACAGCTTTGAAGCAAAAGACATGGCAGAAGTTATCGGAAAAGGACTAAAAGGCTGGGACAAGAATGGAAAAGAGGCAATTGCTGCCAAAGAATACTCCATGGGATACAACTATTCTCGTTATATCAACCAATACATAGACCTATACAAGAAGTTGTTACAAATTTATTAAATCCCTTGGCATGGTATGCAAGTATGCTCTTTTCTAACGCCTGAAAAGGGCATACTTGCATACCAAAAATTGATGGCGAATCCAGATTTCCACCTTTCGGCCAAACTTTCTTTTCCGCCAGCTACCATAAATCCGATGAATACCAAAAGTATCCTCATCAATCTTGTATTTGTTTCGTGGCGCAAAGAAATGGGTCGGATATATCTTGATGTCTCCTAAGTCCTGAAAAACATCCTCTCGTCTATATCCAAACTTTTTCTCCACTATACGCGCCATCACCAAAGGAGCTATCGTATTGTTAAGCGTACCATCAGGATTGCGATAATGAGCATTCTTATAATATTCAAACACTTCCTTACACAAGGCATTGCCAGCCTCACCCATAAAGAACGCCGCCTGAAGACCAAATTCACTATTGTCTGCATTGACCTTCTCATTGAAGGTTACAAACCCTCTTTCTGGCACAAACTTGTCAAATCTCTTAAACAAGAAGATGTCGCTGTCCATATAAAGACCTCCATATTTATACACAGCATAAAAACGGACGGCATCAGCCGCAAAAGCCCATCGCCGCTCTTCCAAAGCCTCGTCAATAAAGTCGCAACCTATCGCTTTTGCCTCTTTATAGCCCCAGACCTTTATTTCATAATCAGGAACAACACGTTTCCAGGAATCCAAGCAAACCTTGATTTCCACAGGATAAGGGTCATTGCTAAACCAACAAAGATGAATAATCTTCGGTATCATTATCGTTGTCTTAAAATCATTAGAGTTCTACACACTGAGACATATTCTCTCTTAGTCTGCAAAATTACAAAAAACTATCAGATTCAGCAAAAAAAGGAGATATTTTTTGCCTCTCCCAACATAAAAAGCTACCTTTGCAACCTAGGGCGCATACCATTTACAAAGATTAACGATTGGGTGTGCAAGAAAAGGGATTCCGCGATGTTATAAAAGCATATTTTACAAAAATACAAACGATTCTATAAAAGTTATGACCAAGAAACAACTTAAAGGGGTAACCATTACAGCAATAGTGGTTCTAGTCGTATCTATCCTTCCCATTTTTTGGATTGGGCAATATTTACACCCTTTTTCAGATGACTATGTCTTTGGAGCACAAACCCATAAGATATGGAATTCCACCCATTCACTGAGCGCCTGCATCACTGCCGCCTGGAATGTAGCGGTAAATATGTACCATATCTGGCAAGGCACTTATTCCGCCTGTTTCCTCATGGCGCTTCAGCCAGGAGCATTCGGGCTTTATTGGATTGTACCCATCATATTACTGTCCAGCCTCGTTACATCCACATACACATTACTATATATGATCATGCGAAAGATACTCCATACATCTAAGCAGGAATATCTTTTCGTCTCTACCGTTTTTGCATTAATCAATGTACAGTTTGTACATTCAGCATACGATGCTTTCTATTGGTACAATGGCGCAATGTATTACACCTTATATTATAGTCTGTCCCTGTTCTTGGCATCATTGCTGATTGCTTTTGAAGTTTCAGGCAAGAAGCACCAGTTCCTTATAGGGGCAGGTTCCGTACTTTTAGCCATATTCATCGCCGGAGGCAATTTCGTCTCAGGCTTCGGCATGGCTGCCATCTTGTTCATAGCCATCGCAATCATCAAACTTGAACAAAAGCGCACCCCCCGATTCCTTGTAGCCATCCTGGCGGTTTACCTCGTCGCATTCGCTTTCAGCATTTTGGCACCGGGCAACGCATTCAGAGAAATTGCCGTAAAGGAATCACACCCCAATATTTTTGTAGCAGTCGGAATTACCATCAACAGATGTCTAGGTTTCATATCCAACCGCATCGTCAGCGTTATGTCCCTGACATTCATCACACTGATTCCTATCATCAGCAAATTGGCACGCAAGTCTCAATTCAAGTTTTCACATCCCTGGCTCTGCATTCTCATCACCCTGGGGCTGTATTGCGCCTTCTTCTTCCCTCATTGCTATGCCATGGGGTATGGAGGTCCGAACAGAGTACAAAACGTATATGCCTACACCCTGTTCTGGCTTATTCTTGCAAACATATACTACTTGTCAGGAAGCTTGGCTCGCAAGGCTGAAGCAAACGCCCCGCTAAGCAGTGCCATTTGCCAGTTTGCAGAAGCTATCAAAATCAAGTTCTCACATACGCTGAGATATTCTTACCTATATACCATGGGTATTTTCATCCTTGCGACAGTTGTCAAGCCTTCCACTACCAACCGCACGCTCAGCCTAATCATACATGGAGAAATACAAGCCAGCGACCAAGAGATGAAAGAAAGAGAAAACTTGTTGGCAAACACGGCAAACACCGTCATTGAGCTTAAGCCTTTGACTACCAAACTACCATCCGACACCCATTACGATGCCATGCCCGACCCAGGCTATTGGGTAAATCAAGCCATCGCCATGTATTATGGCAAAATGGAAGTATTCACAAGTAACAGCAACAACATCAACAATGAGAACACATATCTGATGAAACACTACAAGAAAGACGTAGGACCCAACAACTTAAAATACAAAGCCTTCAGAGACAGCAAGAACTCATACCTCACACAACAAGTAAAAAAGTAAGGAATTTATTTGCCCATCTGCATTTCTTTTCCTATCTTTGTGCCCACAAACAATCACGGACATGAAGAAATATGACTACTTGATAGTTGGCTCTGGCCTCTTCGGGGCCACTTTCGCACATCTTGCACATAAGCAGGGCAAGAAGTGCTTAGTGATAGACAAACGACCACAACTGGGCGGCAATATCTATTGCGAGCAAATAGAAGGCATCAATGTACATAAATATGGCGCCCACATTTTCCATACCTCCAACAAGGAGGTGTGGGATTTCGTCAACTCCATCGTCGAATTCAACCGATATACCAACTCGCCAGTGGCAAACTACCAAGGCAAGCTCTACAACTTACCTTTTAACATGAACACCTTCTACCAGATGTGGGGCGTTACGACACCTGCCGAGGCGCAAGCCAAGATAGACGAGCAGAAGGCTGCATACAGTGAAGAGTTGAGAGTGAAGAACGAAGAATCAGGTTTGCCTAATGAGCCCCACAACCTGGAGGAACAGGCTATGCTACTCGTGGGGCGAGATATCTATGAGCGACTCATCAAGGGATATACCGAAAAACAATGGGGACGCAAGTGCTCCGAGTTGCCAGCCTTCATCATCAAGCGATTGCCTGTACGCCTGGTCTTCGACAACAATTATTTCAACGACAAGTACCAGGGAATCCCTATCGGTGGATACAACAAATTAACGGAAGGATTGCTCGAAGGTATCGACACGATGACATCAGTTGATTTTTTTAAAGACTCAGTCACTTCAACCGATGGAGGCGAAATAAAACTCAAGGAAAACTGGCGCAACATAGCCGACAAACTTGTGTTTACAGGAAAGATAGACGAGTTCTACGATTACCAGTTTGGCAAACTCAACTATCGCACCGTTCGCTTTGAGCAGGAAACCATCGGCATCCCCAACTACCAAGGCAATGCCGTGGTCAACTACACAGAGCGAGAAGTGCCCTACACCCGCGTCATTGAGCACAAACATTTCGAAAAGTTCGGCCAGGAAGTCTATGACTGTCCCAAGACGGTCATTTCTAAGGAATATTCCACGGAGTGGCAAGATGGCATGGAGCCTTATTATCCCGTCAATGACAAAGAAAACTCCGAACTGTACGCCCGGTATCAAGCACTTGCCCTTCAAGAAAGCCGTATCATCTTTGGCGGTCGCCTTGCCGAATACAAGTATTACGATATGGCGCCCATCATCGAGAAGGTCCTCCATTTATACCCAAAAGTCTAGTGCTGGCGGCGCTCGATATACTCGGCTGTTTGAATATTGGAGAAGACATAGTTCTTCAAGTCCGTGAACTTAGCCTCCTGCTTGTTTTCCTTCAAATCGCCATTAGGCAAGACATCATAGCAGAAGCTATGCTTCATGGACGGATTATAGATATAGCAACGCTCATGGTCACGAGCCACTATTTGATTATCAGCAGAATAAAATACCATCTGCCGTTGCTGCTTGAGCAAATCTACACCAAAGCCATCGTACCCATAATTGAGGTGCATCAGCCCCAACAAAGTAGGCATCACATCCACCTGCATTCCTAGTCCGGCATACTGCATTTGTGGCACACCCGGTCCAAATATGACGAGCGGAATATGGTTGTAAGACTGAGGAAGTTCCCCCTCGCCCTTCCCCACTAGTTTGCCATGGTCTGCCTGTATCACGAATATCGTGTTCTTATACCAAGGCTCACCACTAGCCTTCTTTAAGAAGTCACCTATCGCCCAGTCAGCATACTCCACTATTTGCGTTTCCTTTTCCCTGGTCTTTGGCTTGAAGTAGTCGGGGATAACGTATGGCGGATGGTTGCTGATGGTGAGGATGGTAGCCATGAAAGGCTTTCCTTCCTTCGACTTTTGGTTGATGGTATTGAGGGCATAGTCCAGCTCGTAATGGTCGCTCACACCAAAGCTGTTCACCACTGCGCTTGCCGGATAGTTCTCCTGCGAGTAGATGTCATCGTAACCATTGGTCCGAAAGAAAGCCTTCATATTGTCGTACTGAGCCTCATGGGTCATGAAGAACATATTCTCGTAACCATACTGCTTCAGCACGGTAGCGATACCCTCGCGGCGAGGCGTAACCGTGCCTTTCATCAAGTTGCGGAACATCAAGGCTGGAAAACTATAGAGCGTAGCCGTCATTCCATGGTTTGTATGTATGCCAGCACTATAGAAATGAGTAAAAGCCAAAGAGTGATGATAGAGCGAGTCGATCGTTGGGGTGAGCGATTGCGTGTTGCCAAATACACCTAACAAGTTTGCCGACATCGACTCCATCAAGATGACCACAACGTTAGGATGGCAATCCTTGCCCTGTTTCCGCCCCCCAACAAAAGTCTCCGACGTAGAATCATTCATTACGTATCGCTTGAGTACATCCGTACTGTCCACCTTCCCCTCCATTCCTAGCCACTGGCGAGTATTTGTGATGGCCCCAGCGTATGGCATGAGGTGGAGTTCCTTGTTCTCCTTGCGCATATCGTCAAAGGCAGACGTAAGAAGATTAAAAGCGGGGTTGATACCAAGCTGGTTCAAAAAAGAGTCACTGCAATAGTAAGCCTGGCTTACCTTGATGGGATTGTACCCCAAGCGGCCTCGAATACCCAATAGACAAAGACTCACCATAGCGACAGAAACAAAGATGCAGTTGGCATTCTGAACAACAGAAGTGTCATGTGTGCCATAACAGACAAACCTTTCCAAATACCGTCGCAAACGAACCAACACATAGACGAACACACCCGTCAACACAAAGTATAACCCGATATACAGCCAATAAGAAGATTCCTGCAAGAGCATACCCGAGGTGGTCGTGACATACCCAAACCACCCGAAGATACTGGAATTGATATTCTTGAAGAAATACTGAAAATAAGGAGCATTGGCAGCCGAAGGCATGAAAGCAATAGCAAACCAAACCACATACCAAACGCTGACCCCCTTGAGCAATCTTCGATGACAACATCCGAAACTCGCCATCAACAAGAGCACTGCCACAGGCAACAATGCGACATAACACGCTATGACATTGTCAAACCACACACCTTTGACAAAAGCCTCCAACTTATTCGCCTCCACATCCACTATCATGCCATGCAGAGCAGTAAACTCTATCAATCTGAAAAGAGACATCACCGCCAATGCCAACACATGCACCGAGAGGAGATACCCCAGAACTTGAAGATATCGTTTCATTTTTATTACATTACGATTAGAATCGAGTGCAAAGTTAACAATTTAATCTAAAATATGAGCATAAAAACCAAGATTTATGCCATTCTTCAATCTTTAAACAAATTATTATATGTAACTTTGCAGACATTAATAACAAAAAAGACATTCTAAACGACATGAACACCAAGTACAATAAGGCTCTTTGGATGGTTGTTATCCTTGCCATCGTGATGCTGGTACCATTCCTCGGACTCACCGACTTCAACACCAAAGGCGAACCCCGCGAGGCGGTGGTGGCTTACACCATGCTGGAGCATGGCAACTGGATATTGCCTATCAACAATGGAGGAGACATCCCTTACAAACCACCGTTCTTCCACTGGTGCATTGCCTTTTTCTCTCTCCTCATAGGTCATGTCAATGAATATACTTCCCGACTACCGTCTGCCATATCCCTCATCCTGATGACTGTGGGCGGCTTCGTGTTCTTCGCCAAGCGCAAGGATACCCAGACCAGTCTCGTCACTGCCGTCCTCACGCTGACAACCTTCGAGGTACATCGTGCTGGCACCAACTGCCGTGTAGATATGGTTAACACCGCCTTCATGGTAGGAGCCATGTATCTGCTCTATCGTTGGTGGGAGAAAGGCAAGCACCAGCTGCCTTGGCTCGCCATCCTCTGCATGAGTGTCGCCACACTCACCAAGGGACCGGTGGGCATCATCCTGCCTTGCTTCGTGATGGGCATATTCATGCTTACCCAGCGTGAGAACCTATGGGACATCACCTGGCGACTGGGCTTGACGGCTATCCTCTCGCTTATCATTCCTTTCTGCTGGTACTACGCTGCCTACCAACAAGGAGGTGATGAATTTCTGCGCCTCGTCAAAGAAGAGAACATAGACCGATTCATGGGTAAGATGAACTACGAGTCGCACGAGAACCCAGCTTGGTACAATCTGTTGACACTCGCCACCGGATGGTTGCCCTATACCTTATTATTATTGTTCTCGCTCTTCATCCTGCCGTGGAAGAAATTCTCGAAGAGTAAGTTTGTGGATAACATGAAGAAAGCGACACCATTGCAGGTGTTTACATGGCTAGCCTTCCTGCTCGTGCTCTTCTTCTACTGCATCCCCAAGAGCAAGCGCAGCGTATATCTGCTGCCGTGCTATCCATTCATGGCATATCTCATCGCCGAATACATCGTATGGATGATGAAGGAGAGGGTGGGAGCGCTGAAGGCGTATGCCTGCACCATAGGCAGCATTAGCATCATCCTGTCCCTTGCCTTCTTGGCGATAAAAATGGGCTTGGTGCCTGACAGCCTATTCCATGGTAAGCATGCCGCCGACAACATTGTCATGCTCCATGCTCTCGAAAACATCCCATTCTTCGGGTTCGAGACCTTCATCATCATTGTTGCTACAGCTATAGGAACCCATGCCGTGACTGCGGTCATCAAAAAAGAGACCAGCCGCAGCATCGCAATCAAGACGTTTGCCACCGTGGCCCTGCTTTTCATTTCGCTAGACTGTGCCTATCAGCCTGCCGTGCTCAATACCAAGACAGACAAGCAGCTGGCACCTGTCATAGAGAAGAAGTTCGATATGAGCAAGCTTTACTCTTACATGTCGGTGGAGATGCTTCATTTCTTCAGTCTCAATTTCTATCTAGGTGACAGAATCCAACAGTTCGACAAGGTGAAGCCGCAGGATGGCGTGCTGATGATACCAGAGGAGGACATATCTGAATTTAAAGAGAAATATGGCAAGGATTATACTCTCCAAAAGGTTTGGGAAGTTAAGAAGGCGGTAGAATGGCACAAGCCCGTGGGTTTCTACCGATTTGTGAAAATAACAGCCAATGTTGCATTGAAATAATAGATAATACTATCCTTATACCTTTTCTTCTATGAAGTATCTTGGGCGACGCTTCACCTCTGTATAAATCTTGCCGATATAAATACCCGTGACCCCGACACCCGTTGTGACTATTCCACCGATAAACCATAGAGATACGAGCAGGGAAGTCCACCCTTGTATCGTCTTTCCCTGGAAATGCTCGATGAGGGCAAAGAATATCATGATGACGGCGACGAGGGTCATCGTCAAGCCAATCAAAGTAATCAAGCGCAAAGGAGCCACAGAGAAAGAAGTGATGCCGTCGATGCTGAAACTGAGCATCTTGGTCAATGGATATTTCGACTCTCCTGCCTCACGAGCCTTGCGGTCATAATACACGAACCCCTCACGGAAACCGAGTTGGCGAACGATGGCACGCAGGAAGAGGTTGCGTTCGGGATACTGCATCAGTGCCTTCAGCGTACGATTGGTCATCATACGGAAGTCGGCATGGTTATAGACCGTATCCTTATCCACACTTTGCATCAGCTTATAGAAAGCCTGTGCCGTGAACCGTTTGAAGAAGGTGTCCGTCTTTCGCTCCTTTCGCACACCATAGATGATGTCCTTGCCTTCCTGTACCTGTTTCACCATGTCGATGATGACATTCTCGTCATCCTGCAAGTCTGCGTCAATGCTCACCATCGCATCACAATGGTCGATGGATGCCTCCATTCCTGCCCAAAGAGCGTTCTGGTGTCCACGGTTATGCGAGAGTTTGATACCTTTCACGTAAGGATGCTTGGCAGCAGCCTCCTTGATGAGTTGCCAAGTGGTATCACGGCTACCATCATCCACCAACAGCAAATCGGTATCAGCATCCGTCTCCTTCTTGATTCTTCCTACCAAGTCCCCCAACACATCCAAGGTCTTAGGCAATACTTCCTGCTCATTATAGCAAGGAATCACAATATTTATCTTCATCATACTTCATTTCATTTGTTCATAGAAAGCTTACAGTTTGCAAAATTACCTCTAATTTCCTACATACGCAAATAAAATGATATATTTTTAAGTTTTAGATGTCCAAGAGATTTTGACTTAAAGACGAAGCACACTTATCCTCAAACAACTTATAATTGGCTTTCATTCTAGCATTACAAATCACATTTGTGCTAGTACCCAAGAGTAGAGCTATCTGTTTGTTATTAAGCTTTAAATAGGTAAGCAAACACACATATAGTTCCTGTTCACTCAATTGCCCCTTGGATAATTTATCATACAACATAGGATGCCACTGAAGAAAACACATTTTCAACTTCTCCCAATCAGCAATAGTCAATTCTGGCAAATCAGAAATGCCAAAAGCCATACTCTTGACTCTCTGTACTATTTCAGAATTTTGCAAGATTTTCTTTTTGTTTGCCAAGTTCAGCTTATCATGATCCTTCTTCATCTTTTCTAGTTTTGCTTTTAAGCCAGCGATTTCCTCTTGTTTTTGCTTTATATATTGCGCTTTGTTCGTTTGTAAGACAACCAAATCTCGTCGAGCATTCTCCCATTTCTCAAATATTTGAGAATAATCAACGCACAATTGGTCTATTTCCCTTGTCATCCTTTTCCTAACCTTACGGTATCTTTGATAAAGGGCACCCAAACATACCAACACTAACAAAGCAGTAATTATCGTCACATACTTAGCCCTTTCATTTCTCAATGTCTCTTCGTCCATTTTCTTCTGTAACCGAGCATAATTAAACAAAGAAGATGCTTGCACAACAGCATTTGCCTGATTATCATTCAAAATCTTATCCATAGCCACCTCACTCAAAGCAGCATACTTCATAACAGAATCACGATTATTATACCTTCCATAAACAGAAAGTAATCCTTTTGCCGTTTCATATTCAAAACCATATCTACCTAACTTACGATAATAATACTCAGCAGAATCTATCTTGTTGATTCCATAGAAATACATCGCCTTTGCTTTATAATAATGCTCTCTACCTGCTTGAATATTATGATTCGCATCAAATAATCCCGACTTTTGCTCAAACTCGTTCATATAATGGCATGCTTTCTCATACTGCCCACGTCTCAAATAAACATAAATGAGCTTAGGATAAGTTTGAGCAGCCTCCTTGCTCATACCATATCTATTGTAAAGTTGATTTGCCTTAAAAATCAGACGCATCGCTGTTATGGTATCCCCTAATTCATTATACTCAGAAGACATACGCAATAAACCTTTTACATAATTTTCCTTGTCATTGGCACGTTTAGCAAAATCACTATACTTTTGACAAGCTTTAATTGCCTCCTGATGCAAGAACTGTCTTTTGTAAAGATCTGCCATTTGCCCATAAATACTAAACAAGCAAACATAGTCACAAGATTTACTCAGCGTATCCGCACACTCCACAGCCCTCTCATAGCATTGGATTGCATTGGGAGCTTCCCTTTGGTCACGAAAGATGCAACCCATAAGATAATGAGCCATCATTTTCTCATTAGAAGAGCCCTTGTCATCATAGTAATCCACCACCTCTTGAAACAAAGAATCAGAAGGCAACTGAAGATATAGCTTGTTTTGGGCTTTTGCCGTCAACAAGCGAAACTTCATACTGACGGCACGTTGCCCTGTCTCAAAAAACATACCACTATCCTTGCACAAGCTATCGTAAGCTGATTGGGGATTCTTTTCCATCAGACTATCAAGACTTGCCAATCGCAACATTTCCGTGCGATCGTTAGAGCAACTTCCCAGCAATATCAAAAAGAACAGCAAAGTTAGAACCTGTTTCATCATTATATTTTAAATTTGAATTTTACCAACAATTACAAAAGTACTATTTTTTTTGTAAAAGCAACAGTTTCATACAGAAAAATCATCCAAAGAACGCATTGCTTTCTCTATCACTTGGTCCATATTATAATAGGTATAGTCAGCGAGTCGTCCGCCGAAGATGATGTCCTTCTCTTGCTCTGCCAATTCTTTGTATTGAGCATAGAGAGCAGTATTACGCTTGTCATTGATGGGATAATACGGCTCACCATGGTGCAAATCATACGCCATCGGGTACTCTCTCGTGATGACGGTCTTGGGATTCCCATACACCTCATCCCCGAACATCTCAAAATGCTTGTGCTCGATGATGCGAGTGAAGGGTGTCTCTCGGTCGGTGAAGTTCATCAAGGCACAGCCTTGGTAATTCGGTACGTCCAACACTTCCGTCTCGAATCGCAAGGAGCGATACTCCAACTTACCAAAGCGACAGCCATAGAAGTCATCCAGTTTACCTGTATAGACCAAACAGTCTGCGATATTTCTCCATTCCTTACTCAACCCACTCTCGAAGAAATCGCAATTCGTTCTTACCTCACAGCCCTCCAACAACCCTTCCACCAACTTGTTGTACCCACCTATAGGAATACCCTGATAAGAATCATTGAAGTAATTGTTGTCATAGGTCAGGCGGACAGGCAAACGACGGATGATAAAGGATGGCAAATCCTTGCATTCCCTGCCCCATTGCTTCTCCGTATAGCCCTTGATGAGTTTCTCGTAGATGTCCTTTCCAACAAGCGAGAGGGCTTGCTCCTCCAGGTTTGTCACCTCGCCATAAAACCTTTGCCCATTGATTTTCTCCCATGCCTCCGTTGGCGTATTCACACCCCACATTTGGTGGAAGGTGTTCATGTTGAAGGGCAGGTTGTAAAGCTCGCCCTTGAAGTTGGCTACAATATTCAAGGTAAAACGGTTGAAGGAAACGAATTGGCTCACGAAGTCCCACACCTCCTTGCTCTTGGCATGGAAAATGTGGGGACCGTATTGATGGACATGAATTCCCTCAATATTCTCACAATGGACATTGCCACCGACATGGTTGCGTTTGTCGATGACAAGGCAGGTCTTGTCCTGCTGATGTGCAAGGTGGGCAAACGTGGCTCCGAACAAGCCGGAGCCTACGATTAGATAGTCATATCTCATTTTCTTCTATCATTTATCAGTTTAAACAACGGAAACATCCTTTCCATAACAGACTGTTCCCTCGAAGTTACATAAACTTCCGCATGGTGTCTCCAGACGGCTCTTTTTTCCACATTCTGTGGGGTGTCGAATTCCATGTCTATGGCATAGGAGCCATCGAAAGGGTTGGCATAGCTCGCTATCGACGTGATTTTTCCAGAAAGTCTCCGACCATAGAATTGAACCTCAACGCCCCTTTCCTTTTCCACGACTTCCCGCAAGTCGGCATTGACACGTCCCCTTCCCATCATCTTGTCCTTTATGGAATCAACCATAAAAAAGAGCAAGTCTCCCTTGTCAACAAGCTCTCCATCTCCAGTAGGCACACAAGCGTATGCGATGCCGCTAATGGGAGCTAGCACATACGTGGTATCATCATCTTTACCGTGACTACCAGTCAGCACCAACAACGTATCCCCTTTATGCGACATTTTTCGCAAGGGGACGCGACCCACAATGATTCCACGTTGCCTGGAATTCACTTTTTCCAGCACATCGGTGTTGCTCAGTTCTATGGGGAAAGAGTATGTCTTCGGCACTTTCACTAAAATGCAAAGAATCAAAGACACCGCCACCAGGACAAACACAAAGACCAGCTCCACACGTAAGATTGCCGGTGGAATCCTTCCCATCAGTTCCTGCACCTCCATGCTATATGACTCCTCCCTATCCAACCCATTTGTCTCCTCATTCCTTTCCATCATGTTCCCAATTCCAGTTGATTTCTTACCAATTGATAATACTCGCTTTTCTTTTTCACAAGTTCCTGATGGGTGCCCACCTCCATGACCCGTCCCTGTTTCATCACCACGATTTGGTCGGCGTCCTTGACGGTACTCAACCTGTGGGCAGCCACCAGAACTGTCTTCCCATGATAGAATTCCCGAAGGTTTTCCATGATAAGCCGCTCATTGGTGGTGTCCAGGGAGTTGGTCGCCTCGTCAAGGAATATATATTCGGGATTCTTGTAAATCGCCCTGGCTATGAGCAGCCTTTGGCGCTGTCCCTGACTGAGGCCTCCCCCCTCCATGCCGACCTTGGTGCCATACCCCAGGGGCAACTTGGAAACGAATTCGTCGAGGTTCGCCATCCTTGCACTGCGAAGCAGCCTGCCCATATCCACATCGTCCGTCTGGAGGGCGATGTTACGGGCTATCGTGTCAGAGAAGACGAAGCTATCTTGCATGACACTTCCTGTCCTGCTCCGCCAAAGGTGGGGATTGATTGCATCCAGATTGACACCACCCACCGTGATGACCCCTTCGTCAGGCTGGTAAAATCCTTGGACGAGTTTGATCAAGGTGGTCTTCCCGCTTCCACTCTCCCCAACAATCGCCGTCACCTTATGGGCAGGAATCGTAAGACAGATGTCATCCAGCACCCTGTTGCGATGCGAGCCATCGTAGCTGAAGCTGACATGCTCGATTTCAACCTGCCTATTCTCAGGCAACACCGCCAGCTTGTCCCCAGAGTCTTGCCTCTCGTCATCCTGGGCATGTATCTCGTTCAGTCGTTCCATGCTGATGTTGGCGTCCTGAAGCGAGCGGATGAAGTTGACAAAGTCATTGACCGGCACAGACACCTGTCCTATAATGTAGGTGAGCGACATCATCATGCCCAGGGTCATGCTTCCACAGACTACGGCCCTTGCGGCGATAAACGTTATCAAGACATTGGTAGCCTGGACAAAAAAGAAGGAACCAGCCTGCTGTATCTGCCCGATGGTCAATCCCTTGACACCGATTTTAAAAAGCCGCACCTGTATCCGTTCCCATTCCCAGCGTTTCTGGCACTCACAATTGTTAAGCTTGATGTCCTGCATCCCTTGGATGAGCTGTATAATCTTGCTTTGCTCCGTGGCAGCCTGGTTGAAACGCTTGATGTCCAGCTCACGCCTGTACCTCATGAACAGCAGGACCCAGGATATGTAAAGTGCGTTTCCCAGCAGGAATATGGCGAGGATGCCAAGGTCATAGTAAGCCAATATACCGCCGAAGAGGACAAAATTGGTGAGAGAGAAGACGATTCCTATGGAATTGCCCATCAGCAAGTTCTTGATGCGAGCGTGGTCACCGATACGCTGCATGATGTCGCCGGTCCGCTTGGTGTCAAAGAAATGCAAGGGCATGCTCATCAGCTTAGCCAGAAAATCGGATATGAGCGAGATGTCTATCCTTGCGTTGACATGCAGAAGCAGCCAGCCACGGATGAACCCCACGCTGAGTTGGGCGAGGGACAGCACCAGCTGTGCCACAAGAACCAGCGTGATGATATCCATGCTCTTCTCACCGATGCCCCTGTCCACCATCATTTGCGCCAAGAAAGGAAGAAGCAATTGTATCAGGCTTCCCGTAACCATACAGAGGAACAACTGAAAGAATTGTCCCTTGTAGGGAAGGAGATACGGCAGGAACGAAGAGAGGGTGCGCCTCTCCACCTCCACCTCGTCCGCTTCCTTTCCAAAGCTCACGCCAGGCTCCAGGAGCAAAGCCGCGCCCTTGCCGTCACCTCCCATACCCTTGCTAGCCCAGCACCTGAGAAACTCCGCTTTCTCATAGCACAGGCGCTGGGAGGCAGGATCGGATATGTATATCTTGCATTTGCCCTTTCTACCTTTCGTTATTCTATAGCATACGACAAAGTGATTCTGGTTCCAGTGCAATATGCAAGGCAACATCGCCTCATCCACCAGTTGCTCAAAGGAGATGAGGACTCCCAATGTACGGAAACCGATATACTCAGCCGCATCGCTGATTCCCAACATGGAGACACCCTCCCGGGAGATATAGCTATGACGGCGCAACATTTCCGCGGAATATTCCTTGCCATAGTGCTTGGCTATCATACGAAGGCAGGTCGGGCCACAATCGGCTGCGTCGTACTGGGTATAATGAGGAAAACGACTAATTTTCATCTTGCTCCTGTCTGCTATATTCTTGCACACTCACCAGGTTCATATTGAGTACCAAGTAGGCGCTGATAAGTCTCTCCGCCAAAAACGAGATAGCACGTTGCTGGTAATCCACATTATCATACTTGAAGTCACGCTCCGCCTTTTGACGGTATTTCTCAGGATTCATGTCAAGATGATTCTTCCTGTCATAGGCAAAAAGAATTGGAAAAAGGAACTCACATAGCTTCTCGAAGTCCTCGTAGCACATGATGAAGCAACAATATGGCACAAACATGTGGGCTGTCTGTAAATAGTTGGTATAACGATTCCCGACACCATACATCTCGTCAAGAATCTCCATGACATCGTATAGGTCTTGGCAATTGTGACTGGCCTTGTATTGCTGTGCGATGGTCTGTCCCAGGTGCATCACTTGCATTACTTGACAAGTTCCAGGAACCACATCCACAACACAGGTGAACTTACGGCGATAATGGCAAAAACCGACCAATTTACTACGAGTCTCGTTCTTCCATACCCAATAAAGGGTGACTATTTCGGAATAGAACCTGTTGAGACGATTGATACTATCGCCATTGACCTTTGTGTCATTGCCCTTGAATAAGCAGAAAATGTCATTCTCTGTCAAACCGTATTGCTGTATTTGCTCTTCAGCATGATAAGTAATCCATATCGTTAGCTCTTTCATATTTCTTGTCTCATTTTGTCTGTATTCTTTTTCTTAAAAATCAGTGTTATATATATCCATTGCCATTTTTACAATTTCCATTGCACACAAGTCATTTGGCTTTATGTTGGGAACATTGGTTCCAAACGAATGGAGCAAGTCGATGATACGAAAAGTCGTGTCCCTACAACATTCTATGCTTTTCAGCCTTTCCAACAGCCAAAAGAAGACTTTGGGGTCAAAGGTTGTTGTAAAAGCCTTGCAACCATGCTCAGAAATCAATTCCAATATCCAACTGACACACGCCCTCAAGCTGTCCTTCAGCTTGGAGGATAGAGGCTCCTCGCCATGCTCCTTTATATTTCCCAATCTCCAGCACAGGTAGCATCCAATGCCAGTAAGCCCGATATTGTCAAGGTCAATAATGGGTCTTTCCGACAAAATTCTCACCATTTCATTATCTATATAAGGTAAAAACTCCCTAGACAGTCCCATATCAGAAACACCTTGTTTGGCATACACCTTTTTGAGGGCCTCGCACATTCTTTCCATGCTATAGTGTCTATCAAAGAGTTCCAAGAGCTTCTCAGAGGATTGCTTCCTGAGACTTGGACTGGAAAGAAGTGCATCCATCCTATCCACCAATTGAGTGATGAAATCATCCTCCTGAAAGTTTTCTTCAGCTATATGCACCATGTTCCAAGGGGTAAGTTCCATCATCTCAGCAAGTCCAGTGGAATCTGTGGCTATGAGAGGTATCCCATACGCCATCATCTCCATAGCCGAGTAGCTGCATTGCTCATGGAAGGAGGCTTGCACCCCAATCGTTGCATGTTCGAAGAAACACTCCAGCTTTTCCTTTGAAAGCTTGCCTGTAAAGGTGACCTTGTCCCAGATTCCATCGCACAAGGAGAGGTAACGGCTAAAGTCACCATCCCCGACCAATGTCAGGTGGACATCCGCATACCGATTACAAATAATCTTGAAAGCCTTGATTGTATAGTCAATGCCCTTGATATCATCAAGCCTCCCCACAAACAGGATGTTTTTGTTTTCCATCCTGGTATATTCCGCCTTTCGCCAAGCCACATGCGGCATGCCATTGCGAACAAGGTGTAGTTTTTCGGCAGATACGCCGTAGTCATTCCTTAGCACGTCATAAGTAAACTGACAGAGAGCCATCACATCGTCACAGAGAGCATAAAGGCTTTTGTCCTCCAGGAAGTCGTTTCTCGTTTTTTCTTGCAAATCATCTTCGACATCCTCGTCAGAAACCAGTTTTCTAAACCTTGTGACATTCCCTCTTAGGGAAAAGCACCAACTCTGATAATGGACGGTGTAAATGATTCGAACATTTGGATATTTCGCCTTAACGAGTCGCATCAAATCAAAATGCTGGTTGTAACTGAAATGGAAAATAGTTGAAATGTCCCTCTCCAAATAAGACTCCAAAAGAAAGAGAACGCTCCTGTAATATTCCATAAGGTTACACCCATTGTGCGGTAATGGAATGCGATAATGCCAAGACCCTTCCTCTAGACATGCGCTGAACTCTCTCACCTCCCTGTCAAAATCTACCAGACAGAGTTCCAAATCGGTAAAAGAAGTTTGCAGACTAGTTGCAATATGCCTGACAAAGGTACCTATGCCATAGACCGCCGCACGGCTTGCGTTATTAAATAGAAAATATTTTGTCATAGTTGTCTTGTATTAGAAAATAGGAACTTCCGTTGTCCAAGCCAATCTCATGCTCCAGGTATTCGCTCATGTCCCAGACAGGTGCGCACAAGCTAGATAGCAAAGTTTCTTGTTGCCCCGACAGTGAACTTACTTTACGGACACTCTCTGCTAATTCATTGACATAGTCCACTTGCAATGTTGTGCATTCTTGGTCAAGTGACATTCTTCGCCGTGCATAGTACAAGATACCAAGTGCGCCATTTCTGAAAGTGTAGTCGGCTATACGTCTAGGATCCCTCTCCATAATCCTAGTATCAACGTCGTGAAGCAGTTCGTTCAGATCATCCTGAAACATACCAGCCTCATACAACAGGATGATACCCAACCCCAATCCAGCAAGCCCTTTCTCCAATCCAACATCTCCCTCATGATAGCTATGGGTATGAGTTTGGAACATTTCTGTCGCAAAATCACACATACGACCATCACCATAAACTTTCCCATGACAGAACAAGGCTAGGATTATCCCAAGTCTGCCATGATAAAGCCCACTGTCCTCCATTTGGGACACTTGCAACACCAAGTAGTTGATGATTTTTTCCTTCAGCTTATCCATAATTAACGCTTTTATTGAATGATATGGCACAAATTGTTTGTTCCCATGACCTTCTCATAGTTCGACGGTGGTGGACATAAGTATTGGTAGATACATCCGTCGCAAGGTTTCCCCGAGCGAACCTTCCTCCAAGAGGTGTTCTCCGTCATCTCACGGTATATGATGTCCATAAGTCTGTCCTTTTGCAAGTTTCCCACAACCCTCTCGTTTAAGTTCGCCTTGACATCCCCATTTGGCAGCACACACAAACTGCCAAAGGTATTGGCATTCAACTTTTGATTGCGGAATATCTCTCGCAAGGATATGGGATGCCCCAGAATGTCCTCTTCCGTAAGGAATACGTTTTCCTCGAAGAAGTCCATATTGCCACCATTGTAAAACGGATGTACATCGAAGTCTTCCACGCCAAGTCGAGTCAGCGCATTTTCCATCTCTTTATATTGCGCCTCACCCTCAACGATGAGATGATAGCGTACCTCCTTGTCCCTTACTAGAGAGACGACCTCTCCAAGTCGTGTCTCATCAATCGGACAATTGACCAGTATATGAAGGCGATGGTTGTCAACGTATGGATTCTCCTGATAGTTGAGGTAATGAACATAAACATTGATGCTCTTCATCCCACCTAAGCCCATATTTCCCAGCAAATCAAGAGAATCATAACAATAAATGTCGCCTCCTACGATATTGATGGTGCAAGATGGACAAGGCATTAATTGCTGCTGTAACTCAAGTAAAGTCTCCCTTGGCAAGGACTGGGGGTGTTCTTGCTTGCCACAACAAAGGAATTGCCTGTTGTAACCCTTGCACCGTACACAATTCTGACCACACGAGTCATTTAACATGATGGTTAACTCAAGCAAGTTCTTGCTGATATCCCTCGCCAACATGAAATCAGCGTTACCTTTCTGCAGCAACCTGTCCATGTCCAAATTAAGCGACAGAATTGGCAAAAGAACCAGAGGTTTGTTCTCTGAAACAACAAGTTTGCCCATGCCCAATTCTTCGACCTCGCTCAGGAAACTTTTGATAGAATGCGATTCCGATGTTTCTGAAGTTATCTCTATGGAACCTAGGTTTACATCTTCATATATATCATGAATCATGGAGATTGCCCCCTTGTCCCTTATCTGTAAGCACTTGCCTGAAAATGTATCATAAAGCAACATGCCACAAGGTTTGTCACTCACATAGACATGTGGTTTCAGCAAGAACCAGTTTTTTCTTTTCATATCTTTTTTGATTTATATTTTTACTAAAGCAACTTGAACCTAACGGCCAAGATGACGTTGCGTGAACGTAATTGGGAGGTATGGGAATAGATGTCAAGCCCACTGTAGTTCACATTCGTATAGCTGCGCTGATTCAGCAGGTTGTTGCATTGAAGTTCCAAGTCTGTATGCCTCCACTTCAACTTGGCAGACACATCCCCAAACCAAGCATGGCGATTAACTGCCGTCAGGTTGTTGTAATTGTCCTCCAACGAAGCCGTCATGGTTAGTTTCTTGCCTATGTGAGCGTTCATCTTGACTCGCTGCGAGGCAGACCGTACATTTTGCCCATTCCCATTGACTTCAGCCATTGTTTTACTGGAACTCCACGAATAACCACTGTTCCAAACAAAGTCAAGCCATGGGAATGGCACGATGCTTCCTCCAAGCCCCATGCTGGTGAAACGTGAGCGAAATGGATACACCTCATTTCCCATGAGCCGTTCGCTAGTCATATACCTATAATTTGCCGAAAAGCTAATCGAGGTCTGCAACCAGTCGAAGCCCTTGCTGCCATTGGTCTCAATACTGTAGGTATCGGACTCAGAATGTCTGTCCAACACTTGCACAATACTGGTTCCTCCTTGGTAGCTTGTCCCAAAGGTCTGGCTGTCACGCTTATGCCCATACGACCCACTGATGCGAAGGAAAGTAGCGTTTATGGCACTACGATAGCCTAAGCTTACAGACACGTCAGTACGCTCGGTCTCTGACAGACGTTCCACATAGCTGCGCTGAAAGGAACGATAGTTGCCCATGATGTACCCTTGGTAGATTCCATCGGGACTGCCGATATTTTTGGTATAGCCTGTGCGCAAGCTTCCGCTCCAGTCCCGCCACTCATAGCCTATTGAAGCCATCGGGTTGACCAACAAGTGAACATAGTCGTTTCGCTCTCGGCGTATATGGTCGTCCAATGTCTGTGAGTAAAGGCTCAGCGGACATCCCAGCGACACTCTCCACCCTGCCCTCTCAAACTTGTAGTTTTGGCGTAGGGCCACCTCATAAGCATTGTACCAAAGATTGTTGCGATTGGAGTCGCCACCATCTGCGAAGCCATTGAGCGTAGTCGTTATTCCGTGGAGACTCGCATCGGCAAGAAGCCCATAATTTAACGTAAAGTCACCCAGACGAAGGCTGTATTGGGTATGGAAGTTACCTGCGATATGGCGTGACATCATATCCTGCACATAATGGGATGACTTATCCTCTGCCAGGGAGTCGATGCTCACCTCCAGGGTATTGGGACGTTGTGAGTAACCTGCGGAGAAATGCAAGTCGAGCGTATGCTTTCCAATGTTGCGAATGATATTCAACGTATTGCTGACAGAGAGCTGCGGACGGTCGAAGTATTGATGCGTCACCTCCTCTCCATATTTCATAGGTTGCAAGCCTGTACGTTCCGACTCGAGCGTCCCATCCACCTTGTCCGAGTTCCAACCCACATCCAGTTTCAAGACCTCTGCGACGAAGTTGCTGGAGGCGTTTTTGTTGTATCTCAACTGTATGTTCAAGTTGTCTGTCTTCGTTCTACTAGTCAAGGACTCCTGTGTCAACAGTCGCTGACTATCATTGACGAAAAGGTTGCTCACGCTGCTTCCCTCACGGCGGACACAATCACTGTAATAGGCTACGTTCAAGCCTATCTCGTTGTCCTCGCCCAACTTCTCAAAATGGTTCAAGGTCAATATGTGCGATGAGTTGTCGAAAGTCCGCTTTTGCGGAAGCCCCGACCCATTCGGCAACAGGGCACCCATGGGACAATAGGGATACAGGAACACGCTGTTGATACCAGCGTAATGCTTCCTCAGCTCCAACGAAACGTCGTCACCCGTATTGTTGCCTTTGTACAAGGTGATGTCCTGTCTTCTCTTGTTGAAGTACATACCTACCAACTCTGCCGTCCAGATGCCATTTTTCTTTCCCTCCGCACCTCCACCTACCATGGCGTTGATGCCCAAGGTTCCCTTGGAGGAACTTTTCAGCTTGAGGTTCATGGCGACATCATCCGTCAGCACCTTTCCCTTCAAAGCCTTGACAGGTTGATGGTTTTGGAGCACCTGCACGGAAGCGACATCCTGGGCATTGACATTGTTGGTGGCGATGCCGTAACGTCCCTGCAGCAAGTCCATGCCCTCCACATAGAACTTGGAGATGCCCTTTCCATTGAACTTGATGCCGCCGTCACCACTCACCTCTATGCCCGGCATGCGCTTCAGCACATCGCCTATCACCCTGTCGCCTTGCTGCGCAAAGGAAGCGACATTATAGCTTAAAGTGTCACCATCCTGTCGTATCTTCTTGGCCTTGACCGTCACTTCTTTCAACTGGAGAGCCTCCTCTCTGACTCGAAAGTTGAGCCGCTGCGACAGATTCGCCACCACCTTGGATTGATTGCCGATGGTCAGTCCCGACGCTGTTACGGTAACAGAGTCGGCATCCGTCTTGAACGACAAGTTGTAAATGCCTTTTGTATCAACATCGGCATAAGCAAGAATGTTGCCTGTCGCCTTGTCTGTCACAGAAACGTAAGCCTCCACACATTTTCCATTAGCAGTTAGCACTGTTCCGCTTATGACAGTTTGGGCTTGCAGACAGACTTGGCTTGTCAATAGTAATATGGTTGTTGCTATAGGTATTCTCATACGAAATCATTCCTTTTCCAAGGGATAAAATGTTTGTTTTTTACTTGAATGTCCATCACTCCATGCCATACCTATGGCATTCCAGTAATCAGCATTGTATTTTTTCTGTAACTTCCAGATGCGACTGCGACTAGTTTTGGGATAAAGCCTCTCTGGGTATTGAAGTATAGGATAGTTTCCTCGCTCAATGGAAACAGCCTCCCAAACATATTTCTTCTGCAAGTCATAGACCTTCAGTATGCAGCCAGGTAAGCCACCAAATTTCCATGGACCGCTCTTTATAGGGATGTCCGCTGCAAACCATGCCACGAAATCATTGCCACGATAGTGACAGGTGGCCTTTTGGCAGTGATGGCCAAGAACCTGCAAATAATCATTTTGAAGTTTCCATTGCATCAATGGCCAAGGCTCCGAATATCGTCCATTATTATTCTCTGCCCAAAGAGGCATACATGCCCACTCTGTGAGTTGTTTTCCCTTCACAAAATATTCAGAAAAGACCAACTCACTCCAATGCTCCTTGTGCTCCTTTTGCCCTCCCATCCAAAAGGATTTCGGGACATTTCCATGCCTTTTCGTTTCTCGTTTCCACTGGATGGCTTTCCTGTCCGATCGAGAAAGAAACTCACTGGAATATTTTGTCATTTCCTTACCTACTTCCAACTTACCCAAATCCAGATATGTATCCTCATTTCTTATGTCCTTCGCATTGAGGGAGTAAAGGATACGCATGTTGGCATTTCCAATGGGTTTCCGATGTTCAAATCCCCTCTTCTCACGAATGGGGACACGCCCATTTTGTTTTGGTTGCGCCAAAAGGGAAAGGAAAGGAACAAAAAATAACAGCAAAAGAAGTTTTTGTCTCATAACTACGGCCTTTGTTGCAAATATGAATTAAGCATGGTTTTGGATGACAACTCCATAACCCTCATAATCATCCTTGGTAACTTGATTACACCCATATGTGGATGAGGTGTCATAAGAATAGTTAGCCTCACGATTGCTACTAGTGGAAGAACCACCTTGGTCAGCATACGCACAACTGCAACCACAGGAATTACCACCAATGATGGCATTCATTTCTTTTCTACAAAGGCTCTCTCTAGAGAGCGCATTCAATTTAAATCGCTTAATTTTCATAAAACTTAGTTGTTTAAAATGATTATTATCCATCTATTCCTTTTCCAAGGGTTCGTAAGGTGTGAATATGGAAACGGCTGCGCCTTGAACCATATTGCCTCGGGAATCAATCGTTGCCTTGTGGTAATTGGCTGCCTTCCACCAATTCTCATTGAAGGTTTTGTGTTGTTTCCAAACCTTTTCACGAGTTGATGCCTGAAATCCCATATAATCAGACTTAAATATTGGGCTAGGATGCCGAGCTATCTGGACAGCCTCGAATCTATACAAGCCATCCATGTCCCGAAGCTTGAGGATAAGCCCTGGCAAACCACCGAACTTCCACGGACCAGCTTTCAAAGGAATGCTAGGGGCGAACCATGCCTCAAAGACACGCCCCCGCCAGCTTGTTGTTGCCCTTTGGCATACATACCCCAATATTTTTTGGGTTCTCGTGTCTATTTTCCATTTTTGAAGGGGATATTCTTCGACATAAAAGGCATTGTATCTTTCCAGCCATTGAGGCATAGCGGCATATACCTCCATCTTGTTTTTGTAGATGAACAGCTCGGAATATTGATATTCGCTCCATGTATCGCGCTTTTTCCCTCCTTTTACAAAGGTGCGTGGAATGCCCCGTGCATTGGGATGCTTCCTCTTCCAGTCCATTCGCAGGGTGTCCTCCCTGAAAAGGACATCACTATAGTATTTCATCACATTTTTCCCTATGTCCAGGCATTGCTTGTCAATATAGGTATTCTCATCTTTGATATTATCTGCATTGAAAGCATACCAGACTCTTACTTGCGTACTGTCGATGACTTGCATCTTACCAACAGACCGATTGGGGATAGGACAATGCGCAACCTTGGGCTGCGCATTCAATGTCACTCCATTACACAAACATATTACAAGAAAAAGGGTTATTCTCCAAATTGATTTCATATGTTCTTTGTTATTCTTTTACATAGCCTGTATTGCCAGATCCATACTCATCGCTATAGCCATACTCATTACAGCCTTCTGTTGACTGGTAGCCATTCTCATAGTTGGCATAAGTGTTCGTACCACTTGGAGAGCCACCTGGCTCATCTGCGTAATAACATGAACAAGTACAAGAGGTGCCACCCATGATGGCTCCCATCTCCTTTTGTCGAAGGCTCTCTGCCGAGAGAGCACTCAACTTAAATCGCTTTACTTTCATAATTTAAACTTTTTTAGTTGTTAGATAAAAACTTTATATTGTGATAACTCTTTCCATGATTTCACGATATATACCAGGATGCGACCTTAGGTAATCCAACTGAACCTGCCGATATTTCTCAAACGAAGACTCACTCATAAAACCATGACATCTAGGATGGGTATCTATGTTCCGTAGATAGAAGATGCATTGAATGCACGAAGACCTATTCTTACAAAGAGTACATTGAGACTCCAGTTTTTGGTAATAACCATTATACTTTCTGGCAATGTCATCGGCATCTATCAACAAGGCAGAGTCAGAAACATACCCCAAGGCAAAACGATGGCTGATTCTTTCACAGGGAAGTATTTTTCCGTTGACAGTAACAAACATTTTCTTGGCAAAAGGGGGACAGGTTCCAGACGGAATATGCCGCAACTTTTTCTTGTCATATAGCAATTCCGTATAGTCACGAAAATAATAGCCACTGTATTGATGTAGAAACAAAGCACAATTCTTGTAACTACTTGTACCAATACGTATGTCATCCTCTATCTCCTCATAGTGTTCAGACTGGTGCAGGCTTTCTTCCATATTTCTATATGTACGCTTGAACTCCTCCACTTTGTCCGACCGGATACCCGAGTTATTAAGTTCACTGATAATGGGCTTTTTACCGTACTTATCCTTGAAGAAACGATGCACTTCCTCCACCGAGCTACGATTGTGGAGTACGGAATTGAAATTCACATTCTTTTCAAAATAATCGGGATAACGCTCACGCAGCAAGTCCACATTACGAACCACCCTTTCAAAGCTCCCATTCCCATGACAGTCCACTCGATAGCTGTCATTGTACTTATTCCCATCAAGACTGATAAGAAGGCGAAAATCATGCTCTACAAGGTAATCCATAAATTTTGGCAACAAAATGGCGTTAGTTGTCATAGAAAACAGGAATTTTCTTTTTGGGTTGTCAAGCTGACTTACATACTCCACTATCCTTTTAATGAAACCGAAATTCATCAAAGGCTCACCACCATAAAAAGATATATACATATAGCTTTTGGCTGATGTATTCCATTCTGAATCCCATAGTGCCTTTAGATAGTCTATAATCCGAATTGCCCACGTCTCAGGCAACATCTTGCTTTCTCGCTTATCAAAGTCATCATAGAACTCACCATAGGCGCAATACTTACACTTGAGATTACAAGCATCCGTAACCTCAAAGACCAATTGTGGGAGATTGGCTAGGTTTCTTAGTATATGTTCAGGAGTTATATACTCTGTCATCTTTTAATTCTCTACTGATTGTTCAACTTTTTATAAAAATACTCTATTGTAAGTTTCAATCCCTCTCTTAACCCTACCCTAGGAGTCCAAGGATTGAAAAGCACTTGTGCCAAGGTTATGTCGGGGCACCTTACCTTTGGGTCGTCACTTGGCAAGACCAAATAATCGTTTTCTGAATAGGAGTTTACCTCCTCCAATATGCAGTCTGCCAATAATCTTATCGTTGTCTCCTCAGGATTGCCGATGTTCACAGGTCCTGTTACCTCATCACCCGTGTCCATCATCCTCACCATACCCTCCAGCAAGTCATCGATGTACATGAAGGAGCGGGTCTGAGAGCCATCACCATATACCGTGATAGGCTCATTTCTCAAGGCTTGGACGATGAAGTTCGACACGACCCTGCCATCATTTATTGCCATTTTAGGCCCATAGGTGTTGAAGATGCGAATTATCTTGACCTTCACGCCATGCTGGCGATGGTAGTCCATGCAGAGGCTCTCGGCACAACGCTTCCCCTCGTCGTAACATGAGCGGACGCCGATGGGATTCACGTTGCCGTGGTAATCCTCAGTTTGGGGATGAACCAAGGGATCTCCATAGACCTCACTCGTTGACGAGAACAAAATTGGACAATTAAAATGACGTGCCAATTCCAGCATGTTGATGGTACCTTCCACGCAGACACGAGTCGTATAAATGGCGTCACGTTGGTAATGTACTGGAGACGCAGGACAAGCGAGGTGATAAATCTCATCAATGTCCAAAGACTTCAGTTTCTCCACCTCCACCTTTTCAAGAATATCCATTTGTTGAAACTCGAAGGCCTCATTATTCAAAAACTCCTTGATGTTGTCAAGACTGCCTGTATATAGGTTGTCAAGACACACCACCCGATGACCTTCTCTCAGAAGATGTTCGCAGAGGTTGGAGCCGACAAAGCCAGCTCCACCTGTGACCAATATACGTTTACTTCTTATCTGCATAGGTTTTTAGTTATTGTTTGTTTATAATTCCACTTCTGCGTGATAGACAAAGCTACCTCGATAGAGACGGAGTTCCACCTCACCTGAGATACTGTCAGGGATGACCACCATTCCATCTTCTCCTATAATAGTAGTATATAGGATCTCGTCATCACTTACCACCTCTATAGTTTCACCTGCAAAACTTGAGTTGAAGGTGAATGTATTATCATCTTGCCACACATAGATAGGAGCAATCGGTGAGCGATGAAACGGAGGGTCTTCATTATCTGGATCATTATACTGCCCCCCCATAATCACCCTTTGTTGCATTGCTGCCACATGTGTAAATGGACAACAAAGCAATAACATACCAATTAATAATTTGCTAATCTTTTCCATATTGTTTTAAGTTTAAAATTACGACGGCAAAGATATGGAATAAAATTGAACATCGCAAAAAATCTATTAGAAATCATCCAAGTCGAGTGTTTCAAAAGTCCTCAAAATATATCATTTCCTTCTGATATACATCAAGTTAACTAAAACACACCGTAAATACACCATGATTGGCAAATCAATGTATTTCTTCACCATTTCCACTTCACTTGCACCTCCAAGTCAGTCTGTACCGAACCATCTATCTGCTGATACCCCGAAGAAATATGATTGCGGTCAAAATAGTTGGTCGTTGACCATTTCCCAACAACGACAATGTGCTTTCCGACATTTGCCTTTGCCAAAAACGCATACCGAATGCCCTCCCCAAAGTAACTCCCGAAACTCATTGTATAGAGCATACCTGGCTCGAAAGCATAGACACGGCTGTCATAATCCGTGGTATGGAAATATCCGAAGAAAGCATTCAGTCTCAACCATCGGTACTTCAAGGCAAAGTTCTCACTCGCCATGTAGCCACGACTTCCTTTCAAGAACGTAGCATCCACTTGTGTCTTGCTGCTCCAAACATCTTTTGTGATACCCAAAGAGAAACGTGTGCGCTGGGTTGTCACTTGGTATTTATTCTTGTACTGATAGCGAGCACCAAGAGACAGAAACGAAGAAGGATGATAAACCACACTTGCCAAATAATCCATCGCATACGTACTCTCCGTCATGCGATATTTCGGCCAAGCGAAATAAGCGACATCCCCATACATCTCCACCATCCACTTCGATGAGGGCGACCAGCGGAATCCCATATATCCCCCACTCTCATCTTGCACGTCACTTCCAGCACTGAAGCTATTGCTATAAAGGGCATAGTAGCGATAAGGATAAAAGCGATAGAGTGCCAAAAGTGAGAAATGTTCCGAGAAGAGATAGCTAGCCGTATTGATGGTTGCCACCGTTCCACAATCACCCATTGCCGTCTCTCCCTGCAAGGTCAGGCGATGAGAGATATAACCATAGTCGATGCTCGCATTCCAAAAGACACTTCCTTCGGGAGCATATCGCTTATAGAGCTGAGATTTGTTGGGATGGAGAGGCAAGGAATAACCATAATAAATACCTGTTGCACCAAGATGAAATCCATTCGAGGCATAATGCACATTGCTACCCATTAAATAAGCCGAAGCTGCAGTTTGCTTCTCGATTTCCTTCTCCGTGCGATGCAAGCCAGTCGTGACTATCGTTGAGATAGAGTCATTCTTAATCGTGGCATCCATCTTGCGATAAGAGAGAAAGGCACTCACATCCAGATTCTTGGCGACATTCACCGTTGCAGCAACTCCTTGCAAGTAATTGGCAGCATATCTCGAAGAATGCACACGGATAGACGTACCCATCCTTCCAAGAGAAGAGAGCATGGAGAGCTTGCCAAAGCCGAAGTCATTGTTCAATACCAATCCCATTCCTGTACGCAGCCGATACTTGCCCATGGTCAAGTTCTTCACCCTTCCCCATTTTCGTATCTGCAAATAATAGGAATAGAAGTCATAACCTAGATGATTCTTGCCACCGAAGAAAGGCTCACCTGCATCTTGCGAAGCCACCCATCCCATCTTCACATAGTCGCCTTGATGAAACTGATAACGCAACCAATGCTTATAGGGGTAGCCCATATATCCCTCCTGATCGCCTTTTCGCTCATAAAAAGGTATCTTGGCGTAGCCCACTAGTTCATGCTTGCCATATTTCGCAATCTGTTTGAGAGACGGAAAGGAGCGTTGCTTCACTTCCCCCACATAGACAAAGCAAGAAAGCAACTGCCGCTGATACCAGTCGATGCTTTCTATCATCGCCAATTCGCCCAAACTCTTCATCGCTCCATACTGGTAGATATAGGCTTGAATGTCCTCTATCTGCCTAGCAGACAAGAAAGGGAATTGCTCCAAGTCTTCCTTGGTGGCGGTATTGAGGTTCATCGGATGCTCGGCATACTCATTGAGCATTTCCTCATAATCCTCCCAAGTCACTCCCCCATATTCCTCCTCTTCGCTGAGTTGTTCGAGATATTGTTGCCAAGGGTGAGAACCTACAGTTGCTTTCTCTTGCGAGAGAGTTTCATCTACTGCTTGGGCATAACAAACCTGAACACCACTTGTCATCAGTAGCATTCCTACGATATTCCTATAAAAACCTTTTGTATTCATTGGCTTTCACATATAAATTGGTTAAACTTCCGTGATGATACCTACATGTCATCATTCACGGCGCAAAGGTAATATATTTCTTGAAATAAAGAAAGATTCGCATGATATTCTTGATTATTTTTATGATAATCGCTTATGAAGAGGCTCTCGCAAGCTCATTAAAAAGCTTTCGCTCCTAGGAAAAAGTTATGTTCAAAAGTTTTGAACCTCCGTTCAATAGTTTTGGACGCACGTTCAGAAGTATTGAACACACATTCAATAGTTCTGAACATAAACTTCTCCTAGGAGCGAAGACTATTCATTACGGTTAACAACAACTGTTATTGTCCTATCGGATGGTTTTGCATCCACTCCTTCCAAGATGATCGGGAAGGTGAAGTTGGGTTTCATCATCGGTGGAATCTTATCCACCAACAAGGTTATCACCAAGTCAGCCTCATCGCCAGGAGCAATCACCTCTGGTTCGGTCTTCACCTGAGCATATTGCGGAAGCACAAGACTTGTAATGTGCAAAGGTTTCTTGCCACTATTGCCACAAAGGATGCGAGCCTCAGCACGCTGCCCGACCTTTACTTCACTGAATGTCACCTTCGATTGCTTCAACCGCAAGTCACCCATCTTATACTTGAAGCGATACCAAGTATCGGCACTCGGCAACACCATTCCTCTTAACCCAATTTTAGTAACAGGTTCATTGCCTGTTTCCTTCAGATAGACAAAGGCACGAGTATCAATCGTGCCAGGATAGCCATTCGGCGTGAACGTGAGTTCTATCTTACAGCTATCCCCTGGCTGCAACTTCATCTGACTGATACTTGACTTGGTGCAGCCACAAGTGGTCTGAATGCGAGAAATCTCCAGCACTCTCCCACTCACGTTTCTTCCGATGAAGGCATAGGTACGAGGCGCATCATCCTCCGTCATCGTCCCTGCCTCGATTACTTGCTGGTCAAACCTCAGCAACTCTTGCGCCTTACCCGGCATCACACCCATCAAGCAAATTGCAAATGCCAATATTCTATAGTTCATGTCTAAAGTCCTTATTCTTCCTTGTCGGTTGCCTGTTTCTTGATTTCGGCAGGAACCTCGCCGACACGCTGATAGATACAAACATCGCTCGCATCATCCTTGGCCGTCCAGACCATCGAACCACTCTGATAGAGGTTACTTACAATATAAGACTGATTCCAGTCACCCATCCCATTGTCGTATGTGCCACTGATGACATAACCCAGGTAAGCATCCTGCTTCACATAGAAAGAGCCTGATGTATAGTGGGCATACATACTGTTCAAGTTGTCGTACATTTCCATTGTGTTGTCACGACGGTGGAAAACCACATAACAATATGTTCCCTCGGGCATCAGCTGGCCGTTGTTCCACGCAACCATCTGCCACACACCATCCAGGTTGGCAGGCGTCACAGCAAGCGGTTGCTCCTGTGGCTCATCGTCATCACTGCTGCAAGACACGAAGCCCATCGTGAGAAGCAATACCACCAACAGGGAGAAAAGCTTGATCAAATGTTTCATTTCTTCTGTTCTTTTATTCTAATATGTTTCACATTACATCCAACCCTTATCGCTTGCGTTCTTGCGCACCGTAATGGTGGCCGTCTGCTTGGTGCCATCGGATGCAGTTATGGTGATGGTGGTACTACCCACGAAAAGACCTTTTACTGTGAGGGTTGTACCAACGACAGTTGCAGAAGCAACATTTGCATCTGCTATCTCACAAGTATAACCTTGAGTGCCGCCATCGAAGTAGCTGGCAAGTTTTAATGTGGTTGTCTTGCCCAAAGCCACATACATATTAGGCAACTTCATGTCTGAGCTATACTCCTTGTTCTTGATGTTGTCCAAGAGCTGGACGGCATCTATCAAACCAGTGCCCATCTTGCCGATGTATTTGGACAAGTTGACGATTTCAGGCGAAGCACCTACCGTCGTATGGTTGAGATAGTAGGTCTTGGTTGCACCATTGACATAATGGCTGTCCAAGTCCTTGACCGACTTCTTCATCAAGCTGATGAAGTCGGCGGCACGATAGTGACGGTGCTGCTTGGCGGCATAAGCCAAGCCCAAGGCGGCAACACCCGAAACGTGAGGGCAAGCCATGGAAGTTCCCTCCATAAAGCCATACGCAGGCTGTCCATTCTGAATCAAGGTGGAAAGCACAGCTCCCATCTGGGCAGAAGTCTCACTCCAATACTCTTCATCACTCTCGCCTATCTTGCTGTAATATTCCAAATCACCGCCGGGGGCACTCAGGGTTACGAGGTCGCCATAGTCGGTATAGCAAGCCGGTGTATAATCGGCGGCCAAAGATCCCACGCATACACACTTGGAGTAAGCACCGGGGAATGCGGGGTTGGCTGCATACTCATTGCCAGCGGCGAAGACAGGAATACCACCTTCAATGACACCATTGGGAGAACCAGCGTTATGGATGAAATAATCCAAGGCCTCTTTCTCCAAAGGATAAGTCTCCGCCCATTCCTTCTCGGTAGCCGGTCCCGGTGTATAGCCGTCAATGATGCTAGCCTCGGAAGAGTTGTAACCCCAACTGCACTGGAGTATCACCGCGCCATTGTCGGCGGCATACTTGATGGCCCGTGCCTCACCCGCCAACGTAACGCTGTTGGAGCCAGAAAACACCTGGCACGACATAATCTTCACACCCGAGTCAGCGGTTCCGTCACCCCCGGCGATGCCACACACTCCAATGCCGTTGCCATTCACTGCGGCAATGGTACCTGCCACATGTGTTCCATGTCCCGAGTCATTTGCGTCTGTCCATGTGATGTCACCACTGTCCGACACGAAGTTGTAGCCATGAAGGTCTCCCTCATAACCGTTGCCATCGCCATCCGTGGAAGCTCCCTGCTTGGTCTCGCCGGGGTTGCACCACATATTGGCGGTCAGGTCTGGATGAGTGTACATCACACCTTCGTCAAGAATCGCCACGATGATGGAAGGATCGCCTGTGCAAGTCTTCCAAGCCTCGGCTACATTGACATCGCAACCTGCCTCCGCTCCCACTTGATTGTCATTGAGGTTCTCGAAGTCATAGTTGCCTGCGCCCAAGTTACGGTAATGCCATTGGTAGGCAAACCCAGGGTCGTTCGGTTCTCCGCCAGGCACAGTGCGAGTGGAAACCTTCGCCTTGAGCGCGTTATCATTGAGGTAGATACGCTTGCTGTCCGTATTGTAAGCACGCTTGATTCGTCCGTTAGTCTGCACCTTGGATATTTCGCCAAGCTGCTTCAACCGTTCTGCGGCAGCCTTCAAGTCTGTTCCCTTGTCAAACTTCACCGAATACCAAAGGTGAAGACCTGCCTCACGAGTACGTACCTCGTTGTTGGCATCCACTGGGAACACTCGTTGGAAACTGTAGCTGCCCAGAATGTCAAGCACCTCATCGGTGGAAGGAATGCCCGACCGAGTTCCAGCCTTGCCAGCGCGAGTCTTTGCGTTCATCGTCTGGTCGAGGATGTCGCTCATCTCCGGACAGAACTTAATCAACAATTCGCCCTCCTCGGCATCTGAAGGAATGATCACATCCGACTTGCCTGTGGAGGAATCATCGGTTGACAGGTTGTCCGCACAACCTGTCAACGCCAAGGCGACCATTGCTATATAGAAAAACTTTTTCTTCATTTGTTTGCTTCTATATGGTTTGAATTATCTTTTGTTATCTGATACTTTCCCGTCAAAGTTATTTTCTTACCTGCCTGTTTCTCATGTACTTGGCCAGTACGGAAGCCTCATCCACGTCACCTGCCGCCACGTATTTACGATAGTACAGAGGATAAGCCACTCCCGACACCTGCGAGCTGGTGCCAGGGTCTTGGGTGCCATAGTAGTAATCATAGACATAAGTCTCCTCACTCATGTTGGTGAAACCTACCGTCTGACCACTGGTATTCTTACCCCTTCCTTGCTGGTTATAGACCATGACTGCAGGACTCCACTCCACGGCGTGTGGATGATAGAGAAGCCACTTTGGCACCTGGCCTGTAAAGAAGTTGAGGTTCAATGCCAAAGTACGGCACTTAGGCAATACACGTGGCACCTGGTTGCCATATACATTCTCATAGACTACTGTTCCGTCTTTTTGCTTGCAGGTGACAGGGTTTGGATTGCTATACCTGCTTGTCAGTAGCCATTTGCAAGTATCGCCCACCAACTTTTCTTTCCAATCTTTCTCGTTGGTAGAGAAGTCGCTGCTGTTGTAACGGGTGCGGCGACCTGCCGCCGTCAAGGCTGCATCCATCTCATCATCGGTAGGAAGTTCTCCCTCCAAGAAACAGTAAGACAACTTCAAGACACGAAGGTTCTCCCACGTCAAGAGGGACAAGAGCGCCTGACGCTCGTCACCACCGCTTATATTACCATAGAGACCGATAGGATAACTATTGTAGATGTAATAGCCTTCACTGTTTTTGTCCAACACAGACAGGTCGATGGCAACATCGGTACGACGCTGGGAATAGATAATCAACGAGTGCAAGTGAGGGAAGTTCCTCTCATTCACTACCTTGGTCAAATCCGACAACTTCTTGAAATTGTTGCTCACCAGGTTGAGATACTCCAAAGTACTGCCCAACTTGACGAAGTTGTCTGGCAAGCGTACCAATCCATAGGCATAGACGGTCAACTCCTTCAAGTACTTCAGTTCACAGATGTCCTCGCCCAAGTCCATCTCGCGAATCTGGTTGTTCTGGTTGGCAGAAATCGAGAATGACTCCAAATACTTGAGGTTGCGTACCTCCTTGGGAAGGGTCTCGCCTGCGTTCAGGTTGAACATACTGAACTTCACGGAACGGACACGTCCCACGGCATCCGGGTGACTCTTCACAAAGGCATCCGTTGCCTCCCAAAGGGTCACGTTCGACCAGTTGCGCATATTGTCGCTCGTCTCAATGGATGCCATACTATTGATTTTCTGATTGATCATGATGACTGACAAGGAGTCACCAGCACGGTTATCCTCTATCTTTTGGGCGGCCTTCTGGCGAACTGTAAGCACAACATCATCCGCAATCTTATTGCCCTCGTCATCCACCAACTGAGTATTGGCATCCACAGGCACCAAGTGAACTTTTGCCACACGCACGACAGGCAATACGTTCATTTCCCAACGGAACTTGAACTTCACACTACAGGGTCGGTCCTTGCGGTCTGGTGTAATACCGATATCGGTACCCACTAGCTTGTCCTCGTTCTTGCTGTTCAAGAGCCAGCCCTCACGTTCACTCTCATAGTCGGCCTTCTCGGCATCCGTCAAGTCACCCTCGAAAGAATACTCAATGCTACCAATCTTACACTGCAGGTTGGCGGTTATCAAACTCTCGAAAGCACGATTGTCATAGCTGTCAGAGTTATTGATTTCCACGGTAGGTTCGTCAATGTCAATCTGCTTGCCATAGCCAAACTGCTTGACTGTCACCGTACGCCGCTGCCCATTGGCACCAACAAAAGTGATATTTGCGATACGGCGGCCTGCCATCAAGGTTGAATCTACCACAACATCAGCTGTCGTCGAACCCACGCCATTGGCAGGAGTCAACATCAGCCAAGGCTCCTCGACATTGGCAACCCAATTCTGCGAGGCAGAGACGGAGAGCTGCTCGGTAGCGCCATCCTTACCTACCTCTATCATCTCCTTGTCGAGCTGGAGTCCGCCGGGGATTTCCACCTCGTTGTCATCACTGCAACTTGCCGTCAACAAGCCTGCAGCGAGAAAGAGGAGACACGTAAGCTTATGAATATATTTCATATTTATACAACTTTCTTAACTTTTAATTATTCGAGATCCAACGCATCACAGCCACGGATATCCTGTGTCTTGTCATAGAACAACATATACGCCCCAGCCTTGATGTACGAGCAGACACTGGTCACATCAATGGAGATGTTAGGGTTGTCCTTGATGTTCAGGATATAGAGATGATAGGTCAAGGTCTCATCTACCTTGCGGATATCATTGCTTCCTATCTGGAACTGTATCAGACTCGGGCATGAGGTGATGCCCGTCGGCCACGTACGCAGACAACGTTGGTCGGTACTGGCATCACGCTGGTGATTAATGGCGAACGCACGGAGGTTGGAACTGTTCAACGGTTGCGTAGGCACCTCACTAAAACAATTGTAGCTCACGTCCATATTGGTGATGTATGGCAACGTTGTCGACCGGAAGTCATCTGACAAGGATGTCAACTTGTTGAACCTAAAGTCGATGACCTGCAGGAGATAGGCGTTCTTACCCTTGATCGACCCCTTGGGGATGGTACGCATCTGATTGCTGCTCAAGTCGATGCTCGTAATCGGAGAACCCGAAGTAAACAACTCGGAAGGGAACTTCTCAATCTTGTTGCTCGCCAACGATACAGTAGAGGCATTGATGCCCTTATAAGTGCCGTTGGATGTATCCACACCCGTAATGTCATTGTAAGAGAAATCTACAGAACCTATCACATAGACAGAACTAGCATCGAAGATGTTAGGTATCTTCTTCAACTTGTTGTGGGCAAACGTCAAACTTTCCGTATTATCCGTAAACGCACAAAGATTGGCAGGGATTTCCTCTATCTGGTTGTTGTTCAAATATAAGGAAGACAAAGCCACCTCTGTCCCAAAAGGATGCACCTTCTTGATGTTGTTGTTAGCCAGGTCGAGCAAGCCGAGGTTAATCATCTTGCTCAATGCCGATGTCTCGGGGAACTCTTCCAAGTTGTTGTAACTCAAATAGAGAATCTGCAACGTCTTGCCTGTCTTCTCCTCTGCCAGACGAGTCCAGTCACTGCGCAACTGATTGGCTGAGATACCCTTGCATCGCGCCAAGTTCATGGCCTGCAAAGCCGGGAGATTGTAATAAAAGTCCGGCACACGAGTAATCTTGGGACAGTTGTAAAGTTCGATGTCCGTCAAGTTGGTCATATTATCCCAGGCGGCATCGGTAAACTCCGAGGCGAACCTTCCGTATGTGGCATCATCCACATTGTAGAACTTAGCACAAACCTCATCTGCCATGACAGGAGAGTTACCGATATAGAACTGTTGTAGATTGGTGAGGCGATAGATAGCCTTTGACACCCCCGTAATCTGGTTGGTCATCGTACCAATCTGTGCATCCTTCAACTGGATGCGGCTGTCCTTTTTGATTCTGTTCTTGACTGCCACATTCGGGTCGGAATTATAGCTTTCCACTATCATCTCCGACATATAGGCACGTGGGTCATACTTCAAGAACTTGTCCTCATAGTCATGGCGCATGCTCGCTTTCTTGGATGTTGTCAAGTTGCTGGCGTCATATTCATTGAAGATGTTGGCACCGATTTTCTCATCATGCGAACCAAGGTTGAGCACCTGAAGTTCCGTCAACTGCCCGATGGCATCAGGCACAATGCCCTTGGCACCAAAGCCAGCCAACACGAGCCCGGTCACACGACCATTGCTGTTGAGCGTAACACCTGGCTGGTCGCCCCACATATCGAGTTCTTTGTTGAAGTTCCAGTTAGCTCCCTGAAAGGTCGCATCACCATAAAAACTCCAGTCCTTGCCATCAAGCGACTCCCAGATGGCCTTCAAAGCCTCATAATCCTTGATATACTCGGCAGTCTTGGACAAGAGGATTGGCACTTGGGCACTGTCAGTCAACTCATTGTCTTTCACCACGAAAGCCTCGCCCTTCACAGGCTGCGTCTCATATTTGGTCGTAACAGCACCCGACCTGCCATAGGTGGTATAAGAAGTGACCTGATAAGTACCGGCAGGAAGCCATACGGCCGAATCGCAAGATGCCGTACCTACGTCCATGTACTTGTCGTTGGCATTGTCAGGGTTCTGATTCTCCCTGCTACCCTCCTCATAAGTGACCTTGACCTTTGGGAAGGTAACGGTCTCACGTGTAAAGAGGTTGGTCACGCTGATGTCAACCAAGCGAATGCTTGAGAATAGATACTCGCCAGAAGCGGCACGTGTCTGTTGCCATTCCTTGACCAAGTTGAACTTCACCTTGCCGCGTTCTACTGTCTCCACCTTCAGGTCCTGCACTTCCAGTCCGCCCCCTACGACCGTAAAAGTCTCGCCGGCGGAAGAGGCCAACAATTCCTCGTCAACATCATCGTAAAGATAGAAGCCAATGATGGTGTAAGTGCCAGAGGCTAGTTGGAGTTTATCACTTCTCAGACCATACTCAGCGTTCTCAGCGCTATAAGAGTTGAGAGCCAAGGTCTGGGAGACTGTCGTGCCATCGTGCTCCATGACTACCTTGATTTTCTTGGCATCATCCAGTTTCTCAAGTTTGTCAGTAGCAGTGGCACGTGTTACTCTGGACGAGACCTTCTTGGAGAGGCGGAACTGCACATATCCGTATGTGCCGTCCCACCCTTCGGTCTCATTGTCGGAGCAACTTGTCACTGCGAAAGCCAGCATCGTGACAAGCAGCAACAAGAATGCCTTAGAATATTTAGTCAATGTCTTCATTACTTTCTCATTTTCTTGATAGAGGAATGTTTCTTGCTTTCACTGTCCCAGTTGCGCTCGATGACAACTACCTTCACCACCTTGCCGTTGTCCTGGAAAGCCAAGAAGGCAGGAGCGTTCTCCGAGAGGAAGAAGCTGAATGTCCAGTTGTTGTTCGTGTCCATGGCAGGCTCTACGTCAAATGCCTCGCCCGACATATCAAGCGTCTGCAGATACCCCGTCTCCATCATGGTCGTAGGATCCCATCCCTTGATGTTAGGATTTACTGTCACATATTTACCGACGGAGGTGGTTGCCACATAAATCTCACTGCCGCTATAGCCCAGGAATGTCGAGCATACCTCGTTATACATTCCGGTAGTCTCCTTCACACAATCTATCTGCTCATAACCACCGATTGTGACGATGGGCGCAGATGCAGAAATATCATCACCCGAATTGTCCTTCTGCACAAAGTGCATCAAGAAGTAACTGTTGTACTGCCAACTTACAGAATTGGCATCATCCTCGTCTATCATATTCTCGACATTGCCAAGTTCCTTGAACACAGCGGTAGGCAGAGCATATACATAGCAATCTCGCTCGCCGCTTGCCAATTCTTCCACGGAAAGACGGATGTCTCCATTCTCACCTGATGCCGTCACAACCTTGCCGTAAACAGGCTCCAGCCCCCAACTCTGCACCTGGAATACGACCAAGGTATAGTCATCGCCTGCCGTCTTGAGAGTGAATGGTACGAAATTGGAGAATGTAAACGTATTGGTTGTCTCATTGCCTGTAGCCCCGGAAGTAGCCGTCTGAGAGAAGGTCTTGCCGTCCAGGGAAACTGTCCAGTCTGCCCATGGCGTAGAGGTAGGATAAGTGATGTCCATCGTGTTGGTTGGCATACCATTGTAGATGACAGGCACCGTTACCTTTGCCTTGCCGTCTTCGGAGGCAAAGGTGATGGTCTCGCCAGCATCCAAGCCGATAGCGTACTTGGCGCTCACGGTACCTTCCTTGAACATGACGCCGCCCTCAGTCTTCTCGTTGGGGCGACCCACCATGAATCCGCCGTCAAGCTCCACCCAGTTAGGCATATTGGTGGCAGCGAAACGATAGTTTGCCTCAACGGAGAATGGGGTGTAGGCATTGTACCCTGCCACGATACCCGTCTCGGTGATATCATTGCCTTCCACGTCATATACCTTCAGGCTATAGCCGTCGGCAGAACGCTCCACCTGAGCGATAGCCACCTTCTGACCACCCATGGTAAGGAACAACTGGGCTACGGACATATCCTTGCTGGCATCATCGGAAGTGATGAAGACATTGAGCGTCTGCTTGCCAGCCGTTCCGTTCACGACGAAGGCTGCATCCTCACCTTCCTTTTGGACCTTGCACCAGATGGCTGACGAAGAAAGGCTCCAGTTCTCATTGGCCTCGAATGAGAAAGACTTGGTGTCGCCAGCGGCACCAGCAATTGTCTGTACCTCAGGGAACACAGGGGTTACGGCATCGTCATCATCGCTGGAACAAGCGGTGAACATACACACTGACACCAGTGTTGCAAGGGCAAGCCAATATTTTGAAATCAACTTTTTCATTTTTCTATTGTTTTTATCCTGTTAGAACCACGTTCTTTTCGGGTTCTAATGATTTGTTAGTATCCTTGTTCTTTCAATTTCTCTGCCTCGGCATCGCTAATCCACTCCATCAAGGTAATGAAGGTACCCACGGTACCATACGAAGAACCGTCCTTGTTGTCGACACTCATAGTGACATACTGCATGACATAGTTCTGGCAGGTATTATAATAAGAGGTATAGAGACTTGGCTGACTGATGCGGAGCTTGCCATCGCCATAGATGGTTCCAAAAGCCTCACCGGTACTTCCAGCCACTTGGTCATCCATCTCGACCGTAGGCTCCAAGAGATTGCCAGTGTCAAACTTCAGCTTCAAGTCGTAGCCCTTGTAGTAGATGTCTTTCAGAAGAACCGTATTCTCCTCACCTTCCACCACCTCGGTCTTGATCAGTCGATTGGTCACATTCTCCAGATAAGAACTATAGAAAGTAGATGTAACCACGCACCAACCCGAGAAATTGTGGATGTCAAAAGGACAAGACTTTTGCATCACCACGTGGGTATAGTCCTTGTAAAGGTCTGCCCAGTTGTACTTCTCAGGAATCACCAACTTGAGTGTGAAGCCCAGAGAGTCGGTTTTTCCGATGTTGTCGTAGATACCTTGCACCTGCACGTTCGCCGTCATTTCCCCCGCCTTGATGGTCACGGTATTGCTGAGGATGCGATAGTGCTTGCCCTCTATGGCGTTGCTCTGCTTGTCAACGACCTCCACGGCAAAAGTACGGTCGTAATCGACTTTCTCGGTAGCCGACACAGGGACATTGAATATTTCGTTGCTTTCCTGCACGGCATACTGGTAGAGCGTATCAGAGAACATGACATGACTAGGTCCCGAATAGGTGATATAATCCTGCGAACAGCTCGCAAGCGTGAAGAGTACGGCCAAAGCAGCCATAAATCTCGTCATTATTTTCTTCATGATCGTCTGTTTTATCTTTATTTATTACTCTCGTTAGGTTCAATCTCAGACCCTGGGGCCTCCAGCTCATGGTTAGGGATAGGCCACACGAAAAGAGGGTCATCCTTCTCTACCTTCAAGTTGCTCTGCACGAAATTGGCAGCAGGCTGGTCAGATACCTTGCGTTCAAATCCCTTGTGCCAACGTTTGAGGTCGTTCAGACGGAAACCTTCCATGTATAGTTCCTTCACACGTTCTGCCTCGATGATGTCCATGGCGTTGTCCTCACTCATCGTCGTACTGCCGTATGAGGAGTAACGAGCTGTGCGCAAGGTTGTGATGTCCTTGGCTGCCTTGCTGTAGTCACCCTTCTGTGCATAAGCCTCGGCACGAATCAGATATTGCTCCGAGAGGCGGAACACCATGGGTTGATGTACGTGCAGTATGTTGCTGTTGAGGAAAGTGACGTCACCGAAGTACTTGGTGAGCAGAGGCCAAGACAAACCATGCGAGTAACCAGTGGTGTGGGTAGTGAAGATGGCCGAGGCACGGAGGTCGTTGCTATCATAAGAGTTGATGACCCATGTCTCCGGCACATAGTCAGGCCGATAGCTCACGTAGTTGTAGTTGTCAAAGATGGTTCCGAGCGCACCACCATAGCTGTTGATGGTAAAGCCCACCTTCCAGATGGCCTCACGGGAGTCGCCGTATTTCCAGATGTACTGATAGTCGTTGTAGGTGCTGGAATAGGTATTGGAAGATGCCTTCTCCAGCACATAGTAACCGCTGCCGATAACCTTGGTGGCATACTTGATGGCTTCGTCGTAACGGTGCATATATAATAGTACACGCGCACGAAGGGCATGAACCGTATATTCGTCAAAGTAGGTTTGGTTGTAGAGTGTACCACTGAAGTCATCCTCCAATTCCAACACCTCTGCCGCCTTGTCGAGGTCGGAGAGCACGAAGTCATAGGATGCCTTCAGGCTGGAACGCTTCTGCGGCTCATTGCCCTTATAGTGCTCCGTGATGACCACGCCGAGGGCCTGCTCCGCCTGCTCGTCGCTGTCGTAAGCCTTGCAGAAACACTTGATCAGCTCAGAATAGGCCAGGGCACGGGCAAAATATGCCTCGCCACAGTACTGGTCGAGCTTGTCCAACTGACTGTCGCTATTGGTGTTGGCCTTCACCTTATCCACATTGTCGAGCAAGAAGTTGCACCGATTGATTACACCATAGAGGTCGGCATAAACTGCCTCTATGTCGGTATTGGTCGATTTAATGTCCTTCCAGCGGTAGATGTCGCCATAAGTGTTGGAATATCCCTTCACACAATACACGAAGTCTGCCTGCAAATCGGGAAGGAGTGTCAAGTCGCCCGAATATAAGGAGCTGCTCTTGAAACTGTCATAGATACCTATCACCAACTTATCTACATCATCCACCGTATTGATTGCCTCGTCCATTCGGATGGAATCCTCTGGATACTTGTCAAGACAGGAAGACAACGACAGGACAAGAATTCCTGACAGGATATATGTCTTTATATTTTTGATTTTCATTGCTTTGTTTTCCTTTCTTGTTTAGAATTGCAATTCCACGCCAATCGTAAACTGGCGTGATGCCGGGTACTGCGCCTGATAGACATTGGAAGAGACCTCTGGGTCGAGTCCGTTGAAGCCTGTAATAGTGAAGAGATTCTGTGCCTGTGCATAGATTCTTGCCAAAGAAAAGAAGTGGGTCCTGCCCAACAAGCCCTGTGGCAAAGAATATGACAAGCTAAGGTTCTTCAGTCGCAAGAAAGAGGCGTTCTCCAAGTAGCGGTCATCCAACTGATTCACCTCGCCCCACTTAGGGATGTCTGTGATGTCGCCCGGGGTCTTCCAACGGTCATACAACAAACGCTTCGACTGGTTATAAGCCGTGCCAAAGGTTACACCGCTCTCCTCGAAGTAGCGGTCGTTGTTGATGACATAACGTGTGCCTATCCAACTGAACTGGGCGGAAAGCTGCAAGCCCTTCCAACGGAAGCTGGTGCCGAAGCCACCCATCCAAGGTGCATCGTAGGTCTTGCCTGTCATCACCTTGTCGCTCTCACGGAACTCATTGGTGATATTTCCATCCTTGTCATACCACAACTGCTCACCGTTGGCAGGGTTCACACCAGCATAGCGGTTCAAAAAGAACTCGCTGACAGAGTGACCTACCACATACTTCAAGCCTGTGGTTGAGTTCACATATTCAGTCACGCCATTGTAAAGTTCCTTCAAGCGATTGCGATTATAGGACACGTTGGCACTCACGTTCCAGGTGAAATCCTTGGTACGGACGATGTCGCCGTCCGCACTCAACTCGACACCTTGGTTGGTCATCACTCCCACGTTCTTCCAACGATAGCCCTCACCTGTGACAGTATAAGACTCTGGCACACGCATCAGCATATTGGAGGTACGCTTGTGATAAGCCTCGATACTGAAGTTAATACGGTCAAGGAAACCGAGACGAAGAGCCAAATTGCTTGCCCAAGTCGACTCCCACCCCAATTCCTCATTGCCGCTCTGCGAAGGGTATAGGCCGGCGGTATCATCATAGTTGGCATCGCCATTAACCAGTGCCAAATGATAATAGTTGGGTATCTCCGAGTTACCCGACGTACCCGTACTAACAGCTACCTGTGCATTGGACAGCCAGTTGCACTTCTTGAGCCATTCCGTCTGCTTGGCGTTCCACATGAAGCCCACTGACCAGAAAGTTCCCCAACGATGGTCTTTACCGAAACGTGAGGACGCATCGGTACGAAGAGAGAAGTCGGTGTAATAAAGTTCCTTGTAGTTGTACTCACCACGCATGAAGAACGACAAGTAAGAATAATCTGAAGACGAATCTGACCAACGGCTGGCACGAGTGCCCGAAGAAAGGTTGGTCAGTAAGTCGTTGTTTTGCCCCCGGGTATATACGTTGAAGCCCTCGGAATGATAATTGACAGCCTCCTGGCCCAACATTACGTTGAAAGAATGAATGTTCTTCAGCGAGAAACGGTAATTGGCAGTGGTGGTCTCCGTCAAGTTGAGGATGTCACTGCTCTGACGAGCCGCAAGACCCTCGCCATTATTGTCGGAAAGGCTAGGGAAAGACTGCATGAACGCCGTAGAGTGAGAGAAGTCGGCACCAAACTGGGTTCGGATGGCCAAATTCTCTATGGGATAGATTTCGGCATACATGGTGGTCAACACCTTGTATTTCTTGTTCTTAATAGGGTTCTTGGACATATAGAGGATAGGATTCTCGCTCGTACCTGCCCAGTTGCCGTCGGCCAGGGAGGTCAACTTGCCATCCGAAGTATATGGATTCCAATAAGGAAGCATAAAACGGCATGCCGATATAGGGGTAACCGTGGTGTAGCTACCATCGTCAGCCTGCTGAGCCTCCTCGTAGGCGGCCATGGTGTTGGTACCTATCTTCAACCAATTGCTAGCCTTCACATCCGCATTGGTACGGATGTTGTAACGGCGGAAGGTGGAGTTCTGAGCAATACCATCCTGGTCGTAGAAACCACCTGAGACATAGTAGTTCAAACGGTCGGTGGCACGATTCACTGAGAGTTCGTAGCTCTGGAGCGGAGCACGGTCGTTGAACACCTCGTCGAGCCAGTTAACGTTGACCTTGGAAAGGAGGTTATAATCCTTACCTGCATCCAGACCCACTTCCTTCTCAAACTGGATACGTTCGTCAGTATCCATCATCATCCAGTTGTTCTGGGCCAGCTGCGAGAATCCATACTGCGCACGAAGAGTCACCTTAGCCTTGTCCATGGAAAGACCGCGCTTGGAGGTGATAACCACCACGCCATTGGCAGCACGGGCACCATAGATAGAAGTAGAGGAAGCATCCTTCAATACAGAGATAGACTCGATGTCATTAGGACTCAATGTATTGAAGTCGGAGCTGGAGATTGGCACGCCGTCCAAGATGAAGAGGGGCGACTTGCCCGAATTGATGGAGTTGGTGCCTCGAATCTGAAAAGTGGCAGCCTTGCTAGGCTCACCCGAAGAGCTGATTACCTGCAAGCCCGTACTCTGGCCCTGTAGGGCTTGGTCGAAACTTGCCGCCGGCACGTTCTCTATCTTTTCCGACTTGACGGTAGATACAGAACCGGCGATGGTTCCTTTCTTACGGACACCATACGCCACGACCACCACCTCGTCCATCACCTTGGAGTTGGTCGAGAGCGTCACGTTCAGCGTATGAGTCTGTGCATTGACCGGGTGCTTCTGAGTCTCCATACCGACATACGAAATGACCAGTATGGCTTTCTTAGACGCCCCTCCACTAACCTCGATGGTATAGTTACCGTCAACATCGGTAACGACACCATTCGCCGTACCCTCTTGTAGGATTGTTGCACCAATCAGCGGTTCTTGGTCTTCGGCAGACACGACCGTGCCCTTGACCCGAAAACTCTGCGCCAAGACTGTTTGGATAGACAACACTATCAGAGAGACAAGCAATAGGGAAAATCTTCTCATCCTTGTTTCAATTGTTGTTTATAAAATGATTAATACTTTTTTCTCGTTTGATAAAAATGCACAATTTTTCACAAATGATGCACTTCGGCGTACCTATTTACTAAAATCGGTGCAAAATTACTAATATTTTTTCACTTACGTCAAGTTATCTTATTAAAAGTTGTCATTTTATCCTTATTATCAACACTTAATCTGTTTATCGGGGAAGAAATTGTGTAATTTACATCATCCCTCCCTCCTTTTTCATAAAAAAGGCGAAAAAACTATCAGCATACAGATTATTTATGTAACTTTGCCATCTGATTGATTACGAGACTCAAATTAGGAACAGAAAGATGAGATACAAAATATTTTTCTTGTTGTGCTTGCAGGCAGGTTTCTGCCTGCATATCTCTGCCCAGAATGACGAGACCAAACCCGAGGACAGGGAGGTGGATATGGACAACCCCACCTTCGAGCCTATGGTGAAGGTGGGGAAGGTGCTGCAGGGTGGTGACAGCATACAGTATGTGCAGGTGAACAACGTGTACGTATATCCCGAGCCGGTGTTCAAGGATGCCAAGCAACAACTTGCCTACAACCGTCTGGTATATAATGTAAAAAAAGTGCTCCCCATCGCCAAGGAAGTCAGGAAGATTATCATCGAGACTGGCGAATACTTGGAGACACTCCCCAACAAGAGAGCCAAGGATGCCCACATGAAACTGGTGGAGAAAGGCATCAAGGAAGAATACACCCCTCGCATGAAGAAGCTCACCTATGCCCAAGGCAAGCTCTGCATCAAATTGGTGTACCGCGAGTGCAGCTCCTCCACCTATCAGTTGATCCAGGCCTTCCTCGGACCCGTGAAGGCTGGTTTCTACCAGGCTTTCGCCTGGGCGTTCGGGGCAACCCTCACCAAGAAGTACGACCCCAACGGCGTAGATAGGCTCACGGAAAGAGTGGTGAGACAAGTGGAGGCCGGGCAAATATAGTCCATGGAATTCTTTTGAATTACTTTTTCACCTTTATCAATCGGTATTTCTTGCTTCCCAATCCTATCTTCTCAGCGTACTCGGTGATGTAGGTGCCGTGCTGCCGGTTGATGCGCTCGATGAGCGGCTTCTCGTCATCGCCGGGCTGCGCCTTGTGGTTGAACACGAGGTCGAGGCAAGCCTGGTCGAGTGCCACGGGGTCGGTGCTGGCGAGGATGCCCATGTCCTTGAGTTTCGGGGCGGCGGGATGGCTGTCGCAGTCGCAGTCCACGCTCATATTGTTCATCACGTTGATGTAGATGATGTCCTTTCCGTGACCGAAATACTCATGTACTCCCTGTGCGGCAGCCGCCATGCTCTCCAGAAAATCATCCTGCTTGGGCAGGTTCTGCCAAGCCTTGACTGGCTCATCGGTGAATCCTGCGGAGTGGATGTAAGCCTTGCCGGCTGTGGAAGCCACACCGATGCTCTGGTTCTTCAGCACACCTCCGAAACCGCCCATGGCGTGTCCCTTGAAGTGGGCGAGGTTCACCATGAAGTCGTAATTGGCGAGATGGTCGCCTACGATGTCATACTTCAGGTGTTTCTTGTCCTTCACGGGAATGCGCATCTGTCCGTACTCGTCCATCAGATCGACGGCGGCAATGGAGTCAAAGCCGTGGGCGTGGATGGTCTCCCAATGCTTGCCCTTGTCCTGTCGGCTTCCTCCATAGGCGGTGCAACACTCCACGAGCGTTCCGTCCACCTCGTCCACGAGGTCACGTATCAGCGTCGGCTTCAGATAGTTGTTTCCACCCATCTCTCCCGAACTGATTTTCACTGCCACCCGTCCATGGGCAGGCACGCCCAAGGTCTTGTAGATGCGCACCAGGGCCTCCGGACTAATCTCCTCAGTCATGTAAACCTTCGACTGGGCATGGAGCGACATCGCACCCATCATTGCCATTACTGCTATCAGCATTTTCTTCTTCATATCACCAGTGTTTTTAAGAATCAATAATTTTCGGTTGCAAAATTACACAAAATATCTGTAACCGCCACTATATTGATTACAGATATTTGTGAATAAAATACGGTAGGGAGAGGCGAAAGTTGGCTGTAAATCCGCCAAATAGTTTCTCCCGATGAAACTCCTGCAAGATGTCCAATCCTTGACTTCGGGGCGGCTGTTCAAGTTGATTGCCTAACGCCCACTTCCAACCGTACAGGTCGAAATCATTTCTTCAATTAGTAATTGAAAACTATTGTCGGCAAGTTCACAAAAAAGGTGCTTTTCCCATATAGAAGTGCATTTAACAAAGGCAAACAATAAGAAAAGTTATAAAAAGGGACCGCCAGAGGGAAAAATTTGCAATATTCACCATCTCGCATTAACTTTGTGTCTGTCTCAAGAAAAGAGAAGTTAAATCTAAATGGTAGATTTCGGCTTTACTACAGAAAAGAAAAAAGTACGAACAAATCTATGCGAAAACAACCGAGGGAGAGATGCCATACGACACCTCCCCCTTCTCGAATAACTAGAATTGTGTTTATTTTCCACAATGCATTCCATCCACACTTTGTGCAAGTGTCTTCAGGACTTGCCATAGGCTATGTACTCACACCTCAACACCTTACTCTTCCGTATAAAGCACTTGTATCATGGTCTGCCCCACAGCCTTCAAGACGCTCTTGTCCAAATGATCCATATCATCGCTCACCGTATGCCATGTCGGTCCGAAACTACTCTGTTGGCAATCTGGATAATAGGCTATCACGTCCACCGTCGGGATTTTCGCCTTCTCGTTCACTGGGATATGGTCATCTGTAATCATGCCGCCGTCACTCTTCGGAAAGAAACTACCATAGCCAGCTTGTCGAGCCGCAGCCCAAACCTTCTTTACAATGGCAGAAGCATACTGCATGGACATTCCTTCACGATAGAACTTTGCCCCTTGTCCGCCGACCATATCAAGCAAGATACCATAACGAGGGCAATATCCCTCTGTTTTGTTCTCACTCCAATACTGTGCGCCCAACGCCCAAGTATCGCCACTATCCTGTACGTCAGCCCATTGGGGAGTTCCCCAGTCTTCAGTGTCAAAACAAACGAAATCAACCCCAATATTGGTTTTGAGCTTTTTGTCTGACTGCAACAGACGAGCAATTTCCAACATTACACCTACGCCACTGGCCCCATCGTTGGCTGCCATCACAGGCTTACGCCAATTGGTGCTATCAGGGTCGTTATCCGCCCAAGGGCGGCTATCCCAATGAGCACAAAGGAGGATGCGAGTGGTTGCCTTCGGATTGTAACTTGCGATTATATTGGTATTCTTCAGCACCGTACCATCATAGCCCTTCAAATCTGCCTTTTGAGTCTCTACCTCACAACCAAACTGCCTGAACTTTTGCACAATCCACTCGCCACACTTATCATGCGCCTCGCTATTCATCGTGCGAGGACCGAAGTCACACTGTGCCTGACAGAAAGCCAAGGCTGAATCAGCATTGAAAGCTGGTCCTACAGGATTCAACTTCTCAGCCTCCTCCACTTCTTGCGTATCAGGAGAAGCACTACCATGTGTTGATTTATAAGTATATGCACCTGCCACGATTGCCGCAGCTGCCACTACACCCAACAATATTTTCATATTCTTAGTCATCGTTTTCTCGTATTAAGCATTTGAATTCTTCACTCTTCACTTACTTACAAGCCTGTACTTGCGCCATGACTCTGAGCCAGTTGCCACCCCATATCTTGGCGATGTCCTGTTCACTATACTTACGGCGAAGCAACTGGATAGTGAACTGAATTAATTCCGAGGAATCAGCTAGTCCACGGATTCCACCATCTCCATCAAAGTCCGTTCCCAAGCCGACATGGTCGACACCCATGATGTCGATGGCATGCTCCAAATGGGCGATGGAATCCATGATGTCGGCATCCCCCTCCTTACGAAGAAAGCCATGATAAAGAGTGGTTTGAGCAACTCCTCCCTTTGCAGCGAGGGCACGCATCTGATCATCCGTCAAATTGCGAGGCACATCACAAAGAGCCTTGCAACTGCTATGACTGCACACAATAGGAGTCTTGCTGATTTCCAAGGCATCATAGAAACTCTTCTCACCGCCATGACTTAAATCCACCATGATACCCAAGCGGTTCATCTCTTGTATCACCTTCTCGCCAAAGCCGCTCACACCATTGTGGGTATTACAGCCACGGGCACTGTCACAGATGTCATTGTCACCATTATGACAGAGGGTGATATACACAATACCACGTTGGGCGAAATGCTTAACATTCGCCAAATCATGTTCCAAGGCAAGACCATTCTCGATACCGAGCATGATGCTCTTCCTTCCCTTGCGCTTATCACTATAGAGGTCGGCAGGAGTACGGGCAATGCTCAGATAGCTACTGTTCTTGCTCACGATTTCCTCTATCTTGTCAAAGATGAGGTCGGCATACTGCGCAGGACCTTCCACATCGAAAGCCACTTGGCTGCTAAAAGTCTCCCCTATCTTAGGCTGTGGCAAGTAAGCCACCATGGTCGTTGCATCCTGATGTCCATCCGTCATCTTGTGCAAATCCACCAAGATGCGAGAATCGCGATGGTCGAAATGGATGCCCTGTGGGAAGAACATCGGCGTATCGCAATGCGTGTCGAGGGTCAATATGCGCTTATGAAGTTGCTTCGCCCCATAGAATTCATTCGCCTGTCCTACGAGCCATTGGAATATCTTCAAGCCTTCCTCCTCCAGCCACTCAGGATGCCACTGCACACCCAAGATTGACTTATACTCGCTACTCTCCACAGCCTCAACGATTCCGTCCGTTGATTTGGCGATGGTACGCAACTTATTCCCAGATACTCTCACCGCCTGATGATGGAAGGAGTTGACGAAAATCTTCTCTGCCCCATATATATTATATAAGGTGGAGTTCTTGACGATTTGCACACTGTGAGTAGGCTCAGAGCGGTCAGCATCCTGCGAATGCTTCACCCCTTGCCTGATGTCTTGCTCCACCTTTCCGCCGAGAGCGATTGCCAAGGTCTGGATGCCACGGCAGATGCCTAACATCGGTATCTGACGGTTATAAGCCAAACGGACCAACAAGAACTCAGCCAAGTCACGCTCACGATTGATATTGTGCAACTTTGGCGAAGGCTCCTCTCCCATCCACAAAGGGTTATGATCGCCACCACCTGTCAGTATCAAGCCATCCAGATGCTGGAGGGTATTGACGATGACATCGGTATCGGCCACTGGAGGAATGACAATAGGAGTACCACCCGCTGCCATCACTTGCTTATAATAACGGTCACGAAGCGTCGCATCAAAGCCCTCATAGTTGGCGGTAATGCCAATGATGGGTTGATGCTGCGCTTCGGGAAAAACAGAATACACACCCTTCAAGTGCGAATCCAGATCAAATGTTTCCATTTGTTTATCTTTTCTATATACGATATTCTACGGAATATACAGATTTATAAAAAAAGGGATGCCTGAAAGCATCCCATCATCTTATTGTCCGATATTATTCATCTTCCAAAATAACAGGAATCTCACGCTTGATGCTCTGCTCCAAAGAAATCAAGGTCTCTGTGGAAACCACACCAGGGATTGCCTGCAACTTATTGTTGAGCAAGTCCATGAGCTGTTCGTTGTCACGAGCATAGAGTTTGAGAAGCATGGTGTAGGAACCTGTTGTGAAGTGGCACTCCACAATCTCAGGAATGTTCTGAAGACGTTCTACCACCTTCTTATACATATTACCACGCTCCAAGTTAAGTCCCACGTATGTACAAGTAGAGTAACCCAAACTCTTTGGGTTGACATCGAATCCACTGCCTGTGATAAAACCAGCCTCTATCAGATGCTGAACACGCTGATGGATGGCAGCACGAGAGACACCACACTCAGCAGCCACATCCTTGAATGGGATGCGGGCATTCTTGGAGAGAATACCCAATATCTTTCTGTCAAGATTGTCTATTTTTTCCATTTCTTCTGTATTATATTACTGTATCTTTGATGGTATCATCTTATACCAGATAGCAAAATTAGGAAAAACTATTGAAACTAGCAACAAAAAGCACCATTATTTTGCAATAATCGTGCTTTTTGTTAGTTTTTATACTGATTTTAACAGAAAAGAACAACTTTTCCTATAATAATTGCCTATGGAGACAGGACTTCCCCACGGCGGTTATCACGCAATTTTTATACACGAGGCATTTAGCTTTCCTGTTGCACCAGTTGACTCAACAAGCGTTCCAAGGCTTTAACATCTATTTTTCGGTCTATGTCATCATACTCCCAATGTTGAGCGTTGACGAGTTTTTTAAAATGCCCATCTTTATCAAACACTGCTATAACATAATCTACATACCGAGCCTCATCCTTTTTGGGAAAGCTGCAATCCATAAGCATGAAACACAGGAAGGACTGCTTGGTCTCTATATAACTACAAGGAGTCCAGCTTAAATCCTTCGGCCAGCACCTTTCACATATTTCCTCTTTTGGGAACAGTTTCAGCAAACTGGAACTTGCCAAAAATGAGTTAGCCTTTGAATACACGAACAAAGAGTCATCAAACTCCTCCTTGTCCCATCTTTTGAAATTCTTCAAGAAATCCACAAATGAAAACGGGGGATTGGAAGCCAGTTCTTCATCTGGGACATGTTGCCTATATCCACCTTGGTGTTTCAGCTTTACCACCCCCTTGGAACTCACCGTCACCTTGCTCCTTTGCACCGTATAATCCAATCCTTTGTAGTCATGCGTCATGGCAGGGTCATCCATTACGAATTGGGACACAAAAAAGGATTTGTCCTCATGCCCATCTACGGCAAAACGATAGATGCCATCGCCGTTTCCCACACATTGACTGTCCAATAGTTTTCCATCATTTGTGTAAGTCACCACGAAATATTTTGTCAACATTGGCTCCATAAACCATTTGCTATACCCATCATTGTAATCAAGCAAATGAGCCTGCAGGAATACCCAAACGACATCGCCCTTTTTCATATAGCCACCACCTTGCCAAGCGCAATCCTTCCTTTCGTTCAACTGAGACGAAATCTTGGACAAAAAAGGCTGGAAGGCCACATCTGTCAAGTTTGACTCGACAATAGTATCTCCAAACGCAAGAATGTCTATCTTTTCTATTTCTTTCAACTTCAACAAGAAAGAAGAAAATACGTCTGTCTGCGCCAACATCGAATCCACACAAAACAGGAATAACAATCCAAAAAGAAATCTTCTCATAATAACTCGTTTTTATTAAAAATAAATAATACTCATGTATCTCCATTTTTAGGGAAAGTTATTCTGCGGAAACACAACTTTCCCAATTGTTGATTCCATAACAATACAGAATCCTTTGACAATGTAATAGAAAACAAAGCCAAGTTTTCTTCTGTAGAAGTTGGCTTCTCATCAAAAATACCAACAAATCTAAATGGAGATAAATAAGCTGAATCTTTTGAGACCACTTTGTACCCAGCTTTTTTCGCATCTTTTGCCGAGTGAACATTCAACGGCAATGCAGAATTAAAAAAAGTTACACCCTTAGGATCCAACAAATACCTCCACTCTTTATTTGTCTGTTTACATAAAGATAATGTTTCTACAAAATAAACAGGTCCACTATTTCCGTTTCTTATGTTTACAAAGAAGTCATTAGTTCCATACAACACCACACTAGGAACAGAATCTGCCCCTTGAGTTATTTGCAAATAATAATCTTCTTCTCCAACATTATATTTTGCTGAATAATTATGGAAAACATAGAAACTGGGCACCTCACCCTTACGAGAAACGGAGCAAGATGCAACTAGAAGAAACACAAGAAGAACTCCTACAGTTTTAAGGCTGCGATATTTCGAGGTGAATACCTTTTTCATTTTGTTTGTTATTTGTTCGGCTGCAAATTTAGGAAAAGAAATGCAAATGAGCAAATTTTTAGACGAAAAACTTCATAATCTAAATTTTATATAGAAACCAAGAAACCGCAAATAGTGCTAGTCGGTTTCTTGGTTTTATGATTTTCTTTTTTTTACTTATGTGTTTTCTTGGCAGAAGACTTCTTGGCAGGAGTCTTTGTTGCCTTCTTGGCCGTAGTGGTCTTCGCATCTGTACCTACAGCAACCTTTTCTTCCTTAGTTGGCTCTTCAACCTGTGGCTTTACAATACTAACCAATTCCAAGTCGAACACCAAGGTTGAATATGGAGGAATCTGACCTGCCTGACGTGGACCGTATGCCAACTCCTGTGGGATGTAAAGTTGCCACTTACTACCTACAGGCATCGTGGTCAATGCCTCTGTCCATCCCTTGATAAGATTGCCAGCCTTAAACTTGTCGGTCTTGTTGCCGCCATGCTTAGCCGTAGCATCGAACACGGTACCATCTATCAAGCGACCCTCGTAGATAACCTCTACCTCATCGCTAGCCTTAGGCACCTCACCATGTCCCTCGGTAATTACCTTGTACTGCAAACCACTAGGCAACACCTTCACACCCGTTTTCTTGGCATTCTCTGCAAGGAATCTCTCACCAGCACCAGCCAAAGCCTCTTTCTGGATATCTTCCGCAGCCTTAGGATCCAAGACGGTCGTATCACCAGCCAACGCCGCCATAAACCCCTGCTGGAAGAGAGCATGGCTGATAGAGTCGTTTGCACTCTTCAACTCATCTTTGGTGCCAGGATAAACTCGTTTTTCTACCATCTTGGCGATTTCCATACCAGCCGAATAGGCTGTGGTCTGTGCGTTGATACCCATGGCAAGTGCATCCTTGTAACCACGGATGAAGTTCTCCATGTAAGCAGTATCGACTTGATAGCTCTGCTGAATGAAATTCACCAAACCACGAGTTGCATTAACACCTGCCGCATAACTCAAGGAGTCTGCTGACGTTTTCAATTCCACACGGGTAGCCACCTGCTTGCCCTTACCTTTCTTGTCTGCAGCATTCGCCGTAAACAAAGAAGCACCCGCCACGAGGACGAGTGCTGTCATTATCATTTTGTTCATTCTTATCTAAGTCCTCTTTTATATGAGTTCCCACAAAACAAATTACTTGCCCCCTACAGAAACCAACTCTATCTTGAAGATCAATGCTGAGAATGGCTTAATCTGACCCTGCTCGCGCTCACCATAAGCCAACTCCTGAGGAATGTAAACCTCCCAAACAGAACCAGCAGGCATGTGAACCAAAGCTTCAGTCCAACCCTTAATAACCTGGTTGGCACGAAGATCAACAGGCTCACCACGCTTATATGAAGAATCAAACACCTTACCGTCGATAGTTTTGCCCTCATAGTTTACCTTTACCATAGAAGTATCCTTAGGCATTGCACCATTACCCTCCTTGATAACCTTATACTGAACGCCCGAAGGAAGAGTTACAACACCAGCCTTCTTCTTGTTGGCAGCGAGGAACTTCTCACCGGCGACCTTGTTTGGGCCGTATTCCTTCTCCATTGCCTTGGCCTTGATAGACATCATCTTGGTCTGTGCGGTCTGACTCGCCTGTTCTACAGTCATCAAACCCTTCTTGCCTGTAGTACCTGTAATGAAGCCTGCCATGAAGTTCTTCAAGGAGATGGTCTTGGTAGAGTCTGCACCAAATACCTCGTGATTAATACCCTTCACCATCTGGTTAGAAATCTGCTGTCCAATCTGGATACCAGCATAGTAAGCAGCCTTTTTCTTGTCATCACCAGCATTGGCTCCATCATTGAGACCCTTGATAAAGTCATCCATATAAGCAGTGTCAATCTGTAAGCGGTCGCTCAGATACTCCTTCAAGCCCTGAGTCTGAGCCATACCCATGGCATAGCTAAACGTATCAACTTCACTCTTAAGATCAGCCTTTGGGGTTGAGTTGCCGCAGCCGACGAAAGCTGCAGCGGCAAAAGCCATCATGGCTCCGAAAAATAACTTTTTCATTTCTTCTATTTTTACATTTTTACCTTTTTTACTTTTACTTCACAGCCACCAGTTCCACATCGAAAACCAATGCCGAGAATGGAGGAATCGAAGCACCTGCGCCACGTTCGCCATAACCCAACTGATAAGGGATGAAGAAACGATACTTGGCTCCCTCTGTCATGAGCTGGAGACCCTCTGTCCAACCAGCGATTACTTGATTCAAAGGGAAGGTCGCAGTCTGTCCACGGTCGTAAGAGCTATCAAACTTCGTTCCGTCGATAAGTGTTCCCTCATAATGGCACTCCACCTGGTCGGTAGCCTTGGGAGCCTTACCATTGCCTTCGCGCAGCACTTGATATTGCAATCCGCTCTTCGTGGTTACGATGCCTTCCTTCTTGCCATTCTCGGCGAGGAATTTCTCACCAGCCTCCTTAGCAACCTTTCCCTTCTCGGCAGCAGCAGCCTGAGCCTTAGCCTCTTGCTCTGCAAAGAAATTCTGCACCAACTCCTGAGCCTCTTGCTCATCAAGTTGTACCTTTCCGGCGATGGCATCCTTCACTGCCTGTGCAAAATCATCGATGTTCAAACTCTCAGCCCCCATAGAAGCCAGTTGGCGACCAATGCCAATGCCCAGAGCGTAACTTACTTTATCCATAAAATCTATTTAAACTTATGATTAATAATCGTATTATGTTTTAAAACGGATGCAAAGATACGACAATTCGGGCGAAGAACAAAATTATTTTTGCAGATAACGTTGCTATTTGAAGAAAAATTACTAAATTTGTGCATTCTTAATAGTAAGAATCCGTAAAATAGTTATCAATAAAACGTGTTACGATGAAGAAACTTGTATTTTTAACCGGTGCCGGCATGTCGGTGGAAAGTGGCTTCAAGACTTTCCGCGGCAACGATGGCTTGTGGGAGAACTATCCTGTAGAGCAAATCGCCACCCATGAGGGATGGGAAGCCGACCCTACCCTGGTAACCAACTTCTACAATATGTTGCGCCACAAGCTTTATGCCGCCCAACCCAACGAGGGACATAAGCTTATCAAGGAACTGGAGAAGGACTTCGAGGTGACAGTCATCACACAGAACGTAGACAACCTGCACGAGAAGGCTGGCTCCAAGAGCGTTATCCACCTGCATGGCGAACTGACCAAGGTATGCTCCAGCGACAATCCTTACGATTATCGCTACATCAAGGACTTGCCTGAGGACGACTGCGAAGTAGAACCAGGCACGAAGGCTGGCGACGGCAGTCTGCTGCGCCCATTCATCGTATTTTTCGGCGAGAGCGTACCGATGATTGAGCCAGCAGCCGAGGCTGTGCAGAATGCCGACATCTTCGTCATCATCGGGACCTCGCTCAACGTATATCCTGCCGCCGGTCTGATTTCCTACACCAAGCCCCATATCCCTATCTACCTGATAGACCCAGGTGCCGTCAACGCCAATGGCTACTACAAGATAGAACACATCATGAAGGGGGCTTCGGAAGGCATGAAAGAACTCACTGGGATATTGGAGAAAGAAAATCTTTGAGCGTTAACACATAAAGACACCTCCCTCTAACAACAAGGACAACTTTCCCTCCATGGAGAAAGTTGCCCTTGTTTTTTCGCCAGAACCTACACATCAATCGCTGGCATTGAAGGCATAGATACCGAACCTTATTTGTCTCCAAACCTTGTGCCCATTCTTGCCTCGGCCACGTTCACTACGAAGTCGCCCAGTTTCTCGCACTCTTGAATGATGTCCATATACATCGTACCCACGCCGTAAGCATATAGGTGGTTATCCACGTCAACGATATTCTGATTGCGCAACTGGTTGCGGTAGTTGTTGATTTCGGTCTCGATATTGAACGTGTGGTTCATGTCGAGCATATGACGCTCATGGGTGAACATATAAATCATCTGCGAGAGGGCATCGTCCACCAACTTGAACATTTGGTGGATGTTACTGCACTGCTGGGCTGTGAACTCCTCCTTGTTATCCATCTTGCGTTTGACTGTTCGTGCAATATTGTAGCAACTGTCACCGATACTCTCTATCTCGGAAATCTCGCGAAGCATAGCACGAATCTTCGCCTTGGTGTCATCGCTCAGATGGGCATCACTTACCTGGTCAAGATACTTGGCAATCTCTATCTCCATATTGTCGGAAATCCCCTCGTACTTTTCAATGCGCTCGTAGAGTTTTTCGAAGGTCTTCATGTCCTTCGTATCCATCAGTTCAGTTACAAAACTGAACATACGCTGAATGCGCTCGCCAAAACTGCAAATCTCCTTCTGGGCCTCGAAGACAGAAATCTCTGGAGTTTTCATGATGCCCGCCTGTATAAATCGAAGACGAAAATCCTCGTCATCTTTCTCTGCCTTGGGTTTGATGAGACGACACACCACCTTCTCCATCTGCGGAATGAACCAAATGAGTATGCCCGTGTTGCAGACATTGAAACAAGTATGGAACATCGCCAAGACAATAGGCAGTATGGCCGCCTTCTGTGCCGTCGTAAGAGTTCCCTCAGGGTCATAGCCCACCAATGAGCAGACCAAATTCACAAAAGGATAGAAAAGGCAAAGTACCCAAAGCACGCCAAAGACATTGAAAACCAAGTGAGCCAAGGCAGCACGGCGCGCCTGAGCATTGGCACCGAGTGCAGCAAGATTGGCAGTGGCCGTCGTACCGATATTCTCACCCAGCACCAATGCTATACCCAAATAAATAGGAAGCACACCTGTGGAACAAAGCAAAATAGTGATTGCCATCACCGCAGCAGAGCTTTGCACAATACAAGTGATGAGCGTACCTATCAGAAGGAATATAATGATAGTGAGATGACTCTTAGTATCGAAAGAACTAAAGAAGTCGATGACAGAAGGATTATGCTCCAAATCGAGTGCCTTACCTGCATTGCTCAAGAGCACAAGCGAGAAGAAAAGGAAGGCAATACCAAACAAGAAATCTCCTATATACCTACGTTTCTTGCTATATATCAGCATGATGCCAATGAAAAACGCCGGGAATACGACTATCGTCAAATCGACATTGTAGCCCAGCGACATAATCCAAGCTGTAAGCGTGGTGCCAATATTGGCACCCATGATGACCGAAATAGCCTGTGCCAAGGTGAGAAGACCCGCATTGACGAAGGAGACCGTCATCACGGTGGTGGCTGAAGAACTTTGGACGGCACAGGTAATGAACGTACCTGTAAGCATACCGGTAAACCGATTCGTGGTCATTGCGCCAAGAATGTGTCGCAGCTGCGAACCTGCCATTTTTTGCAATGCCTCGCTCATCACCTTCATGCCATAGATGAGCAATGCGAGCGAACCTAGAATCTGGAAGAAAATCACAAGATATTGACTTGTTCCCATAAATGTTATGTTATACAGAAATAATTGTTACATTTCGTTTGCAAATTTAATAAGATTTTCGCTTTTCCCGAAACATTTAGGATGGAAATTTCTGATTGTAACAGGATTGTAATATATCTGACAAAGAAGCAATGGAGTATTAGGTACACGTGTTTCAACCATCGGACATACGAGGATATCCTTATTTGGCTACAAACTTATGAAAAAAACGAAACAACTGTCCCTTTTTGTTACATATTTAATAAAAAACGAAAAAAAGATGCCCCGAATGCTTGATTTCTGCTTTTTTTTTTGTTTCTTTGCATAAGGCAAGCAGCACTCGACAATCTGCAAGCGAGCTGTCATTACGATCACTTGCATTGTCCTTGCTCCTACAAAACTATTAACTTTTATAATTTATGGGAAAAGGTAAAAAAGGTGGCAAGAAAATGAATAAGGCGCAACTCACCGAGTTGCTCCAAGAGTTTTTCGCCAGTCAGCCGGGCGTTACGCTCAACTTCAAAGAGATATTCCGTTCCCTCCATCTTACCACGCATCCACTCAAGATGCTGGCTATCGACATCATGGAGGAAATGGCTTGGGACGACTATCTAGCCAAAGTCAGTGACAACTCCTATCGGCTTAACCAAAGCGTACAGGTCATGGAAGGCAAATTCGTGCGCAAGAACAATGGCAAGAACTCCATCATCCCCGATGGCAGCGAAAAACCGATTTTTGTATCGGAACGCAACTCCATGGGTGCCCTCAACGGCGACCGTGTGGAGTTTACTTTCCTCGCTCGCCGAAAGAACCACATCAAGGAGGCCCAGGTCAACAAAATCTTGGAACGGGCCAAGGATACCTTCGTGGGAAGGCTGAAAGTTGACAAGGATTTGGCCTACCTTGTTACTCCTGGTGATGTCTTCGCCCACAACATCATCATTCCACGCCGGAAAATCAAGGGAGGGAAGACAGATGACAAGGCGGTGGTACGCATCATCGAATGGCCTGATGGGGAAAACAAGAGCCCCATCGGCGAGGTAGTTGACATTCTTGGCCAAACCGGTGAAAATGATGTCGAGATGAACACCATCCTCGCACAATATGGCTTACCATACAAATACCCCAAGAATGTGGAGGAGGCAGCCAACAAGATTACTGGCGAAATCACCGAAAAGGACTTGGCTGAACGCGAGGATTTCCGCAAGATATTCACCTGCACCATCGACCCAAAGGATGCCAAGGACTTCGACGACGCACTGAGTATCCAAAGGTTGGAGAACGGAAACTGGCAGGTTGGTGTGCATATCGCTGATGTGTCCCACTACGTCACAGAGGGAAGCATCATCGACAAGGAAGCCGTCAAACGTGCCACTTCTGTATATTTGGTTGACAGAACCATCCCGATGTTGCCAGAACGCCTCTGCAACTTCATCTGTTCGCTCCGCCCTAACGAAGAGAAACTTGCCTATAGCGTCATATTCGAGATGGACAACAATGCCGAGGTCAAGAACTATCGCATTGTTCATACAGTCATCGAGAGCAATCGTCGCTATAAATATGAAGAGGTACAGGAATTGCTTGAAGCCAACGGAGTAGTGGATGGAACTGGCGAACCAGCTCCCGCTGAGACTCCCGACCATCCTTATCAAGGCGAGAATGCCCTGCAACTTATCACCCTCGATAAGTTGGCGAAAAAACTTCGTGCGGCTCGTTTCAAGAACGGTGCCGTGAAGTTCGACCGTGAGGAATTGCACTTCGATGTGAATGAGAAGGGAAAACCTACCCGCTGCTATTACAAGCGCTCCAAGGATGCCAACAAACTCGTAGAGGAATTTATGCTCCTCGCCAACCGTACTGTGGCAGAGAGCGTAGGAAAGCTGAAGAAGGGTAAGAAAGCCAAGACACTTCCGTACCGCATTCACGACAACCCAGACCCACAGAAGTTGGAGACCTTGCGTGAATATGTCGTGAAGTTTGGCTATAAGATGAAGACCGAGGGCACGAAAGGAGCAACAGCCAAGAGCCTCAATAAGTTGATGGCAGAGTGTGAGGGCAAGCCAGAGAGCAACCTCATCCAGATGGTGGCCCTTCGTGCGATGATGAAGGCAAAATATTCAGTTCACAATATCGGTCACTTCGGTTTAGCTTTCGAGTATTACACCCACTTCACCTCTCCTATCCGCCGTTATCCAGACACGATGGTACATCGCTTGCTAACCAAGTATGCAGAAGGTGGCAGAAGTGCCAACGAGAAGCATTACGAAGAACTTTGCGAGCATAGCTCTGAAATGGAGCAAATAGCACAGAATGCCGAACGAGATAGCATCAAGTATAAGATGGTGGAGTTTATGGGCGACAAAATCGGAGAAGAATACGATGCTCATATCAGTGGCATTACCTCTTATGGCATCTATGCCACAATCGACGAAAATCATTGCGAGGGTATGATTCCTATGCGCGACATAGCCGATGACTACTATGACTTCGACGAGAAAAACTTCTGTCTAGTAGGCCGCAGACACCACAACAAGTACCAATTGGGTGATGCCATCCGCATCAAGGTGGCGCAAGCCAACCTTGAGAAAAAACAACTCGACTTTGCCCTTGCAGGCGATTCCGCCCCTATTCGCAAAGAAAGAACTACTAACAACTCCGCACCCCAAAAGACTATCAAGAGTAAGCAGAAGACACGAAAGCACCGCAAAGGAAAATAAGACCAATACACGTATAAAGGCGAGTTCATCTTTCATGTTAGAACTCGCCTTACTATATTACTTTTCCTGCTTAAATATAATGTAAACAAGCAATCCAAAAGACGTAACTACTCAGTCATCTAGAAAAAGGGATACACGTATTCAAGGGAGGGCTAAAA
>CAVBGK010000017.1:0-10323 GCA_963594995.1 Bacteroidaceae bacterium
AAAGAACAGTCGGAGGTGCGGAGCAATTTCTTCGCCACCTCGAAATGGCGGGCGCATACATACTTGTCCAATGCCTTGCCAGTCTCCCGCCTCAGGAAATCCACAAAGTAGGCATCGCTCATGCCCAAAGGTCCGGCAAAGCGATGGGCTGACAGATGGCAGCAAGTCATGCAGTTGTCGCCAGAAACCAGATATTCGTCCACCTCTTGCTCTATCTTCTTCATCATCCGCTCATTGAGGCATGATCGGGTGATGTGTTGACGGTCGTAATACCGCTGGCAATAGTCGAAGAATATTCTTATCTTTTGGGCGATGATTGCATGGCTGTATTCGTCCATACCCCACTCCATCTCCTCACGGATGTCGGCGAGACATTTCTCCACCACCGCCTTCTCCTTCAGCGACAGGTGGAGCGACTCCTTGATGCCGTAGGCGAAGAAGTGGTAATTGTGCTCGAAGGCATCGGGCAGATGCCTGTCTAGCCAATCGCCACAGAAGCAGAGCACGGGCAAAGAATCGTTCTTCATTCGCTCCACATACTCGCTGCATTCACCGGGACGGAAGAACAACAGGGTGGCATCCCGGAAGTCAAAAGCCGTCACTCCAGTGCAGACATGGCTCTCCCTTCCTTGCAAAACAACCACAAAGCATTGGGTCATATCTGATGCGTTCATCTCACTCAAGTCGATGAGACGAACCAAAGGATGCAACTTGCTATTTGACATTACCGTAAGGTTTATGAAACAAATGAATTATTCACTCTTCACTTAACTCCTGCGATACGCCGTAGGAGTCAATCCCGTATTCTTCTTGAACACACGGTTGAAGTGCTGGGAGTACTGGAAACCGAGGTCGTAGGAAATCTCCGTGATGGTCTTCCCCGAACCTAGGAGCAACGACTTGGCGAGGTCGATAATCTTGTTTTGGATGTACTCCTGCGCACTCACACCCGTCTCCTTCTTGATGAGGTCGCCGAAGTAGTTGGGCGACAGACAAATCTTGTCGGCAAAGTACTTCACGGTGGGCAATCCCTCCAAATGGGGCTTGTTGCCAGTGAAGTATTCATCCAGCAGATTCTCAAACCGGGTGATTACATCCTTGTTTTGCACCTCACGGGTCACGAACTGACGGGAGTAGAAACGCAGGCAGTAGTTGAGGAGCAGCTCGATGTTCATCGAGATGAGCCGCTTGGAGAACTTATCTATCGGGCGATTCAACTCTATCTTTATCTTGTCCAAACAGTCGATAAAGATTTGCTTCTCCTCATCGCTCAGGTGCAAAGCCTCATTGGAGCTATAAGAGAAGAACGAATAGTTGCGCATCTCACGAGCCAAAGGCGTGCCCTTGATGAGGTCGGGATGGAAGAGAAGGCCCTTGGCCTGAGGACGCACACCAGGATTCATCACCACATGAGTCACCTGACCAGGGGCAAAGCTGGTCACCGTACCTTCCTGGTAGTCGTATTTCTGACGACCATAGCGCACGATGTTGCATCCCAAGTTTTCCTTCAAGTATATCTCATACAGTCCGTGATTGACCGTATATTCCTGAGGAAACTTAGTGGCTTCGCTCAAGTCGAACACCCCCACCAACGGATGCTGGGTCTCGAATCCATGCATCTCACAATATCTATCCACAGAGTTGAGCTTGATGATTTCTTCCATATCTCCTATTTTTATCTGTTATGATTGCAAAAATAAGAAGAAAATCTGAAACAACAATGATTCGCAGGATAAAATCCGTAAAAACGTTTAATGTTCCTATGATTTCGGTAAAAAAGCCAATATCAAGCAAGCTACAAGCGCTCTCCTTGATATTGGCTTTTATCTTGGCAAATCACTTACTTCTTTTTCTTAGGACGTCTTCTTGCCCAACCTTCTTCCTCGAAGTTTGGCTCCTCGCCCTTCAACTTAATATCGTTTCCATTCTGGAAGAACTGGCGCCAGTCGCCGGTGTCCTCCTGATAGCCACGGTTTTTCTTGGTACTGCGGCCCTCGCCGCGAGATCCACGCCCCTTGCGTGAGTCATCGGAGCCTCTGCGGCCACTTCTTTCTGAAGAACGACCGCCACGTGCCGACTTTCCGTGTCCTTCCTCGTCGGCATCGTTGCATCTCACGGTCCTGCCCTTGTACTCCGTACCGTTCAGTGCCTTCATCACACGCTTGGCATCCTCCTCGGGCACTTCGATGTAGGCGAACTTGGAGAGCAAGTCGATATGGCCCACTTCCTGGCGACCCTTCACGTGCTTGTTCAAGTACTGCATAATCTCGCCCGGATAGAAACCGTCCGCCTTGCCAAGGTTGATAAAGAGACGCTTGAATCCAGCCTCAGCCTCGTGCTTGCGGCGGCCATTTGACACCTTGCCACGTTCGCCACGACCTTCCGAGCCACGACCGCCCTTAGATCCCTTGCCCGTCTCGGGCTTCACAATCTCGGGCGCGTTCTTATAATAGTCGAGGAACTTACCGAAGGTGATGGTCACCATTTTCTTGATGATGTCCTCCTTGTCGATGTAGTCGAACTGGCGGTTGATCTCCTCCATGTACTGCGCAATCTGCTCCTCGTCCACATCGGTCTTCATAATGTCGTCCATCGTCTTGAAGAGTTGCTTCTTGCAAATCTCCTCGGGGCTTGGCAACACACCGTCCACGAAGTCCTTGCCTATCTGCTTCTCTATCTGGCGTACCTTGAACTTCTCCCTTGTATGGATAATGGAGATGGAGGTTCCCTTCTTGCCGGCACGGCCTGTACGGCCCGAGCGGTGGGTATAACTTGCCACGTCGTCGGGCAAACCATAGTTGATAACGTGGGTCAGGTCATCAACATCAAGTCCTCGGGCCGCCACGTCGGTAGCTACGAGGAACTGCACGGTGTGGTTGCGGAACTTCTGCATGGTGAGGTCGCGCTGCTGCTGGCTCAGGTCTCCGTGCAAGGCCTCAGCGTTGTAGCCGTCCTTGATGAGCTTGTCGGCGATGTCCTGTGTCTCCAGCTTGGTGCGACAGAAAATAATCGCAAAAATGCGCGGATAGAAGTCCACGATGCGCTTGAGGGCAAGATACTTGTCCTTGGCATTCACGAGATAGTAGATGTGGTTGACGTGCTCGGCACCCTCATTGCGGGAACCCACCACGATTTCCTTGTGGTCGTGCAGGTAGTTGAGGGCAATTTTCTCGATGTCCTTGCTCATGGTGGCGGAGAAGAGAAGGGTATTCCTATCCTCCGGCACACTCTCGAAGATGGCATTGATGCTCTCTGAGAAACCCATGTTGAGCATCTCGTCAGCCTCATCAAGCACCACGTTGTTCACGTGCTCCAACTGCGCCACGCCACGGTTAATCAAGTCGAGCAAACGACCCGGGGTGGCAACGATAATCTGCACACCATGCTTCAGCGTGCGAATCTGCGAACCGATGTCTGTACCACCATAGACGGCGGCAATGTGCAAACCATCGATGTACTTGGCAAAACTGTTCAAGTCATCGGCAATCTGGAGGCAAAGTTCACGCGTGGGACTCAGGATAATTGCCTGTGTATCCTTGCTCGCGGCATCCGTCTTCTGGATGACGGGAATGCCATAAGAGGCCGTCTTACCCGTACCCGTCTGCGCCAGGGCGATGACATCATTCTTGTTACCTAACAAATAAGGGATTACCTCCTCCTGAACCGGCATTGGATTCTCGAATCCAAGCTCTTCGATGGCACGACGAATCTCTTCGCTCACGCCCAATTCTTCAAATGTCTTCAATTTACTTTTTACCTTAATTCATTGTCTAAATGGGAAGGCCGAATTCACCCTCCCAGCCATGAATTAGGGTGCAAAATCCTTCCGAAACGCTTGCGGCAACCATACGCTTTTCTTCAAGGTTGCCTAAATTCGGGTGCAAAGGTACGACTTTTTTTTCAAAACAACAAATAAATCACGCCCAACCTGACAAAAACGGCAAGTTAACTTCGGGCATGTTAAAAGACATCACAAAACACGAATTATTATCAATGCGACAAAGGAAATTCTCGTTTTTTTTTGTTTTTTGGAGATAAATCATTACCTTTGCAGTTAATTCTGTCATCATTGGCACCGAAAAATTAACACGAAACAAACAACAAAACCGAGTAATAACGACTATCGCTTCACAACGAACATCGATTAGGCCCTCGAACAACAGAATCGAACATAATGAAAAAGGTAATTTTCACACAAGATTGGATGGCGATGCATCCATACGGGAAACCAAACGCAGTAGATCAGTACTACACAGAACTGACCAACAAGATATACCATGCCCTCGACGAAGCATGCTTTACCCACAGCTTCAAGAATGTAGATGATGCCAAGCAGGCAGCACTCGCCCTCGCAGGATATTTTGAAGATGTCATCTCGGGTACTTGCATCTGGAAAACCTTTACCGCAGAATGCAAAAAGCGTTATGGCAAATACATCCCATTCTACGAAAACGAGACCGACTACATTCAGAACGCACTCAACGAAGACATTCCGGCATACGACCCAGACGAAATCAACTTTGCCGACATCAAGTTTCTGCTCTGGCATCACTATCAGCAGAGCACTTACGTGCAGGAAGCTATCCCATTCCTCTTCGGCACCATGGAACTGGCGGCAAAGCTTGCCTACAAGATTCTAGACGAGGAGTACGAGACGGCACCCGAAAACGAGCGGCTGCAGGATTTCCTGTGCAACCTGCCTACCACCGAGGACGACTTCTACACATACCGCGATGCCTTGGCATGGTTTCACTATGCTTGCTATTTCAATGTAAACAACCGCAAACGACTGCAACTCGAATTGCAGCAAATGGCAAACTCGCCACAAGGACTCAACGAGCTTATCGCCTATTCAGTCCAAATGGAACAAACGATGAACAGCCGCAACAACCTCCTCGCCCTTACATCAGCCGAATGGCTTGCCAAGGTGAGCGAACATCATGCGGCACACAAGCTCTGGACAGACATCGACTATACCACGACCAGACCCTTCGCCGTCAAGAAAGAAGACGAGAAGTACATCTATGTAAAGGACTTGTATGCCGAGGACGAGAAAGAAATGCTCATCAAGGTGCGCAAAGACTCCACGACCATCGAAGACTTCACCCCATTCACCAGTGGCGAACGGACTATCATCACCAACTTCTTTCGTTTCGGAAAGAATTGGTGGCAGACGGGAGCCTTGCTTACCCCTACCTACGAGGAGAACAAGGAGCGCATTGAGGCAGAGAAGGAACGCCTCAACCATAAACAGCCTCTCGCCGACTTCAAGTTGCTGAAGGAAAAAGGCTACGCAGACAAGTTTTTATTCCTGGAGGACAACAAGGCGTTAAAGGAATTCTGCGACACCATCGACCCGAAGATAGCCCAAAGAGTCAGATTCCCTAAGGACTACGAGAAAGGCATCATCATCTGCGGAACTCCATACACAGGTTTCAACCTGACATATGGTCTGGCTCACTGCATCGCTTCGCCCGAAAACCCATACTACAATGCCGAGCGCGCCGAACAGGATTGCTTTAACATCATCTGTGGCAATGGATTCCCATTCCCATACGAGATTGTCTGCAAGTTGATAGACACAGGTATGTTACCCGACGCCAACATCTTCACAAGCAAGTACGTGAAAGAGGAAGGCAAGAAGATAACACAAGACAACCTCCAATTCCTGGCAGACTATTATCTAATGGGCAGAAAGGACAAAGACCTATCACCCAAGGAGCTTTGGTAAAAAGGAGCAAAAGCCATTCGTGAGCAAACGAGTTCAAGCGAAAGTGCGGGATGCAAACTGTCAGTTTGCATCCCGCACTTTCGCTTGGCATTTTTTACTTCTCGACTATCAAGTCTTTCACCTCCTGACGCAGGTAAGGCTTGATATCCTTTAACGCTACGTTGAAGGAGACTAGACCTGCCGCATAGGGGGCTATCTCATACTGCTGATAGACGAAACAAAGGCTATCATTCTCGATGTAAGGCGTATGCGCCGGGAGCGGAATCATGTTCTTACTTCCCTTCTCGCCCAAAGGATCGAGATACTCCAGAATGGTAGAGATATTGAACTCCTCGTCTCCACACTCCTTGAAATAGTGCTCCACCCCCTTTTGCAGAATCTTCTGCAGGACATGTGTCTTGCCAGAGTCGAAGACCTTCTCTATAGGCTTGTTGGTGAGCTTACTGATGTTGAGATTGTAACTGGTGAAACTGCCGTGCGCTCCGCCCACCTCATCATAACAGTTCATCAGATAGGTGACGTAGGTAGAGGTCTCAGCCACCTTGCGTATCTTCACGTCGCTACACACGTGCGGCTTGTCTTCCCCCGAAAACTCACCTTGCTGCTCCGCCAGGAACTTTGCCGCACCCTTGCCGTAGTAGTCGAGCAGCTTCTGCGCCTGAAGCACGCTGCCCTTGTAACGGGGGTAATTCTTGAGGGCCTCCGCCTCTTCCGCAAAATGATAAGGCACGTACAACTCGCCGAGTTGCTTGCTGATAAAAGCCTTGACGGCCAGAGAAAGGCTGTCGTCACCATGTGGGTAATCCACATAGATAGTGCTCTGAATGGTAGAGTCGACATTATAGAATGCGTAAGTGAAGGCTTCCGTCAACATTGTGTCCGGAGCAGCGGCAGTAGCAGCAAGGGTATCAACGGAGTCGTTGGCGAGCGAATCGGCATCCTGTTTAGGAGTGGATGTCTTACAGCCAGCCATAGCAAAGGTAAGGGCTATCGTGCCCAAGAGAATCATAGGTAATTTCTTCATCTTTTTATAACTTATTTTTTATTTCTGACAATTGCCAAAATCTTGTTTCAAGAGGACGGAAATGCCCTCTTTTGCGAGAGCAAAAATACAAAAAGTTTTCCAAAGAGCAAAATATCTGCAAAAAAAAATACATTTTCTCAAAAAGTTGCCGTACCTTTGCCTTGCCATTTTATCCATAATGGCATCAACGTATAATAACGGCAAGCATAAAAAACAAGTATAAGATGAAGATAGCAGTATTTTGCTCGGCAAACAAGAATATCGACCCGGAGTTCTTCACGAAGACAGAGGAACTGGGCAAGTGGATGGGCGAGAACGGACACGATGTCGTGTTCGGCGGTTGCAATATGGGATTGATGGATTGCATCGGCAAGTCGGTGAAAGCATACGGCGGCAGGACCATCGGCGTGGTACCATCCCTGGTGGAAAGGGGCGGCAGGGCATTCGATGACCTTGATGTGGAGATTCCGTGCGACAACCTTTCCGACCGCAAAGACCTGCTTCTGTCGCAAAGCGACATCGTGGTAGCGTTGCCCGGTGGCATTGGCACGCTCGATGAAATCTTCACCGTCGCCGCCAGCCATACCATCGGCTATCATCACAAGATGGTTATCCTCTATAACATGAAAGGCTTCTGGAACTCCATCATCGCCATGCTCAACGACCTACAAGAGAAAGGTATGATTCGTGGTGATTGGCACGACTACATCGAAGTGGCTAATGACTTCGAGGAACTGAAAAAGAAGATAGAGGAACTAGCATAGTTCCTCTATCTCCTACATATCTTGCATTGATAATCCTATCAATTTCACATCTTTGTATTTTCCGAAATTACCACGAATCGTATCATACTTTTCTTGCAAGAGTTTACTGTCATATCTATCTGCATTACGCTTGATTTCTGCCACCAATGCAGTCTTGTCTATATCGTTAAGGGCAATCATATCTATCTCATTCTTCCCCTTTCTGTCCCAATAGTTTCCTACCATGGTCACACGTTCTTCCTCGCTTACCTTTTGACGGAAATATTGCTCTAGCACAAGCCCTGTATAGTCATTGTAATCTCGCTCCACGATTTCCAAAAGCAAGTCATTACGTTCCATCTCTATCAAGTTTTGGTTTGGCAAAACGAAACGGAACCAGAAGCGCAAGAAGCAATCTTCCACGCACCATCTCAGATTCCTGCTGCCAGGCTTGCTGAACATCGGAGCCAACTTGCTTACATAATTATATTCCTCGTCCAGCCTTTTCAGATACGTACCCGTATTCTTGCCGATGATGTAATCTATCTGATTCTGAACCGTCATACCACCTGCCACCAACTGAAGGATGCTAAGATAATTGGCATAGTCTTTTCCAAACTCTGACAAGATAAGTTCTCGACCTTCACTCAAAAAAGGACTTTCCATACCTGTCACCCATTTCAGCATACTCTCCTTGTCGATAGCACCAGCATCCATCAACAGACCGACATATTTGGCCACACCACCTGTCAGCATATACAAGCAAAGCAAATCTTCTGATGTATAGTTGGGGTTGAAATCGCCCAATATTTCCTTGATGACGCAGATTCTGAAAGGTTTGAGTCGTATCTCACAATCTTTCCTGCCATACAGAGGTTCATCGTCATTATCAAAAATCTTGTGCATCATGCTGTAGATACTGCCACAAGCTACAAGATTCACAGTTGTCGCTTCGTGATACCTATCCCAAATATCCTGGATATGACTAGGGATTGCAGCATTCACCTTCAGAAAGTTTTGGAACTCATCAAAGACAATGGTAAAATGATGCTCCTTGCCATACTCCATGATTTGCTCGAAAAACTGTGCGAATGTTTCCAAGTGTCCATAGATATGAAGTCCAAGGACATTCTCTGCTGCCTTTTGGAATTTCTCGACTAGCACACGCTCGTTGTCTTTCGACACATAGAGGTAAAGCATCTTCTGCTCTTGCTCAGTCTTGAGCAAGAGTGCCGTTTTTCCAATGCGCCTTCTACCTATCATCACCGTGAAGAGTGAGCGTTTTTTCGACTTCTCCCAGTTCTGACGCAAGATTCCAATCTCCTTTTCTCTATCGTAAAACTTCATAATGTAACAGCCGTTAAATTAATGCTCGTTAAATAACGAGTGCAAAGATACAACGTTTTATCGAAAAAACAAAGAAAAGAGCGGAAAAACAAACTGTTAACTGTTACCTTGTTACCATAGTTTGTTCTTCTACCTTAGTTTATTTCCTTAAATCTTTCATCCAGAATGAATGCCCTCCTCATCTCGCTTGAAGTTCCCCACACCATAGCCCTGTTTGCGAAGCTCGTTATAGATGTCTCTGCTAACTACATAAAAAGGGCACGATTGCTCGTGCCCTAAAAGAATTCTTTACCTACTGATCTAATAAGAGGGAGTTAGCAGGCTTCGCTCCCAATGATGATTGATCTAATAATTCTTACTCCTTAGAATGTTCTAGAATATCCTCAGAAGAAAGGCAAACTTTCACTTAAAGAGTGATGTTGATGTTCACGCGCAAACATCTACTCACAATTAACAAAATGAGGAAAATCCACATACTTGCTAAAATTTTTAATTAATTTACTCATCTACTAAATTATTTAATCTATCATATATTGCGTTCATTAGCCAAAGACTATTGAACAACAACTTTTTTCACACTACCATCGCTGTACTTCACGATGTTCAAGCCTTTGGTAGGAGTAGATAATCGCTGACCATTCACAGAATAGCGAGAAACTTCTTTAGCATCAGTAGAGGTCGTTACGTTATCTATCCCAGTAACATCGTATCGGCTCATCGAGAACCATATATCCCAACGAGCATTACGATAATCATCATAGAGTTCACTAGGGACATATACCACACATTTTTTATATGGCATATCCGAAAAATTACTTGAATTGTCATAATTAACAATAGCATATTTATCCTCCCAACATAAATAAATTGACTCTAAACCGACACATCCTCCCAAACACTTTAATCCCATAGCACAGACACTACTAGGTATTGTTAAGCTTTGCAAGCTACTACAATTCTGAAAAGCATACTGCTCTATAGAAAGAAGTCCAAAAGGCAGTTCTATTTTCTTCAAGTTACTACAATTTTCAAAAGCTTCCTGACCAATATATGTAACACCAGAAGGAATCACTATGCTTGCCAATGCACTACATCCATAAAAAGTTCCATTCTCCACTGATTTTATGCCTAAAGGAAGTACTAACGTACTTAAAGCACTACAACCCTCGTATCTATTATTAGTTGATTATCAATATCATACGCTCTAAACGGTAGAAAAGTGGCAATATGGATTCTGTTTAGATACAGAACGGGCAAAATTTAACGTATTTAACTTCCGTTAGTATCAAATTAGTGGAACATAAAGAAGAAAGCCTGTCGATAGTGAAGAATGTTCACTGCCGATAGGCTTATCAGTATTCTGTCAATAAAGTTATCTCCATAGAGGCTCGGAACTCCAATTGTCAGGGAATCCCATTGCTGTTGGATCTACCTGTGGATAAGAAACGAGTAAGGATTTGAACTCATTCTTGAAATCC
>CAVBGK010000018.1:0-14723 GCA_963594995.1 Bacteroidaceae bacterium
TCTCTGAAAAACAACAAAAACTTTTTTGAAATTTTCTCAAATTGTAAAAGTTGGGCTAATACTTACAGACGAAGAATAGGAGGTAACGACGATGATAGAACTGCGTGATTATCAAAAGAAAGCCGTGCGCGACCTAAAGCAGCGCATGATAGAGATGCTCAACGACCCCGACGACCGCCAGCGCCTGATATTCAAGGCACCCACGGGAGCCGGAAAGACGGTGATGGTGAGCACTCTGCTCGACGAGCTGACCCGCGACCTCCCGATGAACGGGCAGTGCCGTTATCAGAGGGTGGCGTGGGTATGGATAGCCCCCAACAAGCTGCACCAGCAGAGCATCACCCGTCCCGATGACATCACAGAGGTACTGCTCTTCAAGCAGGCCATCGCCCTGGGGTGGGACTGTCCGCGTGCCTCCGTGCTCCTGATATTCCGCGAGTTGCAGAGCATGACCTTCACCACGCAGACCGTGGGGCGAATACTCCGAATGCCAGAGCAGCGATTCTACAAGAACGACAGCCTGAACTACGGCTATGTGTACACCGACCTCTCTGCCGACATGATAAGCATCGTGGGCGACGACATGAACTACATCAGCACCCTCTACGCCAAACGCAGGAAAGACCTCGAGAACATCACGCTCCTATCGTCCTACGCCGACAAGCATGGAGCGGTGCGCAATCGACTGGGGTCGCAGTTCCGCAGCATCTTCTGTCAAGTGCTGGAACAGGAGTGGGAACAGAACCCCCTCATGCTCTTCTCGCCGGAAGACTTCTTCGAGCACGACGACGGTGAAGCGGAGGAACAGGAAGCCGTGGAGCAGAAAGAGGAGCACATGGACGACAAGATTAAGCAGAACAGATACAATGCCAAGCGGCACGGAGTGCAGACAGACGTGTCGAGAATCCTCGTCTCGATACCCAAAGACACGCCGCTGACGGGCGACTCGGGCATCGTAGAGATAACCGACAAGGCAAGGCTTGCCCTGAACGCCACCGAGTTGCAGCACCTCTTCACCCTGTTCTGCAGGAAGAATGTGGGCAGCTACTCCAAGTTCGACAGTACCCCCGTGTTGCAAGGAGCTATCGAGAGTGCCCTGGAGGAATACTTGCAAGTGTTCTCCGTAGATGCCCCCAAGGTGGTGCTCTACCACCAGAACCGTCCCCGCTTCGAGGAACTGATACGCAAGGCATTGCTGAGATACGAGGCAGTGATGAAGCGGAAAGCAAAGGAAGTAAGCGTCGCTTACAAGGAGACGCAGTGGCAAGTGCCCGAGACACGCCTCTACAATGCGGCGATGGTGAGGAGCGCAGAGGGAGAAATCTTCAACCACGCCCTCTATCCCTACTTCGAGGAGCTGCAGGCGTCGAGACCCGAACGGGAGTTTGCCCAATGGCTGGACGACAAGACGGAGTATGTGGACTGGTGGTACAAGAACGGCAATGAGGGCAAGCAGCACTTCGCCGTGCCCTACACCGACTCTGCCGATAGGAAGCGCTGCTTCTATGTAGATTTCATTATCCGCCTGAAGTCGGGCACCATCTGCCTCTTCGATACCAAGACCCCAGGCAGCGACAGCGACGCACCCGAGAAGAACAATGCCCTGCTAGACTACATCGAGACTTATAGGGCAAAGGGCAAGAAGATAGTGGGCGGCGTGCTCATCCAGGACGAAGGCACGGCCAACTGGTATTATCCTGGCGGCATCATCCGCAACACCGACAGCATAGACGGATGGTCGGCACTGCATCTGGAAAACCTATAATAGATATATGATTAAGGTATGAAGAAAAGCTTGGACAGAACCTTCCTGAACTACGGCATCAGGCAAGAGGACATGCTGCTCATAGAGAGCGCATGCCAGACGGATGGCATAGACGCGGAGTGGCTGAAGGACTACATCCTCAAGCCATTCCACGAGGAACGCAACAACCAAAACGAAACCACCCTTGAAGACAAGAAGGTGACGAGAATACTCAAGAAGGCACTCAAAGAAATAGGAAAGCAATGAAGCTGAAACGTATCCATATAGAGAACTACAAGACCTACCGCCAGTTGGACCTGAACCTGGAGGTAAGTGCAGGCCGTCCCATCATCCTGATAGGCGGAGCCAACGGCTGCGGCAAGACCACCCTCTTTGATGCGATCTATCATGCCCTCTACGGACTGAAGATAACGAACAGACGGCAGTTTGAGGAGATATTCAACTCGGGCGTGAAGAACGAGTGCGGCATAGAGGAGAAGAGCATCGTGCTGGAAGTAACCTTCTCGGGCGTGGTGCTGGGACAGGAAACGCCCTATCGCCTGCGCCGTGCCTACCTATATACCGGGGGCAGGGTGCTGGAGAGCGTGGTGCTCAACATGAACGGCAACAACTATACCTACGGATCGGGTTCCACGGCCGTGCAGCGAAGCACCAACGAGGCCATCGTCAACAAGATTATCTCTGCCAACCTGCCGGCAGAGTTGAGCAACTACTTCCTCTTCGATGCCATGAAGACCTCCGACCTCGTGAAAGAAAGGGTCACCTGCAAAAGCGTGTGGCTTAAGCATAGATACGCTTTCACAGGTAAAGCCATTGGGGCGTAAATCCGTTCGCTCATCGGGAATAGTTTCGTTTTCGTCAAGATATATGTGGATATCCGTCTTACCATTGTCTTCGGTAAGACGGATATCTTTCAGATAAAACCAATATAACATTCCTGCAGGTGCCTCCTACTTTACACCGCAGATGGTGGATGCGATTTTTTATTACATAGGCGAGCCCGACGCATTGCCTGTATTCAAGCGGCATACCCCACTTTGAAAATTACTACGGCAGAAAAAACTTTTTTCCTCGGCAGGCAGATATTTTTTCCTCGGCAGGGAGAGCCGTCTCCCTGCCGTAGCAGTGTTATGGGGAAAGAAAAATGTTTACAGTACACTCAGCTCAAAGCATTTTGATTTTTGCATTGAGGCATTCTGCAGCAGCATTTGTGGAACGGTTAACAAAGAAATTCAAAATTTCATTAGTGTCTGCAAATAACTTATATTGTTCCATTTTATACGCTTTTTGATCTATTAAAACGCAAAATGGAGACATTTTTTGCGATTGGCTTTCTACACGTTTTTGCAGGTGTCCCTTTGTTCAAGGTAAAAAAGCAAAAGCTCCGTTCGTATTTGATTGCGAACGAAGCTTTTGTTTTAATGTCTTTTGTATGTAAACCGCTTTATTTGGTCTCCTGTTCTTCCTGCATATCGAGATACTGGTTGTCCTTGTCGTAGAACTCGTACTGGAGGAAGGCCAGTTTTTGTGAGGCCAAAACATTGAAGCCGAAACCATACTTGAACTGCCACTTTCTCTTCAAGGAAACAAAACCCTTGTTGATGAAGGCTGATACGTATGGGTTGACATACAGAGTGAATTTCTTGACGCCAATCTTGTTGACTAGTCGGTCTATCTTTCTTTCCAGTTGGTCGGTGAAGAGGATGCTTGACTTAATCTTGCCGGACCCGAAACAGGTCGGACAGGTCTCTTCCACGTTGACATCCATGGCAGGACGCACGCGCTGACGGGTGATTTGCATCAGCCCAAACTTGCTCAGAGGAAGGATGTTGTGCTTGGCACGGTCCTTCTGCATGTTCTTGCACATGCGCTCATAGAGCATTTGTCTATCTTCAGCCAAGTTCATGTCGATGAAATCGATGACGATGATGCCTCCCATATCGCGGAGTCTCAACTGTCGTGCCAGTTCATCGGCGGCACCCAGGTTTACGTCAAGTGCGTTGGCTTCCTGGCCTTTCTCACGAGTGCGGTTGCCACTGTTGACATCGACAACATGCAAAGCCTCGGTGTGCTCAATGATGAGGTAAGCACCATGCTGGTAGTTGACAACACGCCCAAAGGCAGCCTTAATCTGCTTGGTGATGTTGAAGTTGTCGAAGATAGGCACCCTGCCTGAGTAAAGTTTGACTATGCCCGCCTTTTCAGGGGCTATTAGAGAAACATAGTTCTTTACCTCTTTCATTACATCTTCGTTGTTGACGAAGATGTTCTCGTAAGAAGGGTTAAACAAGTCACGCAAGAGGGCGACGGCTCTTCCGGTTTCCTCGAAGGTGATTTGCGGGCGTTGCTGGGTTTTCTGAACCTTGGCGATAGCATCCTCCCATCGCTTCACCAGGACTTTCATCTCAGCATCGAGTTCGGCGACCCGCTTTCCCTCAGCTACAGTACGTACGATGACACCGCAATTCTTGGGCTTGATACTGTGGATGAGTTGCTTGAGCCGTGAACGTTCTTCACCGCTTTTGACTTTCGACGAAACAGAAACTTTGTCTCCGAATGGCATAAGTACCAGGTATCGGCCGGCGAAGGAGATTTCACCTGTGAGTCGGGGACCCTTGGTAGAAATTGGTTCTTTTACGATTTGCACCAGCACTTCCTGCCCTGGTTTCAGGACATTCTGAATGCTGCCTTCCTTTTCCAGTTCAGGCTGCTTGCTGGCCTTAGAGAATGGGAAAAGTTTCTTTCTGTCGCTCTGTACTTGTTTTAGGTACTTCTGGTAGGAATTGAAATGACTTCCTAAGTCAAGATAATGAAGAAAGGCGTCGCGCTCATAACCAACATCCACGAAGCAAGCGTTAAGGCCCGGCATGAGCTTCTTAACCTTTGCTATGTAGATGTTGCCCACAGAAAAGGACGCCTCGCGAGGCTCGTTCTGGTATTCCACCAGTTGCTTGTCCTCCAAGAGGGCGATGGAAATGTCTTTCTGCTGGACATCAATTACTACTTCGCTAGTCATAGTCTTCAATAAATCTTTAACGTGATGATGAATAAAAAGGGGCATGTCAACCTTTATTGCATTGACACGCCCCCTCAGTCGCGAACTGACTGGGAGCTTTTGGCTATAAAAGCTTACTTGCTCTTATGTCTGTTCTTGCGCAATCTCTTTTTACGCTTGTGAGTAGCCATCTTGTGGCCCTTCTTTTTCTTTCCGTTTGGCATGATTTTAAAATTTTAAAATATTGTTGTTATATAAATGTTTGTTCTCTTAGTCTGCGTCTTCCTCGGAAACTTTCTCGCCCTTCATCTCTGCGATGAAGCTCTTGGATGGCTTGAAGTTTGGCAAGTCGTGTGCCGGGATTGTAAGAGTTGTGTTCTTGGAGATGTTGCGTGCAGTCTTGGCAGCTCTGTGCTTGATGTTGAAGCTACCGAAACCGCGGAGATATACATTTTCTTTCTTTTCGATCAAGCTTGTCTTCACTTGCTCCATGAATGCTTCTACGACAACGCCAACATCTTTCTTTGGCAAACCTGTTGCGATAGACACCTCGTTGATGATATCTGCTTTAGTCATATTCTCTTATTATTTTAACTTGTTAATCTGAATTCGGTGTGCAAAGATACAAGTTTTTTGTGACATAACAAAAAAGTTGACCGTTTTTTTGCAAAAATAATCGCCTAAGTACTTGCATATAAGGTTTTTATTGTGTATTTTTGTACCAAAATTGAAAAAATCATGGTTTTTAGAAGATTTTTAGTGGTGGTTTGGGGAGTCTTTTTATGCTCTCTTTCCATTCTTGCCAGGCAGGAATGGAGTGCCGATGATGTGCCTGTTCCTTATCTGAGGGATTCTACCCAATATGTGTCTGACCCAGATGGATATTTGGACACGAGCATGAAGGACTCTGCCAACTTTTATCTCCAGAAACTCAACGTGGAGTGTGGAGTGCAGAATGTTTTTGTGGTCGTGGGACGTGTGGCCAACCAGGATGCTTTTCGCATGGCGCAGGATCTCGGCAACAAATATGGCGTAGGGTACAAGGCTTCCCGTAGGGGGCTTGTCGTGGTCGTTGCCGTGGAAGACCATAAGTACTTCATCGCTCCGGGCAGCGGGTTGGAGGGTGAGTTGACGGATGTCGATTGCGATGACATTGCCCGTGCTTGTATCGTCAAGTATATGCGCCTAGACCAACCTGGTATGGCGGTTGTGACGGCTTCACGTGCCATATATAATAAGGTGAAAAGTGGAAGGACTGGAATCAAGTCTGTGGACGATGGTCCGGTGGAGGAGGAAGACTGGCCTTTGCTTGTCTTTTGTATGCTCCTTTGCTTTGGCATACCGGCTTATTATCTGATAAGGTATATATTGGAAGAGTGTGGCATTGTCAAGAAACGGCCTAAGGGAAAGACATCTTCCCGTAATGGCCGGCGACATGATGATGATTGGTTTCCACCTTTCTTCTTTGGTGGGGGCGGTGGCTTCTCTGGTGGTCGTTCTGGCGGTGGCTTCTCGGGTGGCTCTTTCGGAGGAGGAACCTTTAGCGGTGGCGGCTCTGGAGGCAGTTGGTGAGGTATAGTTTGCGGAAAGTGGAATGTAGATAATCAAGTTATAAATTTAAATTTTTGAAATTATGAAGAATAAGACTGTATGGATTGTATTGGGTGTTGTAGTGCTTCTTGTACTATGGGTGTTCAGTGGCTATAATGGTATGGTCAGCCAACAGGAGCAGGCTACTACCGAGTTGGCGAATGTGCAGGCTCAGTACCAACGCCGTGCCGACATGATGCCGCAGTTGGCTAAGATTGTCAAGGCGTATGCCAAGCATGAGAAGGAGACTTTTGAAGAGGTGACCAAGGCACGCGCTGCCGTAGGGCAAGTGAAGTTGGATGCCACTAATCTTACTCCGGAGAAATTGAAGGCTTATTCCGAAGTCCAGGGGGAACTGGCTTCTGCTTTCTCCAAGTTGATGGTCGTGGCGGAGAAGTATCCGGAACTTAAGGCCAGCGAGAATTTCAAGTCGTTGCAAGTACAGGAAGAGGGTACGGAGAACCGTATCAGCGAGGCACGCCGTAAATACAACGATGCCGTGCAAAGCTACAACCAGACCGTGCGCAAGATGCCCAATGCATTGATTGCCGGCATTTTCAATTTTCAGGTAATGCCTAAGTTCGAGGCAGCGGCTGGAGCCGAAAAGGCACCTGATTTGGATATCTAGCAGGTGGAGTGTAGGACAGGCTAACATATAATCAAAAAATAAATACTTATTTTCTTCGCTAAATCAGATTTTTGCAGTATCTTTGCAGACAGATTTCGGGAAACGGCTTTCCCATATGGAAAATTTGAGAAACAGAATAAGGTATTAAGGATATGAAACAAACCAAAATCGTCGCTTCCATCAGCGATCGCCGATGTGATCAGGATTTCATCCGCAAGCTTTTCTTTGCGGGCATGAATGTAGTTCGTATGAACACCGCTCACGCTACGGAGGAGGGAATCCGTACTATCGTGAAAAACGTAAGGGCAGTGTCCCCTCATATAGGTATCATGATAGATACCAAAGGTCCTGAGGTGCGTACCACGGGAGTGAAGGAACCTATACATTATAATATAGGTGACGTGGTGAAAATTTTCGGCCGTCCAGAGATGGAGTCCTCTCATGATATTGTCAACTTGAGCTATCCTGATATCGCAGCAGATGTCAAGGTGGGTGATGATTTGCTGTTTGATGACGGCGAACTCGACATGAAGATTATCGAGAGCCAAGGCCCGATGTTGGTGGCTGAGGTTCAGAACGAGGGTGTCTTGGGCTCTCACAAGAGCGTGAACGTGCCTGGTGAGCACATCGACTTGCCGGCACTTACGGAGAAAGACCGAAGGAATATCCTTCTTGCCATCGAGCTGGACATCGACTTCATAGCTCACTCGTTTGTGCGTAATGCTGCAGACGTGAAGGCGGTGCAGGATATTCTGGATGAGCATCACAGCGACATCAAGATTATTTCCAAGATAGAGAACCAGGAGGGTGTCGATAATATTGATGAAATCATTGAGGCGTCCTATGGCATTATGATAGCCCGTGGCGACTTGGGTATCGAGGTGCCCATCGAGAAGATACCAGGCATCCAGCGCCGCATCATCGCCAAGTGTGTGAAAGCGATGACACCCGTTATCGTGGCAACGCAAATGCTGCATACGATGATCAAGAATCCGCGTCCAACTCGTGCCGAGGTGACAGACATCGCCAATGCCATCTTCTACCGTACGGATGCATTGATGCTGAGTGGCGAGACTGCCAGTGGCAAGTATCCTGTAGAGGCCGTTCAGACCATGGCTCGCATTGCAGAACAGGCGGAAAAAGACAAGTCGCCGCTGAACGACATCGACCCAACGGAGGATAGGACCGTCACCCAGAAACTCTTCTTGGCACACGCTGCCATAGAGGCAACCAAGCAATTGGGGGTGAAGGGAATCATCACCGATGGAGAGACAGGTGAGACCGCACGTAACCTAGCTGCTTTCCGTGGCCCGAACCCAGTGCTTGCCATCTGTTACAAGGAGAAGCTTCAGCGATGGTTGAACTTGAGCTATGGAGTAATCCCCATCTACCAGAAAGACCAGATTTCGACCAAGGCCATGTTTACCGCGGCAGTACGTATGTTGCGCCAGAAAGGTTACTTGCTGGAAGACGACAAGATAGCTTACTTGAGTGGTAGCTTCGGAGAGGGTGGGGGAACTACCTTCGTAGAAATCAATAAGGTGAGAAAGATTTTTGACAACAGTTATACGTTCAACCTTCCAACCAATGGAGTAGAATAAGATACGTCTAAGAAGGCAAGATGCCAGCGGATTGTTTTCCACTGGACTCTTGCCCTTTTTAGTACCTTATAAGTAATGATATTGTAATAGTTTTCGCTCAATCGGTAAAATTGTAGGGTAAATATTTGCTGAATTTAAATAAAAGCATTAATTTTGCAGCAAATTTTTTAATATTAGTCGGCAATGAAAAAACTAATTAGTGCAGTAGTAGTCTCCTTGACTATTGTTTTAGCGCTTAGCAGCTGTGGAAGCGCTAGGCAGGTAGCTTATTTCCAAAATATTGATTCTTTGAATTTGTCAGCATCTAAAATGTTGTATGAGGCTCACATCATGCCAAAGGACCAACTTTCCATTATTGTGAAGACCACTAATGAGACCGCTTCAGAGCCTTTCAATCTCTTTATGAAAAGCGGAATGAGCAATATGGGTGGAAACTCTGGGCAGAATCTGCAGTCTTATCTCGTTGACAACAAGGGAGACATTGACTTCCCCGTTATCGGCAAGATTCATGTTCAAGGTTTGACTAGCCGTGAGTGCGAGGAATTGATTCGTTCCAAGGTACGTCCTTATCTTGCCGAGACAGAGCGTCCTTTGGTGACGGTTCGTTTGGGTAGTTTCCGAGTAGTTGTTACCGGTGAGGTGGGCAGCCCGGGAGTTGTCACGGTGCCTTATGAGAAAATGAGCATCATTGAGGCTTTGGCTCAGAGCGGCGACTTGGGATTGCAGGGTAAGCGCAGGAACGTCTTGCTGATTCGTGAGAGCTCTACTGGACAGAAGTTTGCCCATCGTATAGACTTGACAGATGCAAATATCATCAATTCTCCTTATTTCTATCTGCAACAGAATGATATTATATATGTGGAGCCCAACGGCGCCAAGAAAGGTACCGCTGGCTTGAGCAACTCTGTGACATTCTGGATAGGTTTGGTATCATCTATCATCTCGTTGGCAACTCTTTGTGTCACTTTTATTAAGAAATAAGCTGGCAAGTTAGCAAATTATTGTATAAGATTAAAATTATATGTGTGGTATAGTAGGATATTTAGGTAAGGGAGATGCTTACCCCGCTCTCATCAAGGGCTTGAAACGCTTGGAGTATCGTGGTTACGATTCTGCGGGCGTAGCTCTTATCGGAAAGGACGGCTTCCTGAATGTATATAAAGAAAAAGGTAAGGTGGCAGACCTTGAGGCATATTGCGCCGACAAGGATGTTACGGGTTCGGTTGGCATTGCGCATACCCGTTGGGCTACACATGGCGAGCCTTCTGCCAGGAATGCTCATCCCCATTATTCGTCCTCGAAGAACCTTGCCGTCATTCATAATGGCATCATCGAGAACTATGCGGACATCAAGAAAAACTTGATTTCCAAGGGTGTCACCTTCAAGAGTGATACCGATACGGAAGTGCTTGTGCAGTTGATTGAGTATATTCAGGAGAAGAAGGACTTGGACCTGCTGACTGCCGTACAGGTGGCTCTCCGACAAGTGATTGGTGCATATGCCATCGCTCTTCTCGACAAGCGTAATCCTAACCAAATCATCGCCGCTCGCAAGCAAAGTCCATTGGTGGTAGGTATCGGCAAGGACGGAGAGTTCTACCTCGGTTCTGACGCCAGCCCTATCATCGAATATACTGACAAGGTGGTTTACCTGGAAGACGGCAACATTGCGGTGATGCGCCTTGGCGAGGAATTGCAGGTAGTCAACATCCAGAACGTGAAGCTCAACCCAGAGGTTCAGACGGTCGATATTGATTTGGGTCAGATTGAGAAGGGTGGTTTCCCTCATTTTATGTTGAAGGAAATCTTCGAGCAGCCAGAATGTCTGCGCAACTGTATGCGAGGCCGTGTAGTTAGCCGTACTGTCGAGACACGTGTGATGACCGATGGCGACGAGGCTACAACCAAGAAGGAGACGGAGATGGGCGTCGTGCTCAGTTCCATCACTGACCATCGCCAGCAATTGTTGAATGCCAAGCGCATCATCATCGTTGCCTGCGGTACGTCATGGCACGCCGGTCTGATAGGAAAGCAGATGATAGAGAATTATTGCCGTGTTCCCGTGGAGGTGGAATACGCTTCCGAGTTCCGTTATCGCAATCCTGTGGTTACGAAGGACGATGTGGTTGTAGCTATTTCACAGAGTGGTGAGACAGCAGACACGTTGGCGGCAATCAAGTTGGCGAAAGACAATGGGGCGTTTATCTATGGTATCTGCAACTCTATCGGAAGCAGCATTGCGCGTGAAACCGACACGGGTACCTATATCCATGTGGGGCCGGAGATTGGTGTTGCTTCCACCAAGGCTTTCACGGGGCAGGTGACCGTCTTGATTCTTTTGGCTCTGGCCATTGGCAAGGAGAAGGGTACCGTGAGTGATGTCGAGTATCAGAAGATTACGGAACAACTTTGGGACATCCCTACCAAGATGAAGGACGTGTTGAAGTTGAACAATAAGATAGCTGACTTGAGCCGAACGTTTACTTATGCGCGCAACTTCATCTATTTGGGTCGTGGATTCCAATATCCCGTGGCCTTGGAAGGTGCGTTGAAGTTGAAGGAAATCAGTTACATCCATGCCGAGGGTTATCCTGCGGCCGAGATGAAGCATGGCCCCATCGCCCTCATAGACAGCGATATGCCAGTGGTGGTTATTGCGACCCACAACTTCATGTATGAGAAGGTGTTGTCGAACATTCAGGAGATAAAAGCCCGCAAGGGGCGTGTCATAGCCATTGTCAGCAAGGGCGACGAGACTATTTCCAAGATTGCCGACGAAGTGATAGAGCTCCCAGAGACATTGGAGTGCTTGGAGCCATTGTTGGCTACCATTCCATTGCAATTGTTGGCTTATCATGTCGCTGTTTGTAAGGGGAAAGATGTTGACCAACCAAGAAATTTGGCGAAGTCAGTTACCGTTGAATAATATTTTAAAGGGATTCGCCATTTCTTAGCGTTTCCCTTTTTTTTAGAATTCAATGTTGAGGAACTTGAAAACTTCTATTTAAAAATATTCAAATTAAACTAAGATAAGGAAAATAGAGAGATGGAACCATTGAAGCATGAATGTGGTGTGGCAATGATCAGGTTGCTCAAGCCACTGGAGTATTACCAGCAGAAGTACGGTACTTGGATGTACGCACTCAACAAGCTCTATCTGATGATGGAGAAGCAGCACAACCGTGGGCAGGAAGGTGCGGGCATGGCCTGTGTCAAACTGGGCGGTGAGCCTGGAAAGGAATATATGTTCCGTGAGCGTGCAGAGGGTAAGAATGCGGTGACCGAAATCTTTGGAAAGGCAAACACCAATTTCAAGGGTCTGGCTCCAGAGAAGTTGGCCGATGCGCAGTTTGCCAAGGAAGAGCTGCCTTTTGCCGGTGAACTCTACATGGGACACTTGCGGTACAGTACCACGGGCAAGAGTGGCATCCAGTATGTGCATCCTTTCTTGCGCCGCAACAACTGGAAGGCCAAGAACCTCTGTCTCTGCGGTAACTTCAACATGACCAATGTGGAGGAAATCTTCCACGAACTCACGGAAAAAGGCCAAAGTCCGCGCATCTACAGCGACACTTACATCATGCTCGAACTGATGGGGCATCGTCTCGACCGTGAGGTGGAACGTAATTTCGTGGCTGCTAAGGCGATGGAGATGAAAAATCTCGACGTGACCAACTATATCGAAGATCATGTGAAGATGAGTAACGTGCTGAAGACAACGATGACCAACTTCGACGGAGGTTACGTGGTTTGTGGCATCACAGGCTCCGGCGAGATGTTCTCCATGCGTGACCCTTGGGGCATCCGTCCCGCTTTCTATTACAAGAACGACGAGGTTGTGGTTCTGGCGAGTGAACGCCCCGTACTTCAGACCACCTTCGACTTAGAGGCTGAGGATGTGAAGGAACTGATGCCGGGAACAGCCCTTCTCGTGAAGAAAAATGGCGAGTGTAGCATCGAGCGCATTCTCGAACAGAGAGGAGATTCCGCTTGCTCCTTCGAACGCATTTACTTCAGCCGTGGCTCCGATCGTGATATCTATAAAGAGCGCAAGCAGCTTGGCGAACAACTTACACAGCCTATCCTGAAAGCCATCGACTATGACGTGGACCATACCGTGTTCAGTTACATCCCGAACACGGCAGAAGTGGCATATTACGGAATGTTGAGTGGGTTCAAGCACTATCTCAATGACACCAAAATAGAGCGTATCGCCAATCTCGGCCATATCCCGAGCAAGGAAGAACTACAGCAGATACTCGGCGACTATGTTCGCTCGGAGAAGATAGCCTGGAAAGACATCAAGCTCCGCACCTTCATCACCGAGGGCAATAGCCGCAACGACTTGGCGAGCCACGTGTATGATGTGACCTACGGAAGCATCGAACCCAATGTGGACAATCTCGTCATTATCGACGACAGTATCGTGCGAGGTACCACGCTGAAGGAGAGTATCCTCCGCATCCTCGACCGTCTGCATCCCAAGAAGATTGTCATCGTGTCGAGTGCGCCGCAGATTCGCTATCCCGACTACTATGGCATCGACATGGCGAGGTTGGAGGAGTTCTGCGTGTTCCGTGCCGCCATCGAACTGCTTAAGGAGCGCAACATGGTAAACCTCATCGAGGAGACTTATGAGGCTTGCAAGGCAGAACTTGCCAAGCCCAAGGAGCAGCAAATCAATCCTGTACGTGCCATCTATGAGCCTTTCACCACTGAGGAAATCAATGAGAAGATTGTGGAGATGCTACGCCCTGAGGGCATGACCACTCCTATCCAGCTCGTCTTCCAGAGCCTGGAGGGTCTGCATGAAGCGATACCCAACCACAAGGGTGACTGGTATTTCACGGGGCATTATCCCACTCCAGGTGGAACCAAACTTTGCAACCAGGCGTTTGTGAACTACGTGGAGAGCGTACACAACCGCAAGTAGAAAAGAATATAAAAGAATTATGTCAGATATGAAAAATGTAACCTTAGTATTGAGCGATGGAACCAAGTTCCATGGCAAATCTTTTGGATATGACGCTCCCGTTGCGGGCGAGGTTGTGTTCAACACAGCCATGATGGGATATCCAGAGAGCTTGACTGACCCCTCGTATGCGGGTCAGTTGATGACACTTACCTTCCCACTCGTGGGCAACTACGGTGTGCCTCCCTTCACCTTCGAGGCGAACGGTCTGCCCACTTTCATGGAGAGCGACAAAATCTATGCCTCTGCCATCATCGTGAACGACTACAGCGAGCAGTACTGCCACTGGAATGCGGTGGAGAGCCTCGCCGACTGGTTGAAGCGTGAGAAGGTGCCGGGCATCACGGGCATCGATACCCGTGAGCTGACTAAGGTGCTTCGTGAGCATGGTGTGATGATGGGCAAGATTCTCTTCGACGATGAGCCGGACAACATCCCTGAGGCCAACTACGAGGGCGTGAACTTCGTGGACCAGGTGAGCTGCAAGGAGATTGTCCGCTACAACGAGGGTGCCGGCAAGAAGGTGGTGCTTGTCGATTGCGGCGTGAAGGCGAACATCATCCGTTGCCTTATCAATAGAGGTGTGGAGGTGATCCGTGTGCCTTGGAATTACGATTACACCGACATGGACTTCGACGGCTTGTTCTTGGCGAACGGTCCTGGCGACCCCGATATGTGCGAGGATGCCGTCAACATCATCCGCAAGCAAATCAGCCAGAGTCGCAAGCCTATCTGCGGTATCTGTATGGGCAACCAGTTGCTCTCCAAGGCTGCCGGTGCAACTATCTACAAGTTGAAGTACGGACACCGTTCCCACAACCAGCCAGTGCGCATGGTGGGTACCAACAACTGCTACATTACTTCCCAAAACCATGGTTACGCCGTGGATGCCAAGACGCTTGGCAAGGACTGGGAGGAGCTCTTCGTAAACATGAACGACGGTTCCAACGAGGGAATACGTCACAAGGAGAATCCTTGGTTCTCCAGCCAGTTCCACCCCGAGGCTTGTTCAGGTCCGGTAGATACAGAGTTCATGTTTGACAAGTTTGTGGAATCACTCAAGTAAGTGAAGAACGAAGAGTGAAGAATTCAAATGAATTATTATAAAAGGAATTATCAATGAAAGACGAAAATATAAAGAAAGTGCTCCTCTTGGGTTCTGGAGCCTTGAA
>CAVBGK010000019.1:0-46702 GCA_963594995.1 Bacteroidaceae bacterium
ACACTGCGGTGGTTTGCCCAGCGGCTGGAGGCGCAAAGCCTCCAAAGAGCGTCTTCCAACTGTTGTCATTGCGCTAGCGTTTGCAAACATAGTAACTTATTGTTAAATGTTGAGTGTTAAATTCTTCAAATTATAGTGCGTTCAGCACCTGCTCCTTGATTTGTTCCAACTCGTCCTTCATCTTCACCACGATGTTCTGCATCTCTGCCTGGTTGCTCTTGGAACCCGTTGTGTTGATCTCACGCCCCATTTCCTGGGCGATGAAGCCGAGTTTTTTGCCCACGCCATGGCCTTCCTCGTTCATCGTCTCGCGGAAATACTTGAGGTGGTTGGTGAGGCGTTGCTTCTCCTCGCTGATGTCCAACTTCTCGATGTAGTAGATGAGCTCCTGTTCCAGACGGTTCTTGTCGTATTCCACGTTGGGAATCTGTTGCAGACCGCTGACGATGTTGGCTCGAATCTTCTCCACACGTGACTTCTCGTAAGGCTCGATGCTGGCAAGGAGAGCCTGGATATTATCCACCTTCTCCGTGAATTTCTTCTGTAGGGCGGCACCTTCCTGTTTGCGGAAATCGACCAGATGACCGATGGCTTGCGTAATCGCCTCCTTGGCTGCCTCCCATTCCTCCTCTGTCAATTCCTCGACATCCGTCTTGGTCGTGACATCGGGAAGGCGGAGGAGCGTGCTGTACCAATCCGTAGGTTCGGGAATGCCAGTCTGTGCGGAAATCAGCTTGATTTGTTGGTAATAATTTTCAACAAGAGCGGCATTGATCGGAGTGGCGTCCGCAGCGGCGGTCTTCTCTATCCAGATGGAGAAGTCAACCTTTCCTCTCTCCAAGTGTTTAGCAATGATTTGGCGCATCTCTATCTCCTTTTCACGATAGAGAGGCGCTATACGGGTAGAGAGGTCCAGGTTCTTGCTGTTTAATGACTTTATCTCTACATTAATCTTCTTTTCTTTGTAGGCGACGGTAGCTTTTCCGAAGCCTGTCATAGACTGTATCATATAATCTTTCACGTTAAATTTCTGCAAAAGTACAAAAAAAAGCGAGAAAATGATTAAATTTGCACCTTATTTAAGAATATATTTTTAAATTATGTCTTGTATATTGAATATTGAGACGAGTACCGACGTGTGCTCAGTGGCAGTAAGTGACAATGGACAAGTGGTCTTCAACCAGGAAGACCATAGCGGTCCTAACCATGCAGTGAAGTTAGGTGTTTATGTGGATGAGGCTCTCAGCTTCATCGATGGCCATGGCATTCCTCTGGAGGCTGTGGCTGTCAGTTGCGGTCCTGGCTCCTATACGGGGTTGCGCATTGGCGTAAGCATGGCCAAGGGCATTTGCTATGGGCGGGGAGTCAAACTTATCGCTGTTCCTACACTTGAGCTCCTGGCCGTGCCCGTATTGTTGGCTGAGCATCCTGCCGAGGACGATGCCCTCATTGTTCCTATGCTCGACGCCCGTCGCATGGAGGTGTATGCCCAGGTAATGGACCGTGCCTTGAAGGAGGTGCGCCCTATACAGGCAGACATCGTGGATGCCGACACTTACAAGGAGTACCTTGACAAGGGGGCTGTCTATTTCTTCGGGAATGGGGCTGCCAAGTGCATGGAGGTCATCAACCATCCGAACGCCCATCTCGTAAAAGGCATCGAGCCTTTGGCGAAGAACATGGCGCCGCTTGCCGAAAAGCGGTTTGTGGAAGGCAAGTTCGAGGATGTGGCGTATTTCGTTCCGTTCTACCTGAAGGACTTCGTGGCGAAGATGCCCAAGAAGTTGATCTAGGATGGACTTCGCAATATATTAATGTACATTCACCAATCATCACATTAAGGAATGAATATAGAAGGATTAGATTACAATACCCAACGAGAGAAGTTGGTGTTGCCAGAGTATGGCAGAGAAATTCAGCAAATGGTTGACCATGCCGTGTCTCTCGAAGACCGTGAGGAGCGTCAGCGTTGTGCCGAGACCATCATTTCCATCATGAAACGTATGTTCCCCGAGGCAGGCAATGCCGAGGAAAACGACCGTAAGTTGTGGGATCACCTTGCCATCATGAGCAACTTCCAACTCGACATCGACTTCCCGTTCGACGTGTCGCAGGCCGTGCAGATTGCCAAGAAGCCGGAACCGATGGCATATCCGATGAAGAAGATTCCTATACGCCATTACGGAACCATGGTTTTCCAACTTTTCGACAGGTTGAAGACGATGGAGCCTGGCGAGGAGCGTGATGAACTGGTGAGACTGACTGCCAACCAGATGCACCGCAACCTCATGCAGTGGAGCCACGGATCCAGTGACTTGGAGAAGGTGGCGTCCGACTTGGCGCGTTTTACCGATGGAAAGATCCAACTTGATGCCAATACCTTCAAGTTTGATAAAACGGTGGTTGGTGACATTCAGAAGAACAACAAGAAGAAAAAGTAGCCTATGGAGTCTTTCATCATAGAGGGCGGTCATCCGCTCAAGGGTACGATTACGCCACAGGGTGCCAAGAACGAGGCCTTGGAGGTGATTTGTACCACCATCCTTACCAAGGAGCCTGTGCGCATCAAGAATGTGCCGGACATCCTGGATGTCAACAACCTTATCAAGTTGTTGAAGGAGATTGGTGTCAAGGTGACACAGAACAGTCGCAATGACTATACATTCCAGAGCGACAAACTCAATCTCGGCTACCTGGACAGCCTGGAGTTTGTGAAGAAGTGCTCTTCCCTTCGTGGCAGCGTGCTGATGTTCGGTCCGTTGCTGGGTCGTTGTGGCAAGGCTACGATTGCCAAGCCGGGCGGTGACAAGATAGGTCGTCGTCGTCTGGACACTCACTTTTTGGGATTCAAGTACCTGGGTGCCAAATTCGTGCACGACGATGCCCGCAATGTCTATCAGATAGAGGCAAAACGACTGAAGGGCTGCTATATGTTGCTTGACGAAGCTTCGGTGACGGGTACGGCCAACATCATCATGGCATCCGTGCTGGCCAAGGGTACCACAACCATCTATAATGCGGCTTGCGAGCCTTATATACAGCAACTTTGCCACTTGCTCAATGCCATGGGGGCCCGCATCAGTGGCATCGCCAGCAACCTGTTGACTATCGTCGGCGTGGAGAGCCTGCACGGGGCGGAACATACGGTTCTGCCGGATATGATAGAGGTCGGGTCGTTCATCGGCATGGCGGCCATGTGTGGTGCCGGCATCCGAATCAAGGACGTGTCGGTCAAGAACCTCGGCATCATCCCCGATGCATTCCGTCGCTTGGGAGTGAAAATCAAGGTGGAAGGCGATGACCTTTTTATTCCGCAACAGAAGCATTACGTCATCGACTCCTTCATCGATGGTACCATCATGACACTTTCAGATGCACCTTGGCCGGGCTTGACCCCAGACTTGTTGTCGGTGTTGCTGGTTGTGGCAACCCAGGCACGTGGCAGTGTGCTCTTCCACCAAAAGATGTTTGAGAGCCGTCTGTTCTTCGTGGACAAGTTGATTGACATGGGCGCTCAGATTATCCTTTGCGACCCTCACCGTGCCGTGGTGGTCGGACACGACCATAAGCTGACCCTTCGTGCCGGGAGGATGACGAGTCCAGACATTCGTGCGGGTATTGCCCTGTTGATAGCGGCGATGAGTGCCAATGGTACGAGCCGAATTGCCAACATTGCGCAGATAGACCGCGGCTACGAGGACATCGAAGACCGCCTCAATGCGCTGGGTGCCAAGATTACCCGTGTCTCGGATTAAGTGAAGAATTCTATAGCTTTGTTTTTATGATTAGACGTGATGACGTATATAAGATAGGTAAGTTGGGGAAACCGCATGGCGTGAAAGGAGAAATATCCTTTGCCATAACGGATGATGTCTTCGACCGTGTGGATGCAGAGTATCTGGTGCTCGACATCAATGGCATCCTCGTGCCTTTCTATATGGAGGAATACAGGTTCAAGAATGATGACAACGTACTGGTGAAGTTTGAGGACATCGACACCCAAGAGCAGGCCCGCAACTATACGGGCTGTGAGGTCTATTTCCCACGACATCTTTCCGACAGCGACGGGGAACATCTCAGTTGGGCGGAAATCATCGGTTTCCACCTCGTCGATGTGCCTACTGGCAAGGTGGTGGGGACTATCGAACACGTGGATGACTCGACCATCAACTTGCTGTTTGAGGTGGTGACATCCGACGGAAAGGAGGTCTTGATACCAGCCAGCAACGACCTCATCGAGGAAGTGGATGCAGAGAAGAAAGAGATTAAGATGGCGATACCCGAAGGATTGCTGGAGTTGTAAGTGAAGAGTGAAGAATGAAAAGTGAAGAATCCGTTAGCTTTTCTATATATAAATAGGTAATGATGAAGAAACAACAGATATGTATTCTCGGTTCTACGGGAAGCATTGGTACACAGGCTTTGGATGTGATAGAGCAGCATGGCGACCTTTACGAGGTGTATTGCCTGACGGCAAACAACCGGGTGAAGGAACTGGCCGCTCAGGCTCGGAAGTTTAAGCCTGCTGCCGTCGTGATAGCCAACGAGGCGCATTATGACGAGTTGAAAGACTTACTCCGGGATGAACCTGACATCAAGGTGTATGCAGGGGCACAGGCTCTTTGTGACATCGTGGAGGCAGGGCCTATCGACATGGTGTTGGCGTCGATGGTAGGCTTCTCGGGCCTGGAGCCTACCATCCATGCCATCAAGGCGCGCAAGAAAATCTGTCTTGCCAACAAGGAGACCTTGGTGGTGGCTGGAGAGTTGATTTGCAATTTGGCCCAACAGTATCATGCCCCCATCCTTCCTGTGGATAGTGAGCACAGTGCCATCTTCCAGAGTTTGGTGGGCGAGGATGACAACGAGATCGACAAGATTCTCCTGACTTGTTCGGGAGGACCGTTCCGCAACTATACCCATGGGCAGTTGGAGAAGGTGACGGCCGCCGATGCGCTCAAGCATCCTACCTGGGACATGGGAGCCAAGATAACCATCGACTCGGCGTCGCTGATGAACAAGGGATTTGAGGTGACGGAGGCGAAGTGGCTCTTCGGAGTGCCTGCCGACAAGATACAGGTGCTGATACATCCTCAGAGTGTGGTGCATAGTGCGGTACAGTTTGTGGATGGGGCGGTGAAAGCTCAGCTAGGGGTGCCGGATATGCGCTTGCCCATCCAGTATGCCTTCTCTTTCCCCAAGCGGCTGCCTTTGCAGGGAGAACGCCTGGACTTGTTCAAGACCAAGGACTTGCAGTTCTTTGAACCTGACTATACCAAGTTCAAGTGCCTCCAACTCGCCTTTGAGGCCATCAAGAAAGGGGGCAATATGTCGTGTATCGTCAATGCGGCCAATGAAATCGTCAATGCCGGATTCCGTCGTGGGGAATGTGGATTCCTACGGATGGGAGACATCATCGAGGAGGTGATGGCAAAGGCTACTTTTGACAGTCATCCAGACTTGGACGTTTATCTGAAGACGGATGCTGAGGCTCGTCGCATTGCAACAGAGTTAATGAGAAAATAATAAATAATAATGTATAAATAATAAATGGAAGTATTTTTGATCAAAGCGTTGCAGTTGATACTGTCGCTTTCCATCTTGGTGCTGCTCCATGAGGGCGGACACTTCTTCTTCTCCAAGCTCTTCGGCGTGAGAGTGGAGAAGTTTTATCTCTTTTTCGACCCTTGGTTTCACCTCTTTGAGTTCAAGCCCAAGCATTCCGATACGACATACGGCGTCGGCTGGCTTCCACTCGGTGGATATTGCAAGATCTCGGGTATGATAGACGAGAGCTTCGATACCGAACAGATGAAGCAGCCTGAGCAACCTTACGAGTTTCGCAGCAAGCCTGCCTGGCAACGCTTGCTGATTATGATAGGTGGTGTGTTGGTCAATTTCGTCTTGGCTCTTTTCATTTATTCGATGGTGATGTTCCATTGGGGAGACGAGTACATTGCCACCAAGGACATGACCTATGGTATGAAGTTCAATGCCGAGGCCAGACAGTTGGGATTCCAAGACAATGACATCCTGTTGGGCAGTGACTTGGGTGAATTCAAGACTTACGATGGTGACTTGTTCCGTGACTTGTCGAAGGCTCACCGGGTGGATGTCATCCGTGGGGGCAAGAAGGTCAGCATTAACTTGTCTGGCGACTTGAATATGCTCGACATGTTCAAGCAGATACCTCGTTTTGTGGAACTTTATGTTCCTTTGCAGATTGACAGTGTGATGAAGGATTCGCCTGCCGCCAAGATTGGTTTGAAGAAAGGGGATCAAATCTTGGCTGTCAATGGCAGGAAGGTGGGGTCGTACAACGAGTTGACAGAGGAACTGGGACGAATGGATGACCAACTTTCCGTATCTACTACATCCAAGGACAGTTTGAAGGCTTTGACAGGTAACTTGACCGTTCTTCGTGAGGTTGCAAAAGGTGGAGTTGTCGAGGGTGACACCTTGCAGTTGGCGGTGCGGTTTGAATCTACGGAGGCTGGCGTGAAGTTGGGCTTCTACAATCATCCGGTGATGCAAGACTATAAGGCTACCCATGTCAGCTACGGTTTCTTTGAGAGCTTCCCAGCTGGCATCAAGTATGGTTGGAACGTCTTGGCCGGTTATGTGGGTGACATGAAGTATGTCTTCTCCAAGGAAGGTGCCAAGAGCTTGGGTGGTTTTGGTGCATTGGGTAGCTTGTTCCCATCCATGTGGGATTGGCATGCCTTTTGGATGATGACGGCATTCTTGAGCATCATCTTGGCGTTCATGAACATTCTTCCTATCCCTGCGTTGGACGGTGGGCATGTTTTCTTCTTGTTGTATGAAATCATCACAGGCCGTAAGCCTGGTGACAAGTTCATGGAACGTGCCGAGTACGTTGGCTTCGGCATCCTGCTCTTGCTCTTGGTTGTGGCAAACCTGAATGATGTGCTACGCTTGTTCGGAATACTGTAATTACTGTCATGAGGGTAAGCCTTTCTGCTTTTTTGCCCCATACGATTAATCGTCTGTTGTCAACTGATGATGAATGTTAATCGTAAAACGCCAAACAGGAGTCTCCGTATGGAGACTCCTGTTTGGCGTTTATGATAATTGTATCAAATTGATTTCTGTTTTGTTGAAGTCTGTCCTAGATTAAGAGTAGCGGATAATCTGACCTGGGGTCAGCTTCTTGTCCTTCTTGTAACCATTGAGACGGCAAATCTGGTCAACGGAAACACCACGCTTCTCGGCGATGGAGTTGAGTGTCTCGCCATACTTCACCTTGTGGTAGAGCTTCTCGCCGCCGCCTGCGCTAGCCTCGTATCTTCCCACTTCGCCACCATTGACTTCTTCCTTGGTGTAACCACCGTTCCCAATCTTGCCACGGGTAGCGTTGGCATCGGCAGACTCACGCTTGTAAGTGTCGCGATTGAAATCATAGAAGTCGCCTGTGACATCTTGGTTGCGAAAGTCGAAGAGGAGAGCCGGATTCAAGGCTATGCCACAAAGACGTGTCTCAAAGTGGAGGTGGGAACCGGTACTTTTACCCGTATTGCCTCCCAAACCGATGACATCACCGGCACGAACCTCTTGGTTCTCTGAGACCAACTGTGCGGAGAGATGCCCGTAGATGGTCTCCAAGCCATTGTTGTGACGGATGACGATATACTTGCCGTAACCGCGACCCTCGTATCTTACGATGCGAACTTTGCCTGAGAAGGCTGCGCGGATTGAGTCGCCAATATAAACCTTGATGTCCATGCCTTCATGTTGGCGGCCAAACCTAGCACGATAACCGAAGTTGCTTGTGACAACGCGACTGGGAGTTGGCATACAGAAGTGACGGAGGTCGATGCGGTAATGGTCGGGGAGGGAGGTTGCCTTGTGGGCGTACTTGTTAGAAAAGTCTTGATAAAGGTCGGCAGATGGATTTTCTCTGTCCTCTATCATCTTATAATGAGATACTGCGAGCGTATCGAGTGATTTCATTCGATGGTCAACGGGTGCTTGGCGCGCCAGAAGGTCTTGGCCAAACATGGGCATGGTTGTGAACGCCAACAATGCCACTATTGATATTTTTTTTATTTGCCTTCTCAAACTCATAATTTAATTATTATTCCTGTTAGGTTTGTCATTTGTTTGGCGGAACAAAAAGTGAAATTCCCCCCAAAACCACGAAAGCAAGTGCCTTCATATGCGGTTTTGTTATATAGACGTTGCAAATATAACGAAAATATCTCAAATCGCCAAGAGCGTTAACACGATTAGGGGCTAATTTAACGTGAAACGGAAATGTTTAACTTTTATTAAAACACATTGGCATCTTGATGTAAGTCAATTCTCGGATGCCGACGTTTTAGGGGCGGGTTGCTTTTGCTTTGATTTCCCTGAGTATGACGACGGCTGGCGAATGGCCCATGAAGATGTGGCGTTTTACTTCTGGGCTTGTGAAACGAAGGCAATTCTGGTAGGTTTCATACAGTTCGTCGAGATTGATGGTAAACTCCTTGCCGGAACTTTCCCTTACTCCGATAATCATTCGCTTGGTCAGTCGTAGGTTGATGTATTTGATGCCCGTGGGAGTCTTGATTTCGTGGATGTCTTCCAAGATTTGTCTCATCTGCTCTGCAGTGAGCGGTGGTCGGTCTTCGGTTTCCATCGACCGTTTGCGCCCTCTTCGTCTGGGGAGAAGGGCACTGGGTTCTTCTGTTTTCTTCGTCGTCTCCCTATCCTCAAAGAGAAATTCTTCTGTCAATTCTCTGTTCTGTTTCATTTTCTTGCGGTGTTTTTATTGATTTCTTAGCTGATAGATGCCCAGTTGATGTGGGTTTTCTTGAGTTCTTTCAGACGGTTCCAGAGCAGGGCGTTCTGCGGATGGTTGCATTGTGGGTCGGCATCAATGATGGCCTGGGCTTCCGTGCGTGCCAACTGCACGAGTTGTCCATCTCTGGCGATGTTGGCGATCTTGAGGTCGAATGCCATGCCGCTCTGTTGGGTTCCTTCCAAGTCGCCGGGACCTCTGGACTTAAGGTCGGCTTCGGCAATGCGGAACCCGTCGTTGGTATCACACATGATGTCGATGCGCTTGCGTGTCTCTTCCGACAATTTGTAGTTGGTCACCAGGATGCAGTAGCTTTGGTCGCTGCCCCGTCCCACTCTTCCCCTGAGCTGGTGCAGCTGGGCGAGTCCGAAACGCTGTGCGTCCAATATCACCATCACCGAGGCGTTGGGCACGTTCACGCCCACCTCTATCACGGTGGTAGCCACGAGAATCTGGGTCTCACCTTTCATGAAATGTTCCATTTCCTCTTCCTTCTCGGCTGCCTTCATCTGGCCATGTATCTTGCTGAGGCGAAATTCGGGGAAGGCTTGTTGCAGGGTCTCGAATCCTTCCTCCAGATTCTTGAGGTCGCTTTTCTCGCTCTCCTTGATGAGGGGAAATACGATATAGACCTGTCTGCCCAGGTTGATTTGCCGGCGGATGCTCTGGTAGAGGGTGGTGAGCTGGTTGTCAAACTTATGCAGGGTCTGTATCGGCTTGCGTCCCGGGGGCAGTTCGTCGATGACGCTCACGTCCAGGTCGCCATAGATGGTCATCGCCAAGGTGCGGGGGATGGGTGTGGCGGTCATCACCAAGATATGTGGCGGATTCTCGCTCTTTGCCCAGAGCTTGGCTCGCTGGGCTACACCGAAGCGGTGCTGCTCGTCGATGACGGCGATGCCCAGGCGATGGAATACCACTGGGTCTTCCAGGATGGCATGGGTACCCACCAGTATCTGGATGTCGCCTGTCACGAGTCCGTCGAGCACTTCTTTTCTTTTCTTTCCTTTTACGATGCCTGTGAGCAGTTCCACCCGGATGTCCATGCTTTCCAAGAATTCTCGGATGGTCTGGAGATGTTGCTCGGCGAGGATTTCCGTCGGTGCCATCAGGCAGGCTTGGAACCCGTTGTCGAGGGCGATAAGCATGGTCATGAGTGCCACGAGCGTCTTGCCCGAGCCGACGTCTCCCTGCAAGAGGCGGTTCATCTGCCGTCCACTGCATAGGTCGGCGCGTATCTCGTGCATCACCCGTTTCTGTGCCCCCGTCAGGTCGAAGGGCAGGTTATGGACATAGAAATGGTTGAAAACATCGCCGATATGGTTGAACACATAGCCACGGTATTTCCGCCGTTGGTCGCTCGCGTACCTTAATATATTAAGCTGCACATAAAACAGCTCCTCGAACTTGAGACGCACCTGTGCCTTCTGCATTTCCTGGTGGGAGTGAGGGTAGTGGATATAGCGGAAAGCTGCATCCCTGGAGATGAGGTGCAGGCGATTGACGATGGTGTCGGGGAGTGTCTCAGGCAATTCGGGGAGTTTCTCGATGAGCGACTTGGTAATCTTTTCGATGGTGCGAGAGGAGAAACCGAACTTCTTCATCTTCTCCGTTGTATTGTAATAGGGTTGCATCCCCATCTCTGAAATCTGGAGATGGGTGGCGTCGTCCATGTCTGGATGGGCGAACTGATAGCGGCCGCCATAGACGGTGGGCTTGCCGAAGACGATGTATTCCGTGCCTACCTGATAGGTCTTCAGTATGTACTGTGAACTGCGGAACCACACCAGGTCGGCCACCCCGAAGCCATCGGAGAAGTGGGCCACCAGCCGCTTGTTGCGCTTGCCGGTGTCAAACTCCTCGTAGCTGAGAATCTTTCCCTTGATTTGCACGAAGGGCATGTCGGGCGTCAGTTCGCTGATGTGGTAAATCTTGGTGCGGTCAACGTACTTGTAGGGGTAGTATTCCAGCAAGTCACCATACGAGTTGATGCCGAGCTCCTTGCTCAGCACCTCCTTTTTCTTGGGTCCTACGCCCGGTAGGAATTTGATGTCTTGGTCTAGGATACTATTCATTTTCTTTTAGCAAGGCTTCTGCCACCTTGATGTCGAACGGGGTGGTAATCTTGATGTTCTCACGATTGCCCTCCACCATCGCCACTTGGCAACCGAGGCTTTCCACGACGCTGGCATCATCGGTGAACTGCTCCTTGTATCCTTGGTTGAATGCCTGCTTTGCCAGGCTGATGTCGAAGGTCTGGGGGGTCTGTACCACACGGTAGTCATCCCGAAGCACGTTTCTGCCACCCCCTCGCTTGTCGATATAGCGCAAGGTGTCGGTGACGGCATATACCGGGATGGCTGCGTATTCCTCGCGGGCCGTCCCGTAACATTCTGCGATTACCTCGTGGCTGACGAAAGGGCGCACTCCATCGTGGATGCCCACCACGCCATCCTCGGTGTCGGGTATGAGTGCCAGTCCGTTCTTGGATGACTGGAAGCGGGTGTCGCCACCGTTGGCAATCTGGTGCTTGATGTCGAAATGATATTCCTCGCAGAGTTGTCGCCAGTAAGCCTGTTGGCTCTCGGGCAAGACCAGGATGATGTTCAGCTTCTCATCGTATTCGTGGAAACGGTCGATGGTGCGCATCAGGATGGGCTTGCCGGCTACAGGCAGGAATTGCTTCGGTATCTCGCTTTTCATGCGGAGACCTTTGCCTCCGGCTACTATGATTACATAATCCATTTTTTAATCAAAAATTAGAAATGGTTACTTGCTAGCCATTAAGTGTGCGTATTGCATACCCTTTTCGAGCTGTGCAACTTTCTCCTCGCCAACGAAATAGCTCAATATTCTGTAAGCGTAGGGGAGGGTGGCAGCAGGACCTTCGCCCGTGATGACATTGCCGTCTTCCTGAAACAGTTCGGCTGTGTATTCGGTGTTTGCGCCGAAATAATGTTCGAAGCCAGGGGAGCAGGTCGCCTTCTTGCCGTCGAGGATGCCTGTGCTGGCCAGTACCATCGGGGCGGCACAGATGGCACCCACTCTTTTGCCCGCCTTGTGCTGGGTGACGAGGGCTTGGCGTACTCCCTCGTGTTCGTTCAGGTTGGTGCTGCCTGGCAGACCGCCGGGGAGAAGGAGCATGTCGGCGTCCGAGAAATCCTGGATGTCCTCGAACTTGATGTCTGCCTTGACGGTGATACCATGAGATGTCTCCACAAACTCGCTGCCCGTGATGCTCACGGTCTTGACCTCTACACCTCCTCTGCGGAGGATATCTACTGGAGCCAAGCCTTCGATTTCCTCGAAGCCGTTGGCAAGAAATTCATATACCTTAGCCATAGTCTTATTTATGTTTTGGGTTGTTTTTGATTGGGCCTTGTTTCTTTAGCCACTGCAAATGTAAACATAATAATTGACATGACAAAATAATTGGCGGTACAAAAGAACTTTTGGACAGAAAAAAGGCAGCGCGTTGTCACAACGCACTGCCTTCGATGACTTTAAAAAAAACTTCTCTTAGATTTCACAATTCTTCCGTTTACGAGGAACTAATTGAAAGTCCAACTGGTGTAAGGGAGGAGGTGTGCTAAGATACATATGTAATTTAGTAAAAGATTCTTGTATTCTGCGATTAGTCCCAGTCGTCCCATGAGTTGAAGGACTTGGCTGTAGCTGCGCCATCTTCAATATCTTCGCCTAGCTCACCTCCGTCACCCATGAATGAGTCGTGTGACCCGTTTTTGTTGCCGACGGATCCTTCGAGCATCAGGCAGTCGCCAAGATACAGAGATGTAGCTGTCGTCTCTGGCTTCATATATAACTTTTTCATGTCTATCTTCTGTTTTGTGGTTCTTGAAAATGTGAGTCGGGTGGGGTGATTGTTACTTGACAACCACCTTCTTGCCCTTCACGATGTAAATACCCTTGGTCAATCCCTCGGTGCTGCCGTTGGCGCTGACTACCTGACCGCTGAGATCGTAAACCTTGCCGTCGTAGTCTGGGGTGTTGGCTATGCCACCTTCAAAGAGACCATCGATGCCGGTCACGTTGTCGGCTTCTTCTTCCACTCCGTTGATGGAGAACTTGACAGACTTGGCTGCTGCCGCAGGGGTGTCGAACGAGAAGTAGCCGCGCAAACCCTTGATGCCGTACTTTCGGGTGGCAGGTACATGATAGATCTTGTTCTGATAAACGATGTACTTGTCGCTGAGGCTGAGCTTGTATCTGTCTTCCGTACCGCTAGTTTGGGTTTCATCATAGGTCTTGATGAGCGTGCCGTGGAAAGACAAGCCGTTCTTGGTCACGGTGGCACTTCCGCTGTTGTTGTTCATCTGCAAGTCTGTCGTGCCAAACTCGTCGCTGCTCATGTAGTCATTTGCCACTTGCTTGGTGTAGCGGGTGGTGGCGTATGGGGCGGGGCAGGTCACCGTTTTCAAGTTGTTGCTCTCATACGTGTATTGGAACTTTGCGTCGTAATATTGTGGCGTGGTGCTGCTGTTGTCCACGCCGCCGGTAGGAGTCGCTACCGTAGGCTTGATGATGTATGGGGTGTTCGCCTTCATGATCACCTCGCTGTCGTGGGTGTCTTCATCCTCTGTGCGCTGAAAATGGATGCAACCATTTGTATAGTCGGTCATTTCTGCCACCTTGGTGCCCACGCCGAACAAACGATCTACTTGTGACTTGGTGAGTTCTACAGGTAATACGATGGTGTTCCAGTTGTTTTCGGAGAACGTGTGGTGCAGGTGGAGAATGGTGTTCTTGAATCCATTTTGATGTTCGTAGGCATCAGTGATGTAGTCGAGCTTGGTCTTGTCTTCGTCGAGCACAAGTCCCACTTTCTCCTCACCGCAATATTCCAGTTCGAAGTCGTCGAAGCAAGTCCAGGCAGAGGTGCCCTTGAACAGCAGTCCGAACTCCAGGCTTTGTCCTTCTTCGCAGTAGATGTAGAGGGAGTTGGGATAGTACTTTTGCATGAAGAGACGTGAGGCCGACAACATGGTTGTCACCGTGTCGGTATTGAAGGCAACCTTGTCGTTGTCGTAGTCGGCAATGTCTTTCAATGGCTCGCTCTGGTAGTCGAGGCGTGTACCAATGCTGTTGTTGACCAAGGCATAAAGTTTGGAGTTCCCATCCTTCACGAAGCCCTGGCAGCTGATGCGGTACCATCCGCTCTTCACGCAACTCCAGGTCTGCTTGAGGCTGGAGCCGTCGTATGCTCTCATCTCGCCGCAGAAGTACTTGCCTTGGCTTTTCATGACAGCATTCTTTTGTGTGTCTGATAAGCCGGAAGAGCCAACGCCATATCGGCTGTCTTCGGTGCTGCCGTCGGGTTTTCCCGAGAACACGTTGTCAAGACCGAATTTGAGTCCGTTATTACCGTGCATGTCGTCAATGCTGCAAACCCAAGAACCGTTCTCGGAATTACATCTGGCGAGCTGTGGGTCTTTGAGCCAGAAAGATACGTTGAAGGGGTCATCTACATCAGATGGGTTGGTCGATAAGGCTTCGTAAATCTGCTGTAGGGTAATCATGCGCCAGTGGGTGTTTGCGTCGGCTTTGGCAAGTTCGTCACTATCATACCACTTGATGTAAACCATATCTCTGGTAGGGTCGTATGTGATGAAACGGTGCTCGTAATCAACGTGGTTTGAGCTCTTTGTACTGCCGTAACGGGCGCGAATGCCAAACTCGTTGCAGCTGGCTGGTGTATCCGTGAAAGGAATGAAAGACCAGGCAATCATGTTTCCATCATCGTTGGTGGCATCGCAATAAGGATTGTCTTCGTTGTCTGCCTTTTCTCCGACGTTCTTAAATTGTTTTTCGCCAAGCATGTGCCCCTCACTGCTTGCAGCACTCGTTAAGACGAAGAAAAAATACCGCGTAGTGCCAAATGTACCAAGGCCTGTAGGATTCCTTTTATCCATTGATAACATACATCGCATACCATAGTCTGCGCTTAGATGGGCCTTGGTTCCCAAAGTACTTCCTTGGTTCAGCCATTTTCCTGTTGCTGGATGATAAAAGAAAACGATTTTGTTCCAGTTGGATTTATTGGTAATGTCAATATTGTCCCAGTTTTGGATTGTTTTAAGGTCAGAACCGCTAGCTAGGTATGTGGCATTGTCAGAATGAGTGTCCGTGTTAACTTGGTTACTCACATTGAAGTTGAGGCCTTTGTGTTCAAGTGTTTTCGTTGTCAAGTTAAGTTTGACACCTTCCCAGTTGTAATCCTTAGCATAAATATCTAAGGAGCTGCATAGTAACACTGCCATCAACATTGGCAGCATCCACTTTGGAGTTAGGATAAAATACCCCCCCCTAATAAAATTCGACTTTTCATCATTTTTTATTCTTTTACTTATAAATTTATATTAGCTACTTAAAATTTCCTAGCTCATCATCTCATTGAAACTTGAAACTCGAAAACGTAAATCAGTTTTGCAAACTGCGTGCAAAGATAATACTTTTTGTCTTGCTCGCACCATAAAAAGACGGAAATTTCTCAAAATGCTCCATTTTATAACATAGTTTAACCTAAAAGTGGAAGTTTAGCGAAAGAATCACTGATTTTTCAATAAAAAGCATTACTTTTGCAAACAAAAACAATCGGGACAATACAATATGACTGACCAACATTTGAAATTCGCCATTTTTGGCAACGAATACCAAGCCAAGAAGTCGGCAAGCATCGAAATCATCCTTTCTTTTCTTGGGCGGAAGGGAGCTGAGATATATGTCGAGAACGCCTACTATGACTTTCTTGTGCGTGACCTCCGTTTGGACTTGAAGGTGGCAGGCGTGTTCGAGGGCTACAACTTCGATGTCGATTATGTCATCTCCATGGGCGGCGACGGCACCTTCCTCAAGGCGGCAAGCCGGGTGGGGGCGAAGGGTACACCTATCATTGGCGTGAACATGGGACGCTTGGGCTTTCTCGCAGATGTGCTGCCCGGTGAGGTAGAAACGGCTCTCGGTAGCCTTTATGCCGGGGAATGCCTGGTCGAAGACCATGCGGTCATTCAGGTGGAGGCCGAGGGCGGAATCTTGGCAGGCAATCCTTTTGCACTCAACGACATCGCCGTGTTGAAACGTGACGATGCGTCCATGATTTCCATCCGTACACAGATAGATGGCGAGTTCTTGGTTACTTACCAGGCCGATGGTCTCGTCGTATCTACTCCAACAGGCTCCACGGCTTATAATCTTTCCAACGGCGGTCCCATCATCATTCCGCAGAGTGGCAGCCTGTGCCTGACTCCAGTGGCACCGCACAGTCTAAACATCCGGCCGATTGTCATCAATGATACGGTGGAGATTACGCTCGACATCGAGAGCCGCAGCCACAACTACCTGGTGGCAATAGACGGAAGAAGTGAGCGCATGACGGAGCAGACGCGACTCGTCATCCGCAAGGCTCCCCATTCCATCAAGATAGTAAAGCAACGCAACCAGCGGTACTTCTCCACTTTGAGAGAAAAACTGATGTGGGGAGCGGACCAGAGGGAAAGATGAATTAAGTGAAGAACGAAGAGTGAAGAATCCAAATGCTTGATAGATGAAAATCTTTAAAGTTCCTAAGTTTAAATATAATGTCAAGACCCTTTTGGTATGGCTTTGGCAAGCATGGAGGGGCAACCGGTTGCAGGCGGTCCTCAATGCTTCCGTGGGTTTGTTGTCGGTGGGGGTGAGCCTGGCGCAGGTCTGGGCGGTGAAGCGAGCCATCGACGTGGCTTCTCATGCCGTCGATGGTGACATCTATTGGGCCGTTGGCTTGATGGGATTCCTCATACTCGTAGATTTTGCCCTGAACATATCTTCGATATGGATCCGCAATCTCTTGGGCATCAAGGCGCAAAACCGAATGCAGCAGCGTATGCTCGACCGAATCCTACGGTCGGAATGGCATGGCAGGGAGCGGTTGCACTCGGGGGATGTGCTCAATCGCTTGGAGACGGATGTCAATACCGTGGTCAACTTCCTGACCGAGACGATACCGAGTACATTGAGTGTGCTGGCGATGTTTCTGGGCGCCTTCTTCTATCTCTTTTCGATGGACAAGACGCTCAGCGTGGTGATTGTCATCATGATTCCGATATTCTTGGCGTTCAGTAAGATATATGTGGGAAAGATGCGGCAGTTGACCCGTCAGGTGCGAGACTCCGACAGTAAGGTGCAGAGTGTGTTGCAGGAAACCATCCAGTACCGTATGCTCATCAAGACCTTGGAGAAAGACGAGGCGATGGTGGGGAAACTGGAGAACACACAGAAGGAGTTGCGGGGCCATGTGGTGAAGCGCACGATGTTCAGTGTGTTCAGCAACCTCATCGTCAACTTCGGTTTTGCGCTGGGGTATCTCGTTGCCTTTCTTTGGGCTGCCATTCGCATGAGTGCCGGCACATTGAGCTTTGGAGGCATGACGGCTTTCTTGCAGTTAGTCAACAAGATACAGGTTCCGGCACGCAACTTGACCAAGCTCGTTCCAGCTTTCGTAAGTGTGTTTACGGCGGCGGAACGACTGATGGAACTGGAGGAAAATCCGCTTGAGGAACAAGGCGAAGCCATTGAGATGCCATCGCCTAGCGGCATCCGGTTGACCGATGTCTGCTATGGGTACGGGAATGACGCTTATGTCATCGACCGCTTGAACTTCGATTTCCGCCCCGGCAGTTGCACGGCGATATTGGGAGAGACGGGGGCAGGAAAGACAACTTTGGTGCGACTGATACTGGCTTTGCTTCGTCCTCAGGAGGGAAAAGTCGAGATTTATCCTGCGTTTCATGACCGTTCCGAATCTTCTATATATAATAAGGTAGGTATGGAAGACAAGAGGGAGGAACTTTCCCCACGGCATCGCTGCAACTTTGTATATGTCCCACAGGGCAACACCTTGATGAGCGGAACGATACGCGACAACCTGCGGTTAGGGAAACTGGACGCAACGGAAGAGGAGATGAAAGCCGCCTTGCACAAGAGCTGCGCCGACTTCGTGAACGATTTGCCGCAAGGCTTGGATACGCTTTGCAGTGAACTGGGTGGTGGCTTGAGTGAAGGTCAGGCACAACGAATCGCCATTGCCCGGAGTCTTCTGCGCAACCGTAGCATCATGATCTTCGACGAGGCAACCAGTGCGCTCGACCCCGAGACGGAACGTCGGCTCCTCCAGAATCTCTTGTCTTCGCACGATAAGACGATTATTTTTATCACCCATCGCCCTGCGGTCGTAGATTACTGCGACCAAGTGCTGCGAATCGTACGGGCAAGGAGATAAGGTGAAGGAATGGAAAGGTATGGATGTTATTTGACAACCACTTTCTTGCCTTGGTGGATGTAGATGCCTGCCTGCGATGGCTTTTGGCGCAACTTCATGCCGCTGAGGGTGTACCAAGAGTTGTCCTTGCTTTCTTTCTCGATGACGGGAGCGTCAGCAATACCGGAGGTCATGCTGGATGTCACATCAGTGCAGGTCAATTTGCCGCTTGCCTCATTGTTGATTATGAAGTATTTGGTGCTGTTGCCTGCGTTCAAGTCAACAGTCTGTCGTTTGTCTTTTCCTTGGTTGAAGATGATGTTGACTACTTGGTCTTTTTTGGTGATGTTAAATTCCATGTAGTACCAAGTCTTTCCATTGGTGGTTTCTTGGGCTGTCACCTGTGTGCCGGGCCATGCCTTGGTAAGAGTGCCTTCGCTGTTCCATGCATAGAAATACATGGTGCTTCCCCATGTCGGCATATTGTCAGTGTTGGCATATACCTTGATGCCATAAGGCTCAAAAGCCTTGATGACATAGTTGTATGTGCGTACCCCACTGACAGTGGCATTGTTGAGCAAGCCCACTTTTAAAGTGCAAGAGTTGGCAATGTTGATAGTTGTTCCGCTTGTAATCTGTTTGCTGTTTGTTGTAGGTTCAGTACCATCAGTTGTGTAAACCAATTTGGCATCGGTGTTTTGGCTCACGGCGGTCAGTGTAGTCTCGAATCCGTTCTCGTACTCGCCGGAAGCCTTGTCTGCCCATGCGGTTTCGGCAGTCTTGGCCAAATAGTAGCGGTAATGATACCCATTTAATATGAGGGCATAATCGCTGTTGGGAACATAGGATGCGATGCTGTTGCCTACCACGACGATAAGTTTGGCCTTGTCGCCGGCAACCTCGTTGGCGAAGCATGTCTTTTGGGAGAGTTTGTTGATATAGTTGCTCATGTTGCTGATGCCAGCGAGCTTGCGTGCCTCAATCATGCTTTTCAATTCGGCTTTGCAGGCACGCCAATGTGGTTGGAATATGCAAGGAGTTCCTGGCATGGCCAGCATATAGGCATTGGCGGCCAGGGTGTCTTTTTTCAGGGCATCGGGTGTGTAGCCGCTAGTCGTACCACGGTCTTGCATATCATGGTTCTCTATGAAAGTCACGGCATATCTGCGATAGTTGGAGTCGTGCATCAAGTTATAGGTGCTGTTGAGTTTGGTCCAGTCAGAAGAAGAGGCGACAGCGCCATTGGCGGCACCATTGATGGCATCTCGCACATTGTAGCGGAATTGGAAGTCGAAGGCAGCACTCTTCTTGTTGGTTGCTTCTATCCATTTCTCAATCTTCTCATTGCTGTCCCAGTACTCGCCTACGGAATATTCGATGCCAGTGGCATCATTATATTCCGCTACATGGCTGCCGTTAAATCCTTTTACCATATCATAGCGGAAACCAGTGTATCCGAGGTCGTTTTTCAGAAAGTCCAAGTATGCCTTGATGATTTTCTGTACGTTGGCACTCTTGTGGTCGATGTCACGGCAACCGTCCCAGTCCTCCCCCTCGTCATAGTTGTTGCTGAGGCTGATGCCCTTAGACTTTGCTTGGGTCAAAGTCTTGCCCTTGTCATCGTTAGCCACGATATCTGTACTTTGTAACTGGTAAGTTATGCCCTTGTAGGTTTCCGCAGGGAATCCAAACCAATCCTCGGTCTGGTGATGGTTGATGACAACATCGGCGATGGTTCCGATACCGTTTGCCTTTAGGGTCTTGATCATTGACCGGAGTGCGGTCTCTGTACCAAAGCTGGAGTTTTGGTTGAAATAATAATAAGGTGTATAGCCCATCACTTGGGTGGTTTCCAGACATTTCCCACTCTGGGGAATCCAGATGAGGTCGATATATCCCTTCATGTCGGATGCTTGTGATTCTAGTACACTCCATTGTGAGTAGTCATAAGAATCCCATGAGAAACCTTGCAGCAACACGCCCCCATAGTTGGCTGGCCAACCTTGTGCCGAGATATGGACAGTTGCCAAAAGGGCAACGAGTGTCAAGTAAATCTTCTTCATATTAGATGTTGTCTTGGTCATATTGGATGTTAATTAAAATCGGCGGTTCCTGTTGAAAGAACCGCCTCTTGATATCAGATGCCCAACTTTTACTTCTTGGTGATTTCACACTTTGCATATCCGTCAGCCCATGCGTAGAGTTTGATGTCGTATGTGCCTTCGGCTACTTTTATGTTGCTACCGTTTTGTGTCAAGGCATCGGGTGTTCCGCCCCAATTGATGTCCCAGCCATCATTGGCTCTGAACTTCAGTTCGCCATCCTTCAAAGTGGCATTCTTGATTTCCCATGTCTTATCCTCCTTGTTGTAAGACATGGGGGTACTCGTGTTCCAGCCTCCAGGAGTAGCATCGCCAATCAGACCGATGGTACTGATGGCAGTGAGGTTCATGACCTTTCCGTCAAGGTTCAAGTCCATCTTGTAGAACCCTTCAACATAGCCTTCTGGTAAGCTAATGTTTGCAGCATCGCCTGCTGTCGAGAAGTTTGCGCCATAGTTTGTTCCGTTCCAATTCTTTTCAGAGCAGAACTTGAATCCGTTGTTGTTGAGATAAGCGAAGCCCCAATAATGAGTGCCGTCAGAACTCGTCAATGGCTCAGTTTGTGTCCAACCATTGGCATCACCTGCCAAGTAAAGTACAGGCTTGGCGATGCTGTAAGTCCATGTGTTGGCATCGAATGTGACAATCCAAGTCCCGGCGCCTGCGATGACTGGAGTTTGCACCGCATCTCCCCAAGTTACAAAGTTGAAGGTTGCGTCGTCACCATTTGTGGCACAGCCAAACTGCGCTTGGTTCGCGTCGTCCCAAGTGGTGGCCGACCCATTTGCGCCTTGCAAAGTGGAACCTCCGTAGAACTTGAACCAATTGGTGTCACCATCGGTAGTAACCGTTACCTTGTAAATGTTTGAACCTTCCGCAGTCTCTGTCATAATGACAGGCTTGCCGGGAGTCCATCCATTGTCGTTTACATTTCCTAAGATATAATATCCCTTGGAATCTGCGTTAGGGGTGGCGACAGGAGTCTCGTATTGTATCACTTTGCCAGCCACTTGCACAGCGGTGCCATTCTGCAAAATTCCAGCAGCAGTGGCATCTATGTCTAATGCGCGCTTTTCGTATTTCTGACTCTTAAGAGCGGTTGTCGCAAGAGAATCAAGCCGTTTGGTCGCAATGCGCGCAGTAGCATCCTCTATGACACAATATTTTGTGATGTCTGAGCCATTCAAGGAAACCGACTTCAATATGACAGACAGTATGGCGTCATCAGACTTGTTGACTGAAACAATGTCGATGGAGTCAGGAATAGATTCCACGTTCATATCGACATCCACCCCAGAGGCGGTAAAATCCAAGCCATAAGCACCATTCGTCTCGGCTTCGTTTGTCTTCAAGTCTGCCCAGTCGTTGAAACTCTCGTCACAGGCAGAAAAGGACAACATGGAGAGAAGTATCCCACTATATATAAACAACTTTTTCATTGTGTGTATCTTTTTATGATTATGATAGAGTGCAGCAGGGGAAATCCCCCCTGCCATACACTTTGTAGATTCTAATCGACACTTGCAGTGCCCTTGTCGAAGCTAACTTTCAAGGTTTTGCCAGGCTCTACAGTCACGGAATAGTCTGAACCAAGAGATTCTGCCCAGTTGTTAGGAATATCTATTGTACGATAATAGATTGTATTGTCAGACTTCTGAATCGTAAATTCTGTACGCCACCAGTCTGAACCTGGCACAACAATGAACGCACGAAGCTCTCCGCTTGCAGTGAAACCATTGAACGTCCAGTCGCCGGTTTGGTCTGTCGGGGCAGTCATGCTGATAGGATTGTCAAACGTTCCGATTGAGTTTCCAGTGACTTTCACGTCACCCTTGCCGATGGTCAAGTTGTATTGCACTTTATTGCTGCGAATCTTGTCTATAAACTTGAGGGTGTACCAACCTGCGTTTGCGAATACGATGTTGTCATCACTGCTTGCACTTACGTCTGCGCCAGCCTGGTCTTCGATAGAGGCAATTTCTGATGCACCCGTCCAGCCCTCAGGTTTGGTGCCAAATTTGAATGCGCCCCCGGCAGGAACATAGATGAGCGTATAGAATTGCCCATCAGAACCATATACAGGAGCCAATGGCTGCCATGTTTTCCAGGACTCACCAATACTGCTTCCACATACGTACATCGCCGTAGGAAGTGTAACGTCTGGTGCCTTGTAAGTGGCAAGTACATTTGGCAGCTCTACGACATTGGAGTAAACGTCACTTCCTGCAACAGTTGAAATGTTTGCCTTGCAACGTACATATATGGGGCGAACAGCATTGTCGTAAGAGTCTGTGTTCATGATGCTTTCATAGAAATTGATGATATTCTCGTTCAACTCCGATGCCTTTACGTTCATGGTAGGTAATGAGAACGTAGTGGGGAGGCTGAAATAGTTGGCTGAGGTTTCTGTGCTCTCGTCGGCTTCTACGAAATCTTGGTCAAAAGATACCTGTAAGGTATAAGTAGTCGCAAGCGGAAAGCCACCATAGTCAGGTTGGTTGGCAGTGAACGTTATTTCGCTGGAGTTGATGAGGTCTAGCGTGTTGTTTTGAGCATCAGCAGGTGCATTTAGCTGGAATGTCTCAGGCACGCTCATCCGTGGGTTGTCGTCACGGTCGCTGTTACATCCCGTGAGTAACAAGGCTCCTAAAAGGAACGATGCTATTATATGAAGCTTTTTCATTGAATCAGTCATTTAAAAGTTATACCAATTAGAATTTGGGATTCTGCTTTAAGTTTGAATTGGCGTTGAGGTCTGTTGCCGGGATTGCGTAGAGATTGAAATGGGCATCAAAAGCTTGTCCTGTCTCTGTTTGGCTTTCCCATTGCCATGTGTATTCGCTTTGGCCGGCGAATTTGTTGAAGCGCACCAAATCCATGCGCCGGCGACCTTCGTAAGCAAACTCACGGCTCCACTCGTCAAGAATTGTATTTGAGTCGGCAGAGGTGAATGGCTTGGCGTGAGCGCGATTTCGCAAGGCGTTGAGTTTGGCCAATCCATAGGTCGTGCAAGTTCCGCCATTCAAGCGTGCGTCAGCCTCTGCATAAGTGAGATAAGCCTCTGCCAAACGCAATACGGGAATGTTGGTGTCGATAAACTTGCCTGCTCCGTCGTGTCCTGCAGAACCGTCTGAGTGGATGTTGGTGTACTTGATGTACAGATAGCTGCCTCCATTGCTGGATACATCCTCGATGGTAGGCTTTCGGTCTCCTTTGGTGAAGAAGAGAGCACGGTCATCGCCTGTAGCTTGCGCAACCTCACTTGGCGTGCCGGAAACGAGACTGGTTTGACCATTGGGAATGAACTTCTGTATGAACTCTGCGCGGGCGATAGTACCACCCCATGCCTCGGAGCAACCTGTAGGATAGTCGGCGTTTGTTGTAGCGGTAGTCATTCCTGCTACGAAGAAAAGACCTCCCCAAGAGCGAGATGTCGCACCATCTTGCATCGCTGGCAGAATGATTTCCTTTTCGGCACCGTTGGTGCTGTTGTCACCCATGAAAAGTTTCTGGAAGGCTGTGTAGTTGCCAGTACCTTGAGCCAACAAACTCCAGTTGCTGTCATTGATGACACGCTCTGCATATTTTTTGGCATTCTCCCATTGTGGCGTACCCGTGTAAACCTCAGCGTTGAGATAGAGGCGTGCAAGAAGGAGATTGGCTGCCGTCTTGCAGGCTCGACCATAGGCAGAAGGTGTGTCGTTGAGCACTTCATTGTTGCCTTCACCCTCACCAAGTACATCCTTCAACTCACTTTCTACAAAGTTGTAAGCTTCTTGGCGTGTTGCTTGCTCAGGCTTGGAAACTCCCATGCTGGTTACCATAGGAGGATTGCCGTAGAGGTCGATCATGTAATAGTAGTTGAGCGCACGCATGAAACGTGCTTCGGCGCGTAACTCTGCTGTGCTTGCGTCACCAGTGGTTTGGTCAAGATAGAAATTGCAAAGCGTCACCCCGAACATCAGGCGGTAGTAAAGTCCCTGTGGATGTTCTTGTGAGTCGCCCCAACGGTTGTAGTTGAGGTCATCGGTGTTGTCGTTGGGATAGATCCAAAGAGCCTCGTCGGTAGGCAATTCGTTGAGGTAGAAGAGCTCGCGCATCATGGATGATGTGCCTTCGTCGATACCGTCGATATCCTTGTTGCCGTCAGGGCCTGTCTGCCCCGTAAGCAACATATTAGAATAAATCTTGTTTAGCAAGGCGTCTTTGTTTAATTCAGACACCTGCTGTGGGTTGATGTTTTTCACATCCAGATCGCCCACGCAAGAGGTCATTCCCCCGAGAGATAGTGTCAGGAGAGCGGCTGGAATTATATTTTTAATGTTCATAATGAATGGTTCTTAATGGTTAGAAGTTGATGTTTACACCTAAGATAACCTGGAATGGGCGTGGGTACATATTGCTGTCGAAGCCATTGGCCACCTCTGGGTCGATGCCCTTGTAGTTGGTGATGGTGAATACGTTCTGCACGGTACCGTAAATTCGTCCGCTCAAGCCATTGTACTTTCCGCAACGGAACAGATTGGCGAATGAGTAGCCCAAGGTGATGTTGTCCATCTTCAAGAATGAAGCATTTTGAACAAAGAGGTCGGAGAAGCCTTCGTTACCCGTACTTTCGAAGCCAAGTGCCACACCGTCCAAGATTTTGTTTGAAAGATAGCCTAGGCTGTAGATCGACCCCTTGCCGACGTTCATCGAGCCAGACAAGACATTGTTATATACATAGTTGCCTAAGCTTGCGCGCATAGAGAATCCTAGATCCCAGTTCTTGTAGATGAACTTGTTGGAGAGTCCCATGGTTACATCTGCGTCGGGCTTGTAGTAGTAATATTTGTCGGCATCGCTGATTACGCCATCATCGTTGCGGTCAACAAATGTATTGAACACGGGCTTTCCATCTTGGTCATATACCTGTTGATATACACGGAAAGCACCACGGCTATGTCCTACAGTGTGTGCCTGAACAGTGCCGCCAGTACCGACGGATTCACCTGTTGTTACATAATAGTTGTCGCCTGTTCCCGTTATCAACTCATTAATTCTGTTCTTGTTGTATGCCACATTGTAGTTAAGCTCCCAAGTGAAGTTCTTCGTTACGACAGGGCGTACAGTAGTGGCAAACTCCAATCCTTCATTGTACAGGGAACCAATGTTGTCATTCATCGTGTTCTTGAAGTTGCCACCTGCGGCTACATATACTGTGTTGATTAAGTCTGTAGTCTTGCGATAATAGTAATCGAGATTGAATGTCAGACGATTGTTCAGCAAACTGATGTCAAGACCAGCGTTCCATGTTGTGGTCTTCTCCCATGTGAGGTTGGGGTTATATACGTCAGGACGATAGGTTGTTCCATCGTTCCCCATGGGGTAGTAGGCGTAGTTGAGGTTAGGGGTATATGTTGCGATCCAGGTATAGTCTCCGATGTCTTCTTGTTGCCCCGTCTTACCCCATCCGAGGCGGAGCTTGAGGTCATTGATTGCCTTCACGTTTTTGAGGAAAGGCTCGTCATTGATGCGCCAGGCAAGGGCGACAGATGGGAAGAGACCCCAACGACCATCCTTGTGGAAGCGAGAAGAACCATCGTCACGGAGTGTAAAGGTGAGCATATACCTATTCAATAAGGTGTAGTTCATACGTCCGAAGAATGAAACGAGGTAGTTCTCTGTCTTGTAGAGAGTTGTTGTTGTGTTGGCAGACTGCTCCTCATTCTTGTCACCGGCCTTATGGTCGCCTACGTCATGGAGATAGGTTCCCCAATTGGCGTAGTCGCTCTGCTTGTGGTAATGTTGGTACTCATAACCAGCCATGATGTTGAAGCTGTGGTCTGGAGCATCCTTGGTACCCTTGCCAAGCCAGTCGTGGCTATATTGTGCATACATGGAGAGTTGCAGATTATAGGTGCTCTGTTTGTCCCAACCTGTATAACCGAAGTAGTTGTGGTCGCGGCTGTCACGTGTATAGTCTGTCCATTGCTTACCATTGGACAAGTCCATGCCGGCGTTGACGTGCAATTGCAAGTCCTCAAAGCCATGTACCTTGTAATTTGCCTCAATGTTTCCGATGAACGAACGAGAGATGGCGCGGTCATTCTTTTGGTTGAGCAACGCTACGGGGTTTGATGTGGCGTTGCGGTTGTAGCCCCAAGGCCAAGCTGGGTCGCCTACTTCTGAAGCCATGTACCACTGGGTATAGCCGCCGAAGTAGTTGTTGTAGATGCTGTTGTCTGCCTTGACGGGCTTTGTCGGATCCATAGAGATGGCAGCCCCCACAGCTCCACCGTCTGCGTAGCGATTTTCTGCAATCATGCCCTTGGCGTAGATGTTGAAAGTCAGGTGGTCTTGCAGGAAAGAAGGTGAGAGGCTTACGCTACCTGTATATCGACGGAATTTGGAGGTTTTCACGATGCCCTCATTGTTCGTGAAACCGAGACTCACACGGTAAGGGATATTGGCAACACCGCCTGTTACCGTCACATTGTGGTCGTGTGATATGGCTGTGCGATATATTTCATCTTGCCAGTTGGTGTTGGCAAAGTGTTGTACCCCATTGTCATCTGTCCAGCCGAGGGCTTTGTAAGCTTCACTGTCTTTTCCGTAAAGGTTCTCGACAAGGCTCGTGAAGGTCGGTCCATCCATGACATCAAGTGTCTTCTTGTTTGTGGAGATAGACATGTTGCCCGCATAGCTTACTCTTGGGGTCTTCTGTCCCTTGCCACCTTTCTTTGTGGTAATAATGATGACACCATTGGAAGCGCGAGAACCATAGATGGCTGTTGCGGAAGCATCCTTTAGTACGGTAAAGCTCTCAATATCTGCAGGATTGACCATAGAAAGAGGGTTGGAAAGCCCCTTCACGCCATAGTTGTCCATGGCAAGGCCATCAATCACAATCAACGGGTCATTGGATGCATTCAATGAGGATCCACCACGCACACGGATTTGGGCACCTCCACCAGGTGTGCCATCATTGGAGATGACGCTCACACCGGCGATTTTGCCTTGAATCATATCGGAAGCGTTCGTCTGAAGACCATGGTTCATAGCGTCAGGCTTGATGGCTGTTACGGAACCGGTCAAGTCGTTCTTCTTGGCAACGCCATAGCCGATTACTACGACCTCATTCAAGGCCTTGGAGTCATCAGCAAGGGTGATGCTCATGTTGTTGGATGCCTTCACGGTTTGTGGAGTCATGCCGAGATAGGTAAATGTAAGGTTAGTGCCAGGAGCGGCATCTACGGAGAAGTTGCCGTCCATATCGGTAATGCCCACAGCCTTGCCGTTCGCAGTGATGGTAGCACCCATGACAGGCTCACCGGAAGCATCTTTCACTTGTCCCTTGATGGCATTGGATTGCGCAAAGGAACTCGCAGTCAGAAGGAGACCACTTGCCAAGGTCAACGCTCTGAAAGGCAATTTAAATTTTATCTGCTTCATCATTTGCTTGATTTTTTAGTTATTGTATATGATAGTGTTTCGTTGCTATGTTTTTAGTCTTGTGGGTTCTATTCTGTTGGATTGTTTAGAATGCTGTCACATCCAGCTTCAACTTTCTGGGTGCAAAATTAAAGTCTTTTGTGATTGGTTGTACTTTTTTTGAGTTAAATCCGTTATTTCTTTAATGCAAACGATTGCATTTGTTTTTCTTGATTTATATCAGCCCAAACGGTGGGACGTAAGGGAATATTTCCTACTTTTGCACCATACCTAAGAACAATGACAGACAATACACTTATCACAATGAAAGATATTGCTCGTGACCTGGGTGTTTCCATCGCCACGGTGAGCAGAGCTTTGAAGGACAGCCCCCGCATCAGTGCAGTCCAAAAGGAACGTATCCAGGCTTATGCCCGGAATCATAATTTCTACCCGAATGTGATTGGCGAGGCCCTGCGCCATAGCAGGGTGCAGCCTATGAAGGTCATTGGGGTCATCGTGCCCGAGTTCGTACATTATTATTTCATGTCGGTGCTATCGGGCATAGAGGAGGAAGCTCGTGCCCGTGGCTACCGGGTGATGGTGGCGCAAAGCAACGAGCGTTATGACAAGGAGGTCGCCATCTGTGAGGACTTCTACAAGAACAAGGTGTGCGGCATCATCGTATCGCAAGCCAAGGACACCAAGCAGTGTGAACATTTCCAAAGATTGATGGACAAGGGGGTGCCGTTGGTCTTTTATGATAGAATCTGTACGGGGGTCAACTGCTCCCGTGTGGTGGTGGATGATTATATGGGGGCGTTTACGGCCGTGACTCATCTCATCGACACGGGCTGCAAGAGGATTGCTTTTTATGGTTCGCCGATGAACTTGCAGATTTCCAAGAATCGTTATAATGGTTATCACGATGCCTTGGTGAGACATGGGCTTAAAGAGTTGCCCCATTATGTGAGAATCTGTGATAATCGGGCGGAGGCAGAGGTGATTACGCCCGAACTGCTGGGGGCGGAAGACCGTCCGGATGCGTTCTTCGCCATCAATGACGATACGGCCATTGGTATTCTCTATACGGCGAAAAGAATGGGCTTCAGGGTGCCCGAAGATATCTGTGTCTGTGGCTTTACCAATGGAGACCGTGCCAAGGCGTGCGACCCCATGCTTACAACGGTGGAGCAGCGTGGTGTCGCCGTGGGAGAAGAGGCTGCCAATATCCTCATTGGGCAAGTGGAAGGATCTATCCCTATGGAAGAGGTGGAACGAAGGGTGGTCAGGACGAGGTTGGTGGTTCGCGGAACAACGAGATAAGGATGCCATCTCCGTATCAAGTTTACCTTTGTCCGCCTTTGTGCTATATTTTCAAGCAAACAAAATAAACAATACGATAATGACACAAAAACCTAATTTGAGTTTCTGGAAACTTTGGAATTTGAGTTTCGGATTCTTCGGGGTTCAGATTGCTTACGCACTTCAGAGCGCAAACATCTCCCGAATCTTTGCTACATTGGGCGCAGACCCACACAATTTGAGCTATTTCTGGATTCTGCCACCTTTGATGGGAATCCTGGTGCAACCCATCGTCGGTACGTTGAGCGACAAGACTTGGTGTCGTTTCGGGCGACGTATCCCTTATTTGTTTGTCGGTGCAACGGTAGCAGTGCTTGTCATGTGCTTGTTGCCTAACGCAGGGTCGCTTGGCCTGACCGTCAGTGGGGCGATGCTCTTTGGCTTGGTTGCGCTCATGTTCCTCGATACGAGTATCAACATGGCAATGCAACCTTTCAAGATGTTGGTGGGTGATATGGTCAATGAGTCTCAGAAGGCAAAGGCTTATTCCATCCAGAGTTTCCTTTGTAATGCCGGGTCGGTGGCTGGCTACATCTTCCCGTTTCTCTTTACTTTTCTAGGTATCAAGAATGTGGCGGAGAAGGGCGTAGTGCCGGATTCTGTCATCTGGTCGTTCTATATAGGTGCGGCTATCCTTATCTTTTGTGTCATCTATACCTCCATGAAGGTGAAGGAGTGGAATCCCCAACAGTATGCCATGTACAATGGAAGGGAAGTGGATACCTTTCTCTTAGATTCTCAATCTTCGCCAAGCTGGATAACTTTGCTTTGCAAGGCGCCTTCTACCTTTTGGAAGGTGGGGCTGGTGCAGTTCTTTTGTTGGGCTGGTTTCCTATACCTGTGGAACTATTCTACAGGCGCCATCGCCGAGACTGTATGGAATACTGCCGACCCTCAGACGGAGGCATTCCAGGAGGCGGGAAACTGGGTAGGCATTCTGTTTGCCGTTCAGGCGGTTGGCAGTGTGCTTTGGGCAGTTGTGCTCCCACAGTTTAAGAACACGAAGGTGGCGTATGCTGTGAGCTTGGTAATCGGTGGTGTTGGCTTTGCCCTGATACCGTTCTTGCACGATCCATATTTGCAGTTTATCCCGTTCTTGATGATTGGTGCTGGCTGGGCGGCGATGCTGGCTATGCCTTTCACCTTTGTGACCAATGCCTTGCAGGGGTATGGACACATGGGGGCTTACCTCGGTCTCTTCAACGGAACCATTTGCATCCCCCAGATTGTGGCTGCCATCTGTGGTGGCGGCATTTTGAGTTTGGTGGGGTCACATCAAAGCGATATGATGCTTGTTTCTGGAGCCTTGCTCCTTTGTGGCGCAATGGCAGTCGGTGTCATCAAGGAAAAGCAATAAGTATTGCAAAAATAAGCTTGTGCAACCGATTGCACTGCCTTTTTAGTTTTTTTTGGAAAAAAGTTACCTTTTATTTCTGCAAAAATGATTACTTTCGCATCATAATAACTAACTTCTAATAAAGTCTTATGATATTTCATTTTAATATAGATTATAGGACTGTCTATGGCGAGGAACTCGTCTTGAACATGGCAGTTGGCGAGAAGGTGGTTCAATACAAGATGAACACTTCGGATGGGTGCAGATGGACTTACGACTTGGAGATTATGCCCAAGTCTAAGCATGTTATCTACTACTATAGTGTGGTTCGTGATGGTTTCTGCTGCAAGTCTGAATGGCAAATAGTGAAGCATCAGCTGAATTGCACGGCAGAGAGAGCCGACGACTATACGTTATATGACCGTTGGCACGACATTCCCGAGGATTCTTATCTCTATAGCAGTGCTTTCACCGATTGCATCAATCACCAGCAGCCTGCCGACTCCATCAAGCCGAACGCTTTCGCCAAGACGATTCGCTTGGTAGTCCGTGCTCCACAACTTCGTGATGGAGAGCGGCTCGTCATCGTAGGTTCCGACCCAGCCTTGGGTGCATGGAGCAAGGAACGTGCGGTACCAATGGTGCAGCAAAACTACAATGAGTGGGCTACCGATATCAATGTGGAGGCTTTGACAGTCAACTATTTGGAATATAAGTTCTTGGCGGTCAACGAAAGAAAGGAATGCCTGTGGGAGACGGGTTTCAACAGAAGTCAGGAGATTCCCGAAATGAAATCGGGGACGTTGATTTCTTATGAGTTGAACCAGTCTTTCTTGGAACGTTGGAACCGTAAGTTGGCAGGCACTCTGGTACCAGTATTCTCGCTTAGAAGCAGACGAAGCGCCGGCATCGGGGATTTCGGAGACCTTAAGAGCATGATTGACCTGGTGGCCAAGACGGGACAGAAAGTTCTTCAACTTCTTCCGATCAACGACACAACCATCACGCATACCTGGACAGATTCTTATCCTTATAGTTGCATCAGCATCTTTGCTCTTCACCCCCAGTATGCCGACCTTCAGGCGTTGCCGAATCTGAAGGACGGCAAGGAGCGTGCGGAGGCAGAGAAAACCCGTGAGGAGTTGAACGCCCTTCCCCAGATAGACTATGAGAAGGTGAACGACTTCAAGTTGGGGTATTTGCGTAAGGTGTTTGCACAGGAAGGTGAAAATATGCTGGAGAGTGCGAATTTCAAGGCTTTTTTTCAAGAGACAGAGCAATGGCTTGTGCCATACGCCCAGTATTCTTACTTGCGAGACAAGAATGGTACGGCGGATTTCTCGAAGTGGCATGACCACAACGCATGGGATGAGGCGGACCGCAAGACATTGTCAGCCCCCGGGAGTGAGGCTTACAAGGAGGTGGAGTTCTTCTACTTCGTGCAATATGTATTGAACACACAAATGAAGGAGGCGCACGAGCATGCCAAGAAATTGGGAGTGATCTTGAAGGGAGACATCCCTATCGGTGTCAATCGCTATGGATGTGACGTGTGGATGGAACCTAAGTACTTCAACCTCAATGGTCAGGCTGGAGCTCCACCCGATGATTTCTCTGTGAATGGTCAGAACTGGGGATTTCCTACCTACAACTGGCATGAGATGCTGAAGGATGACTGCCAGTGGTGGGTGCGTCGGTTCCAGAATATGTCGAAATACTTCGATGCCTACCGTATCGACCATGTGTTGGGATTTTTCCGTATCTGGGAGATTCCTGTGGATGCCGTGCATGGACTATTCGGCCAGTTTGCGCCGGCATTGGGCATGACTTCTGAGGAAATCCGTTCGTATGGGTTCAATTTCCAGGAGGACCGTTTCACCCGTCCGTTTATCACGGACTGGGTACTCAACCGTATGTTCCATGAACGTGCCGATGAGGTAAAAGAAAAGTACCTCGATCCATTGGATGACGAGCGTTATCAGATGAAGCCAGAGGTGAATACCCAACGCAAGGTGGAGGCGCTCTTTGAGGGTGTGACCGACCCAAAGGAGATTTGGCTGCGTGATGGTCTTTATTCTTTGATTAGCGACGTGCTCTTTGTTCGTGACCACCGCACTCCAGGTTTGTTCCATCCACGTATCTCCGCACAGTTTGACTTCATCTTCGAGTCACTGTACGATCATGACAAGCAGGCGTTCAACCGCCTTTACAATGATTACTTCTACCGTCGTAACAACCAGTATTGGTATGGCGAAGCCATGAAGAAGTTGCCCAAATTGGTTCAGGCTACTCGTATGTTGGTTTGTGCCGAAGACCTCGGTATGGTGCCCGACTGTGTACCATGGGTAATGAATGAACTGAAGATATTGAGCTTGGAACTACAGAGTATGCCGAAGGACTCTTCGGTCAAGTTCGGGCACTTGAGCCGTTTCCCTTACCGTTCCGTTTGCACGATTTCCAGTCACGACATGCCGACACTTCGCCAGTGGTGGGATGAGAACATTCAGCGTACCCAAGAGTATTACAACACCATGCTTTATCGTCAGGGAGCTGCTCCTCATCCGCTTCCAGGATGGCTTGCCAAGGACATCATCTCCCGTCACTTGACTTGCCCTTCCATGCTTTGCGTCTTGAGCATCCAGGACTGGCTTGCCATCGACGAAGACATCCGGCTTGCCGATGCTAATGCGGAGCGAATCAATATCCCAGCCAACCCGAAACATTATTGGCGTTATCGTATGCACCTCGATATCGAGGACTTGGCAAAGGATGCCTCTTATATAAATAAGGTGACGGAACTGATTGCTCAAGCAGGAAGAAACTAAAGTTGCTAACTGCTATCTTTGCACTGTCAATTGAATTACTCGCAAATCCAATCAAAGATAATAGCTAAAGATATGAAGAAAATCAGCATTTTATTGATGGGTATGTTGTTCCCGATGTTGGCTATGGCCCAAACCGTGAAGTCACCTAATGGCGATGTCGAGGTGAAATTCTCTCTTTCAGAAAGCGGACAGCCCACTTACGAGATGACCTATAAGGGCAAGACCGTGTGCAAGCCTTCTCACTTGGGCTTAGAGTTGGCGAAGGACAAGCATGCTTCCAAGGGTATGGAGGAGACGAACTTAATGGATGGCTTCACCGAAACAGGAAGCAAGGCGTCTTCTTTTGACGAGACTTGGAAACCTGTGTGGGGAGAGACCTCCACCATCCGTAACCACTACAATGAGATGGAGGTAAACCTCCACCAAGTTTCTTCCAATCGAAACATCACGATTCGTTTCCGGGTCTATGATTATGGGATGGGGTTGCGCTATGAGTTCCCCCAGCAGGAGAGTCTTAATTATTTCGTGATACAGGAGGAGCATACGCAGTTTGCCATGGCTGGTGACCACACCGCCTACTGGATTCCAGGAGACTACGATACGCAGGAGTATGAGTATCAGATTACTCCTTTGACAGGCATTCGGGAGAACATCGCCAAGAACCGCGAGAGCTACAAAAGCAACTCTTCTACCACCGTGTTTTCAGACACGGGTGTACAAACATCCCTCCAGTTGAAGACCCAAGACGGTCTGTATATCAACATCCATGAGGCCGCCTGCCTGGACTATCCCACCATGCACCTCAATCTCGATGAGAAGACCTTGACTTTCGAGTCTTGGTTGACGCCTGATGCCGTAGGTCGCAAGGGATTCATCCAGACTCCTTTCAATACCCCTTGGCGCACCATACTCGTGAGCGATGATGCCCGTGATATGCTCTCCTGCAAGTTGACGCTCAACCTCAACGAGCCTTGCAAAATCCAAGATACCTCCTGGATTCATCCTACTAAATATTGTGGTGTGTGGTGGAATATGATCGTAGGCGTCAAGACGTGGAGCTATACCAATGACTATCCCTCGGTTCGCTTAGGAGTGACCGATTATAGCAGGTGTAAACCCAGTGGCACTCATGGTGCTACCAACGAGGAGGTGAAACGTTACATTGACTTTGCAGCCAAGAACGGATTGCAGGAAGTGCTGGTCGAAGGTTGGAACGAAGGATGGGAAGATTGGTTCGGGCATCAGAAGCTGGATGTCTTCGATTTCGTGACTCCATATCCAGACTTCGACATCAAGAACCTCAACGACTATGCACACGCCAAGGGAGTAAAGTTGATGATGCACCATGAAACTTCTGCCGCAGCCCTCAATTATGAGCGACATCTAGAGGATGCTTTCAACTTGATGAACAAGTATGGCTATGATGCAGTGAAGACTGGCTATGTGGGTGACATCATCCCCCGTGGAGAGTATCACTACAGCCAGTTGATGAACAATCACTACCAGCGGGTGGTAGAGACAGCCGCCAAGCATCATGTCATGGTAAACGCCCATGAGGCAACTCGTCCTACAGGCATCTGCCGTACCTGGCCAAACCTGGTGGGCAACGAGAGTGCACGGGGCACTGAGTATGAAGCTTTTGGTGGAAGTGTGCCTTATCACACTGTGATGCTGCCATTTACCCGTTTGCAAGGTGGCCCGATGGATTATACCCCTGGCATCTTTGAAACCCAGCTCTCATCATGGAGCGACAACAAGAGTTTTGTACATACGACACTTTGTGGACAGTTGTCACTCTATCTTGTGATGTACAGTCCATTGCAGATGGCAGCCGACTTGCCGGAGCATTATGAGAAGTATGACGATGCCTTCCAGTTCATCCGTGACGTGGCTTGCGACTGGGATGACTCGAAGTATCTGGAGGCAGAACCAGCCAAGTATATCACCGTGGCTCGTAAGGCGAAGGGTACGGACAACTGGTTTGTGGGTGGCAAGACGGATGCGACGGCTCGCATTGCAGTAGTAAAACTCGATTTCCTGGATAAGGGCAAGAAGTACGCATGTGCCATCTATCAGGATGCCAAGGATGCCGACTATGAGAAGAACCCTAAGGCATACCGGATTGTTCGCAAGACGGTGAAGAAGGGTGATGTCATCAAGGTAAAGGAGGCACGTGGCGGTGGATTCGCCATCTCTTTGCTTGCCCAACCAATCTGATAAGAATGTTTTCCTTATGAAGAGTATTAAGAATATAATGTTATCGCTTATGGTGACCATGCTTCCGCAAGTTGCGTTTGCACAGAATACATTTGCAGAAATGGTGTATTCTAAGGTCAAGACCATTTTCAAACTAAACTCGCCTACCGATGTCAGTCTGGACGGAATGACTGGTGCTACTACTCAGGCACCGTCAGGAAATACGGTAAAATTGCGTATTTATGAACAGGGTGATGGAGGCAAGGCTGTCAAGACTATCAAGATGAAGGTTGCCGGTGACAATCTGTGGACAGCAACGGTCAACGGTGATTTGAAGGGCAAGTTCTATACCTTTGACATCGGGAAAGGTGAATCGCCAGGCGTCTTTGCCAAGGCGGTAGGAGTCAACGGCTTGCGCGGAGCAGTCGTTGACATGAATGACACAAATCCACAAGGATGGGAACAAGACAAACGTCCGGAGATGAAGTCGCCAGCAGACCTTGTCATCTATGAGATGCACTGGCGTGATTTTTCCATCGATGTCTCTTCTGGGCTGCAAAACAAGGGAAAGTTCTTGGCATTGACGGAACCCAAGGCCATCGAACACTTGAAAAAGTTGGGTGTCAATGCCGTCCATATCCTTCCTTCCTTCGATTATGCCTCGGTAGATGAAACAAAACAGGACATCCCTCAATATAATTGGGGGTACGACCCTAAGAACTACAATGTGCCGGATGGTAGCTATTCTACCGACCCATATATTCCCGAGACTCGTATCAAGGAGTTTAAGGAGATGGTGCAGGCATTGCATCAGGCAGGCATCCGGGTAATCCTTGATGTGGTCTATAACCACACGTTCGACATCGAACATAGCAATTTCCAGCTCACTTATCCTGATTATTACTATCGCAAGACTGCTGATGGAAAATATTCTGATGGTTCTGGTTGTGGCAATGAGACTGCATCAGAGAAACCTTTGATGCGACAGTTCATGCTTGAAAGCATCAAGTATTGGATAGATGAATATCATGTCGATGGATTCCGTTTCGACCTGATGGGGGTGCACGACATCGAAACCATGCAGACCATTCGGGAAATGGTGGATGGTATAGACCCTTCCATATATATATATGGTGAGGGATGGAGCGCGGGAACTTGTGCTTATCCTACGGAAAAATTGGCTATGAAGGCAAACATCCAAATGCTCGACGGAATTGGTGCTTTCAGTGACGATATGCGTGATGCTCTTCGAGGTCCCTTCTCGGATGACCGTAAAGGGGCACTCTTGGCAGGAATCTCGGGTGAGGAGGAGAGCTTGAAGTTTGGTATCGTGGGGGGCATCGAACACCCCCAGTTGGAAATGAGCAAGGTGAATTATGACAAGAAGGCTTGGACAAATCATCCTGTGGAGCAGGTTAGCTATGTGAGTTGCCATGACGATATGTGCTTGGTTGACAGACTGAAAGCAAGTGTCCCGTCGTTGACCGACCCTTCTGTCCCGGAGGATAAGCGTACGGAGGAGCTGATTCGTCTGGACGAGTTGGCTCAGACTGCCGTCTTGACCTCTCAAGGTGTACCGTTTATCTTGTGCGGTGAGGAAATGCTCCGTGACAAGAAGGGCGTTCACAATAGTTACAATTCCCCAGACAGCATCAATCATTTGGATTGGGACAACTTGAAGAAATATCCGCAAGTATTCCTGTATTACAGCCGTTTGATTCAGCTTCGCAAGAATCATCCTGCTTTCCGTCTTGCTACAGGTGATGCCGTGAGAAAGCATTTGGAATTTCTATCGACGGCATCTCCCGAAGGTGAGAAGAACTTGGTGCAAGGTGGAGTAGTGGCTTTCCAACTCAAGGATTTGGAAGGTATTGATTCCTGGAAAAAGATTATTGTGGCATTCAATTTCAATAAGGAAGCCAAGAAACTTGCTATTCCTGAAGGTGAGTATCATGTCGCTTGCAGCAAAGGCGTGATTCAAGAGGAGGGTATCGGCACGCCGGTCGTTGGAAGACAGGTCGTAGTGGATGCACAGTCTGCCTTGATACTTTATTGTAAATAACTTAATCATGATATATCCATGAGAAAAATAATCGTTTCACTCATGTTGCTTATGGGAGCAATGAACATAAATGCTGCGGTTGCGGTTGACCGCATTGATCCTACCAATTGGTATGTGGGAATGAAAGATGCCTCACTTCAATTGATGGTTTATGGCAAAGGTGTAAGGGATGCCGAGGTAGAGGTGAATTGTCCGGGTGTTCGCATCGATTCACTCGCCCGGCTTGATTCGCCCAACTATCTCTTGGTCTATCTCAACCTGCAAGGGGCGAAGGCTGGAGAGATGTCCTTGATCTTCAAGCAGGGCAAGTCTGTGAAGAAGGTGAAATACCTGTTGAAAGATCGAGAAATGGAAGGAGAGGAGCGTGTCGGTTTCTCCAATGCGGACGTGCTCTATATGTTGATGCCCGACCGCTTCGCCAATGGCAATCCCAAGAATGATGCTTTCAAGACGATGCGTGACAAAACGTGCGACCGCACAGCACCGAGCCTTCGCCATGGTGGAGACTTGGAGGGCATTCGCCAACATTTGGATTATTTCAACCAGTTGGGTGTCACAGCCTTGTGGTTCACTCCCGTCTTGGAGAATGACAGTCCGAATGATGGCAAGAACAGTACCTATCATGGTTATGCCACTACCGATTACTACCGGGTGGATCCGCGGTTTGGCACCAATGCAGAGTACAAGCAGCTGATAAAGGAGGCGCACCGGAAAGGATTGAAGGTGGTGATGGACATGATTTTCAATCATTGTGGGTTTGAGCATCCGTGGGTGGCAGATATGCCAAGTAAAGACTGGTTTAACTGCCCGGAATGGCTCCTGCCAGAATATCAGACGCCAAAGCACCAAAAGCAAATTGGCACGATGGATGGATCCAGGACAGTCAATGATATGTTCAAACAGACCAGTTATAAGTTGACTCCAGTGCTAGACCCATATACCAGCCAGGTGGATTTACACGAAACCGTGGACGGATGGTTTGTGCCTTCCATGCCCGATTTGAACCAGCGTAACCCTCATGTTATGAAATATCTCATCCAAAACAGCGAGTGGTGGATAGAGACCGTGGGCATCGATGGCATCCGCATGGATACCTACCCATACGCAGACCGTGATGGTATGGCTCTCTGGATGCAAACGCTTGACAAGGAATATCCTAACTTCAATACGGTGGGAGAGACTTGGGTGACAGAACCAGCCTATACTGCAGCTTGGCAAAAGGACAGCAGGTTGTCGGAGAAGAACAGTTATCTGAAGACCGTGATGGACTTTGCCTTCTTCGATAGGATTAACACTGCCAAGAAGGAGGAGACTGATGCGTGGTGGAAGGGCATGAATCGTATCTACAATGTGCTTTGCTACGATTATCTGTATCCCAATCCCAAGAGTGTAATGGCATTTGTCGAGAACCACGACACCGACCGCTTCTTGGAAGAAGGAAGGGACAGTGTGGCTCTCAAGCAAGCCTTGGCCTTGCTGCTCACCATCAACCGCACGCCGCAACTCTATTATGGAACGGAGGTGTTGATGAATGGAACCAAGAATGTGACTGACGGCAATGTACGCAAGGATTTCCCTGGAGGATGGGTCGGAGACAAACACAATGCGTTCACGCCGGAAGGACGTAATCATGCGGAAAATCAAATGTTCGACTGGGTGAGTCGCCTTCTGCATTGGCGGCAAGGCAATGATGTCATCATCCAAGGTAAGCAGACTCAGTTCTGCCCGTGGAAGGGTGTGTATGTCATTGCCCGCCAATATCAAGGCAAGAGTGTGATGACGGTTATCAATGGCAAGAACGAGGTTAACGAACTTGAGGTCGCTCGTTATGCTGAAATCATTGAATCGACGGAAAAAGCCAAGGATGTGACCACAGGGCGCAACGTCTGGTTGAACAAAAATGTGAAACTTCGCCCTCGTCAGACTATGATACTCGAATTCTAGCCCCATGTCTTATGCTCCGACAATTTGCACAAAATGCTTGTCGGAGCTTTTTTTCTTTTTAAATATTTCTTCTTTCCAAATATTCTTCGTACTTTTGCAGTTGGAGAAAACGATAACTAAAAAGTACAAAGAAACTCTTCGTTGCACAGAGTAATTAAATGATTAGAAACATTCTGACCATAATCATGATATGGATAGTTGCCTTGGGGTGTTTTGCCCAAGGTGGTCTGCCTAGTCGTTATAATGTAACATATCTCAATATGGCATCGGGTATGCCCAACAATTTTGTGGATGATATCTTCCAGGATTCGTATGGTTTTGTTTGGCTCAGTACACATGGTGGGGGACTGGTACGCTATGATGGCTATAATTTTGTCAACTTTGGATTGGGATTTGCAGGGATAAGCCTGCGTAGCAACAGTTGCCGGAATGTATATGAAGACCATTTCAAGCGACTTTGGATAGCTTTTGAGGAAGGACCTCAGGTGTTGGACCTCAAGACGATGCAGCCTATTGTGCCAACTTGTGAAAACGAACTGTTGAAGGCAAAACTGGAGAAAGTTTTTGCTGAACGTTGTATCCGTATGTATTGTGATGTCAAGGGCAATGTATGGATGCTTACTCTTGCTGGCATTTATCGGTTCGGTTTTAATGAAAAAGGTGAGATAAGCAGCGTACTCCAGACATCCTACTCGTTCCATGCTCCAGACTTGGGCCTTTGTGATGTCTATCGCCGTGGCACGGTCATCATGTGCAGCAATGGTAAGGTGAGTGAATTTTATGCCAAAGACAATCGGTTGCAATCTAGGGATATGACGGCGTTGTTCTCCCCCTTGGGTAACAATTATGCAGGCAGTATCATCTCCTATCATGGAAAGATATGGCTTGCCACCAACCACGGGTTGTACAATAGTGCCAAACAGGAATATCATGGTGTTGGCAGTCAACGGTCGTTGCAGCATGAAGTGGTGACAAGTCTTGTGGTTTCACCGGAAAATAAACTCTTGGCAGGAACTCTTTGCGGAGTAGATGTGATAGATGACAAGACTGGGGAGATAGAACATTGGAATAGCAATGGCAAGCCCACCCCCCTGGGGAGTAACTTTGTGAACTGTTTGTTTGTGGGCAATGGACAGATTTGGGTTGGTACGGAGACGGGGGGAATAACCAAGTTGACTCCTCGGCAGTTGCTGTTGGAGTATTATCGTCACGATCCGTCTAACGCTGAAAGTCTCTCGCAAAATGCGGTCAATGCCATGTATGCAGAACCCGATGGTACCCTGTGGGTAGGTACGGTGGAAGGAGGTCTCAACCGATTGCTCCCCCATAAAGATATATTTATACATTATACGACCGCCAATTCGGGGTTGCCTCACAATAGTGTTTCAGCCCTTGCTGCGGATAACCAAGGTAATCTTTGGATAGGGACGTGGGGAAGTGGACTTGCCGTCATGCCTTTGGGGCAACCGGGAAACATCAGGCGAGTGGAAGCCGCTGTTTCCCAGCTTGCTTTTGTTGGGGCAATCGCATACGACCGTTTTAATGACGGTATGTGGGTGGGAACCAATGACGGCCTGTTTTTCTATGATTTGAAGCGGAACAAGTTGGTTCGCCCATTTAAGGGTTGTCTTGACGTACATGGTTGTATTGGAAGTCTGGTGACAAAAGAGGGAATCTTGATGATGGGCTGCAGCCAAGGTATGATAGAGGTTGACTTGATGTCTCGCCCACGTTCGGTGTCATCTGGTTTCAAGGTAACTTATCATCCTTATAAGTTGGACAATCCTCAAAGTGGTGTCATAGACAAGATTCTCTCTTTTTGTCAAACTCGAGATGGACGGATATGGCTTGGCAGCAATGGCTATGGTATGTATTGCTATAACTATGGTAAGGATGGTAAGTTGAACGTGCGGTCGTTTACGACCAATAATGGACTGGCCAACAACTGTGTGAAAGGAATTGTGGAGGACAACAATGGTATGCTGTGGATAGCAACCGACAATGGACTTTCGGTTTTTAATCCCAAGACGGAAACTTTCAGCAGTTTCTTCAAGGAAGATGGGTTGCTCAGCGCACAATTCTATTTCAATGGTGCTTACCGAACGCCGTCTGGCAAGATTTATCTGGGTACCGACCGTGGTATGATGGGCATTTCGGGCATCAGCCGAACAAGGAACGATGCTGGAAGGTTGCGTTTTACCGAACTGGAGGTTGACAACCAACCCATCTTGGCGGGAAGCGACTATTTGGAGCAAGATATAACTGTTGCAGACAAAATTTATCTGCATGAGAGCAATCGGTCTTTTGCCATCAATTTCTCCGCTCTCAATTATGGTGGTGAGACCCAGGGTGTGTATCTTTATCGCATGAAGGGCTATGAGAATGATTGGACTCAACTCAAACCCGGTCAGCACAGTGTGCGATATTCTATTCTGCCTGCCGGTAACTATCAGTTTGAGGTGAAGTATGCCCCGTCGATAGCGAACAATCAAGAGCAACAGGTCTCCATAGAGGTGGTAGTCACCCCTTATTTTTGGAAGAGCTGGTGGTTTGTCTCCATAATAATAATAGGTATAGTAGCTTTGGTACAATATATCTATGTGCGCCGTCTCAAAGTGATGCGTGAAAGGGAAGCCGAGGCTTTGTACCGACCCATAGAGGCTGCATTGAAAGAAAGTGATGAACCCGGAATGTTGCAACATCGTATTCAGAATATCTTGGAAAATCAGCGCAGGTATCAGGAAAGCCAAATGAAGACCATCGAGGCGGACAAGCAGGAAGTGGAAAAGCATACGAAGTCGTTTATGGTGAGTGTCATGGAGGTGATGGAAAAGAACTATGGTAATTCTGAGTTTGGGGTGCAGGAATTGGCGGATGCGATGTTGGTCAATCGAAGCACCCTCAGTAAAAAGTTGAATACGGAGGTAGGTTTGCCGACCGCCCAGTTTATTCGCAATTATCGCTTGGATGTCGCCAAGAAACTGATAGAGGAAAATACGGCGAACCGCAACATTACAGAGATTGCCTATCGGGTAGGTTTCAATGACCCCAAGTATTTTACCCGTTGCTTTACGAAGCAATATGGAGTTTCTCCTTCCGCCTATAAGGATGGTGTTGGAGCTTACAGCCAATAGGATGAACCACATAAAGGAGTGCAAAAGCATCTTTTATATGGTTTGTCCACCTTAAAAATGCTTTTGTCCACCATGTATTTCTGCGATAATTGTACTTTTGTCAGCACAAAACCAAATAGTTTGGTTAGCAAAACATATAGGCTAAAAACAGAACGTAACAATCGTTAAACAATGAAAAAACTTTTATTTTCCATGATGGGCTTGGTTGCAATGGGAGCCATGGCCCAAACTCTGGTTACGGACAATGACCTGGTGAATGCTTACGAGGCAAGAACTTATGGTAAACGGGTTTCTTGCCATGACCCATCCGTCGTGGTCGATGCCATCACCAATCCTAGTTCGCCTACCTACTATATATACGGATCACATTTGGGCAGGGGTAAGACTACTGCGGCTAGCAATTATCAAGAATGGACAATTTTTAAGGCTGGCGAGGAAACTACCACGGCAACCAACAGTCTCTTTGCCGGCCTCAATGGCAAGTTGGTTAATTTCAGTAATGCCTATTCCAAGCAGGCTGTGACCAAGGTGAAGAACTACAAGGGTGAGGAGGTTGACTTCGCCAACTTTGATGCCCATGGCTGGCAGGACAAAGGAAGTTCGGTGGCGGGAAATCAGTGGGCTCCGGACATTATCTACAACAAAACGATGAAGAAGTGGTGCATGTATATGAGCCTGAATGGTGACCATTGGTGCTCTTCCATCGTGTGTCTCACTTCCGACAAAATCGAGGGACCTTGGATGTATCAGGGTCCAGTCGTATGCTCCGGTTTCCAAGGTAAATATGAGCACAATTCATATGCTGCCACAGGTGATTGGGAGATGACGGATTTAGCAATCGCTACAGGTGCCAGCTCTTTGCCAGCACGCTACAACGTGAGCGACAAGTGGGGGACGTACTGGCCCAATTGTATCGACCCATGCGTTTTCTATGATGATGATGACAACCTGTGGATGAGTTATGGCTCATGGTCTGGCGGTATCTTCATGCTCAAGCTCGACAAGACCAATGGGCTTCGTGACTATACATATACCTACCCTTACGAAGTGAGCGGTAAGTCTGTGACTCCCGGCTCGGCGAATGCCAATACCACCAGCGACCCATATTTTGGAAAGAAAATCGCCGGTGGTTACTATGTTTCCGGGGAGGCTAGCTATATCCAGAAAATAGGCAAGAACTACTTCCTTTTTATGAGTTATGGAAGCTTGACGAGTGCTGGTGGTTACCAGATGCGTGTGTTCCGCTCTGCTTCGCCAACTGGGCCCTATGTAGATTGCCTTACCTCGACAGGCATTGGCGCTATATATAGTGTGTATAAGCTTAATTTTGGGTCGAATGCAACTCGTGACGAGGGTGTCAAACTCTTCGGTAATTATCAGTGGGACACCATGCCTGTGGCGGAATTGGCGCAGGGACATAACTCGGCCATGGTGGATGAGAAGGGGCGTGCCATGCTCGTTTATCACACACGTTTCAATGATGGCACTGAAGGGCATCAAGTGCGTGTCCATCAGTTGTTCACCAATCAAGACGGCTGGCTTGTGGCTGCACCATATGAGTTTAGTGGGGAGACCTATACAGCTGAAGATATCGCAGCTCAGCAACTTTACTCTGCTACAGATGTGGCAGGCGACTATCAGTTGATAGCTCATCCTTATCGTCAAAACACAGCCGCCAAGGCTTATGAGAAACCAGTTACCATTCACCTCAATGCGGACGGGACGATTACAGGCGCTTATACAGGGTCGTGGGCATTGGTAAGTGGCACCAGTTATGTTAATCTTACCTTGAATGGCGTGGCCACGGGCAAAACCAGTGTAACCTTCAAGGGTGTGCTTACAGAGCAGACCATAGACTATACCAACATCAAGGCTCTATGCTTCACAGCCCTCAGCTCTTCAGATGGTAAGGCTACTTCTGGTGGGGCGAGTTTGCAGACTCGTGGCTTGTGTGTTTGGGGTAGTAAGGCGGATGCCAAGGCTGCTGTCAAATATACGCTCGACAGGTTGTCTGTTTCTTTCTCTGATGGCGCGACTCTGAACTCTAAGCCCACATTGTCAACGGATGGACTTCTTGGAGCTACTGTTTCATGGAAGTCTAGCGACACTTCTGTTTTGGCTGACGACGGCTCTATCGTAGGGCGTGGAAAGGTCACATTGACCTTGACTGTGAGCAAGGACAACTATGTGTATCAAAAGGATTATACGCTTACCATCGATGCGGATGCTAAGGAAACGACACCTGTCTATTATCCCATATCTTCACAGAAGACAACAACGGCAGGTTGGTGGACAAACTTCTCGCTCCAAGATTACACTTTGAAGGCTGGCAAGAAGGTGCAGTTTAAGTTCTATAACTATAGTAATAAGACTGAAAACTTCAAGAACTGGTGTTTGTATGGTGCCAATGCTACTCACGGTGCCGCAGGGTATGTGGAGTATTTTGGTGTGCGCTGTGACAATTGGAACAATACGACTAATTCTAACACAGGATGTACTGGTAATTTTAACTGGAATACATTCGTGAAAGACATGGATGGCTCGTTGGTTGACATGGTCGTGGAATTATCTATGGGTGGAGTAGTGAAGATGACTTCAACCATTACAACGACTGCATCGAAGGTGTATAACTATTCTTTCACAACGACCCTCTCTGCCAAACCTAGCGAAATCAACCTCTTCTTTGTGAACGAGGGTTCTTACATTGATGGGTCTAGTCTGGCAACGGGCATCGGAGACCCCATTATTGTCGAAAAGCAGGTAAACCATATAGGCAAGTGGTACAACTTGGCTGGTCAGCAAGTCAATAAGGACTACAAGGGAGTGGTGATTGTGAATGGCAAAAAGTTTGTGAACAAGTAATTCTTGTTCCAAGTTTTGAAATCCGTCATAGTAATATATAAGAGAATGAAACTGAGGAAAGTACTTTTGGGAGCAGCAATAATCATTGCTGCTCCTGCTGTAAATGCACAAACGGTGGTGGAAGAACCTTTTGTCCACGACCCTGTGCTGGCGTACGAGAATGGCACGTATTATCTTTACTGCACCGGGCACGGCATCACACAGATGACTTCCACCGACCGCAAGCAGTGGACTTTGTATCGTGACGGCGTGTTGAAGAATGAGCAAGTTCCGGCCTGGAGTCATGACAGCGTACCAGGCTTCGAGAACCATATCTGGGCACCTGATGTCATCAAGTATCGCAAGAAATGGTATTTGGCATACTCTTGCTCTACCTTTGGCAAGAATACCTCTGCCATCGGATTGTTGAGCAATACCTCTTTGGCAAACAAGGATGGATGGAAGGACGAGGGGTGTATTATCGCCTCCAAGGGAAAACGTGACAACTGGAATGCCATCGATCCAAACTTCATCATTGACGATAAGGGCAATCCTTGGATGACATGGGGATCTTTCTGGGATGGCATTAAACTCATACCGCTCGACAAGACGATGCATGTGAAGAAGGGGGCGAAGCCCATGACCATCGCTCGCCGTCATGCCGAAACCAACGCCATCGAGGCACCTTTTATCATAAAACATGGCAACTATTATTATCTCTTCGTCAGTTGGGATTACTGTTGCCGGGGTATCAAAAGTACCTATCGGGTGGCTATGGGAAGAAGCAAGCAGGTCGCTGGCCCTTACCTTGACAAGGAGGGCAAGGATATGCGTGAGGGAGGTGGATATTTGCTCATCGAGGGTGACAAGAAAGAGTTTGAGGCAATGGGGCATAGTTCTGCCTATAGCTTCCCGGATGGCGATTTCTTCTTCTGTCACGGTTATAGCATAGAGAAGGATGGCGCAAGCATCTTGGTTGAGAAGAAAATTCATTGGACGGACGACGGCTGGCTCATGCTGGAATAGATGGCTCTCCAAGACACAAAAGATACGTGTGGACACAAAAAAAAGTTCCTCGGCTTGGAACTCATCGTTCCAAGCCGAGGAACTCGCAGTTTCACAGGATGAAACTATTTGCAGGTGTAATCTGGTAAAAACCTTGAAAACGACTCTGACTTTGTCGGGATTACTGGACTCGAACCAGCGACCTCGCGCCCCCCAGACGTGTGCGCTACCAACTGCGCCAAATCCCGAATCTTATGAAAGACAATGCAAAGGTACGAAAAAAAAATGAAATAAGTAAAGATATTAGGATTTTTTAAAAGAAACTTGTCTTTTTGGTAACTACTCAGTCTTCTTTTTATCTGAAATGTAAACCTTTAGATATTCGTCAGTTCACCACCAACTTATCGTTAAGAAATTATAAAG